>NZ_DATCQQ010000030.1:0-98283 GCF_036569425.1 Lacisediminihabitans sp.
GCGCGGTCGGGACGGGCGGGGGGCGACGAGAGTTCGCGGGGCGGGCGCTGGCCGTGACTATCTTTTTCGCAGCCGGCCGATGCCCGGCAGGAACCGGCCGACGCGCCTCGCGTACTCGGCGAATTCCGGGTGTTCGGCCAGGAGCATCCGCTCCTCCCAGCGAGTCTTGGACGACAGGAGCAGCACCAGCAGAACCCACGCGACGATGTGCCACACGGAGGCGCCGAGCAGCACCAGGCCGGCGCCGCCCGCAATGAGGCCGGTGTAGATCGGATTGCGCACCAGGCCGTAGACGCCGCCGGTGACGAAAGGCGCGTTCTCGCGCGGAATCGGGCTCGCCGTGAGTGCGGGGCCGAGACCGACCAGGCCAAGCCCGGCGAGCAGCACGCCGGTCGCGCCGAGCACGACCGTGGCCGCGACGATGAGGCCGTTGACCGGCCAGACCGTGCCGTGCGGCACGAAGACCAGCGCGGCAAGCAGCACGAACTGCGCAAACACCAGGCCGAACGCGAGCGCACGTCTCATCGGTCGAGGATACGCCGTGCCGGGCGGTGTTCTACAAGGTACGGCCAAGCCAAATTCGCTACGCTGTGTTTTCGACGGCGGCCGTCGAGCGTGCCGAGCGGCGCGATTCGAGCGGCTCGAAGAGGGTGATGCGAATGCGCAAGGGGATCACGCTCCTCGTCGTGCTCGCCGGAATCCTCGCCGCGGCGGTGGCCGGGACCGCCGTCTTCGCGCCAGCGATCTTCGCGCGGATCTGGAGCACGGCATCCGCCCCCGTCTGCCCCTCGGCCGCCACGATCAAGGTGCGGGACATCTCCGTGCCGGCCGGCCCGGTGGCCGGCTACTGCCAGGACCGCCTCGTGAACGCGGCGCAGATCATCGCCGCCGCGCGCTCACTCGGCATCGGACGGCACACTCAGGCCATCGGAGTGATGACCGCGATGGGCGAATCCGGACTCCGCGTCCTCGATCACGGCGACGCGGCCGGGGTCGACAGCCGCGGCCTCTTCCAGCAACGCGACAACGGCGCCTGGGGCACCCTCGCCGACCGGATGGACCCGCACACCTCGGCCCTCAATTTCTTCAAGAAGCTCGTGAGCATCCCCGGCTGGAAGAACATGACGCCGGGCCAGGCCGCTCACGCGGTGCAGGTGAACGACGACCCGCATCACTACGACCGCTACTGGGAGCGCGCGCAGTTCATTGTGGAGGCCCTGGGTTCGTAGCCGCGATCGCGGGCTGCGCCGGGCTCCTGGGCTGCTGGCGACTCGTGAGAGGCTCGCGGTCCAGCGCGCCGCGCGCGAGCAGGGTGGCCCCGGCAACGGCCGCCGGCATGATCACCACGGCGGCGAACGGCACCAGGAACAGCAGGTAGATGGGGATGCCGAAGCCAAGGGCGGCGGCCCGGTTCGCCCCGAGCGCTCGGCGGCGCTGACCCAGACGCTGTCCGCGGGCATCGAAGGCGAACCCGGTGAGCTCGAGCGCCAGGATCCAGCCGCCGAGGAGCGCCCCGAGCACGGGAACCACGGTCTGGCCGACCACCGGGATGAAGCCGCAGGCGAAGAGCAGCGCGCCCACGGCGACGGTGAGCCCGAACAGGCGGATGCCGCTGCCGATGCCGCGCGCGGCAGCGCGCCAGGCCGGCTCGTGGAGGTCTGCCGGCTCCTCCCCCAGTGTCCGCTCCGTCGCGCGCCAGATCTTCTCGTAGAACGGGTCGCCCACCGCGAGGGTCACCGCGGCGAAGGTGAAGACGGCCGCGAACGCCAGCCCGCCGACGAGCGCCGCCGCCGCGACCACGCGCGTCGCCGTGCGCCACGGTTCGCCCCACTGGGTGGCGAACGGGACCGCCCAGGCGGCGATCGAGTCGAGGTTCACCAGGAAGAGCACGAACGCCGCGGCGTAGACGATTCCGACGATGAACGCCGGGATCGCCCCGAGCAGCATGAGCCGGGGCGACGTCACCCAGAGTCGGAGTCCGGCGCCGAGGTAGCCCACCCCGGTGCCGAATCGCCGCGCGGCGCCCATGATCCGGCGCCTCGCTAGAGCAGAACCGAGAGCAGCAACACGACGGCGAGCCCGACGACGGAAATGATCGTCTCCATCACTGACCAGGTCTTGAGGGTCTGGCCGACGGTGAGACCGAAGTACTCCTTCACCAGCCAGAACCCCGCGTCGTTCACGTGGGAGAAGATGAGCGACCCGGCCCCGATCGCGAGCACGAGCAGCGCGAGGTGCGCGGGCGAGAGGCCGGCCGCGAGAGGCGCGACGATCCCCGCCGCGGTGACGGTCGCGACGGTCGCGGACCCGGTGGCAAGTCGGATGAGCGCCGCGACAATCCAGCCCAGTACGAGCACCGACACGTTGGTGGCGATCGCGATCTTGGCGATCGCGGTGCCGGTGCCGCCGTCCACGAGCATCTGCTTGAAACCCCCGCCGGCGCCGACGATGAAGATCACCCCGACGATGGGCAGCAGGCTCTGGCCGATCTTGGTGCTGAGCGTCGCCGCGCTGAAGCCCACGCTCGTTCCGAAGGTGACCATGGCGAGCAGCACGGCGAAGAGCAGCGCGAACACCGGGTCGCCCACGAAGTCGAGGAACGGGCGGATGCCGGAGCCGGCTGGCAGCCAGATGTCCGCGGCCGCCTTGACGAGCATGAGCACGAGCGGCGACAGCAGGGTGACGAGGGTGAGAGCGAAGGACGGCGTACGGGTGGCATCCGAATCCTGAGCCCGCCCTGGCCTGCCGTCCCCGCTCGTCGAGCCGCCGGTGACCGCGAGGGCGGCGCCGGCCGCGCCGATCGGCACCCAGCGCGCGGCGAGTCGACCAAACAACGGTCCGGCGACGATCACGGCCGGAATGGCAACGAGCAGGCCGAGGGCGAGCGTGATCCCGACGTTCGCGTGCAGGATTCCGATCGCGGCGAGGGGTCCGGGGTGCGGCGGGATGAAGCCGTGGAGCACGCTCAGGCCGGCCAGCGCCGGAATGCCGAGGCGCATCGCCGGTCCCTTGACGCGGTGCACGGCGAGCATCACGATCGGGATCAGCAGCACGAGACCGATCTCGAAGAACATCGGGATGCCGATGATCGACGCGATGAGGGCCATCTTCCAGGGCAGGGTGGCCGGCTTGCCCCGCAGCAGGGTGTCGACGACACGGTCGGCGCCTCCGGAATCGGCGAGCAGTTTGCCGAGCATGGCGCCGAGGGCGATGAGCACGCCGACGTAGCCGAGCACCCCTCCGACGCCGGTCTCAAACGAAAGGGTGATCTTGTCGAGGGCGATGCCGGAGGCGATTCCCACGAAGAGCGCCCCGATGGTGAGGGCCAGGAACGCGTGGAACTTCGCCGCCACGATGAGCAGAACGACGATCGCGATGCCGATCGCGGCCACCACGAGAACCTGGGTGTCGTGTGCCGTCCAGGGTTGGTCCGCCGGATTCACCGCCGCCGCGAGGTGTTGGCTGGTGACTGCTGCACGTTGGATGATGCTCACGGTGAATCCCCCCGGTGGTCGTGGTCTCGCAGCGGGATCCTGTTCGACCCCCACCCGACGTTAGACACTACGCCTCATTTGAGGCGTGTCATCCCGCGGCGACGACCGGGGCATCCGCGCTGTAAGAGGCGGTGACCAGAATGGGAAGGTGGTCGGACGTGCCGCGCGGGAGGGTGGTGACGTTGTCGATCGTGAGGCCGATCGACGTCGCCAGGTCGAAGTGCCCGCGGAAAAACTTGTAGCGGGTGTACGTGCGCCGGTCGCTGAGGGTGAGGTCGTAGCCGGACTCGAGCATCCGCTCGTTGAGGTGATTCTTGAAGAGCGGATAGTTGTAGTCGCCCACCATGAGGGTGGGCAGGTTGGGGCCGAGCACCCGCAACTGCTCGTGGGCGGCGGCGATCTGGTGCCGGCGCAAGGAATTGAGCGCGGTGAGCGGAGCGGCGTGGAAGGAGGCGACCACGAGCTCCCGCTTGGCTGCAGTGTCGACGAGCCTGGTGGCGATGAGCCGCTCGTGCGCGGGCCTCAGCAGGCGGTCGTGCAGGGACTTCTTCAATTCGAAGGCCTGGGTCTTCACCGCGGTGAAGCGGTCTTCCCGATAGTAGAGCGCGAGCCCGAGACGGTTCCGAAGGGTCGAATCGGCCAGATGAAGCGCGCCAAGATCCGACGGGAGCGCCGTCGTATCCGCCTCCTGGAGGCACAACACGTCGGGCTCGAAATCGGCCGCGAGAGCGGCGAGCTCGGTGCTCGCGCGGTTCTTGCGGAGGTTGTAACTGATGACCTGCACTCGTGACCTGCCCCGGGATCGATGTTGCGACATTCCAGCCTAAGGTCAGTCGGCGTGCCGCGCCGACCCGGAGGGGAAACCCTCAGAGCCGACCGTTGAACGCACGAAACTGCAGCGACGTCTGCAACTCGTCGAGCCTGGCCGACTGGAGGCGTTCGCTTGCCCGCGCCAGGCGGATGTCGTGCAGCCGACCCGAGAATTCCGTGAGTGCCGAGGCAGTTGGGATGGGAGTCGGCATCGACACCAGGCTCTTCGCGGTGATCGAACCCAGAGATCGGAGGGACGTCTTCCCCTGGGCGCCGTTGAGGTAGGCGGCAAGGAAGTCGCCAGCGTCCGCCACAAGGGGCCGCAGCCGGAGCAACGGGGCGCCGTACGCCGCCGCGTCACCGCGAAAGACCGCCGCCTTCGCGAGCGTGGTGGCGCTGCCGGTTCGGCAAAAGAGCACGTCGCCGTTCCGCACCAGGAACCGGTTCAGTTCGGCCGAATCGGGGTCGGCCGGGTCGAGGCCGTGCACGTCGCGGTCGGGCACGCCGAGGCCGGGCAGGTCGAGTTCGCCCTCGAGAATGTTGGATCCACGGATGAGCGGCACCGCAACCTCGGCGCCCGACTTCACCGGGGAACCCGGGGTCGCGGACTCGATCAGGTCCCCGAGCCGACCCACCCGCTCGGTGGATTCCAGCAGATCCAGAAGGAGCGCGTCGACCAGTTCGTCGAGGAGCGCGATCGCGCTCCGCCTCTCGTGGCGCAGCTGGTCGGACTGGTCGAGAACGGCCGCCATGCGCCGTTGGTCGGGCAGCGGTGGAACCGGAATCGACGACGCCCGTACCTGAAGATCGGAGACGACCGGAGTTCCGCCGCCGGTGGCGAGCCGCGTCATCTCGGCCACGAACGAGGGCGCCTGCACCCAGTGGAACAGGTAGCGGTCGTCGACGAGTTCCGGCCTCGGCCGAAGCACCGAGAACGCGGTCGAGGCCATCGCGCCCTCGAGCGGCGGGGAGACGGATGCCACGCCGTTGAGTCCGGGCCGCACGGTCGAGACGAGCACGTCACCGCTTCGCAGGCGTTGCCGGGCGCGGGCCGGCGCCGCGGAAACGAGAATCCGTTTCGGGAAGGCGACGAGCTTGGTGACCGCGTCCACTGACCCGAGGTCGATGAACACGAACTCGAGCGAACCGGGGTCCGGTACCGACGGCTCGACGACGTCGGTGACGTCGACGAGCCGCAACGCGGTGCTCATCGCCAGGTGCCTGGCTGGGCCATGAGCTCCGGTTGCCCGCTCAACGATCGCGCGAGGGCAGCCGAGGCCTGTTGGATCTGCAGTTCGAGCCGAGCGATGTCGATGAGGATGTCGTTGGGCGAGCGGTGCACGACGTGCTCAGCGGGGACAACGCGATAGCGGTTGAAGGTGAGGTCGTAGTCGTGCTCCGCAATCTCCTCGCGCGGCACGAGAAAGGACTGAGCAGTGCGTGCACGTTCGGCCTCGGAGACGAAAGGCACCGAGACGGCGAGCACCGAGACGGCAGGCACCGATCCCGGTGCTTGGGCGGTGCCCGTGGCGGAGGCCGCCGCCCGCGAGGAAAGAGCCTGCCAACGGGCCAGAAGGTCTGGCAGGTCACTCGACTCGCATGGCAGGCGCTTCTCGTCGGCGGTGAATCCGTCCGCCCGCACGTCGTAGAACCAGACGTTCCGGGTGACGGCGCCCTGGCGAACGAGCAGGATCGACACCGACTGCGTGGCCGCCGACTGGTGGGAGCCCGGCCGGAGAACACCGGCCGGGAGGCGCACCACGGCCTCCAGGGAGTGCTCGTCCACGAGCGTGCGCCTCAGGTCTTTGTGCGCCTTCGTCGTGCCGAACAGCACGGCATCCGGCACGATGATCGCCGCGCGGCCACCGTCGCTCAACAGGCGGAGGCTGTGGGCGACGAACAGCAGGTCGGTCTTTCTGGTCTTGACGACGGAGAGCAGTTGCTTCGCGGCGGGAGCGAGGTCGCGGGTTCCGCCGATCGGCGGGTTCGCGACGACGAGCGAATACCGCCCGGCGCCACCCTCCTCCCCGAGCGAGTCGCGGTGCAGGATCTCGGGGTTCTGCACTCCGTGAAGTCGGAGGTTCATCCGCGCGATGCTGCACAGTGCCGCGTCGGTGTCGACGCCGGTGAAGGCGGTGTTGTTGAAGTGGTCGCGCAGGCCGGTGTCGAGCCAGATCCTGGGGTGGTGATCGCGCAGATAGTCGCCCGCGGCCACCAGGAAGCCCGCGGTGCCGACCGTCGGGTCGATGATGGTGTCGGTCGGCGTCGGGGCGGTCATCTCCACCATGAGCGAGACGATGTGGCGCGGCGTCGGGGCGGCGGTCGACGTCCCGGGCGCGCCGAGCTTGCCGAGGAGGTACTCGTAGACGCGCTCCTGGGTCGCGCGGTCACTCATCGGCGCGCTGTCGAGAAGCTCCACGACCTCGGAGCGAAGCTTCGCGCCGCGGAACGCCGAGGTGCCGCTGGCGCGATCGTCGAGCAGGCTGGTGATCTGTTCGATCGCCTCGAGCGGATCCACGACTCCGGCCTGTTCGAAGGCGTGCAGAACCTCATCCACGTGGGCGGTGAGTTCCACTGCGAACAATTTCGGGTTCCTTTAGGCTCCGGGCGCTGTGTCGAGTGCCAGCCTGTCAAACGTAACCGGATGCGGGTGCCCGGGGGCAGTCCCAGAACGGGGTGGGCGCCCCCGCGGGCCGGCATCAGCGCTCCGGGCGGTCGGAGGCACATGAGACGATTGGCGGATGCCGTCCGAAGCCGCTCCGCTCGTGGACGTGAGCGACATCATCCGCCTCGTCGGAACCAACGCGTTTCAGCGCGGGCAGGGCTACGCCAGGCTCGGCGCCGTCGTCGAGACCCACTGGGACGCGGAGGCCGGCATTCTCACCGGGACGGTGCGGGGCACGAGGCCGCACCCGTACCAGTGCAGCGTGCTGCTTGCGCCGACCCCGGGCGGGCGGTTGCGGCCAACGAGCAGCATCTGCAGCTGCCCGGTGGACGTCGACTGCAAGCACGTTGCGGCGGCGCTGCTGGTGAATAACGCCGCGCAGGTGCGCCGGCTCGACCAGGTGCAGGTCGCGAGCGGACTCGCCAGCGCAGACGCAGACGCAGACGCCGGTGCAGACGCCGGTGCAGCCGATGGCACACTGGCCGCCGGGTCGCCGGCCTGGAAGATCGCGTTGTCCAGCCTCGCGGGCGCTTCCGCCCCCTCGTCGCCCCGTGCCGGGGCGGCGCACACGCCGATGGCCCTCCAATTCGAACTCCGTGAGCAACTGCCCCGATCCCGCAGCCGCTGGAACGGCCCGACCGCGAGACCGGCCGGGGCGGCCGTGGGCCCGAAGGCGACCCATCGGCTCGGTGTGCGCCCGGTGATCCGGAGCAAGACCGGCAACTGGGTGCGGTCGAACATCACCTGGAACTCCCTCGCCTATCTCAGCAATCGACTCGAACTCGAGCCGGGCCAGCAGCTCTGGTTCGCTCAGTTCGCGGCCCTGCACCGCGCCACCCGCGAGACCTACAGCGGGCAGGAGGCCGACTGGCTCTACCTGGACGACTTTCAGAGCCCGCTGCTCTGGCGCCTGCTCGACGACGCCCGCGAGATCGGTATCGCGCTGGTGGGAAGCAAGAAGGACGTCTCCGTCACGGTCGGCGCCCGCGCCGACCTGAGCATCGATGCGAGCACGGACGACCACGCGGGCGATCTGCGGCTCGCGACCGTGTTCACGATCGACGGGGAGCGGCATCCGGTCTCCGCTGCGGCCACCATCGGCGACCACGGGATCTACGCCTGGGGTCTCGCGCCGTGGACGTTCACGCTTGCACCGACCGAACGCGCAATCGGGCCCGAACAGCGACGGCTGCTCGGCCAGGCCGAGGGGCTCGTCGTGCCGCGGGCCGACGTGGACGAGTTCCTGCGTGACTTCTACCCCCGACTTCGCCGGCGGCTCGAGGTGACGAGCGTGGACGACTCGGTGACGCTTCCCGAGCTGGCCCGCCCGGCCCTGCTGCTCACGGTCACTTTCACGCCAAAACAGACAGTGCGCCTTGAGTGGGCGTGGCAGTACGACGGAGCCCGCAGCGCGCTGCGGGCGGGCGCCCTCGACGATGACCAGGCCGGGATCCTCGAGCGGGTCGAGCGCCTCGCGGGGACCCTCGAGCCGACCACCACGCTGCAGGGGCTCGCCGCCGCAGAATTCGCCGACACCGTGCTTCCCGCGATCGAGGCGACGGAGGGAGTGATGATCGAGACCGTCGGCGAGCGGCCGGACTACCGGGAGCTTACCGACGCGCCGAAGCTCATCGTGAAGACGGTCGAGACCGACAAGCGGGACTGGTTCGACCTCGGCGTGTACGTCACGGTCGAGGGGCGGGACGTTCCGTTCACCACACTGTTCAAGGCACTGTCGAAGGGCCAGAAGAAGCTCCTCCTCGTTGATAACTCCTACCTCTCGCTCGACCAGCCCGTGTTCGACGACCTCAAGCTACTCATCGAGGAGGCGAGTGCCCTCGCCGAGTGGGAGACCGGCCTGCGTATCAGCCGCTACCAGGCGAGCCTCTGGGCCGACTTCGAGGACCTCGCCGACGAGACGGAACAGGCCGTCACCTGGCGGGAGGCCGCCGCCGGTCTGCTCGCCGTCGAGTCGGTGGAGGCCACCCCGCTCCCCGCCGGCGTGAACGCCACGCTGCGGCCGTACCAGCAGGACGGTTTCAACTGGCTCGCGTTCCTCTGGCGGCACCGGCTCGGCGGGATTCTCGCCGACGATATGGGCCTCGGCAAGACCCTCCAGGCACTCGCGCTCATGGAGCATGCTCTCGGGAAACGTCAGGATGTTGACAGTCGCGAGGAGGAACCTCGGCCGTTTCTCGTGGTGGCGCCCACCTCGGTGGTCTCCAACTGGGTGACCGAGGCCGGCCGGTTCACCCCCGGGCTCGCGGTGCACGCCGTGACGGCGACCGAGTCGAAGAGCCGGACGTCGATCGCGGGGCTGGTGACGGGCCCGGACGGGCGCCGCGCGCACGTCGTGGTCACCTCATATGCCCTCTTCCGGCTCGACTTCGAGGCCTACCAGGCCATCGACTGGGGCGGCCTGATCCTCGACGAGGCGCAGTTCGTGAAGAATCATGCCTCGAAGGCACACGGGTGCGCCGTGGAACTGAGGGCGCCGTTCAAGCTCGCGATCACCGGCACACCGATGGAAAACAGCCTCACCGACCTGTGGTCGCTCTTCGCCATCGTCGCCCCCGGACTCTTCGCCTCCGGGCGGCGGTTCGACGACGAGTACGTGCGCCCGATCAGCGGCAAGCCCGGCAGCGGCAAGCCCGGTGGCGCGGCCGCGGGCGGCCGCGGTGCCCGGTTCGCGGTCTCCGTCACCGAGGCCGAGGCCTCCGCCCACGCGGCCGAGCGGTTGGCGCGGCTACGGCGTCGCATCCGTCCGCTCATGATGAGGCGCACGAAGGAGCTCGTCGCCACCGAGCTCCCGGCCAAGCAGGAGCAGGTGCTGCGCATCGACCTTGCCCCGCGGCATCGCAAGCTCTACGACACCTTTTTGCAGAAGGAGCGCCAGAAGCTGCTCGGGCTCATCGAGGACCTCGACCGCAACCGCTTCATCGTGTTCCGATCGCTGACCCTGCTGAGGATGCTGAGCCTCGACGCCTCGCTCGTCGACGAGAAATACGCCGACATCGCCTCGTCCAAGCTGGACGCACTGCTCGAACAGCTCGAGGACGTGGTGGCCGAGGGCCATCGAGCCCTCATCTTCAGCCAGTTCACCTCGTTCCTCGGCCGGGCAGCCGAGCGGTTGGACGCCGCCGGCATCCGACACGAATACCTCGACGGGTCGACACTCCACCGCCCGGAGGTGATCGCCCGGTTCAAGACCGGTGACGCCCCGGTGTTCCTAATCAGCCTCAAGGCCGGCGGATTCGGGCTCAACCTCACCGAGGCCGACTACGTGTTCCTGCTCGACCCGTGGTGGAACCCGGCGACCGAGTCCCAGGCCGTCGACCGCACGCATCGCATCGGCCAGACCCGCTCCGTGAACGTCTACCGTCTCGTCTCGACGGGCACGATCGAGGAGAAGGTGATGGCGCTGCGCGACCGCAAGGCGGCGCTGTTCGACGCGGTGATGGATGACGACGCCATGTTCTCAACGGCCCTCACGGCCGAGGACATCCGCGGCCTGCTCGATGGCTGAGCTGCGCCTATCGTTGAGGGACATGATTACGAGACGTGAAGCCGCCCTGCGGCTGGATATCCCCCTCGAGATGGCGCACCGGCACGGCATCCCGTCGAAGTTGAACGATGCGGAGTTCGCCGAGATCGAGTCGAACCCGCCGGCCTGGCTGCAGCAGTCGCGCGCCAACCGCACCGGCAAGAAGCCGGTCTGGGTTCAGCTGAAGTGCGACGTCTGCGGGTTCACTGAGGCGGCGCGCCCCAAGAAGTGGTGGCCTGCCTTCACCTACCTGAGCTGTGATTTCCACCTCGCGGAGGAGCTGCCGCCACCCGCGCCGACCGTGCACCGCCGGGAGATCGACGGGATCGGCAGCCGGTTCGTGGGGATCGTGGACGAGAAAGCCTAGGGCGCCAGCCCGCGAGAGACGATCAGACCGCGTCGTCGTCCACCGGCTGGAACCACGGCGGGTACACGGCGACCTTGGGCTTCGTCGGCGAGGCCTTGAGGATGGCCTTGACGGCATCCCGCGCCTTGTCGTTCGCCACTCCGATGAGGGTGACAAGCTCGAACGGCACAGCGTCGCGCACGAGGTATTCGGCGTGCAGGATCGAGTCTTCGTCAGCGCGCAGGCGGCGCAGCATCCGCTCCGCCGCCTCCGGGGTGGATCCGAACCGGGTGAGCACGTGCGCCGCGTCACCGTCGGTCACGGCGGAGTCTGCCTCGCTGTCGATCACCTTCTTGACCGTGGTCACGAGCAGCACGAAGTCCGACGGCGCGGTGTCGGCGATGTCGGCAGACAGGCGCGGGTCGGCGACCCCTGTGCGGATGCTCTGCCAGATGCTCGCGTTCGGAGACAGCACGAACGGCACGTAGTGGGCGACGCTCGGACCCTCCGAACCGGCGACGAGGGTGCTGCGGCGGGACTCGCGAGCGTCGGCCGATGAAATGTCCACGACGGGGCGCGATTCCCACGCCTCGCTCAGGTCGGACAGGATGCCGCTGCCGAGGATTCCGGCCAGGTTGCTCATGTGGGTGACGTGGTAGATGCGCTGCTCGCCCACGTCGTCGAGCGGAGTGGTCGACAGCCGGCGCGGAGCCAGCGTGCGGCGCGGCGCGGCGCGGGAGGAGAGCTTCGGCCGGGTGGGAGTGCGCGTGCTGGTGGCGACGACAACCTGGACCTCGGGGGCCGGTTTCGGATAGCACTGGTCGCAGAGGCCGGCATCCAATCCATGAATACATTCGTCGGCCAAGGCTGAACCCTTCGTAATCGCGGCGCCCCGCTCGAGCGCTACCTGTCCACGTTACGTGCAATTCGACACACAATTCGCCCAAAGTGGCCACGAATGCCCTCTTTCCTTGGATTCGAGCGGGGCGTACTGTGCGATTACCGCGAGATTGGAGGGATGCCATGGCACACCTGACCGCGGCCGACCTCGGAATCGACGTGACGCACGCCGAGGCGGACGCCCTCTTCCGCTGGTTTCTGGCGAGCCTGCTCTTCGGTCGGCCGATCAGGCAGGAGGTCGCGGCCGAGACCTGGCGGGTGCTCATCGCGCATGGGCTCACCACCCTGGACCGCTTCGCGGACTATGACCGGGAGCAACTGCGCGCCCTGCTCGACGAGGGTCATTACGCCCGCTTCGACTATCTGATGACCGACGAGTTGCATGAGGTGATGGCCACCGTGAAGCGCCAATACGGCTCGGTGAGCGCCATGGTGAAGACGTCTGGCTCGCGCAAGGAACTCAGCGAGTGGCTCGACGCCCTCGCGGGCGTCGGCCCGAAGACCGTGGAGATCTTCCTGCGCGAGGTGCCGGATGCGGTGATCGGCAGCCGGTAGCTCCCCCGGCCCGCACCATCAATACACTCGGAGCATGCCCGAGAACACACGACCAACCATCGACTGGCTCGAGCCCCTGCATGTCGCCGCCCGCCGGCTGCTGGACCGCCTCGCGTCGGAGTACGACGTGACCGTGTTCCCGCTGCCGGGCTACCGCCACGAGGGAGCGACGGTGAGCGAGGCCGTGCAGGTCGTGCCGGCCGAGCCGCGCGCCGCCTCAGTTCTTCTCGCCTTCACGAACGCGCCAGGGGTGATCGTGCGCGCCGGGGTGCTGCACGAGTTCTGCTTCCCGCCCCTGGGCGGCCACGCTCAGGCGGATGCGGCGAGCCTCGTCGGACAGTTGGAGGACCTGATCCTCACGATCGTGAACGGTGGCTATACGGAGACGGTGGACGGCAGCATGGTGAGCTTCTCGCTGCGCCATGCCAACGGGTGGCAGTTCGGGGAGTGCCACAGCGGCCAATTCCCCCTGGAACTCGTCGCCGAGGCATGCACCGTGCTCGCGGCGTCGCCGGGCGGCTGGGCGCCGTGGCCGCCGCGGGATAGTCGCCGGGGGATAGCCGGCGCTGGATAGTCGGGGACGCTAGTCGGGCAGCACCCAGCTCTCGACGCTGCGCTGCTCCAGGAGGGGCACGATCTGCCCGAGCACGAGCCGCGCGAAGTGTTCCGTCTCGCGGTGCAGGCCGAAGTCGGCCTCCGATCGGTAGCGCTCGATGAGCACCAGTCGGCGGTCGCTGCCCACCTTGACGTACGCGTCGAATGCGAGGCATCCCGGCTCCGTTCGGCTCGCCGACTCGAGTTCGGCGACATGCACGAGTACGGCGGTCTCGTTGCCTTCGGCGATCGTGTACTGGGCGATTGCGAGGAACATCGGTCTACCTTTCGTGGGGCGTGGCCGGCGCGAGGAAGGCGCCGATCGCCGAGGCGAGGGCGGCCGGGTCCTCCACTCCGCACAGTTCGCGGGCGGAGTGCATGGAGAGCAGGGCGATTCCGACGTCGAAGGTGCGGATGCCGAGTCGCGTCGCGGTCAGCGGACCGATGGTCGACCCGCACGGCACCGCGTTGTTCGAGACGAACTCCTGGTAGTCGACCCCGGCCTGCCGGCAGGACCGCGCCCATTCCGCAGCCCCGAAGGCGTCGGTGGCGTAGCGCTGGTTGGCGTTGATCTTGAGGAGAGGACCGCGGCCGACCACCGGGCGGTTTGCCGGATCGTGCCGCTCCGGATAGTTCGGATGCACGGCGTGACCGGCGTCGGCGGAGAGGCACCACGACCTCGCAAATGCACGGGCGCGATCCGACTCGGTGGCGTCCGGCTTGATGCGGGCGAGGATGTCGGCGAGAAACGGTCCGCTCGCGCCGGACCGAGTGTCCGAGCCGACCTCCTCGTGGTCGAAGGCGGCGAACATGGGAATATCGTCGAGTCCGTCCGTTCCCGTCTCCGCGAGCCTGAGCAGCGCGGCGAGGCCCGCGTGCACCGACGAGAGGTTGTCGAGCCTGGCCGAGGCGAACATCGCACCATCGAGCCCGAAGACGGCGGAGGTCTGCGTGTCGGCGACGACGACGTCATAGCCGACCACGTGCTTGCCGGCGCGGCCGACGAGGCCCGCGAGGTGGGCGATCACGTCGGTGTCGGCGGCGTTGCCGACGCCGATCACCGGGTTGAGGTGGGATTGCGGATTGAGGGTGAGCCCGTCGGAGTTCACGCCGCGGTCGAGGTGCACGGCGAGTTGCGGAAAGCGCAGAAACGGCCCGGTGCGCACGAGGGCGCTCGTACCGTCGTCGAACACGAGGCGACCGGCGAACTCGAGCTCGCGGTCCAGCCAGGAATTGAAGAGCGGCCCGCCGTAGACCTCCACTCCCGCCTGCAGCCAGCCCTGGGATCCGGTGGTCGGCTTCGGTTTGAGCTTGAACCCGGGCGAGTCGGTGTGTGCGCCGACGATGCGGAACGGCGTGGCGGGGCCGGCGGTCGGCGGCAGGATCCAGGCGGCGATCGCGCCATCCCGGATCGCGAAGTACCGGCCAGGATCCGCTGCCCAGTGCTCCGCCTCATCGAGGGCGGTGAATCCGGCCGCGCTGAGCCGCCTGGCCGCTTCGGCGACCACGTGGTAGGACGACGGCGACGCCTGCACGAATCGGGCGAGGTCGTGCAGGTGGGTGGCGGCCGAGGCGGTGGAATCGCTCATGGGCCAATTCAAGCATCCGCGTCGGGCCGGAGCGTCCAGGGGCACCGATAGCCTGAAGCGATGACCTCCGAATTCCAGCGCACGCCGATCGATCCCCGCTCCCGCGACCGCCTCGCCGCCGAGGGCCTGCGTCTCGACCTCGTCGACCCGGGCGACAGGGCGGCGTTCGACCTCTGGTTGCGGGCCGAGGCGCGCGGGTTCCACGCCCCGCGGCCATCCGAACAGTCGCTCGGCGAACAGTTCGCCGGCTATTCCGACCGACGCACGAGCGGGGTGTGGGACGCCACGGCGGCCGAGCCCGATTCTCCCGTCGCCACGGTCAGCTCGTGGCCGGCCGAGCTCACCGTACCCGGCCAGCGCTCCGTCACGGCCTGGGCCATCAGCGCCGTCACCGTCGCGCCCACTCATCGCCGGCTCGGCATCGCCAGGGCGATGCTCGAGGCCGAGTTGCGCACCGCTCACCAGCTGCGGGTTCCGGTGGCAATGCTCACGGTGTCGGAGGCGACGATCTACGGCCGCTTCGGGTTCGCCCCGGCGGCGATGACGACGGACTGGCGCATCGACACTGCGCGGGCCAGGTGGACGGGCCAGGAGGCGTCGGGCCGAGTGCAATTCGTGTCGCTCGAACACCTGCGCGACGAGGGCCTCGCGATCGTGGAGCGGGTGCGGCTGCAGACGCCGGGGCAGATGGAGTTCGGCGGCCAGCTGTGGGTGCGGCTCTTCGGGCTTGTCGGCGACGACAAGGACGCGGCGAAGAACCTGCGCGCGGTGCGGTTCGACGACGCCGCCGGCGTCGCCCAGGGCTTCGCGGTCTATCGGATCACCGGGTCACCCGCGGACTTCGCCGCCCACTCCCTGGACGTGAAATTCCTGGTCGCGGCGACCGATGACGCGTACGCGGGGCTCTGGCGCTTCCTGCTCGAGCAGGATCTCGTGAGCGAGGTGACGGCGTCGCTGCGCCCGGTCGACGAGGCGGTGCTCTGGCAGGTGTCCGACTTCCGGGCGGTGCGGGTCGCCCAGCAGCGAGACCACCTGTGGACGCGCATCCTGGACGTGAGCTCGGCGCTCGAGGCCCGGCACTACTCCCGGCCCGGCCGCACCGTGCTCGAGGTGAGCGACCCGCTCGGTTTCGCGGCCACGCGCGTGCTGCTCGATGTCGCCGTGGACGGTTCGGCGACCGTGGCGCCGTTCGACGGGGACATTCCGGACGACGCGGCGGCGGCGGCTCTCTCGGTGAACGCGCTCAGCGCGCTCTACCTCGGCGGGGTGTCCGCGGTGTCGCTCACGAGGGCCGGGCGGATCACCGAGCTGCGCGAGGACTCCGCCGTCGCGGTGGACCGCACCTTCCGCTCGCCCGTCGAACCGTGGTTGAGCATCTGGTTCTAACCTTGGCTCGTGAGCACACCCGCCGGAAGACGTAGGTCCGTTCGATGGAGGCGTCGCGACGTCCTCTGGACGCTCGTGCTCGCGATCATGGCCGGATTCCAGCTGTGGCGGGGAGCGTGGGTGGACGGCGCGGTGTTCGGACTCCTCGTCGCCGTGCTGGTGATCGACAACCAGACCGACGGGCGCATCCATCTGCTCAGGCGCCTCCTGACGGCACCGCGCTGGGTGATCCTCGCGATCACCGCGGGGCTGGGGGTGTTCCTCGTGCTCGCCCCCCGACACAGCTGGCTCGACCTGCTCGGGATGGTCGCCATCGGAATCACGGTGCTCCTGCTCGCCTGGGTGCCGGATCCGGTGGGTGCCTCGCGCCCGCCAAATGCCATCCGTCGGTCGCTCGTGCTGTGGTCGGTGCTGGGGGTCGCGCTCTGCCTCTGGGAGGCCGGCGCGTTCATTCTCAGCACGAGATCGGCCGCGGCCCTCCAGGAGTATCCGACCGTCTCGATCCTTCTCGACCCGTTCGTGGAGTCGCCGATCGGCCGCACCATCGTGGTCACACTCTGGCTGCTGGGCGGCCTCGGCCTGCTTCGCGTGTGGAGCCGGCCGTGACGCGCCTGGTCGTCATCGCCGGCTATCTCGTGATTCTCGGGGCGATGATCGCCCTGGAGGCATACTCGCGCAGCAGGCCGGATCGCGTGGCGCCGCTCGACGAGATGCTCACCGAGGTGATGACGTCCCGCATCGTGCGGGTGGGCATCATCGCCGGCTGGTGGTGGTTCGGCTGGCACTTCTTCTTCGCGCCGACGGTGTGATGCCGCGGACCCTCCGAGAGCTCAGGCGACGAAGCGCCGATGATCGGATGCCGCCACCGTGCGCAGGTCTTCCCCGAACTCGAACGTGGCCGTGACGAAGCCGCCGCCGAGCGCGTCGTCCAGCCAGTACTTCGCGTCGTCCCACATCCGGTGCACCGGAATCGCGCCGATCGGAAACCACTCCGGCGCCAGTTCGTCTGACTCCCGTGGCAGGCCGGACCAGTCGCGGGTGACGAACACCCACGACTTCTGGCTCCAGGCCGGCCGATGCGGAAAGGGGTAGGTCAGCTCCCCGGCGAGCCTCAGCCCCTCCGCGGCCACGACCACCCCGGTCTCCTCCGCCACCTCGCGGATGATGGCCTGCACGGGCGTCTCCCCCGGTTCGATCTTGCCGCCCGGGCCGACGAGGTTTCCCTCCCCCAGGCCGAACTTCTTCGCCCCGAGCAGCACCTCGTCACCCGACGGACCGGACCGGATGAGGTAGCAGACGCACACCTCGGGCAATCCCATGCAGCGAGCCTAGCCGCGCGCGCGTATGGTGAGCCGCATGGACTGGTTCGATGCCCAGGACTACGAATTCGCGCGGCAGGTCCTGCAGCGCGGCATTGCCGTGATCTTCTTCGTCGCGTTCCTCTCCACCGCCAACCAGTTCCGCGCGCTCCTTGGCGAGCACGGCCTGCTGCCGGTGCCGAGACTGCTCGAGAATAAACGACGCCTGCGTGGGCCCACCCTGTTCCGCTGGCGCTATTCCGACCGGTTGCTTCTCGCGGTGTGCGTGACGGGGATGCTGCTCGCCGCATCCGTCATCGCGGGACTGCCGCAGGCCGGACCGCCGTGGCTGCCGATGATCGTCTTCATCGGCCTCTGGTTGCTCTACATGTCGGTGGTCAACGTCGGCCAGACCTTCTACGGCTTCGGCTGGGAGATGCTGCTGCTCGAGGCGGGATTCACCGTCGCGTTCCTCGGTTCGAACCAGGTGCCGCCGCCGAAGACGATCCTGCTGCTCATCGCCTGGCTCGTCTTCCGGCTGGAATTCGGGGCCGGCCTGATCAAGCTGCGCGGCGACACCGCCTGGCGGGACCTGACGGCGCTGTACTACCACCACGAGACCCAGCCGATGCCGGGGCCCCTCAGCCGGCAGGCCCACCTGTTGCCGAAGTGGGCGCACCGGCTCGAGGTGATCGGCAACCACTTCGCCCAGTTGGTGGTGCCCTTCCTGCTGTTCGCGCCGCAACCGGTGGGCAGCGCCGCGGCCGCCGTCATCGTGCTCACCCAGCTCTGGCTCGTCGTCACCGGCAACTTCGCCTGGCTCAACTGGATCACCATCGTGCTGGCCTTCGCGGCCATCAGCGACCCGGTCGCCCACGCGGTGCTGCCGGTGATTCCGCTCGGCCGGATGCCCGGCGCGCAGACCCCGCCCTGGTGGCTCGCAATCGTGCTCGTCGTGACGCTGCTGCTCGTGGTTCTCAGCTACTGGCCCATCAGGAACCTGTTCTCCCGGCGGCAACTCATGAACGCGAGCTTCAACCGCTGGCAGCTGGTGAACGCCTACGGCGCATTCGGCTCAGTCACACGGCAGCGGATCGAGATCGTTGTCGAGGGAACCCTCGACGACGACCCGGATAACGAGTCCGCGTGGAGCGAATACGAGTTCAAGGGCAAGCCGGGCGATCTCAGGCGGATGCCGCGGCAGTGGGCGCCGTATCACCTGCGCCTGGACTGGCTGATGTGGTTCCTGCCGCTCGGCTCGGTGCACGAGGGCTGGTTCTACGCGTTTCTTGCCAGGCTGCTCGAGGCGGACCGGCCGACGCTGCGCATGCTGCGGCAGGAACCATTCCACGGGGAACGCCCGCGGCTGGTGCGAGTGCTCAGCTATCGGTACCGGTTCGCGACCCGGGCGGAGAAACGGGCAACCGGCCAGCGCTGGATGCGCGACCAGCGACGGGAGTTGATGCCGCCGATGGCGTTGCGCCCACCGGACTGACCGGTGCGAACCGCGAGCGGATACCCTGAGCGGATGACGACGGTGTCCGACTCCCCCCTGCGCCGGAGTTTCGGCGCCCTCAGACTGGTTCTCGGGCTGCTCGTGCTCTCCGCGATCATCACGCAGATCACCGACGAGCTGCTGCACGACGCGTTCAAGCCCGGCGAGTATTTCGCATACTTCACCATCGAGTCGAGCATGATCAACGTCGTGGTGCTTCTCGTCGGCGGCATGCTCGCGTTGCGCGGCAGAGCGGAGACGGAGTTCTTCACCAGCGTGCGAGTGGCCGTGCTGTCCTACGCCGTGATAACCGCTGCCGTGTACAACGTGCTGCTCCGCAACATCCCGAGCACCGGCTATCACGGCGTGCAGTGGCCGAACGAGGTGATGCACGTCTGGGTGCCGATCGTGATCGTGCTCGACTGGCTGTTCGCGCCCGGGCGCGCGCGGGTCGGCTGGACGCGACTGTGGCTCGTCGTCTCCTACCCGCTCGCCTGGCTCGCGTTCACGATGCTGCGCGGCGCGGTGACCGGCTGGTACCCGTACCCCTTCCTCGAACCGGACGGCCCCGGCGGCATCCTCAGCGTGCTCGTTTACGTGGTCGGGATCTCGGTGTTCATCCTCGCGGTCGCCTCGACCGTGATCGTGGTGGGCCGCCTCGATGCCCGGCGTCCGCGGCTGGTGCTGGCCGACAGCGAGGCTGCCGATAGCGAGCCGTTCTAGGCGCGTCTGGTCGCTCGCGGCGATCGGTTGCGGCATCAGCTGGCGGTTACCCGGCCGGAACTCCACCGGGCGGCGCCAGGGCGGTCGGGCCGCCCGCTGTGCGTCTGGCCCGCAGGCTGCCGGCGATCGTCGTGGCCGCGACGGTCACGAGAGCCCCGAGCAGCAGCGCCGCGTCCTCCCCCGGCCGCAGCAGGTGCAACTGCGTGCCGAGGGTGGCCGCCGCGACGGGCACACCCAGCTGACCGGCGGCCATCACCCCGAGCAGGAGCGGTTGGCCGACCAGCCGCACGGCAACGTGGGCCACGATCGCCGCCGCCCCGAGGCACCCGCCGAGCAGGATCATGAACGGATGCGCGCCCAGGTGGGACAGCTGGATCGAGGCGCCGAGCCAAACGAAGAAAAGGGGGCCGAAGAAGCCGTCGGTCACGGCGAACAGCTGTCGTGCGAGCCGCCGCGGTTCGCCGATCGCGGCGACGACGAGGCCAAGGGCGAAGCCCGCGAGCATGATCGACACGTGCGTGAGCTGGGCGAGGCCGGCGAGGGCGAAGAGCAGGAGCAGGCTGATTCGCAGCTCGAGGGCGAACTTGCGGCGCTCCGAGACCTTGTGTCCCCGTTGGCGCAAGCCGAGGCGGTCGAGGGCGAGCAGCCCGAAGAATGCCAGCACGGCGATCGCCATCACCGCGAGGGCGCCGAGGGCGGCCGGAGCCGCGTTCACCGGGTCGATCGCGAGTGGGAGCGCGACGATGCACAGCGTGTCCGCGATGGACACCTGCGCCACCAGCTGCAGGGACGATGGACCGGTCAGCCCGATCGCGGCGGCGATGGGAAGCACAAGGGCGGCCGACGAGGAGGCGATGAGCACCGCATACAGCACCGGATGGCCAGTGCCGAACAGCCCTGCGAGGGCCAGCCCAGCGGCCACCGCGACCAACGCCGCCACCACCGCGCCGATGGCGCCGCGGCCGAGAGCGGACCGCACGGCCTGGTCTCGCACCGGGATGTGGGAGCCCACGACGAACATCGTGAGGGCGAATCCGATGTTGGCGAGGGCGGTGAAGGTGGGCTCCCCCGCGTCGATGAGCCGAAGCCCGGATGCGCCGATCAGGATTCCGCCGAGAAGTTCACCGACCACCACAGGCAGGTGCCACGACGAGCGGCCGGCGAGCACCGGACCGAGCAGCCCGACGAGCACGACGAGCGCCAGCAGAGAGAAGCTCATGGGGTCACACTAGCTTCCTGGCGCGCCCCGCCCCGGGGCTTCGGCCCGTCATTTACGAGTACAGTGGCGATGAAATGTCGTTCAGTCGCCGCAGTTTCCTGGTCGGGGCGGGTTCGGGTCTCTCCCTGCTCGTGTTGACGGCATGCACCGACGGCAAACCGGTTCCCACGCCCACCTCGTCGCCGAGCCCCACGCTCGCCGTTCCCCGGCCCGCGGGGATGCTGCGCAGCAAGTGGACCGCCGATCCGTTTAGCCTGGGATCGCACAGTTTTCTCGCTGTCGGAGCGACGCCGCAGCATCGCGACGACCTGCGGGAGCCCGTCATGGGCCGTCTGTTCTTCGCCGGTGAGGCCACTTCCAACGACCTGCCAGGCACCGTTCTCGGCGCGCAGAGCTCCGGCGCGCGGGCCGCGGGTGCCGTCGCCGATGCCGCGACGCTGGGCGAGCGGATCGCGGTCATCGGCGCGGGCGCAGCGGGGGCCGAGGCCGCGCGACTGCTCACCCTCGACGGCTACAACGTGGTCGTGATCGAGGCGCGGAACCGGGTCGGCGGCCGTATCGACACCCGCACGTCCAAGTCGTGGCCGCTGCCGGTCGAACTGGGCGCCTGGCGACTGGGCAAGGCCACCGACGCCCCACTGCTCACCAAACTCGCCTCCCTTGGCGTGGAGACCAACCCCTTCACCGGCACGCTTCTCGCGCGCACGGGGGCGAGCTCCACCACCGAGAGCACCGTCGGACCGACGGCGGTCAGGACGGCCACGGACTGGGCGGCCGCACAGGCCACCGATTCCAGCCTCAAGACCTCCCTAGACAAGTCGGGGGCGGCCAAGACTGCCGCCTCATCCACGGTCGACGGATTCGCGGGGTCCGCCCTGCTCGACCAGTACCTCGCCTCGCTTGCCACCACCAACGGCGCGAGTGACTCCCGGCTGTCCAGTTGGTTCGGGGTCGACGAGGCCGTGCACTACGACCGGCTCGTCATGGGCGGGTTCGACGCGCTCATCACCGACGCCCTCGACGGCGTGAAGACTTCGCTCTCCACCGCCGTGGTCGGAGTGGCATACAGCGACTCCGGGGTGAGCCTCAAGCTCGGCACCGGGGAGTCCCTCAAGGTGGACCGCGCGATCGTCACCGTGCCGCTCGGAGTGCTGCAGCAGGGTTCGATCGCGTTCGAGCCGCTCCTGCCGTTCTCCCACCGCGCCGCGATCCAGGCGATCGGCGTTGGCGCGGTGGAGACGGTATGGCTGAGGTTCGACAAGCCGTTCTGGTCGACGGATGCCGCGGCCTGGAACCTCGTCGGCACCGACGATGATTTCACCAGTTGGATCAATCTCGAGGCGGTCACGGGAGAGCCGGTGCTCGTGGGGATCGTCGGCGGCGACGCGGCCCGCCGGCTTGCGAAGCTCAGCGACGACCAGGTAGTCGACTCAGCGCTGCGCGCACTCGTGCCGTTCGCGGGCTCGAAGTTGCCGGACTCGAAGTAGCCGGACTCGAAGTAGCCGGACTCGACCGGGGCTCCCGCGTGGCCCATCGTTCGTAGAGCGGCCGGGTTCGGCTGATCGCGACGAGTCCGCTGGAGATTCCGCCGAAGAGGGTAAGGGCGAGCGCGCCGAACAGGAAGAATTCGCCCGGTCCGCTCACTTGGGCCGGGTCGAGGAAGAAGTAGGGATACCACCCCACGATGGGGCCGCGGACGAGTGTCACGAGCCCCCAGCCCACCGTGAAGACGAGCACGATCACCACCGCGCGCCACAGGGCACGCCGTCGTCCGGGGGCGATGATCCAGTCGAGAAGGGCTATCGTCGGCAGCCAGAAGTGCAGCACCTGGTCGGACCACGGCACGTCGATTCGAAAACCGCGCGCCCCGGCCTGTTCGATGAGGAAGCCGAAGACCACCCCGGAAGACACGGTCAGGCTGAGCACGGACGCTCGCATGGTGTCGAGCCAGGCCGGATCGTTCGTGCCCCGGAGACCGATCACGCCCGTGATGACGGACACCACGACGAACCCCATGTTGCTCTGCACGGTGAGGTAGGCGAAGAAGTTGCCGGCAGTGAACGTCGCCGAGCCGAGACCCCAGACAAACCGCGCCACGAGTGCCACGAGGCAGAGCATGGCCATGCCGAGTCGCAGGGCGCCGAACGCCGCCCGAACCGTCACCGTGCCGCCCACCTCCGCCGCAACGCGCGCGAGTTTCGCGTCGCTCTGCAATTGGCAGTCTACGAACCCCCGTCTGGGTTCCCCTCATCGGCGGCCGCGTACTGGCGGCCCGCGCGCCGTGTCGCCTCGAGCGTTCGCTCTCGCGCCGCGAGGAAGAGCGGAAAGGTGAAGGCGAAGGCGGTGAGTCCGGCCAGCACGACGTAGAGCCAGCCGAACCTCATCCCGAGCCTTCGCGCCTCGACGATGATCAGCACGCTTCCGGCGACGGCCACGACCAGCAGGTCGACGGTGAGCGACGAGACCGCCGGGCCGCTTCCGACCCAGTCGCCGATGAAGTCGCGGGCCTGCACGATGGCAAAGGCATTGAAGGTCCAGGCACCGATGAGGCCAATCACACTCAGCACGAGGTAGGCGGCGGCGAGCGGCGTCCAGTTCTTGGTCATCTGCTCATCGTGCAGCCTCCCGACCCGCGCGCACCAGAGGGTGCCGTCGGCGCGCCGGGGTCAGAATTCCTCCTGTACCCGCCCGGCGAGTGCCTGAAGCAGCCCCTCCTCGCGCCGGGCCATTGTGCGCGGACTGGAGTCGACGATGCACAACGCCCCCAGCGACCGTCCGTCCGGGGAGGTGATCGGAAAGCACGCGAAGAATCGGATGTGCTCGTGGGCGGAGGATGGCCAGTAGGCGGTTCTGGGATCGGTCGAGGTGTCTTCGATCACCGCGAGACCGGCCTCGCCGGAGGTGAGACGGTACAGCTCCTCGATCCTGGCGTCTCCGGAGCCGTCCATTCCGAATGAGGACCTCACCCACACGTCGTCCCCCTGCCTGAACACGATGGCGACCCCGGTCGTTCCGAAGATGTTGCGCGCGAGCGCCGTGATGACGTTGATCCTCCCCTCGGACTCGGGTCCGAGCACGGTCAGGTCGTCGAACGCCTGCTGGCGCGCGACCTCGGCCGAGGCCCGCACGGTGCTGGGCCGTTCGCTCGCGATGTCGACCTTGTCGAGCTTGTCGCGCATGGCGGGGGCGATGAGGCTGGCCCAGCCGTCGAAGGACTTGCTCGAATTGCGGTCGCCGCCTGCGGAGAGCGGCGGGTCGAATGGCAGGAGGGTGGCGCTCCGACGACCGGCGCACACGTCGGCCGTCGTGTCGTTGAGCAGCACGACCTGCCGGTCGACGATGTGCGCGAGCATCCGCGGAAAGTGGATGCGGGATGTCGAGGACGGCACGCCGATCACGAACGTGTGCACGCCGTATGCCGTGTTCTCCACATGGTCGAGCAGGTCCACGAGCTGCCGCCGCCACCTGCCGAGCGACGACAGCCCGAGCGCCTCGTTGGCTCCGATCGTGAGCACGAGGGCGTCGAAGCGCCACAGGTCCATCCCGACCAGAGTAGCCAGGCATCCGGCGGCTGTCAGGTTGCCCTCGGCGATGATGTCGATTTTCGCACCCCGCCCGGTGAGCGCCGAGAGCTTCCTGGCCAGGTGGCCGGCGAGGCCGAGCTCGTGGGAAAGCTGGCCGTGCCCCACGGACGGCCCGTCGGCGACGAGGAGGATGCGATCGGAATCCACGCCGTCGGCGTGCACATGGGGAGCACCCGTCGGTCGGGACAGGTCGAGCGACGCGCGGGACACAGAGGCGAGCCAGACCCGCGCGATCGGTCGGACCAGCGCGGTGACTATCGGCATCGTCCTCAGCCCTTTCGACCGGAAGAATCGGTCTGCTGGGTCTGGGCAGTCGTCGTGCGCCCAATTCTACCGCCGTAGCGTGGGTTTCGCTCGGATAGCCGTCAGCGCGACCTCCCGCCGGTTTCGCCGGACGCTTTCGGGAACGGCGCGACGGCGTCTACTCTCGGAACACTGTGACGTTTACCCCTCCTGAAGCCTTCACGACCCGTCCGACGCTCACGGGCACGTTCGGGATGACCGCATCGACCCACTGGCTCGCCACGGCATCGGCCCAGGCGGTGCTCGAGCGCGGAGGCAACGCCTTCGATGCGGCGGTCGCCGGCGCGTTCGTGCTCCACGTTGTCGAGCCGCACCTCAACGGGCCGGGGGGCGACATGACCGGGCTCTTCGCCACGGCTCGGCAGCCGGGCGCCGCGGTCGTGCTCATGGGCCAGGGACCGGCCCCCGAGGCGGCGACGCCCGAGCACTACCGGGCAGAGGGGCTGGATCTCGTGCCCGGGTCCGGCGCCCTGGCCGCGGCGGTGCCCGGTGCCGTCGATGCCTGGTTGTTGTTGCTGCGCGAACTCGGCACCTGGGAACTGGACGATGTGCTGGCCTATGCGATCGGCTACGCACTGAAGGGGCATCCGGTGCTCGCCAGGGTCGGCGCGACGATCGCCGCAGTGTCCGACCTGTTCACCGAGCACTGGCCGACATCCGCCGCCCAATGGATGCCGAACGGCCGCGCGCCGGTCGAGGGCGAGATCGTGACCAACCCGGCATACGCCCGCACGCTCGAGCGGCTCGTGCACGCGGCGAAGACCTCCAGCCATCCCGACGACGGACCGACCAGGGAGTCGAGGATCGACGCCGCACGGAACGCCTGGCGCACCGGCTTCGTCGCGCGGGAGATCGACGCATTCGTCCGGCGCCCGCACCGGCATTCCTCGGGCACCGATCACGCGGGAGTGATGACCGCCGGCGACCTGGCCCTCTTCGTCTCCGGATTCGAGGCGCCCGTCACGGCGACATTCCGCGGCTACACGATCGCCAAGACCGGCGCGTGGGGGCAGGGACCGGCGCTGCTCCAGATGCTCGCGATCCTCGAGGGGTTCGATGACCACCACCTCGACCCGTCGACGGCGCTCGGCGCCCACACGATCCTCGAGGCCGAAAAGCTCGCCATGGCGGACCGCGAGGCGTACTACGGCGACCGCCGGGTGCCGCTCGAGTACCTGCTCTCCGCCGAGTACAGCGCGCAGCGGAGGGCGCTCATCTCGGATTGGGCGTCCCTCGAGTTCCGGCCGGGCACCGTCCCCGGCTTCGAAGCGTTCGTCCCCACGCTGCGCACCGAGCACGACCCGGCATTCGCCGGGGTCGGGGAGCCCACGGTGGCGTCGAGCGGCGAGACGCGCGGGGACACCTGCCACATCGACGTCGTTGACCGCTGGGGCAACATGATCGCCGCGACGCCCTCCGGTGGGTGGCTGCAGTCGTCCCCGACCATCCCCGAGCTCGGGTTCTGCCTGGGGTCGAGGCTGCAGATGACCTGGCTCGAGCCCGGTTCGCCGTCCACGCTGGCTCCGGGGAAGCGGCCCCGTACCACCCTCACCCCCACGCTCGTGCTCAAGGACGGAAGGGCAATCGCCGCGCTCGGCTCCCCCGGCGGCGACCAGCAGGACCTGTGGCAGCTGCTCTACCTCCTGCGCACCCTCGTGGGCGGATACACCCCCCAGCAGGCGATCGACGCGCCGATGTTCCATTCCACCTCATACCCCGGCTCGTTCTGGCCGCGCACCTGGGAGCCCGGCGGCGCCGTGGCCGAGGGGCGGCTCGGCGACGAGGTGATCGACGACCTGGTCGCCCGGGGACATCGGGTCACCCGGGTCGGTGACTGGACGCTCGGGCGCATCTCGGCCGTCGGCATCGACCCGGTGACCGGTGTGCTCAGCGCCGCGGCGAACCCCCGCGGTGCCCAGGGCTACGCGGCCGGTCGGTAGTCTCTCCGGCCCGCACCCGCTGGGGCCAATACGTGCAATCGGGGCCAACTCGTCGGCCCCGATTGCACGCACTGGCCCCTTTTGTCGCCGCCCTGCCCTGCCGCCGCAACGACGTGCCATCCATCTGCGCCGAAGAGGCTGATCAGCTTCCTCGCCCTGGCCCGCGACTGCTGCGCGCCGAGGTGGTAGAGCCGCCCCACCATGTCGAGGTTCTCAAACCCGGTGAGGTTCTCGTCCACCGCCGCGTACTGCCCGGAGACGCCGATGATCGGGCGGATGCGGTAGGGGTGCGCGATGACGTCGATGCCGTCGATCGTCGCCGTGCCGTGATCCGGTCGAATCGAGGTGGTCAATACCTTGACGGTCGTGGTCTTGCCCGCTCCGTTCGGGCCGAGCAGGGCGGTGACGGTGCCTCGGGGGACGACGAGATTGAGCCCGTCGAGGGCGTGCACCGGGCCGGCGCCGCGGGGGAATAGGTCTTGCTCAGGCCTCAGGCCTCAGGCCTCGACAAAGGTCATGCTGCGAACGTATCCGCCGCCACCGACATCAGGCAACCCTCCTCAGCGACCCGGTTGCGCCTTCACCAGGGCGAGCAGCGCGACGCCGTCGGGCACACCGAGGCCAGTGCAGGCGTCCCAGCCCGGTTTTGCCGAGAAGCTGCCGTTGTTGCCCGAGATCACGTCGCGGAAGCCTGCCTCGCTCTCGCCCGTCCCGGCGGCGCGGTAGAACGTGGGCTGGAGCAGCCCGAGTGGTCGGCCCGTCGCCTGGGCGAGCCTCGCCACGAGGGCCGCCCAGAGCGGCGCTACGGCGCTCGTGCCGCCGTAGACCTTGTGCTCGCCGTCCACGAGCACCGCATAGCCGGTGGTCGGATCGGCGACGGCCGCGACATCCGGCACGCCGCGCCCGCCGGACTGGGTTCCGGACGCCGGCACGCCGACTCTCTGCTGCCACGCGGGCAGGGCGAACACGTCGCTCACTCCCCCGCCCGTGGCACCCCCGCCCGCACCGTTGTTCCAGACCGTCTCCGACCGCACCGTGCCGCCGGATGCGCGCAGGCTCGTTCCGCCGCAGGCGAGCACGTGGGGACTCGAGGCCGGGAAGTCGGCGTGGTCACGGTCGTCATTCGCTCCGTCCGAGCTGCCGTTGTCGCCGGCGGCCGCCGTCACCGTGATTCCGAGCGCGGCGGCGTCGAGGAAGGCGTCGTCGAGTGTGCGGCGAGCCTGCCCGGTCCACGCGTCCTCGTTCTGGCCCCAGCTGATGCTCATCGAGGTGGGAGTGGTCGAGGCGTGGGCGGCCTCGCTCACGGCATCCACGAATCCCGCGTCGGTGTTGGGGGCGAAGTAGACGACGATTTCCGACCCAGGGCTGAGGGCGCCGGCGACCTCGATGTCGAGAAGCACCTCGCCATCCGCGCCTGCCGGATCCTTGCCCGCCTGGTTCTTTACTCCGTCCACTCCGACCGCGGTGACGGTGGGGCCCGTGATGCCGAGACTCGTGAAGTAGGCGGAGAGCTCCGCCTGGGCGAACCCGCCGCCGAGCTCGATGATCGCGATGGTCTGGCCCGAGCCATCGGTGCCGGGCGGAAAACGATAGATCTCCCCGAGCTCGGTCGGTGTGTAGCTCACGGAAACGGCCCGCGCATCGGCGACCCGGAACTCCGCGCGCGCTTGCGGCCGGTCGTCGAGCCCGAGCACCGCCGTGATCACGCCGTCGAGCGCGGCCGGCACCATCAGACCACCGGTGCGATGCCGGTGGCTCGCGGGCGATCCGTCGGCGGCGAGGCTCGTGACGGCCTGCAGCTGCACGCCGAAGACCCGGCCCATGGTTGCGACCGTGCCGGAGATGCGCACGCGGCGCGAGGCGAGGTCGGTGGAGACGACGGTGACCCCCAGCGACCCGAGGGTCGACACGACGAGCCCGACGTCCCGCGGGTCCGCGCCCATCGACTCGGCGAGTGCCTCCCTCGACATCGGCGCGGCCGCGAGTACGGCTTCCGTGTCCACGGCAGCCCTACGCCGGAGCACCACCGTCGCCTCGATCGTGCCCTCGCGGGAGAGTTCGGCCGCCGTCGGCACCACCCCTCGCGCCGGCGCACGCTCGCTGCCGGGCAGGGGCCTCAACTCGAGTCCCTCGTCCGACGGTCGCGCTGGTGGCTGTACTGGTGGCTGCACTGGTTCGTTGTTCTGTTCCATCGGAATCCGCCTCGACCCATCGTTGTGTTCGCTGCCCCCAGCCAACACCGCTTCACCCCGATCTTCAACCCGCGCCGGGCGGCTCGCGCGGCTGCCTGCTCCGGTGCGGACGATGCTCCATACCGGGGAACGACGCAGGGAGGGCTCGGTGCGGGCGACGGTGAAGGATGTTGCCGAGCGTGCCGCCGTCGCGCCGAAGACCCTCAGGATGCCCGCCCTCTCGTGGGCGGTCGTACAGTTGGGGACCGACGCCCGGCCCTGAGTCGCTGAGAGAGCGCGCTGAGGAGAGTCCACTCGAAGGTGAGAACATTGCTGAAGCGCCGCCACGACCGCGTGGCGGCGCCGAGGCAATGGTTGCCGGAGAGAAGCCCCATGAAGATCCTGATTGTGGAGGACGACCCGGAGATGGGTCGTCTCATCGACCGTGGGCTCACGGCGGACGGGTACGAGACCGTCGTCGTCGAGAACGGAATCGACGCTCTCATCGCCGTGGCACACGAGGACTTCGCCCTCGCGGCGATCGACGTCATGCTGCCCCGGATGTCGGGCTTCGAGATCTGCCGCCGGATCCGCGAGACCGGCAGCTCCCTGCCCATTCTCCTTCTGACCGCCCGGGATGCCGTGGAGGACCGCGTGTACGGTCTCGACTCAGGCGCGGACGACTACCTCACCAAGCCGTTCGCGTTCATCGAGCTGAGTGCCCGCATCCGGGCCCTGCTGCGGAGGGATGCCGCGGCCGAGAAGCTCTCCATCGCCGTGGGTAACCTCACCATTGACTCGCTCGCGCTGACCGTGACGGCCGACGGGCGCACGCTCGCCCTGAGCCCGAAGGAGTTCACGCTGCTCCGGCTCCTCGCCGGGAAGGCCGGATCCACGGTGACCCGGTCCACCATCCTCCAGGAGGTGTGGGGTTCGGCGGACAACATCGACCCCAACATCGTCGACCAGTACGTGAGCTACCTGCGGCGCAAGCTCGACGCGGAGCGGACGGGGGTTCGGATCACCACGACCCGGGGCACGGGCTACGCGCTCGAGGTCGTGGAGTGAGACTTCTGCGCCACCTCTCGATTCGTTGGCGCATCACGATCGGCAGCCTCGCGATCGCCGTGCTCCTCTCGGCGATCGCCGTCGTGGCGTTTCGCGCCCAGGTGGAGCACATTGTCAGCACGACGACGACGACCCTCCTGCACCATGACGCGGCGCCATACGTCACCGAGATCCAGACCGCCTCCGGCACGATCGACGATCCGGGCACCGGTCAACTCGTCGCCGTGGTCAACCCGGCCGGGAAGGTCGTGGTGTCGAGCCTGCCCGACCGTCTCGAGCGGCGGCTGTCGACGCTGACCGCGCTGACCGGCGACGCCCACACACTCGTGGCCGCCGACGACACCTACCGGGTCTTCACCCAAACGGTCTCCACCGCAGCCGGGGACTGGCACGTCGTCACCGCCCGCAACCAGGACTCCGCCATCCTCTCGCTCGACCGGATCACCGAGGCCCTCATCACCGTGGGGCTCCTGCTGGTCTCCGGGTTCGGTGTCGCATCGTGGCTGCTCACGAGCGCGGCGCTTCGCCCCGTGAACCGGATGCGCCAGCAGGCCGAGGCGCTCGTCGCCGAGGGGTCGACCGAGCCACTGCCGATCGGACCGGCGACGGACGAGCTGTCGGCTCTCGCCACCACACTCAACGAATTCATCTCCGAGGTGCGGCAGTCGGTGGATCGGGAGAGGCAGCTCGTCTCCGATGCGAGCCACGAGCTGCGCACCCCCCTCGCGATCCTCATGACCCAGCTCGAACTCGCGCACCTCTCCACCGGAGACGCACGGGCCCTCGAGGCGGAAATCACCTCGGCGCAGCACTCGGTGTCCCGGCTTTCGGCGCTCGCGACCGGGCTGCTCGAGCTGTCCCAGATCGAGGCGAAGACGCCGGACGGGGTGAGCACCTGGGACGAGCTGGCCGCCGAGGTCGCCGCCTCGGCCGACCGCGCGAGGCTGCTCGCCGCGCCCAAGGGCGTCACGGTGGACTTCGACGTGGCCGGAGAACCGACGGAGGCCGTGTACCGCATCGCCGTCGCCAACTTCGGTCGTATCGTGGGCAACCTCGCCAGCAATGCGATCGCCGCCGTGCCGAACGGCGGGAGAGTGCGGATCGCGCTGCGGCACGCGCGGTCGAATCTCATCCTCACCGTCGTCGACTCCGGCCCCGGCATGCCGGACGACTTTCTGCCGGTGGCCTTCGACCGCTTCTCCCGACCGGATGACGCGCGCGCCAAACGGGACGGCGGCAGCGGTCTGGGCCTCGCGATCGTGCACGCGATCGTCGCGAGGGCGCACGGCGAGATCACCCTGGCGAACGGAGCGGGTTTCACGGTCACCGTGTCGTTGCCGACGATCGCCTGACCCGCCGGTCGCCCCGGTAAACCTGTGTGAACTCTCACATCCTCCTGCCCCGATCCGAGGTAAACCTCAGGGCGCAATCGCCACCATGAATGAGCGAGCCGGCGACAGTCGGATTCGCTTACCGGCGGCGAGAGGCGATTTCCGTGAGCAACCTCCTGGCAGAACGACCGGTCACGCCCGGCCGAGTGCTGGCCCGGCGTTTCGGGCACGGCATCGGTCCGCTCGCCGCCTGTCTCGGACTGCTCGGCTGGTTCGTCAACTTCGTCGGCTCGTGGATTCCCTCCTTCTGGGGCGACGAGGCAGCGAGCATCATGTCGGCCGAGCGCCCGCTCGCAACACTCTGGGGCGAGCTCGGCAGGATCGACGCCGTGCATGGTGCGTACTACGTGTTTCTGCACTTCTGGATCAACCTCTTCGGGGCATCCGAACTCTCGGTGCGATTCCCGAGCACGGTCGCCGTCGGCGTCGCGGTTGCCGGCATCGTCGTGCTCGGCGACCGGCTGCGGGGCCGCCGGGTCGCGGTGCTGGCCGGCCTCGTGTGCGTGGTGCTGCCCCGCATCAGCTACATGTCTGCGGAGGGCCGCTCATACGCCATCGGCACGGCAATCGCCGTCTGGCTCACCATCTTCTTCTTTACCCTGCTCGGTCGGCGCGTGACGAGGCTGCTTCCGTGGCTCGCCTACGGACTGGCCCTCGCCGTCTCGATCTACGTGTTCTTCTACTTCGTGCTCATCGCCGGCGTTCACGGCCTCGCGCTGCTCGCCTCCCCCGCCCGGCGCGCGCTGCTTCGCCGGTGGTTCGCCGCCCTGGGCGTGACCGTGTTCGTGGCGGCACCGATCCTCACTTACGGCCTTGCCCAGCACGGACAGATCACCTTTCTCGCGCACCGGGGATACGCCACCTTCGACCGCATCGTGATCGTGCAGTGGTTCGGCAACCCCTGGCTCGCCACGGCCGGCTGGGCGCTCATCGTCGTCGGTGTCGTCGCCCTCCTGCGCTCCCGGTCCGAGCATCGCGTGCTCCTCATCGGGTGGCTTCTCCTGCCGACGGTCGCGCTGCTCATCGGCAACACCTTCGTCGCACCGATGTACACCGTGCGCTATCTCTCGTTCTGCGCGCCGGTTGCCGCGCTTTTCGTCGCGGTCGGCATCGACGCGATCGCCCGCAGGCTGACGGCCGTTCGCTCGCTCGAAGCGGTGGCACCGGTGTTGCGCACCGCGATCCCCGCCGCGCTCGTGATGCTCGTCGCGGCCCTCGCCGCCCACACCGACCTGCAGCAGCGCACCCCGTTCGCCAAGGACGGCGGGAGTGACCTCTGTCAGGTGTCGGAAGTGGTCGCGGCGAACGCCCACCCCGGCGATGCCATCGTCTTCGACGAGACGACCAGGCCATCCCGGGCACCGCGACTTGGCCTCCACCTCTACCCGAAGGCGTACGTCGGCCTGGCCGACGTCACCCTTGCCGCGCCGTACACGCAACTGCCTGCCCTGTGGGACAAGGCGGCCACCGTCGGCCGGTCGAGCGGCGCGCTCGCGTCGAAGAACACCGTGTGGGATCTCGAGCTCAAGGCCCACGGCACACCGGCAAACATCGTCGAACTCCAGCGGCTCGGATTCACCGTCATTCGCGAGATCCCCGTCCATCGGACCGTCGTTTACGAGCTCACGAGGGAGACACCATGACCCAGAGGCATCGCACCAACGGCACGCTCGTCGTCATCCCGACGTACAACGAGCGCGAGAACCTCGCCGACATCGCCGCCCGGGTGCTGCGCAGCGCCCCGGACGTGGATGTGCTGGTCGTGGACGACAACTCTCCAGACGGCACTGGAGCCCTCGCCTCCGCCCTCGCCTCCGGCCACGACAGGATGCACGTGCTGCACCGCGCGGGCAAGGAGGGCATCGGAGCCGCCTACCGCGCCGGTTTCGCCTGGGGACTCGAACGCGGGTACGAGCGATTCGTGGAGATGGATGCCGACGGGTCGCACCAGCCAGAGCAGCTGACGGGACTTCTCCACGCGCTCGTCGGCGCCGACGTCGCGCTCGGCTCGCGCTGGGTCGACGGCGGCAGCGTGAAGAACTGGCCCCTGCGCCGGGCGCTTCTCTCGCGCGGCGGCAGCCTGTACGCGCGGATCGCCCTCGGTCTGCCGTTCCGGGATATCACGGGCGGCTACCGGGCATTCACCGCGTTCGCGCTCGAGACCATCGGCTACGAGAAGATCGTGAGCCAGGGCTACTGCTTCCAGATCGACATGCTCTGGCACGCCCACACCGCGGGGCTGCGCATTTCCGAGGTTCCCATCACCTTCATCGAGCGCGTTCACGGAGAGTCGAAGATGAGCGGCGGGATTGTGCGCGAGGCCATCGTGCGAGTGAGCCTCTGGGGCATCATGGGCCTGCCGGCCAGGCTGAGGGGCGTCACTCCACTCGAGCAGCGGCCGAGCACAAGGGAGCACCATGTCGCGCGAGTCTAGGGCCGCCCTGGGCAGACAACTGCTCAGCTTCATCCTCGTCGGCGGGGTCGGGCTCGTCGTCGACATCGTCGTGTTCAATGCGCTCCGCACGACCGTACTCGAGCCGAGCCTGGTGCATGGCGGGCCCGTGATCGCCAAGGCGATCTCCACGTCGCTCGCCATCCTCGTCAACTGGATCGGCAACCGATTCTGGACATTCCGCTCGCAGCGCCGCACCGACGTCGTGCGTGAAGGAATCGAGTTCGCCGTGGTGAGCGCCGCCGGCATGGTCATCGCCCTCGGCTGTCTCTGGGTGTCGCACTACCTGCTCGGCTACACGTCGATCATCGCCGACAACATCGCGACGAACGTTGTCGGCCTCGCGCTCGGCACGGCCTTCCGCTTCGCCCTCTACCGCTGGTGGGTGTACTCCGTGAGGCGCAGGAACCCGGTCACGGCCGCCCTCGACACCGCCTCCACGAGCGAACCGAGGGTCGTCATCCGCTAGTCGGAACAATTCATCGCCGGACGGCCCACGCAGGGATAAAGTATTCCTCACCGGCTGATCGGAGCTGTCATGGAGCAACTGCCGCACGACGATCTCCCCGTGGTCACCCGCCGTCGCTGGGCGCGGACGACCCTCGCCGTGATCCTCGTGACCGTCGGCATCCTGCTCGCCCCCGTGTCGGCCGTGGCGGCCTGGGCGAGAGTCGAAGTGCTCGACACCAACACCTTCGTCGCGACCTTCGCCCCGCTCGCCGACGATCCTGCCGTGCAGGCCTATCTCGCGGATCAGGCGGTCGCCGCGATCAACCGGTCGATCGACATCCCGAGGATCGCCTCGGACGCGATCGACGGGCTCACCGGGCTCGGCGCGGGCCCGCTGGCGACGGCGGCGCTCAATTCCCTCAAGGGTGCGGCGGCCCAGGGCCTCCAGGACATCATCGAGAACCAGGTCTCCCGCTTCGTGGCGTCCGACGCGTTCGCCGTCACCTGGGCCAAGACCCTCCGGCTGTCACACGCCCAGCTCATCGCGACGCTGAGTTCCGACCCGAATTCTGTTGGCTCGGCCGACCAGCAGGCCACCATAGGCATCGAGCTCGGGCCGATCGTCGAGCGACTCAAGACCGTGCTCGTGGAAAAGGGCCTCGGCTTCGCCGAGCGGATCCCGGCCATCGACCGGACCATCGTGATCGCGAAGTCCGACGTCGTGCCCGTCGCGAGGTTCTCCTACACGGTCGTGGCCGTCTCCGGCACCTGGCTGCCCTGGCTGGCCCTGCTCTTCCTGGTCGCCGGTGTTCTCGTGGCCCACCGACGCGTGCGCACCATCGCGTGGACGGGGGTGACGCTCGCCCTCGTGATGATCCTGCTCGGATTGGCCATCGTCTGGGGGCGCTTCACGTTTTTCGACACGGTCAATCCGGTCCCCGTCGCAACGGCCGGTTCGCTCTACGACCAGTTCGTCGGCGGCCTGGCCGGAACGATCGTCGCGGTGGCCGTGCTCGCCAGCGTCACGGCCATCCTCGCCTGGTTCTTCGGACCGTTCCGGGCGGCACGCAGCGTGCGCGGTTTCGCGGCACTGTGGCTGACCAGGCTCCGGGATGCCGTGCGCCGCCCGGCGGCGCAGAAGGGAGACTCGCAATGAGCAGCATGGACCCCTGGCGGGCGAGGCGCACGACCGCTACCCCCGCCCGACCCTCGTGACAGACGAGGCGAGCGGGGCGCGGCCGGACCACGAATCCCTCGGGAGAGCCGCCAGGGCGCGGATGCCGCGCACGTCCCTCGCTCATTGGCAACCGGCCGCGGACCGTGCGGATCCTCTCGCCCTGATCGAGGGCGAAGAGGCGACCAGGGACCCGGCGCTCATCCCGCTCAGGCACGCGCGCATGGCGGTCTCCAGTTTCACCTTCTTCCGCGGCACCGCGCGCATCATGGCCAGGGATCTCGCGAGCCAGCCCCACACCGCGCTCACCACCCAGCTGTGCGGAGACGCCCACCTCTCCAACTTCGGGCTCTTCGCGGGTGAGGACCGCCGCGTCGTGTTCGACGTGAACGACCTCGACGCGACCTTCCCGGGCTCGTTCGAGTGGGACGTGAAACGGCTCACCACCTCCTTCGTGCTGGCGGGGCTCGATGCCGGCCTCGCGCCGGAGATCGGGCAGACCGCGGCGCTCGAGGGCGCGCGCACCTACCGCACGACCATGAGCGACTACGCCTCGATGCCGATCATGCGGGTCTGGTACGACCGCATGGAGTCGAGCCATGTCGAGGCGATCGTCGCCTCGACCACGGGCAGGAGCGGGCGGCGTGCCGTTCGCTTCGGGGTGGCCAAGGCCCAGAAGCGCGACACCTGGTCGGTGATCCGCAAGCTCACCGAACTCGAGGGCGGCCACCGCCGGTTCATCGACCAGCCGCCGCTGCTCACGCGCATCCCGCTCGAGGGATCGCCGGCCGAGTTCGTGAGCGAGACCTTCGACGGGTATCGGGCATCGCTCAATGCGAGTCGGCGAAGCCTGCTCGATCGTTTCAGCATCGTGGATTTCGCCCACAAGGTGGTGGGGGTGGGCAGCGTGGGGCTCTACTCCTGGGTGGTGCTGCTCGAAGGGTCCGGACCGGATGACCTGCTCGTGCTGCAGATGAAGCAGGCGCAGCGCTCGGTCTTCGATCTGCGCCCCAAGGAGCCGACGGAGCACCAGGGACAGCGGGTGGTCGAGGGCCAGCGGCTCATGCAGGCCTCGAGCGATGTCTTCCTCGGCTGGACCACCGGGCCGGGCGGTGCCCAGTACTACGGGCGGCAGCTGCGCGACATGAAGTGGTCGCCGGACCCCACCGCCTTCCAGCCCCGGGGGCTGATCGCTTACGCGCGGTTGACGGCGACCGCCCTCGCCCGTGCCCACGCGCGATCCGGTGACCCCGGGTCCATCGCCGCCTACCTCGGTCTGAGCGATCGGGCCGACCGCGCCCTCGCCGATTTCGCGGTCGCCTACGCTGACCAGACCGCGCGAGACTACGTCGAATTCCAGGCGGCACTGCGCAGCGGACGGCTCGTGCCGGCCGACCTCTGAGACACGCTCGACGGCACTCACGACGGCACTCTCCAGCGACACGCCGTCCCGGTGTCGGTGGCAATTGACATATTCGAATGTATGTTCGAATATGGGGATGTGAACCACTCTGCTGCCGCCACCACGCTCGCCCCCTCGGGCGCGCGGTCTGGCGCGCGCCAGACGGAGCGGGCGGAATCCATCGAGAGTCTGCAGGCGCGCATCCGCCAGATGCAGGCCACCAAACTCGACACGCGCACCATTCCCACCCACCCCGCGATCGCCGGGCTGCTCCCCGGTGGCGGGCTCAAGCAGGGTGTTGCCTACTCGGTCGATCGATCGGCGACCCTCCTCATGGCGTTGCTCGCCGCCCCGTCGGCCGCCGGCACCTGGTGCGGGGTGGTCGGGGTGCCCGAGTTCGGCGTCGAGGCTGCGGCGGGCTTCGGCATCGACCTCGACCGCCTCGTTCTCGTGCCGCATCCGGGCGACCAGTGGCTCGCCGTCACCGCGGCGATCGCCGACGTGCTCGGGGTCGTCGTGGCCCGACCGCCCAGGCGGGCGAGCGACGCGAGCGTCTCGCGGCTCACCGCCAGACTCCGGCAGCGGGGAACCACCCTCCTCGTGCTCGGCCCCTGGCCGCAGAGCGAGGCGATGCTGAGCCTCTCCGAGAGCAGCTGGAGCGGGATCGGCCAGGGCAACGGGCACCTGAGCGCACGGCAGGTCACCGTGACGGTCACGAGCCGGGCGGGCGGCCGACCGCGCAGCGCGAGGCTGTGGCTGCCAGACCCGCACGAGCAGTTCCGCGCGGTGGCCGTGCGGCGCGAGGCGTACCGGCAGGAGGCCGCGGGATGACCGGCGCAGCGCTCTCGGCCCCGGTCGGCCGCTCGACCCCCACCCGCACGATCCTGCTGTGGTGCCCGGACTGGCCCATCACCGCGGTGGCGCGCGTGAAGGGACTCGCCGCGGATGTCCCAGTCGCCCTCATCGACGGCAGCGTCGTCTTCGCCTGCTCGGCCGCCGCCCGGGTCGAGGGGGTAAGGCGTGGTATGCGGGTGCGCGAGGCGCAGGCGCGCTGCCCGCAACTGCTCGTCTTCCCCTACGAACAGGCGCTCGACATCCGCTCGTTCGAACCGGTGCTGGAGGCGATCGAGCAGACGATGCCGGGCGTGCAGCTGCTGCGGCCCGGCACCTGCGCCGTTCGCGCCCGCGGACCAGCCAGGTACTACGGCGGAGAGGAGGAGGCGGCGCTCTGGCTGCTGGACGCCCTCGACGGCCTGGCGATCCACGGGTCGCGCGTCGGTGTGGCCGACGGACCGTTCACCGCGGAGCACGCCGCCCGCCTTCCTGGGCGGCAGCGCATCCGGATCGTGCCGGAGGGCGGGTCCGCCGAGTTTCTCGCGCCCATGCCGGTCGGGCTGCTCGGCCAGCCGGCGCTCGCGACCCTGCTGCGCAGGCTCGGCATCCACACCCTCGGCGAATTCTCGCGACTGACGGCCACGGATGTCGACGCGCGTTTCGGCGAGTCCGGCGCGTGGCTGCACGCCCTCGCGAGCGGCAGGGACAGCCGTCCGGTCGTCGCCAGGACTCCCCCGGAACAACTCGACCGGGTGGCGGAGTTCGAACCGCCGCTCGACCGCGTCGACCAGGTGACCTTCGGGTTCCGGGCGGCCGCCGACGAGTTCATTGCCGAACTCGTGCGCGCGAAGCTCGTCTGCACGGCGATCAGGATCGAGGTGGATTCCGAGTCCGGCGACGTGTCTGAGCGGGGCTGGCTGCATCCGCGTTCCTTCACGGCGGTAGACGTCGTCGACCGCGTGCGCTGGCAGCTGCAGGGAGCCGGGGCGGTGGACAGCGGTCTCAGCTCGGGCATCACGCGGGTGCGGGTGGTCCCCGAGAGCGTCGATGCGATCGGAAACCACGAGGAGGGCCTCTGGGGAACCGGCCTCGATGAGCGGATCCACCACGGGCTCTCCCGGGTGCAGAGCATGCTCGGCCACGGCGCGGTGCTCACCGCCGTCCTGGGCGGCGGGCGAACACTGCTCGACCGGCGGACGCTCGTGGCGTGGGGCGACCGCCCGACCGGCGGCAAGTCGTCGAGCCAGCCGTGGCCCGGCCGGCTGCCAACCCCGGCGCCGTCGAGCGTGTTCGAGGCGCCGCGGCCGGCGATCGTGCTCGACGAGCGGGGGGCCACGGTCGACGTCGACGAGCGGGGAACGCTCTCCGGCGCCCCGGCGCAGTTCTCCACCGACGGCACGACCCTGCTGCCGGTGGGCGCGTGGACCGGGCCGTGGACGATCGACGAACGCTGGTGGGACGTCGATGACTCCCGGCGGGCCAGCCGCTTCCAGCTCGTCGACGGGGCAGGGGTGGCCTGGCTGCTCGTGCTCGACGGCGGCCACTGGTGGGCAGAAGCGAGGTACGACTGATGGGCTGGAACAACCCGCCGATTCCCTGGTCGGAGTTCGAACGCAAGCTTTCCGACGCCCGCCGCCCGGGCAATCCGCCGGTAGGGGCGGACGGTGGCGACAACCCGGCCTGGTCGAACAAGCGGCCGGCATACGCGCCGCCGCCCGCGCGAGAGGAGGTCGGCTCCCGCGTGCCATACGCGGAGTTGCACGCCCACTCCAACTTCAGTTTTCTCGACGGCGCGGCCTCGCCGGAACAGCTGCTCGAGGAGTCGGCGCGCCTCGGCCTGCACTCCCTCGCCATCACCGATCACGACGGCTTCTACGGCATCGTGCGCATGGCGGAGGCCGCGGAGAGCCACCCGGGCATCGGGACGGTCTTCGGCGCCGAACTCTCGCTCGGCCTCAGCAAACCGCAGAATGGCGCAGCGGACCCCGAGGGCAGCCACCTGCTCGTGCTCGCCCGCAAGGAGGAGGGCTACCACCGCCTGGCCGGCGCTCTCACCTCGGCCCAGCTGGCCGGGCTGGAGAAGGGCCGTCCGCTCTACGACACCGACGAACTCGCCGGGCGGGCGGGCGGCCACTGGGTGGTGCTCACCGGATGCCGCAAGGGCTGGGTGCGCCAGGCCCTCGCCACCGGCGGCGAGCCGGCGGCGGCCCGGGAGCTCGACCGCCTGGTCGACCTGTTCGGCCTGGGCAACGTGCTCGTGGAACTGTTCGACCACGGCAACCCGCTCGACAGCGACCACAACGACGCCCTCGCCGCGATCGCCGCGCGGCGTGGGCTGCCCGTCGTCGCCACGGGCAACGTGCACTACGCGCGGCCGGAGCAGCACCGGCTCGCCTCCGCGCTGGCCGCGGTGCGCGCCCGCCGGAGCCTCGACGACATGGACGGCTGGCTGCCGGCATCCGGGGCCGCGCACCTGCGTTCGGGAGACGAGATGGCGGAGCGTTTCGCCCGCTACCCCGGCGCGGTCGAGCGCACCGTGGAGGTGGCGGAGGAGGTCGGCTTCCGGCTGCGCAGCGCACGCCCCAGGCTCCCCCGCCAGGAGGTTCCGCCCGGCCACACCCCCATGAGCTGGCTGCGCACACTGGTCTGGGATGCCGTGCCGCACCGCTATCCGAACCTGAGCGACGAGAACCGGGCGCGCATCGCCCACGAGCTCGACATCATCGAGGCGAAGGACTTCCCGGGCTACTTCCTCATCGTGCACGAGATCGTGGCATTCGCCCGCGGCCGCGGCATCCTCTGCCAGGGCCGGGGCAGCGCCGCGAACTCCGCCGTGTGCTTCCTGCTCGACGTGACGGCCGTCGACCCGATCTTCTACAACCTGCCGTTCGAGCGCTTCCTGTCGAGCATGCGCGACGAGGAGCCGGACATCGACGTCGACTTCGACTCCAACCGGCGGGAGGAGGTGATCCAGCACGTCTACGAGCGGTACGGCAGGCACAACGCCGCGCAGGTGGCGAACGTGATCCAGTACCGTCCCAAGTTCGCCGTGCGCGACATGGCGAAGGCGCTCGGCGCGAGTCCCGGCCAGCAGGACGCGTGGTCGAAGCAGGTGGAGCGGCACGGGGCGCTGCTCTCGAGCGTCGACCACGACATCCCGACAGCGGTCACCGATCTCGCGATGGAGGTGCTCAAATTCCCGCGCCACCTCGGCATCCATTCCGGCGGAATGGTGCTCACCGACCGGCCGGTCGGGGAAGTATGCCCGATCGAGCATGGACGCATGGACGGCCGCACGGTGCTGCAGTGGGACAAGGACGACTGTGCCTGGATGGGCCTCGTCAAGTTCGACCTGCTCGGCCTGGGCATGCTCAACGCGCTGCAGCACACCTTCGACCTCGTGCGCGATCACCTCGGTGAGGAGTGGACCCTCGCCACCCTTCCGCGCGAGGAGCAGGGCGTCTACGACCAGCTCTGCCGCGCCGACTCGATCGGGGTGTTCCAGGTGGAGAGCCGCGCCCAGATGGGGATGCTCCCCCGGTTGCAGCCGCGCGAGTTCTACCACCTCGTGGTCGAGATCGCGATGGTGCGGCCCGGTCCTATCCAGGGCGGCGCGGTGCACCCGTACATCCGGCGCAAGATGGGCACCGAGAAGGTCACCTACCTGCATCCGCTGCTCGAGCCGGTGCTCGAACGCACCCTCGGCATTCCGCTCTTCCAGGAGCAGCTCATGCAGGTGGCGATGGCCGTCGGCGGCTGCAGCGCGGATGACGCGGACCTGCTGCGACGGGCCATGGGCTCCAAGCGCGGGCAGGAGAAGATCGCGTCGCTCAAGGCGAAACTCTACGAGGGCATGGCGGGCAACGGGATCGCCGGGGCGGATGCCGACGACATCTATTCGCGCATCGAGGCCTTCGCGAACTTCGGCTTCGCGGAGAGCCATTCGCTGAGTTTCGGCCTGCTCGTCTACGCGAGCACCTGGCTGCGGCTGCACTACCCGGCCGCGTTCCTCGCGTCGCTGCTGCGCGCACAACCGATGGGGTTCTACTCGCCGCTCTCGCTCGTGGCGGATGCCCGACGCCACGGCGTTGAGGTGCGACGGCCGGACATCCTGAGGTCGGGGTGGGATGCCGGGCTCGAGGGTATCGCGGGCGCCGGTTCCCGGGGTGACGAGCGCGGCGAGAAGGCGACGGGCGACGACGCGTGCCTCGCGCACGAGCAACCGGCCGTGGGGCCGTTCGATCGCGCCGCCCACTTCGACACCGACGACCACCGCCGGGACGGCAACCTCGCGGTGCGCCTCGGGCTCGCCGAGGTCAAGGGCATCGGCGAGGATCTCGCGAAGAGGATCGTTGCCGAGCGCGAGACCGGCGGCGACTACGTCGACATGCCGAGCCTCGTGCGCCGGGTCGGCCTCACCACCGCGCAGCTCGAGGCGCTGGCCGCCGCCGGGGCCTTCGAGTCGCTCGGCCTCACGGTGCGGGAGGCGCTCTGGGCAGCAGGCGGCGCCGCGCAGGACCGCGAGGAGTATCTGCCCGGCAGCATGGTCTCCGTGCAACCACCGCTGTTCTCGATGCCCAATCCGGCCGAGGTGCTGGCCTCCGACCTCTGGGCGACCGGCATCTCCCCCGACGACCACCCGATCGGCCACGTGCGGTCGGCACTCAGCGCCCGAGGCGTGCTGAGCTCGGCGGATCTCGCGACGGCGGAATCCGGGCGCCGCATCGAGGTGGGCGGGGTCGTGACGCATCGGCAGCGTCCGGCCACCGCGAGCGGCATCACCTTCATGAACCTCGAGGACGAGACCGGTCTCGTAAACGTGATCTGCAGCGTCGGAGTCTGGAACCGGTACCGCAGGATCGCCAGGGACTCACCGGCGCTGATCGTGCGCGGCATCCTCGAGCGCTCCCCCGAGGGGGTGACGAACCTGCTGGCGGACCGCCTGGAGCCGCTCGCCATGGCGACGCGGACGGCATCCCGCGACTTCCGCTGATCCGGACCCGCTCGGGCCGGGCACGCTCGGGCGGAGTCGCGCCTGACGATCGAGGTCTCGAGGAGGGTGCACTAGCTCCGCAGGCCGCGACGCAGCAGGTCGATCCGAGCCTGCAGCTGGGACACGCTCGCCTGGGCGACGGACGGGCCACCGGCGATGCGTCGCAGCTCGGCGTGAATGATGCCGTGCGGCTCACCCGTCGCCTTGGCCCGCATTCCGACGAGGCTGTTGAGCAGGGCCCGCTGCTCCTTGAGGTTGCGGTAGAGGGGCACCGGCTCGGCCGGATCCGACTCGCCCGGCTGTCTCTGCCGGTCGGTGATGCGCCTGGCCTGGCGGGCCTGGCGGTGACGAAGCAGCTCCTTCACCTGGTCGGGTTCGAGCAGGCCGGGGATGCCGATGAAGTCGAGTTCCTCGAGGCTGTCCACCGCCGCCCCGACCCCGAATTCGCCGCCGTCGAAGAGCACGCGGTCGAACGCCGCCTCCGATTCCAGGGGCTTGAAGTCGAAGAGCAGGGCGTCCCCCGAGGCGGATTCGACCCGGTTGGCGTCGTCGGCCGCGTCGTCGTCGAGCAGGATCTCCTCGAGGCCCTCGCCGGGATCCCGGTCGAGGGCGTGGTCCCGCTCGAGTTCGAGTTGCGCCGCGAGCGCCATGAGTGACGGCACGCTCGGCAGGAAGATGGATGCCGTCTCGCCGCGACGCCGGGTGCGCACGAAGCGCCCGATCGCCTGGGCGAAGAAGAGGGGGGTGGATGCGGAGGTCGCGTACACGCCGACCCCGAGGCGCGGAATGTCCACGCCCTCCGACACCATGCGCACGGCGACCATCCAGCGGGAATCCCCCGCGGCGAACTCACCGATCTTGTCGCTCGCGGCCTTCTCGTCTGACAACACGACGGTCGGCGCCTGCCCCGTGATCGTCTCGAGGATGGAGGCGTATGAGCGCGCCGCGTAGTGGTCAGTGGCGATGACGAGGCCACCGGCATCTGGAACGCCGTGGCGCACCTCGGTGAGCCGCCGGTTGGCCGCCTTGAGCACGGCGGGCACCCATTCGCCCTCCGGGTCGAGCGCCGTTCGCCAGGCCTGGGCCGTCACATCCTTCGTGTCGCCCTCGCCGAGCCGCGCCTCCATTTCGTCGCCGGTGCGGGTGCGCCAGCGCATCTTTCCCGCGTAGGCCATGAAGATGACCGGGCGCACTACGCCGTCGGCGAGGGCCCGGCCGTAGCCGTACGCGTAGTCGGCGTGCGAGGTGCGGATGCCGTGCTCGTCCGGGTAGTAGGTGACGAAGGGGATCGGCGAGGTGTCGGAGCGGAACGGCGTGCCGGTGAGGTTGAGCCGACGGGTCGCCGGTTCGAAGGCCTCGCGGATGGCGTCGCCCCAGCTGAGGGCGTCGCCGCCGTGGTGCACCTCATCGAGGATCACGAGCGAACGGCCGCCTTCGGTGAGGCTGCGATGGAGGGCCGGCCGCATGGCGACCTGCGCATAGGTGACCGCCACGCCGTGGTAGTGCTTGCCGGCCCAGCCGTGCGCGTTCTTGAATCCCGGGTCGAGCCGCACGCCCACGCGGTGTGCGGCATCCGCCCACTGGCGCTTGAGGTGCTCGGTGGGGGCGACCACGGTCACGCGGTCGATCTTGCGCTGCGCGAGGAGTTCGGTGACGAGGCGGAGGGCGAACGTGGTCTTCCCGGCGCCCGGGGTAGCGGCCACGAGGAAGTCCCGGGGTTCCTTGACGAAATAGGCGTCGAGGGCCTCCGCCTGCCAGGCGCGGAGCTTGTCTGCCGTTCCGCGGGCCGCACGCTCGGGGAACGACGGGGAAAGGTGCTCGGCTGCAGACCTGCCCACGACGGGACCGAACGGCAGTGGAGTGCTCACTTGAAAAGACTCTACCGGCAGCCACCGTCATCGACGCCCAGGAGCGGGGGCGAGTGACGGCGCTCCGCGCTATCGTCGCACCATGAACGGCGAACTGCTCGGTGTGCGCCGGCTCAACCGCGCCACGCTCCAACGCCAGCTGCTGCTCGAGAGATCGTCGATGCCCCCGCTCGCCGCCGTCGAACACCTCGTCGGCCTCCAGGCGCAGACACCGCAGAGCTGGTACACGGCGCTCTGGTCCCGGCTCGCCGCCGTCGATGCCTCCGCGTTCGGCGCCGGGCTCGAGAATCGCGAGGTCGTTCGAATCGCGGCGATGCGCAGCACCGTGCACCTACTGTCGGCCCGGGACGCGATCGGGATTCGCCCCATCCTGCAGTCCGCGATCGAGCGAGCAGCGCTCGGCGCGTATCGGCGCCGCTGGGCCGGGCTGAATGTCGCGGAGGCCGCCGAGGCCGCCAGGCTCATCCTGGAGCAGGCTCCGATCACGTCGGCCGACCTCGGTGCGCGACTCACCGAACGGTGGCCGAACCACTCACCAGCCGACCTCGCCCAGGTCGCACGCTGCTACCTCCCGCTCGTGCAGACCCCGCCGCGCGGCGTGTGGGGGCGCAGCGGTCGCCCGGCGCACACCACGCTCGAGGCCTGGCTGGCGGGGTCGGCGCCCGCCGAGCCGAGAGCACGGCGAAATCGGAAGAACCCGGAGGCATCCGAGCCGCTGCCAGCCCTCGTGCTGCGCTACCTTGCCGCGTTCGGCCCGGCATCCGTGCTCGATGCGCAGGCCTGGTGCGGCCTCACCCGCCTCGGCGAGGTGTTCGAGTCGCTTCGGCCGGCCCTGCGGGTCTTTCGCGCCGAGACGGGTCGAGAAATCTTCGACCTGCCGGAGGCGCCGCGTTAGGCCCGGCGCGAGTTGCGCGTGATGAGGGCGAAGATCAGCAGCACCACGATCGAGCCGAGGATCGCCAGCAGCCAGGTCGACAGCGAGAAGAAGCTGTTGATTCCCACGCCGAAGATGGCGGATCCGATCCACCCGCCGAGAAGCGCTCCCACTACCCCGAGGAGGAGGGTGACGATCCAGCCTCCGCCTTGCCTGCCGGGCAGAATGGCCTTAGCGATCGCGCCAGCCAGCAGCCCCAGAATGATCCATCCGAGTAAACCCATGGTCCCAGCTCCAATAGTCGACTTGCACGTTACGAATCTCGAACGCATCCATACTTTGCCACTCCCCCGTTCAGGGGGCAAGGGGTTCACGGTGCTATTCCGCGCTGCTAGCGGTTGGCGCGGCGCGAAGTTGTGAGGCACGCTTGAGTAATGACTCAGCAGCATCCGTGGTCCCGCTATGTTGCGCTCGGGGACTCGTTCACCGAGGGCATCGGTGACCCTGAACCACAAAGCCCGGGCGGCAATCGCGGCTGGGCTGACCGCGTCGCCGAGGTGTTGAGTGAGCAGACCCACGACTTCGCCTACGCCAACCTCGCGATCAGGGGTCGCCTGCTGCGCCAGATCGTGGACGAGCAGATGGAGCCGGCGCTCGCGCTGCGCCCCGACCTGATCACGATCTCCGCGGGGGGCAACGACCTCATCCGCCCCAACGGCGACCCGGACCGCCTCGCCGCACAGTTGGAGAAGGCCGTGACCCGGTTGAGGTCGAACGACGCCACAGTCGTGCTCTTCAACGGACCGGACATCGGCATGACCCCGATGCTCAACCGTGCCCGCGGCAAGGTGGCGATCTACAACGAGAACCTGCGGGCGATAGCCGTGCGGCACGACCTCGTCGTGGCCGACATGTGGGCCTTGCGCGAGTTGCAGGACCCGAGGATGTGGGCGGCGGACCGACTCCATTTCTCCCCCATCGGCCACAACACGATCGCCCGGATGGTGCTCGAGGCGCTCAACGTGAAGAACGAACTCAAGCCTTATTCGCCGGAGCCGCCGCCCAAGCGACCGTGGCGCCAGGCCAGGGTCGAGGACATCGGCTGGGCACGTGAGTACCTCGTGCCGTGGGTGGTCCGCCGCATCCGGCACCAGTCGTCCGGCGACGGGATCGCCCCCAAGCGGCCGGATGCAGGGCCGTACCACTCGCACACCGCGCTCTAGGAGTGCCGCACAACGATCGCGTGACGCGGAACCGACGGTCACCAGGCAACGAAGAAGTCGGGGGCGATCACGTCTTTCGACGTTACCGCCCCCGACTGTTACGAGGAAGTGCTGCGCTGGCTACTCAGCGACCGAACTGCGAGGCGGCCGGGCAGTCGAACGGGTCCCCGCCGGCGGCGAGTCCCACCCGGTTGAGGTACTTGACCACGATTCCGTATGACTGGGTCAGCGTCGTCTCGGTGTAGGCGATGTTGTGGGTGTCGCAGTACTCCTTGGCTATCTCCCGGGCCTTGGCGAGATGCGGCCGCGGCATGTTCGGGAAGAGGTGGTGCTCGATCTGGTAGTTGAGCCCGCCCATGAACGTCGTGGTTCCCCGGCCGGTGATGTTGCGGCTGGTGAGCACCTGGCGTCGCAGGAAGTCGACCTTGCTGTCGTGCGGCAGGGTCGGCATCCCCTTGTGGTTGGGAGCAAACGACGCGCCCATGTAGATGCCGAACACGGCGAGCTGCACTCCGATGAAGGCGAAGGCCATGCCAAGCGGCAGCGTGAGGAAGATCACGGCGAGGTAGGCGCTGATGCGCGTGACGAGCATGCTGATTTCCAGCCAGCGCTTGTCGACCTTGCCCTTGCCGAACACGGTCTTGAAGCCGAGGATGTGCAGGTTGAGTCCCTCGAGGGCCAGGGCGGGAAAGAAGAGGTAGCCCTGGCGTTTCGTGGCCCAGGCGTAGATGCCGCGGGTCTTGGCGGCATCCTCCTCGATGAAGGACACGAAGTCCCGCTCGATGTCCGGGTCCTTGCCGATGACGTTCGGGTTGGCGTGGTGGCGGCTGTGCTTGGTCATCCACCAGGAATAGCTGATGCCGACGAACAGATTGGCGAGGGCCCGGCCGGCGATGTCATTGGCCTTGCCGGACTCGAACACCTGGCGATGCGCCGCCTCGTGGGCGAGAAAAGCGTACTGGGTGAGGATGACGCCGAGCACGCCGGCGATGAGCAGCTGGTACCAGGTGTCGCCGAGAAGCACGAAGCCGGTGATCGCACCGCCGAGGGCGAGCGTGATCAGCGAGAAGACCGTGACGTAGAAGCCGGTGCGTCGTCGCAGGAGGCCGGCGTCACGCACGGTGCGGAGAAGCGCAGAATACTCGGTGGTCGGGTTGATGCGGCTGCCGCCAGGGCGGGTCTTCGTGAAGGTCACAACCGGGGCGGCGGATACGGAGTCAGACACTAAACCTCGATTCGGAACGACTTCCCAGCCATATGGTTGAGCGGTTGCTCCGTGGATGTTTTTACCTTAACGGCAAAGGCTGTGAGACGTATGCATTTATTCCCAAAGCGGCATACTGCGCGTTTCAGCCCGCGACGTGTCTCACCGCTCGATCCTCAGCGCGACGCGGTCATCAAGGTGCCGGGATTGGTCAGTCGCCACCACACCCCAGGGTCCTGAAAGCCGCGGTCCAGTGCGAGTGGCACCGTGATCTTCTGGTCACCGATCGTGAAGGTCACGCGGCCCGCGGCAGCACCCTTGTTCGGCAGCGAGACGTTCCGCGCCGAGATCACCGATCTGACCCGGGGATTGCTCCACACCACGATCGACGCCGCCTTGGTGGCGATCGCCCGCGCCTTCTGCTTCCACGGGGTCGCGTAGCTGGCGAACGGCTCGCCCTTGGCGGCGAGCCTCACCTCGTGGAATCCCGCCTTCACCGAGGCGAGCATGGCGCGCACATCCGTGTTCAGGGCCGTGTGGTCCACCGCCCCCAGCACCGCTCCGACCACCGTGATCGTCTTGCCCCCGATGGAGTAGTGCGCGGCGAAGAGCAGACAGGCACCGGCCTGCTCGAGAGTGCCGGTCTTGATGCCCTCCACGCCGTCGTGCCCGAGCAGGGTGTTGCTGTTCTTGAGGATTCCCACCCCGGGCAGGCTGAACGACGGTGTGGACACGATTCGCGCCACAACGGGGCTGGCGAGGGCGAGCTGGCCGATCGCCACCAGGTCGGTGGCGGTGCTCACGTTCGACGGGCTCATTCCCGTCGGCTCGACGATCGTCGTCTGGCCGAATCCGTGCGCGAGCAGCCAGGCCTTCGCGGCCGAGGCAAACGCCGTCTCCGATCCGAAGGCCCAGTCGGCGAGCACCGCCGCGTAGTTGTTGGCTGAGGCGACGAGCGCCACGCTCATGAGATCGCGCTCGCTCAGGGAGCCCCCGGCGGCCATCGGCACCGTCTTGCCGCCCATCGACTGGTACTTCCTCACGAGCGCGGCGTCGGCTGCGCTGAAGGTGACGGTTGGGCCAGGCTGGTCGAGCGCTATGGGCTTCGCCTCGAGCACCACGAGGCTCGTGATGATCTTGCTGATGCTCGCGATGGGAAGGGCCGCGGTGCTCCCGTTCGTCGCACGCACGCCGGGATAGCCGACGGCGGCGACTGCGCTCGCGCCGTGCGCCGGCCAGGCGATGGTCGCCGGGGCTGGAGCGGGGTCCGTGTAGGCGACGGCGGTCGCCGCCACGGTGGAGATCGGAGCGAGGAGCGTGAGCGGCAGATAGAGTGCCACCACCGTTACGACCGCCGCGCCGAGGCTCCCCCAGACGACGCCGATCCGGCGTCTGCGGCGGCTCGGGGTCAGTGACACCTGCCCATTATTGCCTGACCCGGAGCGCCCAGAGCGCAACGGCACTCGCCGCGGCGACATTGAGCGAATCGACGCCGTGCAGCATCGGGATGGTGACCACCGAGTCCGCGTTGTGCAGCGCCGCCCGACTCAGGCCGTCCCCCTCCGTACCGAGGACGATCGCGATCTTGTCGTGGTCCTGCGCGGCGAAGTCGTCCAGCGCGATCGCGTCGTCCGCGAGGGCGAGCGCGGCGAGGTGGAAGCCCTCGGCCTTCAGGGCTTCGGCCCCGGCCGGCCACTCGGGCAGCCTGGTCCACGGAACCTGGAGCACCGTGCCCATGCTCACCCGCACGCTGCGACGGTAGAGCGGATCCGCGCAGCGCGGGGTCACGAGCACGGCGTCTGCGCCGAGCCCCGCGACGGCCCGGAAGATCGCGCCGACGTTGGTGTGGTCGACGATGTCCTCGAGCACGACGATCCGCTTGGCGCCGGCGACGATCCGCTCCACCGGCTCGAGCGGCGGGCGGTGCATCGCCGCGAGAGCGCCGCGGTGCAGGTTGAAACCGGTGAGGGTCTGCAGCAGCTCGGAGCTGCCCACGTACACGGGCACGTCGAAGCCCTCGAGCAACGGTTCAATCTCCGCGACGAATTGCTCCTGCAGCAGCACCGACCGTGGCCGATGGCCGGCGGCGATGGCCCGGGCGATCACCTTGCTGGACTCGGCGATGTACAGGCCGCCGGCCGGTTCGCTCAGGCGACGCAGCACGACATCCGTGAGTTTGGAGTAGTCAGCGAGTCCCTCGTGCTGCAGGTCGTCGATTCGAACAATGTGCATGGCTTCTCCTGCCGGCGTAATTAATCTGCCAGACACTGCCAGCATTCGGAAACATATCCGAAAACTGCGTTGTTTACTCTGGGGAGAGCACGGCACACGGGGAGAAGAGGTTACGTGACACAGGCGACAGTACGCGAATGGCCTCGTGCGACCGCCGACGAGTTGGATGAAGCCGCCGAAGTTCTTCGGGGGCGCGAGGTCGCGGTGCTCACCGGCGCCGGCGTGAGCACGGATTCCGGCATCCCCGACTATCGGGGCGACGGCGCGCCCCCGCGCAATCCCATGACCTTCCAGCAGTTTCTCGCCGATCCCGATTACCGCAAGCGGTACTGGGTGGGCAGCCATCTCGGCTGGCGCCGGTTCGACGGAGCGAGTCCCAACTCGAGCCACCGCAGGCTGGCCGAGCTCGAGGCCGTCGGAGTCGTCAACGGCATCATCACCCAGAATGTGGACGGACTCCACCTGCGGGCGGGCTCGCAGCGAGTGGTCGACCTGCACGGAACGATGGACCGCGTGCGCTGCCTCACCTGCGGCCAGACGTACGCACGCACCGACGTGGCGGAGCGCATGACGAGGGCGAACCCCCTCCTCGACGAGCCGGAGTCCTTCGAGCTCGGACCGGACGGCGACGTGGCGTACGGCCAGATCGACGATTTCGTGACGCCGGACTGCACGGTCTGCGGCGGCATCCTCAAGCCGGACATCGTCTTCTTCGGCGAGTTCATCCCCACCGAGAAGTTCACCGAGGCGAGCGCGCTCATTCGGTCGGCCGGCGCGCTGCTCATCGCCGGCTCGTCCCTCGTGGTCAACTCGGGTATTCGGCTGCTCGACCAGGCGGCGAAGCGTCGGATTCCCGTCGTGATCATCAACCGTGGCGTGACCAAGGGCGACAGCCGGGCAACGGTTAAGATCGATGCAGGCACCTCGGAGACCCTGACCGAACTGGCCGGGCGCCTCAGCCGGTAACCTCGGCGGTGCCGCTCTCGCCTGGTGCGAGCGCTCCGACCGTGCGAAGGATGCCGTGCAATGACCTCCCTCTACCTCGTCCGCCATGGCGAAACCGACTGGAATCTCGACCGCCGCATCCAGGGCAGCACGGATATCCCGCTCAACGACACCGGGCGCGCCCAGGCGGCCCGCACCGGCAGGCTTCTGGCGAGCCGCCGGTGGGACGCGATCGTGTCCAGCCCGCTCTCGCGCGCCCTCGAGACGGGCCGCATCATCGCCCGGGAGGTCGGCATCGACACGGTCACGACCATGGACGCGATCGTGGAACGGCACTACGGGGCCGCGGAGGGTCTGGCCGACCACGAGTTGTCGCGCCTCTTTCCCGGGGACACGCCCGTGCCGGGGCGCGAGACGCGCGAGCAGGTCGCCCACCGGGTGATTCCGGCGCTCGTCGCGCTCGCGGAGAGCCACCCGGGCGGCGACGTCGTCGTCACCACCCACGGCGGCGTGATCCGCACGGTCCTCAACGCGGTCGCGCCAGACGAGAACCGCCACCGCGGCATCCCGATCACCAACGGCTCGGTGCACAGCTTTCGGCACACCGACGGCGGTCTCGAACTCGTGGCGTTCGACGATCCGATCGACGAGGAATCGGTCACCGACGAAGGCGAAGACTTCGTCGACCAGAACGCGGTGGAACGCCGGGAGATCAGCGGCGTCTGAGCTGTTGCTGCTCCGAAGTCTCCGGAACGATGCCCGTGAGCAGGTCGAGCAGTCGCCTGGCCGACTCGTCCCAGCTGAACTCGGCGGCCTGTTCGCGCACCCTGGCGCTCCACAGCAGCCAATCGGTCGGGTTGTCCATGCCGAGCACGGCCGAGGCGAAGGCCTCCGAGCTCTCTGTGTCAAAGAACACGGCCGCGTCGCCACCCACCTCGTGGAACAGCGGGATATCGCTGATCACGAGCGGCGTGCCGACGGCCTCTGCTTCGATCAGCGGGATGCCGAACCCCTCGTCGCGACACGCCGTCACCATGGCCCTCGCCTCGAGCAGCGCCTGCCGGTACTCCTCGTCGGTGACGCCGTTGTCGAACACGATAGAGCCGGCGGGCGCGAGGGCCGCGATCCTCACGCGATCCTCGTCGCTGATGCGGCTGAGCAGGCGAAGGGTGTAGCCCGGCAGGTGATGCATGCCCCTGGCCAGGGTCTCCACGTTCTTGTTCGGCTGGAAGGTGCCCATGTAGACAAGTGTCTTCGAGGCCGGGTAGTCACGCGGAGGCAGTCCGGAGTCGTCGACGCCCGGACGGATGACGGTGAGCGGGCGGCCGCTCAGCCGCGCCTCGAGCATCTCGCGTTCGCAGTTGTACGAACCGGTGACCACCGCGTCCGCCCGGTGCAGCACCGCGCGTTGCGGCCAGTAGGTGAGGTAGAAGCTGCGCCAGATCGCCCGCACGTACCAGCTGTAGCCGGCCGGGATCTGGCGGATGCGGTAAAACACCATGTCATGGACCGTGAGCACGAGCTTGTACTTGCGGCCAGTCGCGCCCATCGTCTGCATGGGGCTGAACACGACATCCGGCTTCCACTTGTTGATGGAGAGCATGCCGATGAACGGTTCGAGCGGGCTCGTTCCCGCCCGACCCGTGACCCAGGGCAGGTCGGGAAGCATGGTGAGTTGGCGTTCGTCACTGATGAGCATCGTCACCGGGTGGAGCTTCGCGAATGCGCCGACCAGCCCGGCGGTGTAACGGCTGATGCCATCATGGCGCACGAGGCGCGTGTAGCGGCAGTCGAAAATCACTCTCACGTCGTGCGGGGCTCCTCGATCGGCCGGTGCGCGAATCCACGGTCCACGAGGAAGTCCTCGATCGCCTTCGCTGCAAGGTCGGGAACCTCGTAGTGGATGAGGTGGCCGACGCCGAGCAGTAGGTCGAGCTTGGCGTCCGGCATCGTCTCTATCACGTCGTAGTGGGCCTGGACGGGCGTGATGTCGTCGAGTTCGGCGGCGATGAGGAGCGTCGGGATCGTGATGTCGGCCGCGAAGTCGCTCACGTTCTTGCTCACCGAGGCCTCGAAGGCCTCGACCACGAAGTCGCGGCTGGCGAAACGGTTGAAGTAGTTGTGGTGCTCGGCGTGGATCCAGCGGCGAAGGTTCTTGTCCTTCGTCTTGGCGAGGGTCGAACTCATGAACTGCACGACGAGCCAGCGGCGGAGCAGGAAGGCGCCGACCCGGCTCGGGAGCTTGCCGGCCGTGCGGTAGAAGGCCACCGTCACAATCGTGGCGAACTTGCTTGGCCCCTCGAGACCCGACGTCGAAATCGGGTTGACGAGGATGAGGGCAGGGGTCTTCAGGCCGAGAGCCACGGCCTGCGCCGAGATGATGGTGCCGAAGGAGTGGCCGAGGGTGATCGCCTTGCCGGTGAGGCCGAGCACATCGATGAATTCGGTGAGCCACTGGGCGAAGCCCGCGATGCTGTGCGGAACCTCGGTGAGCGGTGTCGACTCGCCGAAACCGGGCATGTCCGGCCCGATCCAGTGGATGTGCGGGAGCTGGGCGATGACCGGCTCGAGGCCGTGGTGTTCGCCGCGGTAACCGTGGGCGACGACGATGGTCACCTCGGCGTTCGGATCGCCGTATTCCCAGTAGCGCGTGGTGCTTCCGAGCACGCTGACTTCATGGCGCTCCACGGGGATCTGGTCGAGCAGCGCGGCGTATGGCGAGTGAGTGGTCATCACTGTCTAGTGTACGGACGGGAGGATACCCAGGCGCTTGCACACGGCACCTAAACTCGTATCAATCCCCTCGGCCACTCGAGATTTCGCTCTCGGAAGGAGCACTGTGAGCTTCACCGCACCCATCCAACTGCCTGGCCTCACCCTGGATCCCCAGTGGTACCGCCGATCGGTGTTCTACGAGGTCATGGTGCGGTCGTTCGTTGACAGCAACGGGGACGGCTCAGGCGACCTGCAGGGCCTGCTCTCCAAGCTCGACTACCTGCAGTGGCTCGGCGTCGACGCCCTGTGGCTTCCGCCGATCTACCAGTCGCCGCTCCGCGACGGCGGTTACGACGTCGCCGACTTCAAGAGCATCCTTCCCGAGTTCGGCACCCTCGACGAGTTCAAGGATCTCGTGACGAAGGCGCACGAGCGCAACATGCGGATCGTGATCGACTTCCCCCTCAACCACACGTCCGACCAGCACGAGTGGTTCCAGCAGTCGCGGCAGCACCCGGAGGGCCCGTACGGGGACTTCTACGTCTGGAGCGACACCGACGAGTCGTACCCCAATATCCGTATCATCTTCGTCGACACCGAGGAGTCCAACTGGGCGTTCGACCCGGTGCGGCGGCAGTTCTTCTTCCACCGCTTCTTCTCGCACCAGCCGGACCTCAACTTCGAGAACCCGGCGGTGCAGGAGGCGATCATCGACATCATCCGCTTCTGGCTCGACCTCGGGGTCGACGGAATCCGGCTCGACGCTATCCCGTACCTCTTCGAGTCCGAGGAGGGCAATGGCGAGGGCGAGCCGCCGACGCACGAGTTCATCAAGCGTGTGCGCGCGATCCTCGACGAGGACTACCCCGGCCGCATCATGATCGCGGAGGCCAACCAGTGGCCGCGCGAGGTCGCCGCCTTCCTCGGCACCGAGGAGGAGCCGGAGTGCCACATGGCCTTCGACTTCCCCGTCATGCCGCGCATCTTCTACTCGCTCCGCTCGCAGAATGCCGGCGAACTGACCCGCATCCTCTCGGAGACCCTGGACATTCCGGAGGGGGCCGGCTGGGGCGTCTTTCTGCGCAACCACGACGAGCTCACGCTCGAGATGGTGTCGGAGGAGTACCGCCAGGCGATGTACGGCTGGTACGCCTACGACCCGCGGATGCGCTCCAACATCGGTATCCGCCGGCGCCTCGCTCCCCTGGTCGACAATTCGCGCGCCGAGCTCGAGCTCGCCCACGCCCTGCTCTTCAGCCTGCCGGGGAGCCCGTTCCTCTACTACGGGGACGAGATCGGCATGGGCGACAACATCTGGCTGCCGGACCGGGACAGTTCCCGCACGCCGATGCAGTGGACTCCAGACCGCAATGCCGGGTTCTCCTCCGCCGACCCCGGCAAGCTCTACCTGCCGGTTGTGCAGTCCCTCGTCTACAACTACGCGCTCACGAATGTGGAGTCCCAGCTCGCCCAGTCCCGTTCGCTGCTGCACTGGGTGCGCAACGTGATCCACGTGCGCAAGGCGCACCCCACCTTCGGCCTCGGCTCGCTCACCGTGCTCGAGACCACGCACGAGTCGGTGCTCGCCTTCGTGCGCACCTACGAGGGGTCCGGAACGCAGTTCGGGGACTCCCCGGAGACCGTTCTGTGCGTCTTCAGCTTCGCCCACAACCCGGTCTCCGTGTCAATCCGCGCGAGCGAGTTCGGCGGATCGGCTCTCTACGACCTCTTCGGCGGCGGTGAGTTTCCGTCCCTGGACGAGAACGGCGAGGTCACCCTCACCCTGGGCACGCAGAGTTTCTACTGGCTGCACGTCGGCACGCCGGCGCATGCCGGTGGTCGGTCGTAGTCTCGAACCGTGAGCAATTGGTGGAGTGGAAATCTCGGGGTCTTCGACCTCGAAACGACGGGTATCGACGTGGAAACGAGTCGGATCGTCTCGGCGCACGTTGGCGTGATCGACCCGACGGGGGCGAGCATCGAGCTCACCGAATGGCTGGCCGATCCGGGGGTTGAGATCCCCGAGCAGGCGAGCGCCGTGCACGGGATCACCACGGAGCGAGTCAGGGCGGAGGGCAGGCCGGCCGCGGAGGTGGTGGCCGAGATCGTCGCCGCCCTGCGCGCGCTGCTCGAACGGGGCGTGCCCGTCACGATCTACAACGCGCCGTACGACCTCACCCTGCTCAACCGAGAGGCCGTGCGCTACGGCGTGTCGCCGCTCATCGGCCCCGCCCCGATCATCGATCCGCTCGTCATCGACAAGGCGGTCGACCGCTACCGCAAGGGCAAGCGCACGCTCGAGGCAGCGGCGCTCAACTACGGCGTCTCCCTCACCGACGCCCACGACGCCGGGGCGGATGCCGTGGCGGCGGGGCGGGTCGCCCAGGCGATCGCGCGTAAGTTCGCGACCGAGCTCGGCGACGACCTCTCCGCGCTGCACGCCCAGCAGGCGAACTGGTGCGACGATCAGGCCGCAAGCTTCGAGGATTACATGCGCCGCACCAAGGACCCCGCGTTCACGGCGGCGCGAGGCTGGCCGGAGCGCTAACCCGGCGGCTCCCGCAGTGTGCGGCTCCCGAGGGTGCTGCCGCGGGGCACCCGGCGTGCTGACGCGCGGCACCACCGAAGCGCGATCACTCGCGGCAGCACCTCGGGCGGGCTGACGCGCGGCTCAAGCGAAGCGGGCGGTGCGCGGCCCGATTCTGCCGCGGCGGAAATCGCGTGTCGGCGGGGTATCTCGCCGCGAACCTGACGTCGCGGCGGGGGAAGTCGCCCAGCGGCGGGAAGCACGCCTCCCTCCGCGAGGGAATTTCCCCGCCGGAGAGGAGAAGGACTCCCTCCGCGACGAGCGATCGACCAGCAACGACCAGCGGCCAGCATTGACCGAGCGGGCGGCAGGCGGAACCGTCAGGCGGAACCGGCAGGCGACGCCAGGCCTCGGACCACGCCTTAACGAAGGATGGCGACCGGCCGAAGCCGATCGCCATCCTCGATGCGTGGGAGTCTTACGCGCCGAAACCCTTGTAACGCGAGTTGAACTTCTCGACGCGACCAGCGCTGTCGAGGATGCGCTGCTTGCCGGTGTAGAACGGGTGCGATGCCGACGAGATCTCGACGTCGATGACCGGGTAGCTGTTGCCGTCTTCCCAGTCGATCGTCTTGTTGCTCGAGACCGTCGAACGGGTCAGGAACGTGGCGCCAGACGCGAGGTCGCGAAAGACGACCGGGGCGTACGTGGGGTGGATGTCAGACTTCATCGTGATTCCTTGGTTGTGATTGGGGAAAATATCTTGGGGAAAAATTCCGGCGCGTGGGCCAGCTAGCTACTTTACCAGAACAAGCGCCTTTCGGGCGCGACCGGGTCGCCGGGTGGCCTTTCGGACCTTAACTGGCGCGGGCCGTGTACCGGCCGTTGATCTCTTCGACCTCGAGGGGCAGACCGAAGGTGTCGCTGAGGTTCTGCGACGTGATCACCTCGCCGATGGGACCGGCGGCGGTGATCGCACCATGGGAGAGCAACAGCGCCCGGTTGAACCCCACGGGGATCTCTTCGACGTGGTGGGTGACCATGATGATCGCCGGGGCCTGCGGTGCGCTCGCGTAGCCGCCGAGCAGCTGCAGCAACTCCTCGCGCGCGCCGAGGTCGAGGCTCGCGGCCGGTTCGTCGAGCAGCAGCAACTCCGGGTCGGTCATCACCGAACGGGCGATCTGCACGCGCTTCTGCTCGCCGTCGCTCAGGTCGCCGAACTTGCGGCTCTCCAGGTCGCCGAGGCGCCACTCCGCGAGCACCCTCTGGGCGCGACGCGTGTCAATGTCCTCGTAGGTCTCGTTCCAGCGCCCGGTGACGGAGTAGGCGGCGGTGAGCACGACATCCAGAACCGTCTCGTTCTGCGGGATGCGGCGGGCCATGGCCGTGGAGGCGAACCCGATGCGCGGACGCAGTTCGAACACGTCGACGGCGCCGAGGGTGTCGTCGAGGATTCGTGCCTTGCCGGAACTCGGGTGGATCATCGCCGCCGCGACCTGCAGCAGCGTGGTCTTGCCCGCGCCGTTCGGGCCGAGTATGACCCAACGCTCGTCACCGTTGACCGTCCAGTCGACGGACTTGAGGATGGGGTTGCCATCTCGAACGATCGATACGTCGGAAAGCTGGAGAACGCTGGCCATGCCCCAACCCTACCTGCGCGCGAGCGGGACGAGTGGCCGCCGCGCGCCGATCAGGAGAGCACCGACCGATACACATCCTGCGTACGCTGGGAGATCTGCTGCCAGCCGAAGTCCCGCTCCGCCCAGTCGCGACCGGCGGCACCCATCCGCTTCGCCGCCTCGGGATCCGACACGACTTCGGTGAGGATGCGCGCGAGATCGTCCACGAATTTCTGCGGATCGAGCGGCGTGCCAGTGCCGTCGTCGGCTTGGTCGATGGGCACGAGCCGGCCGGTGACGCCATCGTCGACGACCTCGGGGATTCCCCCCGTCGCTGTGCCGACGACGGGCGCCCCGCAGGCCATGGCCTCGAGGTTCACGATGCCGAGCGGCTCGTACACCGACGGGCAGACGAAGGTCGTCGCTGAGCTGAGCACCGCCGAGAGATCGTGCTGGCTCAGCAGCTCCTCGATCCAGACCACCCCGGTGCGCTCCTTCTGCAGCTCGGCGACGCCGGCGCGCACCTCGGCGAGGATCTCCGGGGTGTCCGGTGCACCGGCGCAGAGCACGAGCTGCACGTCCTTGGGCAGTTGGGCGGCCGCGCGCAGCAGGTACGGCAGGCCCTTCTGGCGGGTGATCCTGCCCACGAATACGACCGATGGACGATCGGGGTCGATTCCCAGGGTGCGGAGCAGTTCGTCGTCCTCGACCGGATGCCATCGCTCGAGGTCGATGCCGTTGTGCACGACGGAGACCCGCTGCTCGTCGAGGGTCGGATAGGAGCGCAGGATGTCGCGCTTCATGCCGTGGCTCACCGCGATGATGGCGTCGGCCGCGAGGAAGGCGTCCCGCTCGATCCAACTCGACACGCGGTATCCGCCGCCGAGCTGCTCGGCCTTCCACGGACGCAGGGGCTCGAGGCTGTGCGCCGTGACGACGTGCGGCACTCCGTGCAGCAGCTGCGCGATTCGGCCGGCAGCGTTCGCGTACCAGGTGTGCGAGTGCACGATGTCCGCACCGCCGACATCCTGCGCGATCTCCAGATCTACCCCGAGGGTCGCGATGGACGGGTTCGCCGAGGCGAGCTGGGCTGGCACGAGGTAGCCGTGCACATTCGGTTCGTCCCGCGGCAGGCCAAAGCAGCGCACGATGACGTCGAGGTCCAGTCGGAGGGCGCGCACGAGCTCGGTCACATGGACCCCGGCACCCCCGTAGACCTCTGGCGGATATTCACGGGTAATCAGATCGACTCTCACGTGTTGAACGCTAGTACACGCCCACTGGTGCCTCTACTGTTGTCCCATGTCATCAAAGAAGATCTTCGGAATTGTGCTGGCTGGCGGCGAAGGCAAGCGGCTGATGCCGCTCACCGCGGATCGGGCCAAGCCGGCCGTCCCGTTCGGTGGCAACTACCGTCTGATCGACTTCGCACTCTCCAACCTCATCAACTCGGGCCTGCGCCAGATCGTGGTTCTCACCCAGTACAAGTCCCACAGCCTCGACCGCCACGTCTCGCAGACCTGGCGCCTCTCGGGCCTCACCAACTCGTACGTCGCATCCGTGCCTGCGCAGCAGCGGCTCGGTAAGCGCTGGTTCGCGGGCTCGGCAGACGCCATCCTGCAGAGCCTCAACCTCCTGCGCGACGAGAAGCCGGACATCGTGGTCGTCGTGGGCGCCGACCACGTGTACCGCATGGACTTCAGCCAGATGATCGCCGCCCACATCGAGTCCGGGGCCGGCGTCACGGTGGCGGCCATCCGCCAGCCGATCGCCCTCGCCGACCAGTTCGGCGTGATCGAGCTCGACAAGGACGACCCGACCCGCATCGCGCAGTTCCTGGAGAAGCCGCAGAACGCCGTCGGCCTCGCCGACTCCCCCGGCGAGGTTCTCGCATCGATGGGCAACTACATCTTCGACGCCGACATCCTGATCGACGCGGTGCTGCGGGACGGCGAACTGTCCACGTCCAACCACGATATGGGCGGCGACATCGTGCCGGACTTCGTCTCTCGGGGTGACGCGGCCGTCTACGACCTCAACCGCAACGAGGTGCCGGGGGCGACCGATCGCGACCGGTACTACTGGCGTGATGTCGGAACCATCGAGTCCTTCTTCGACGCCCACCAGGACCTGATCTCGGCCCTGCCGATCTTCAACCTCTACAACAGCGACTGGCCGATCTTCAGCCAGCAGCTCAACTCGCCGCCGGCCAAGTTCGTGCGCGACTCGCGCGGCAACCTCGGTACCACGATCGACTCCATCGTGTCCCTCGGGTCGCTGCTCTCCGGTGCCCACATCGAACGCAGCGTCCTCGGACCATGGGCGATCATCGAGTCCGGGGCGCAGGTCGTCGACTCGATCATCTTCGACCGGGTGCGCATCGGGCCGGACTCGATCATCCGTCGGGCTATTCTGGACAAGGAAGTCGTCGTCACAGCAGGCGCAACCGTTGGAGTGGATGCAGAGGCCGACCGGGCCCGCGGATTCACCGTCACCGATTCCGGCATCACCGTCGTCGGCAAGGGCGTCACGGTCTCCTAATCCCGCCGACTGGCCTCGCCGCGGCGGCCGTTCATCGAAGCTCCCGCCCCCACAGGATGGCCACTACCGCTATGCCCCGATTCCTTGTCGTGCTCGACGTCGATTCCACCCTGATCGAGAACGAGGTGATCGAGCTTCTCGCGGATGCCGCGGGTTCAGGGGACGCGGTGGCCGAGATCACGTCCCGGGCCATGAACGGGGAGCTCGACTTCGAGGAGAGCCTGCGCACCCGCGTCGGGACCCTCGCTGGCCTGCCGGAGACGGTCATCCTCGAGGTGTCGAGGCTCATCACCATCACCCACGGCGTGCCGGAGATGATCTCGGGCGTGCACGCGGCAGGCGGACGAGTGGCCGTCGTGTCCGGCGGGTTCCACGAGCTCATCGACCCGGTGGCCGAGACACTCGGCCTCGACTACTGGCGCGCCAATCGGCTCGAGGTGGCGGACGGCGTGCTCACCGGCGGGCTCGTCGGGCCGATCATCGACGCGGAGGCGAAGGCGTCGACCTTGCGCGAATGGGCAGCGGACCTCGGCATCCCGCTCTCCCGCACGGTGGCGGTGGGTGATGGTGCAAACGACCTGCCGATGATGGCGATCACCGGCCTCTCGGTGGGCTTCGACGCGAAAGCCCCGGTGCGGGACCTCGCCGACGTGCTCATGGACGTGCGCGACCTCAGCCAGCTGCTGCCACTGCTCGGCCTGCGCGGCTGACCCGACGCCCTGCCCAGCCCCTTCCGGACGAGGGCGGGCTAGTGGCCCATGCCCAGGCCACCGTCCACCGGGATGACGGCGCCCGAGATGTAACCGGCGTCGTCGCCGGCGAGCCAGGTCACGACCTTCGCCACCTCCTCGGCCGTGGCGAAACGCCCGGCCGGGATCGACTTCTTGTACTCGGCCTGCTGCGCCTCCGGCAGCTCGGCCGTCATGTCGGTCTCGATGAACCCCGGCGCGATCACGTTGGCAGTGATGCCGCGGGAGCCCAGCTCCCTGGTCACCGAGCGGGCGAGGCCGACGAGTCCGCTCTTCGACGCCGAATAGTTCACCTGGCCGGCCGACCCGAGCAGGCCGACGACGCTCGAGACGAGGATGATCCGCCCGAACCGGGCCTTCAGCATGCCCTTGGAGGCGCGCTTCACCACCCGGAACGCGCCCGACAGGTTGGTGTCCACCACCGAGGTGAAGTCCTCCTCCGTCATGCGCAGCAGCAGGGTGTCCCTGGTGATGCCGGCGTTCGCCACGACGATCTCCACCGGTCCGAGCGCGGCCTCGACCTCGGTGAACGCGGCGTCGACGGATGCCGCATCCGTGACATCCGCGCGCACCGTGAGGCTGCCCGCCGGGCCCGCACCCGATCGCGTGGTCACGGCCACGCGGTGGCCGAGGGCGATGAACTGCTCGGCGATGGCAAAACCGATTCCCCGATTGCCTCCCGTTACGAGCACGGTTCGTGAAGTGGTCATGGGTCACTCTCTTCCAATGGGCGGGGCGCCCGGCGCCGCAAAAAAACTATCCGGGGACACGCGGCAAACTCCCACAATCTTAGACGTAGGCTTGACTCCTACATCATGGCTAAGCAGCAGTCGATAACCTCGCTCCCCCGGTCTCCCCAGGACGACCGGCGAAGCCGCATGGTCCAGTACTCGGTGGCGATGGGAATCCGCACCGTGTGCATCATCGCGTGCCTCTTCACCCCCGGCTGGTGGCTGCTTCTGCCGGCGATCGGTGCCATTGTTCTTCCATACATCGCGGTCGTGCTCGCGAACGCGAAGGGCGCGACGTCGTCCGTCGTCCTGCGACCGGGCTCGATCGAGCGTCTGCCGGTCGACGATCGATGATGATCGGTTTCGGCGAGGCTGAGCTCGAGCCGACCTGCTCGAGGGCGGAGTGCCGCGAGGCCGCCGCCTGGAATATCAACTGGCGCAATCCGCGCATCCACGGTCCAGAGCGCGTGAAGGTGTGGCTCGCGTGCGAGCACCATCGCGACTTTCTGCGGGACTACCTCGCGGCTCGGGACTTCCCCGTGCTGGTCACGCCGCTCGGCGAGGCCGTGGCGCGCGTGCCGGATGTCGAGAGTTCCGTGTCGTGAACGGCTGGCGATTCGCCATCAGCCGACGCTGGTTCGGCTACCTGGCGCTCGCGATCGTGTTCTCGGTGGTGTGCGTCGGCCTCTCTAATTGGCAGGTCAACCGCCTGAAGGAGACCACCGCGGCCAATGACCTGGTGGACCGCAACTACGAGAGCGCGCCCCGCGCGGTCACCGCGGTGCTGCCGACGCTCACCTCGTTCCGGGCGAGCCAGCAGTGGGTGCGGGTGAGGCTCACTGGGCGCTACCTGCTCGACGAACAGGTGCTCGTGCGCAACCGGCCGCTCAACGGGCAGCCGGGGTTCGAGGTGCTCAACCCGCTGCTGCTCGACGACGGCACCGTGTTCGTCGTCGACCGCGGCTACGTGCCGGTCGGCAACATGCAGGATGCCCCGGACAGCATCCCGGTGCCGCGCAGCGGGGAGGTCTCCGTCGTCGTGCACCTGCAGGCGAGCGAGCCCGTGCTCGCCGGTCGATCGGGCGCCAATGGACAGCTCGCCACCATCCACCTGCCCGACGTGGCGAAACTCGTCGACCGCCCCACCTACACCGGCGCATACGGCCTCATGGTCTCCGAGACGCCGGCGGCGGCGACACGACCGGCGGCCATGCCCAAGCCCGTGCTCGACGAGGGCCTGCACATCTCCTACGCCATCCAGTGGGTGCTGTTCGGCGTTATGGCGTTCCTCGGCCTCGGCTACGCGATCCGGCAGGAATACCGGATCCGCAACGCGGAAGATCCAGAGGAACGGGAGCGCGCCGACGAGCGCGCCCGCCGCAAGGCGGAGCGGCCTCGCACGGACAACGAGATCGAGGATGAGATCCTCGAGGGCTCACGCCACTGATCTCCCGCGGCGATCGCCCCGGCCGTCAGGCGAGGGCGACCAGGTCGGCGTAGTCGCGGTTCCAGAGGTCCTCGGTGCCGTCCGGCAGGATGAGAACGCGCTCCGGGTTGAGCGCCTCCACAGCACCCTCGTCGTGGCTGACCAGCACCACGGCGCCGGAGTAGTTGGCCAGGGCATCCAGGATCTCGAGGCGGCTCGCCGGGTCGAGGTTGTTCGTGGGCTCGTCGAGCAGCAGCACGTTGGCGCCGGAGACGACGATCATCGCGAGCGCGAGCCGCGTCTTCTCCCCGCCCGAGAGCACCCCGGCGAGCTTGTTAGCGTCGTCCCCCGAGAACAGGAACGATCCGAGCACGCGCCTCGCCTCGGTCTCCGTGATGTTGGGCGACGAGGAGACCATGTTCTGCAGCACCGAGCGCTTCACGTCGATGGTCTCGTGCTCCTGCGCGTAGTAGCCGATGCGCAGGCCGTGGCCGGGCTCGAGCTGACCGGTATCCGGCTTGTCGACGCTCGCGAGAATGCGCAGCAGCGTGGTCTTGCCCGCACCGTTGAAGCCGAGGATGACGACCTTCGAGCCGCGGTCGATCGCAAGGTCAACCGCGGTGAAGATCTCGAGCGAGCCGTAGCTCTTGGACAGGTTGGACGCCATGAGCGGCGTGCGACCGCACGGCGCGGGCTCCGGAAAGCGCAGCTTCGCGACCCGGTCCACGGCGCGGACCTCGTCGAGGCCGGAGAGCATCTTCTCGGCGCGGCGCACCATCTGGTGGGCGGCAGCGGCCTTCGACGCCTTGGCGCCGAACTTGGCCGCCTGCATCTGCAGCACGCCGGCCTTCTTCTCCACGTTGACGCGTTCCTTCTTGCGCCGTTCCTCGTCGGCCGCGCGCTGCCGCTGGTAGTTCTTCCAGCTCATGTTGTAGATATCGATCACCTGGCGGTTCGCATCCAGGTAGAAGACCCGGTTCACGGTCTCCTCCACGAGCTCCACGTCATGGCTGATCACGATCAGTCCGCCCTGGAAGTTCTTGAGGAACTCACGCAACCAGACCACCGAGTCGGCGTCGAGGTGGTTGGTTGGCTCGTCGAGGAGCATCGTCTCGGCGCCGGAGAACAGGATGCGGGCGAGCTCGATGCGTCGGCGCTGGCCGCCGGAGAGCGTGGACAGCGGCTGGTCGAGGATGCGATCCGGCAGACTGAGGTTGCTCGCGATCGACGCCGCCTCGGCCTCTGCCGCGTAGCCGCCGAGTGCGGTGAAGCGATCCTGCAGGTTTCCGTAGGTCTTCATCGCCGAGGCGCTCACCTTGGCATCCGGGTCCCCCATCTCCTGGGCGGCCTTCTCCATGCCGAGCATGATCTGGCCGAGCCCGCGGGCGTCTAAGATGCGGGTGCGGGCGAGATCCTCCGGGTTTCCCGAACGCGGATCCTGGGGAAGGTAGCCGACCTCCCCGGTGCGCTCGATGGTGCCGCCGGTGGCGAGTTCCTCGCCTGCCAGGACCTTGGTGAGGGTCGTCTTGCCTGCGCCGTTTCGACCGACCAGGCCGATCTTGTCGCCGCGTTCCACACGGAAGGTGACGTCCTCCATGAGCATGCGTGCGCCAACACGCAGTTCGAGGTCGTGCACGCTGAGCACAGGCAGAGTCCAATTCTTTGTGTTGTTTTGCAACAACGGGAGGGAGGGGGTAGGCCTCTAGTATAAATCGTGGGGCTCGTGTTCGACGCCGCGGCAGCCCCCACAACCGCCCAGAGGAGTTCCCGTGTCCAATCTGACCCTGGCATACGGCCGGCCGACGCTCGCCGACCGGCTCTTTTCGAGGAGCCTCGTCACCGACCTGATTCTGATCGCGGCAGGCACCGCGCTCACCTCGATAGCCGCCCAGCTCATCATCCCGCTTTGGCCGGTGCCGATCACCGGCCAGACCTTCGCGGTGCTGCTGGTCGGTTCGACCCTCGGCGCGGTGCGCGGTGCGCTCTCCATGGTGCTCTACCTGGTGCTGGGCGTGGCCGGCCTTCCGGTGTTCGCGGCTGGCGGGCACGGGAGCCTCTTCGCCTCCCCGTCCGGCGGTTTCGTGATCGGTTTCGTCTTCGCCGCCGCGCTCACCGGCTGGCTCGCCCAGCGCGAATGGGACCGCAAGGTCGTCGGAACATTCCTGTCCTTCGCCGCCGGCACCGTCGTGATCTACGCCTTCGGGCTCCCCTGGCTCTACACGGTGCTCGGCACCTTCCCGCCTGCCTCGCTCGGCAAGTTCTTCGGCACGACGAACCTGCTGCAGGCGACGATCACCACCGGCATCCTGCCGTTCCTGGTCGGGGACACCGTCAAGGCCCTTCTCGCGGCCGCGATTCTCCCGGCGAGCTGGCGGCTCATCGGCCGAGTGGACAAGGCCACGAGCGAGAGCCACGACTAGGCATCTCCGCACCAACGACAAACGCCCCGGCCATCGGCCGGGGCGTTTGTCGTGTTCGGGTGTCTACATCGAGAAGCCGAGGGCGCGCATCATGTCGCGGCCGTCATCGGTGATCTTCTCCGGGCCCCACGGAGGCATCCACACCCAGTTGATGCGGAACTGCTCGACCACGCCATCGAGCGCCTGCGCGGTCTGCTCCTCGATCACGTCGGTCAAGGGGCAGCCCGCCGAGGTGAGCGTCATGCTGATGATGAGCGCGCTGTTCTCGTCGTCCCAGGTGAGGTCATAGATGAGTCCGAGGTCGACGATGTTGACCCCAAGCTCGGGGTCCATCACGTCCTTCAGCGCCTCTTCGACCTGGTCGAAGAGCTGGGGTGCGAGTGCGACTGCCATGCCTCTAGCCTAGGTTCGTCGGGGTCGGGCCGCCAGTGGCCAGGGCGTCCCTCCCCAGGAACCGGTCGTAGCCCTCGTTCTCGAGGCGGTCGGCCAGCTCGGGGCCGCCCTGTTCGGCGATGCGGCCGTCGACGAACACGTGTACGAAGTCCGGCGAGATGTAGCGCAGGATGCGGGTGTAGTGGGTGATGAGCATGATGCCGAGGCCGGTGTTGGCCTTCGCCCGGTTCACGCCCTCCGCGACGATCTTGAGCGCATCCACGTCGAGCCCGGAGTCCGTCTCGTCGAGCACCGCGAATTTTGGAGCCAGCAGCTCGAGCTGCAGGATCTCGTGCCGCTTCTTCTCTCCGCCGGAGAAGCCCTCGTTCACGTTGCGGTCCTTGAACGAAGAATCCATCCGCAGGTTCTTCATCGACTCGGTGACCTGCTTGGTCCAGGTGCGGATGGAGGGCTGAACGCCGTCGATGGCCGTCTTGGCCGTGCGCAGGAAGTTGGTCACCGCGACGCCGGGAATCTCCACCGGGTACTGCATGGCGAGGAAGAGGCCGGCGCGGGCGCGGGCGTCCACCGTCATCGCGAGTAGGTCTTCCCCGTCGAGGGTGATCGATCCGCTGTCCACGTGATATTTCGGATGGCCGGCGATCGTGTAGGCAAGGGTGGACTTGCCGGAGCCGTTCGGGCCCATGATCGCGTGGATCTCGCCCTCGTTCACGATGAGGTCGACCCCTTTGAGTATCTGCTTCGTGCCCTGCTCGGTCTCGACACTCACGTGGAGGTCTTTGATCTCTAGTACTGACATGTCTCTGGGGTTCCTAACTGGTGTGCTTCGTGCCGGGTGTCAGGCGCTGGCGACGGGCGTCGGGTCGATGAAGACGTCGCCGTCGACGATGGAGACGGCGAATACCGGCACCGGCTCGTAGGCCGGGAGGGTGATCGGCTTGCCGGTGATCAGGGAGAACTTGGAGCCGTGCGCCCAGCACTCGAGAGTGTCGTCTTCGACGAACCCCTCGGCGAGCGAGATGTCGCCGTGCGTGCAGGTGTCCCCGATGGCGTGGATCGCCCCGGCGGAGTCCCGCACGAGCGCGATTGGCGTGCCGTCGATCACGACGCGCACCGCCGACCCGAGTTCGATCTCGTCTTCGGCGCAAATCCGAACGGCCATTACTCGCTCACCTTCAATTCGTCTTCGATCGCCTGCTGGAGGCGTGCCTCCAGGTCAGCTGACCCGATCTTCTGCACGACTTCGGAGAGGAAGCCGCGCACCACCAGGCGTCGCGCCTCGTGCTCCTCGATGCCACGGGCCTGCAGGTAGAAGAGCTGCTCGTCGTCGAAACGGCCGGACGCGCTCGCGTGGCCCGCGCCGGCGATGTCGCCGGTCTCGATCTCGAGGTTCGGCACGGAGTCGGCCCGCGTGCCGTCGGTGAGCAGGAGGTTGCGGTTCTGCTCGTAGCTGTCGGTGCCGGCCGCCGACGGGCGGATGAGCACGTCGCCCACCCACACGGTGTGAGCTCCGTTGCCCTGCAGGGCGCCCTTGTAGCTCACCCGGGACTTGGTGTTCGGCGCGTCGTGGTTGACGAAGACCTGCTGTTCGAGGTGCTGGCCGGTGCCGGCGAAGTAGACGCCGAAGAGCTCGACGTCCGCGCCCTCGCTCGAGAGGTGAGCCGACGGGTTGATGCGCACGACATCCCCGCCGAGCGACACGACCACGTGCCGGAGCCGCGCGTCACGGCCGATCTGGGCGAAATGGCTCGCGAGATGAACCGCGGTGTCGTCCCACTGCTGCACGGTCACGACCGTGAGCTGCGCGCCGTCGCCGACAACGATCTCCACGTTCTCGCTGAGCATCGCCTGGCCGGAGTTCTGCAGCACGACCATGCCGCGGCTGTGCTTCTCGGCGACGATGACCGTGTGCGCGGCACGCGGCGATGTGCCGAGCGCAGAACGTGTGACGGTGACCTCGACCGGCTCTTCGCCCGTGATGGTGACCGCGAGCGCCTCCTCGAAGCTGCTCCACGCGTTCGCGGAGGCTAGCTCCTCCGGCTTTCCGGCGCGGCCGATGCGGGCATCGTCCCGGCCGATCAGCTCGACAGTGGCGCCGGCGTCACCGGTGGAGACGACATCCGTGGCGTACGGCAGGGCCGATCCGTCGAGTCCGTCGTCGAGCAGCGGTTGGATCTTCGCAATCGGGGTGTGCTTCCACTCGAGCTCGCGCCCGGTGACGGCCTCGAAGTCGCCGACCTCGAATGAGCTGAAGCGCGCTGAGCGCACCTGAACGGGAACGAGACCCCAGCCGCCATCGCTGTGCTGCTTCGAGCCAAGTCTCGAGTGATCGGGTTCTGCCGGGGAGATGGTGGGTGTAGCTACGGCAGACATCTAGCCGATGGTTCCTTCCGAGGTGACGAGGCGGGTCATCCGACGCTGCCTTCCATGCCCATTTCGATGAGCTTGTTGAGTTCCAGGGCGTATTCCATCGGGAGTTCCCGCGCGATGGGCTCGATGAATCCTCGCACGATCATGGCCATCGCCTCGTCTTCCGGCAGGCCACGGGACTGCAGGTAGAAGAGCTGTTCGGCGCTCACGCGGGAGACGGTGGCCTCGTGGCCCATCTGCACGTCGTCCTCGCGAACGTCGGTGGTCGGGTAGGTGTCCGACCGAGAGATGGCGTCGACGAGCAGCGCGTCGCAGCGCACGGTGTTTGCCGAGTGGTGGGCACCCTCGGCGATGCGCACCTCGCCGCGGTAGCCGGTGCGCCCGCCGCCGCGGGCGATCGACTTGGAGACAATCGACGACTGCGTGTACGGGGCCATGTGGATCATCTTGGCTCCGGCATCCTGATGCTGGCCGGGGCCGGCGAAGGCGACCGAGAGCGTCTCACCCTTGGCGTGCTCGCCCACAAGATAGATCGAGGGGTACTTCATGGTGACCTTGGAGCCGATGTTGCCGTCGATCCACTCCATGGTCGCGCCCTCATGGGCGATGGCACGCTTCGTCACCAGGTTGTAGACGTTGTTCGACCAGTTCTGGATGGTCGTGTACCGAACTCGGGCGTTCTTCTTCACGATGATCTCGACGACCGCGGAGTGCAGCGAATCCGACTTGTAGATCGGTGCGGTGCAGCCCTCGATGTAGTGAACGTATGAGCCCTCGTCGGCGATGATGAGCGTGCGCTCGAACTGGCCCATGTTCTCGGTGTTGATGCGGAAGTAGGCCTGCAACGGGATCTGCACGTGCACGCCCTTCGGCACGTAGACGAACGACCCGCCCGACCAGACCGAGGTGTTGAGCGCGGCGAACTTGTTGTCGCCGGACGGGATCACGGTGCCGAAGTACTCCTTGAAGAGTTCCGGGTACTCCTTGAGCGCGGTATCCGTGTCGAGGAAGAGCACGCCCTGCTCCTCGAGGTCCTTGTTGATCGTGTGGTACACGACCTCGGACTCATACTGCGCGGCGACGCCGGAGACGAGTCGCTGGCGCTCCGCCTCGGGGATGCCGAGCTTCTCGTAGGTGTTCTTGATGTCGTCCGGAAGGTCGTCCCAGGTCTGGGCCTGCTTCTCAGTAGAGCGAACGAAGTACTTGATGTTGTCGAAATCGATGCCGGAGAGGTCTGCTCCCCAGGCGGGCATCGGCTTCTTGTAGAACAGCGCGAGTGCCTTGAGACGGTTCTTGAGCATCCACTCCGGCTCGCCCTTGAGCGCCGAAATGTCCGCGACCACTTCCGGGGAGATTCCGCGTTTGGCGGACGCCCCAGCGACATCGGAGTCGGACCAGCCGAACTCGTAGATGCCGAGGCTCTCGAGCTCCGGGCGATCGATCAGGATGTCTGACATGTCGTAACCTCTCTCCACCCTCCACAACCCGGTTTGCGGGCTTCGCATTCCCCGCGGTCCCGCATCCGGCTGATGCAAGCTGTGAGGAGAGCGTGAAGGGCTCACACTGCATTTATCTAATACAGCACATACCTAAACTGGTCCGAGGGCATGGGCCCCATCGCCCTCGTCTACCGAACTGCCGAGCACGCTCGTCGGCGCGGCCCCGAACAACTCAATTCTACAGGACGCGTCCCGCAAGTTGCGGATACCCGGCGAGGTCACAGAGACCCGCCAGGCACCAACCGTCCCGAGAGGATCCGTAACCCCGTGAATCAGGCATCGCCGCCCCCCCAGCAGGCCTCACCGATCGCCCGCGCCGCGCGCCGCTGGCTGCCGGGATCGGTCGATCGCCGCGTGCGGGTGCTGGGTTGGCTCTCGCTTCTCTTCCAGGTGGTGCTGGTGGGCACCGGAGGCGCCGTGCGACTCACCGCCTCCGGTCTCGGCTGCCCGACCTGGCCGCGGTGCACGGCCGACTCCTTCGTGACCACACCGGAGCTCGGGATTCACGGCATCATCGAGTTCACCAACCGCATGCTCACCTTCGTGCTCGTGCTCGTGGCGATCGCCGCGTTCCTGTCGGTGGTCAGGATGCGGAGGGAACGCCGCGACCTCTTCTGGCTGTCCCTCTCGCTTGGGCTCGGCATCCCCGCCCAGGCGATCATCGGCGGGATCTCGGTGCTCACCGGGCTGAACCCCTACGTCGTCGGAATGCACTTCGTCGTCTCGATCAGCCTGGTCGCCATCGCCACGGTGTTCGTCTACCGCATCCGGTTCGGCGAGCGGCCGCCGGCGCGCACTGTTCCGCGCTGGCTCACCGGTCTCACGTTCTTCACTGTCGTCGTCGTGGCGATCACCGTCGTGGTCGGGGTTCTCACGACGGGATCCGGCCCGCACGCCGGGGACAACTCGGACGACAAGCACCTCGCGCCGAGGAACGGGCTCAACCCCGAGATCCTCCAGCACGTGCACAGCTGGCCCGCCTACCTCACCGTCGCCCTCACCATGGCGATCCTGGCGTCCGCGATCGTCTTGAGGCTCGGGCGGCTGCGGGCGGCGGCGATCGGCCTGCTCGCCGTGGAGGCGCTGCAGGTGATCGTGGGCGTGAGCCAGGCGCGCCTCGGCCTGCCAGAACTGCTCGTGGGCATCCACATGGTGCTCGCCTGCGTTCTCGTCGCCGGCATCACCACCGCGGTGCTCACCCTCCGCGCCGCCGACGGGTCACCGGCCCCCGAGGCGTCGGCAGCGCAGGACCGCGAACTGCAGCGCTGACCCGCCCGGCGAGCCCGTCTGCCGCCGTGGCGGGAGTTACGGCCCGCCGCGACCGGAATACTGCCTCGCGGAGGGAGACGCGCCTCCCGCCACGACCCCGTTTGCCCCTCCGCGACGGCAAGGACCGCGACGAGAAGGACGGGGAGAGGGCCGGCCTAGAAGTGCAGCAGCGGGTCGATGCCGATCGCGACGAACAGCAGCGTGAGGTAGCTGATGGAACTGTGGAACACGCGCATCGGCTTGACCTCGTCGTGACGGATCGCCATCGAGTAGAGCCGGTGCGCCTCGAAGACGAACCATCCGCCGGCCAGCACCGCCACGACCGAGTACAGGATTCCCATCGGCGCGACCGGGATGAGCAGCAGAGAGCACGCGACGGTCGCCCAGGCGTACAACACGACCTGCAGCCCCACCACGGTGCGCCCGCGGACGACGGCGAGCATCGGCACGTTGACCGACGCGTAGTCGGCGCGGTACCGCATGGAGAGCGGCCAGTAGTGCGGAGGCGTCCACAGGAAGACGATGCCGAAGAGGATTACGGGAGTCCAGCTGAGGGACCCGGTGACCGCCGCCCATCCGATGAGCACCGGCATGCAGCCGGCCGCCCCGCCCCACACGATGTTCTGCGGGGTGCGCCGTTTGAGCACGAGCGTGTACACGAGCACATAGAAGAGGATGGCCGCGAGGGAGAGCGCGGCGGCGAGAAGGTTCACCAGCAGGGCCAGCCACACGATGGAGGCCACGCCGAGCACCCAGGCGAAGACCAGGGCCTCACGATCCGTGAGCTCCCCCGTGACGAGGGGACGCGTGCTCGTGCGCTTCATCACCCGGTCGATGTCGCGGTCGATGTAGCAGTTGAAGGCGCCGGCCGAGCCGGCGCTCAGCGATCCGCCGACCAGAGTCCAGAGCACCAGCCACAGGTTGGGGATGCCGCCCTGCGCGAGAATCATCACCGGCGCGGTCGTCACGAGCAGCAGCTCGATCACCCGCGGCTTGGTGAGAGCGAAGTAGGCCTTCGACTTGCGCGCGAACCCGATGCGCTGCACGGGTAGCTGGGTGTCGACCGCTACGTTCATTGCTCCTCTAACGACTGGTATTGCTCGCCACCGATTCTAGGCGGTTGTCGGCTGCGTGATCGCCCGGCCGAACGGGAATACGCGGGGCCAGCCGCTGTTTCTCTTATACTTGGATGTGCTTGCCAGCTGCAGGCCACACAACCAGTCCCCCGCCGCTCGTTCGCTGCTAACTGGTGTGCCCGCGGCAGTGCCGATGACGTCAGGCGAGCGCGTAACCTCAACAGCGGCACGGCTCAGCCGAGTTGTCCGCGGCGACAGAAGGGTCATCAATCTCGTGGCAGTTTTCCAATGGGATCCCATCGACAACAAGGCAGTGGACACGGCTCGCGTGCTCGCCGTGGATGCCGTGGAGAAGGTGGGGAACGGCCATCCGGGAACCGCGATGAGCCTCGCACCCGCCGCGTACCTCCTCTTCCAGAAGGTCATGCGCCGCGACCCCAGTGACAGCACGTGGATTGGCCGCGACCGGTTCATCCTCTCGGTTGGGCACTCCTCGCTCACCCAGTACATCCAGCTCTACTTCGGCGGCTACGGCCTCGAGCTCGACGACCTCAAGGCGCTGCGCACCTGGGGTTCGAAGACTCCGGGTCACCCCGAGTACGGCCACACGGACGGGGTCGAGATCACGACCGGCCCGCTCGGCCAGGGTCTCTCCTCCGCCGTCGGGTTCGCATACGCCGCCCGCTACGAGCGCGGCCTCTTCGACCCGGACGCCGCAGCCGGCACCAGCCCATTCGACCACTTCATCTACACGATCGCCGGCGACGGCGACATGCAGGAGGGCGTGACGAGCGAGGCCTCGTCGCTCGCCGGCCACCAGGAGCTCGGCAACCTCATTGCGTTTTATGACAGCAACCAGATCTCGATCGAGGACGACACCAACATCGCGTTCACCGAGGACGTGAAGGCGCGCTACGAGGCGTACCACTGGCACGTCCAGGTCGTCGACTGGAAGAAGACCGGCCGGTACATCGAGGATGTCGCCGCCCTCAACGACGCGATCGAGGCCGCGAAGGCCGAGACGAGCAAGCCGTCGCTGATCATCCTCAAGACCATCATCGGATGGCCGAGCCCGAAGAAGCAGAACTCGGGCAAGATCCACGGATCGGCGCTCGGTGCCGACGAGGTGCGGGCCGTCAAGGAGGTTCTTGGTTTCGACCCGGAGCAGAACTTCGAGGTGGACCCGGCCGTCATCGAGCACACCCGCAAGGCCGTGGAGCGCGGCCAGGCCGCGCACGCCGAGTGGAACACGCAGCTCGACGTGTGGGCCGCCGCCAACCCCGACCGCAAGGTGCTGCTCGACCGTATCCTCTCCGGCGACCTGCCAGAGGGTGTCGAAGAGGCGCTCCCGGTGTTCGAGGCCGGTAAGGAGCTCTCGACCCGCGCCGCGTCCGGCAAGGTGCTGGCCGCCCTCGGACCGGTGATCCCCGAGCTGTGGGGTGGATCGGCGGACCTCGCCGAGTCGAACAACACCACGATCGAGGGCGCCCCCTCCTTCATCCCGGCCGAGCGGTCGACCCACGAGTGGACCGGCAATCCATACGGCCGCGTGCTGCACTTCGGCATCCGCGAGCACGCGATGGGCGCCATCCTCAACGGGATCGTGCTGCACGGCAACACGCGCCCGTTCGGCGGCACCTTCCTCATCTTCAGCGACTACATGCGTCCGGCCGTTCGACTCGCCGCCCTCATGAAGGCGCCGTCCATCTTCGTCTGGACGCACGACTCGGTCGCGCTCGGCGAAGACGGACCCACCCACCAGCCGGTTGAGCAGCTCGCCACACTGCGCGCCATCCCCGGACTGGATGTCGTGCGCCCCGGCGACGCCAACGAGGTCGCCTGGGCCTGGAAGACGATTCTGGAGCGTCGCAACGGTCCGGCCGGAATCGCGCTCACCCGCCAGAACATCCCGGTGTTCGAGCGGGGTGACGACGTCGCGAGCGGCGACACCTTCGCTGCCGCGCGACACGTTGCGAAGGGGGCCTACGTGCTCGCTGAGGCGCCGAACGGCACCCCGGACGTGATCTTCATCGCCACCGGTTCCGAGCTCCAGATCGCGGTCGACGCCCGCGAACAGCTCAAGGCCGACGGCATCAACGCCCGCGTCGTGTCCGCTCCGAGCCTCGAATGGTTCGAGGAGCAGAGCGCAGAGTACCGGGAGTCCGTGCTGCCGAAGGCCGTGAAGGCCCGCGTCTCGATCGAGGCAGGAATCGACCTCACCTGGCGTTCCTACGTCGGCGACGCCGGTCGCAGCGTGTCGATCGAGCACTTCGGCGCATCCGCCGACTACAAGACGCTGTTCCGCGAGTTCGGCATCACCACCGAGCACGCGATCTCCGCCGCAAAGGAATCACTGTCCGCCGTCTGAACGTCGGCCGTTTCGCAAGCGTTTGTCACCCATAGCGTTTTCAACAGAAAGAAACATCGCAATGACTGAGAACACCCCCACCGCGGCACTGTCAGCAGCCGGCGTCAGCATCTGGCTCGACGACCTGTCCCGCGAACGAATCAACTCCGGCGGCCTCGCCCGCCTCATCGCCGAGCGCAATGTGGTCGGCGTCACCACCAACCCGACCATCTTCGCGACGGCCCTCGCCAAGGGCGAGGCGTACGACGCCCAGGTGGCCGAACTCGCCGCCGCCGGAAAGACGGTCACCGAGGCGGTCTTCGAAATCACCACGGACGACGTCGCGAACGCGAGCGACATCTTCCGTCCCGTCTATGACGCCAGCGGCGGCAAGGACGGCCGCGTCTCCATCGAGGTCGAACCCGGACTGGCGCACGACGCCGCTGGCACGATCGCAGAGGCCAAGGAACTGTGGGCAAAGGTGAACCGCCCGAACGCCATGATCAAGATCCCGGCGACCATCGCGGGACTCGAGGCCATCGCCGAGACGATCGGCGCCGGCATCAGCGTGAACGTGACGCTCATCTTCAGCCTCGAGCGTCACCGCGAGGTCATCAACGCCTACCTGACCGGACTCGAGAAGGCGAAGGCCGCCGGCATCGACCTCTCGACCATCCGCTCGGTCGCCTCGTTCTTCGTCTCCCGCGTCGACACCGAGATCGACAAGCGCCTCGAAGCGATCGGCACCCCCGAGGCGCTCGCGCTCAAGAGCAAGGCCGGCATCGCCAACGCGCGCCTCGCCTACCAGGTGTTCGAGCAGGCCTTCGAGAGCGAGCGCGCGGCCGTGCTTCTCGAGGCCGGCGCCAACCGTCAGAGGCCGCTGTGGGCGTCGACGGGTGTCAAGGACCCCACGCTCCCCGACACCCTCTACGTGACAGAGCTCACGGTGAACGATGTCGTCAACACCATGCCGGAGAAGACGCTCGAGGCCACCTTCGACCACGGCGTGATCGCCGGCGACCAGGTCACCAACCACTATGACGATGCGAACGCCGTTCTCGACGCGCTCGACGCCCAGGGCGTCTCCTACGTCGAGGTGACCGAGCTGCTCGAGAAGGAGGGCGTGGAGAAGTTCATCGTGTCCTGGAACGAGCTTCTCGACACCGTCGCCGCCGCACTCGAGTCCGCGAAGACCGGAGCCACGGAATGAGCTTCGACATCACGGTGAGCGGAGCGGCAGCCGAGGCGGTCGACCGCATCGTGCCGCAGCTCGTGAGCGACCTCGTCGCGTCACGGATCGCCGGCCAGGACCCGTCGCTGTGGGGACCGGATGCCGAAGAGGAGGCCGCGAAGCGTCTCGGCTGGACCGAGGCCGTTGTTATTTCCGAACCCCTCATCGACGACATCATCGCCCTGCGCGACCGCCTGCACGCCGAGGGAGTCAACCACGTCGTCCTCGGCGGCATGGGCGGCTCCTCGCTCGCTCCGGAGGTCATCACCCGCACGGCCGGCGTCGAGCTCACCGTTCTCGACTCGACCGATCCCGGCCAGGTGCTCGCTGCCCTGAACGACCGCCTGGACACCACCGTCGTCGTCATCTCCTCCAAGTCGGGCTCGACCCTCGAAACGGCGAGCCAGCGCAAGGCGTACGAGCAGGCGTTCCACAACATCGGCGTCGACCCGCTCGAGCGAATCGTGGTCGTGACCGACCCGGGGTCCCCGCTCGACGTGGACGCTCGAGCCGCCGGCTACCGCGTCTTCAACGCCGACCCCAACGTGGGCGGCCGCTATTCGGCGCTCACCGCCTTCGGACTCGTTCCGTCCGGCCTCGCCGGGGTCGACATCCGCGCCCTCCTCGACGAGGCCTCCGCAGTGACCGGCCAGCTCATGGTCGACCGCACGGACAACCCGGGCCTGATCCTTGGCGCGGCGATCGCCGGAACCCGCCCGCTCAAGAACAAGCTCGGCATAGTCTCGGACGGTACATACATCGTCGGATTCGGCGACTGGGTCGAACAGCTGATCGCCGAGTCGACCGGCAAGCTCGGCAAGGGCATCCTGCCCGTCGTGCTCGACCTGAAGTCCCCCGAGCTCACCGAGAACCTCGACGACGTGCAGATCGTGCGCCTCGTGGAGAGCGCCCAGGCCACCGAAGACGTGATCGAGGGCGAGATCGAGATCAGCGGCACCCTCGGCGCGCAGATGCTCGTCTGGGAATACGCCACGGTCGTGGCCGGTCGCCTGCTCGGGATCGACCCGTTCGACCAGCCGGACGTCGAATCGGCGAAGATCGCCACGCGCGCCCTTCTCGACGCCCGCCCGGAGCCGGTTCCGCCGGTGTTCGTGGCTGACGGCATCGAGGTGAGCGGGCCGGAGTCCGTGCTCGCCGGCGTTTCCACCATCGAAGGAGCGGTCGACGCCCTCCTCGCCCAGGTCGGCCCGGACGGCTACATCGCCGTGCAGGCCTATGTCGACCGTCACGCGAACTACGAGCTCGCCAAGCTCCGCGACCTGCTCGCGGCGAAGAGCGGGCGCCCGGTAACCTTCGGCTGGGGTCCGCGCTTCCTCCACTCCACCGGCCAGTTCCACAAGGGTGGACCGGCCGTCGGTGTGTTCCTTCAGATCACGGCGGATGCGCCTGCCGACCTGGACATCCCGGAGAGTCCCTTCTCGTTCGGATACCTCATCAAGGCCCAGGCTGCCGGTGACGCGAGCGTGCTCGCCGAACACGGTCGACCCGTCATCACCCTCAACCTGACCGACCCGGCTCACAACCAGGCCACGCTCTTCAGCGCGGCCCGCTAGAAAGCCAAGGAGCCGAATGTCCCCGGTGGAAATAACCCCGGAGTTCAACCCGCTGCGGTTGCCCTCCGACCGACGACTCAACCGAATCGCCGGGCCGAGCGCCCTCATCATCTTCGGTGTGACCGGCGACCTCGCGCGCAAGAAGCTCATGCCCGCGGTCTACGACCTCGCCAACCGCGGCCTCCTGCCGCCCGGCTTCGGCCTCGTCGGGTTCGCCCGTCGCGACTGGGTCGACCAGGACTTCGCGCAGGTCGTGCACGACGCGGTCGCGCAGTACGCGCGCACGCCGTTCGATGAGGATGTCTGGAAGCAGCTCGCCGAGGGTATCCGCTTCGTGCAGGGTGAATTCGATGACGACAATGCGTTCGCCGAACTCAAGTCGACCCTCGCCGAACTCGACCGCTCGCGCGGCACCATGGGCAACCATGCGTTCTACCTGTCGATTCCGCCGAAGTCGTTCCCGCAGGTCACCGAGCAGCTGCGCCGCTCCGGGCTGGCGGACGAGGTGGATGGCGCCTGGCGCCGGGTGGTCATCGAGAAGCCGTTCGGCAGCGACCTGAAGACGGCACGCGAGCTGAACAACGTCGTCGAATCGGTCTTCCCGCCCGACAGCGTCTTCCGCATCGATCACTATCTCGGCAAGGAGACGGTTCAGAACATCCTGGCCCTCCGGTTCGCGAACAACCTCTACGAGCCAATCTGGAACGCGAACTACGTCGACCACGTGCAGATCACGATGGCCGAGGACATCGGCGTCGGCGGGCGAGCCGGGTACTACGACGGCATCGGTGCGGCACGCGACGTGATCCAGAACCACCTCCTTCAGCTTCTCGCCCTCACGGCGATGGAGGAGCCGGTGTCGTTCGACGCGAAAGACCTCCGCGCCGAGAAGGAGAAGGTGCTCTCGGCGATCAAGCTGCCGAAGGACCTCTCGCACTCCACCGCACGGGGCCAGTACGCGAGCGGATGGCAGGGCGGCGAGAAGGTCGTCGGCTTCCTCGACGAGGACGGCATGAACCCCGAGTCGCTCACCGAGACGTTCGCGGCAATCCGCCTCGACATCGGCACGCGTCGGTGGGCCGGCGTGCCGTTCTATCTCCGGGCCGGCAAGCGGCTGGGGCGACGGGTCACCGAGATCGCGGTCGTGTTCAAGCGCGCACCGCAGTACCTCTTCGCCGACAGCCAGACCTCGGCTCTCGGCCAGAACGCCCTGGTGATCCGCGTGCAGCCCGACGAGGGTGTCACCATCCGCTTCGGCTCGAAGGTTCCCGGCGCCGGCATGCAGGTGCGCGACGTGACCATGGACTTCGGATACGGGCACGCCTTCACCGAGGCGAGCCCCGAGGCGTACGAGCGCCTCATCCTCGACGTGCTCCTCGGCGACCCGCCGCTCTTTCCCCGGCACGAAGAGGTGGAGCTGAGCTGGAAGATCCTCGACCCGATCGAAGAGTACTGGGCCGGCCAGGGCCAGCCCGAGCAGTACAAGCCGGGCACCTGGGGTCCGAGCTCAGCCGATGAACTACTTGCCCGCGACGGCAGAGTGTGGAGACGCCCATGATTGTCGATCTGCCAGACACCACCACCAGCAAGATCTCGAAGACCCTCGTCAAGATCCGCGAGGAGGGTGGCGCCGTGGCCCTCGGGCGGGTTCTCACCCTGGTGATCTCCACCCGTCTCGGTCACGAGGAAGAGGCGATCGAGGCGGCGAATGATGCCTCTCGCGAGCATCCGATGCGCGTCATCGTGATCTCGTCCGGCTCTGACAAGCCGGACACGGACGACACCTCCCGTCTCGATGCGCAGATTCGCGTGGGCGGCGACGCCGGCGCGAGCGAGGTCATCGTGCTCAGGGCCTACGGGGACACGGCCAGGGACGAGGAGGGCCTCGTCACCGGTCTGCTTCTTCCGGACGCGCCCGTCGTCGCCTGGTGGCCTGGCGACGCACCAGACGTCGTCTCCCAGTCCCCGATCGGACGCATCGCCCAGCGCAGGATCACGGATGCCGCAGCCCAGGCGGATCCTCGAGGCTTCCTGGCTCACCTGTCCACCTGCTACACGCCCGGGGACACCGACTTCGCCTGGACGAGGCTTACCCTGTGGCGCGCCCAGCTCGCCGCCGTGCTCGACCAGCCGCCGTACGAGCCGATCACCGGCGTCGAGGTACACGGCTCAGCCGACTCGCCGTCCACGTCGCTTCTCGCGGCCTGGCTCCAGCTGCAGCTCGACGTGCCGGCCAAGCACGAACTCGTGACCCCGGCGCACGGTTCGAGCGGAATCCAGGGCGTGCGACTTCACCGCGAGTCCGGCGTGATCGAACTCGAGCGCACGGGCGGCGGAATCGCGCGACTGCTGCAGCCCAAGCAGCCCCCGCACGACATCTCCCTGCCGCGCCGAAGCCTGCGTGACTGCCTGGCCGAGGAATTGCGTAGGCTCGACCCCGACGACCTGTTCGGCGAGGTCATCCAGAGCGGTCTCGGCCAACTGCACGAACCATCTCGCAAGGCACCAGCGATGTCGATACCGACGACAGCAAGGGACACCTCGAATTGACTAACGCCCGCAGGGTTCTCATTCATCAGGATAGGGACGCGCTCGCGGGCTCCCTCGCCGCCCGGTTCATCACCAAGATCGTGGACCTGCTCGACCAGCAGGACGAGGTGCACATCGTGCTCACTGGCGGCACCGTCGGCGCCGCCGTGCTGTCGGCGATCAACGCATCGCCGGCCAGGGACAGCATCGACTGGTCCCGTGTCGTCATCTGGTGGGGCGACGAACGCTGGCTCCCCCGCGGAGACGCCGAACGCAACGACACCCAGTCGCGCGCCGCGCTGCTCGACCACGTGAACCTGCGGCCAGAGAACATCCACTGGCTCCCAGCATCGGATGACGGCATAGGCCTCGACGCGGCCGCTGCGCTCTACGCGGCTGAACTGGCCGCTGCGGCGCCGGAGGGCTCCGAGCTCCCCCGGTTCGATGTGACGTTCCTGGGAGTCGGGCCAGATGGCCACGTGGCCTCGCTCTTCCCGGAACGCTCCGCCGTTGCGGTCACCGACGCGACCGTCGTCGCGGTGCGCAATTCGCCGAAGCCGCCGCCGGAGCGCTTGAGCTTCACCCTGCCGGTGATCAACAGCTCCGATCGGGTCTGGCTGGCCCTGGCCGGGTCGGACAAGGCATCGGCTCTGGGGCTCGCCCTCGCGGGCGCGAGCACACTCGAGGTGCCGGCAGCGGGCGTCGAGGGGCGCCTGAGGACCGTGTTCTTCGTGGACCGGGATGCCGCCGCCGAGGTGCCGACGGACCTCATCGCCGTCGAGTACTAGCGCGCCCTTTCGACGCCCGTCGTGTGCGCGGTCGATGAGTGACCTGCCGCCGATGCCGGGGCGTGCAGCCATGGATCCGGGCGTGGTGGCTGGCGGCGCGGACATTGCCGAGGCCAGCGCAGAGGACGTTCGCGCGGCCACTGGGCCGCAGCAGTGCCCCTCTCTCGCCGAAAACGCAGGAGATTCGAAGCCGACCGCCCCCAATCAGCTCCTTGCGGGCGCGTTCGGAACAGATCTCCTGCGTTTTCGGACCGGGACCGAACCGGAACGGGCGGAAGTCGTTACCCCCGCCGCGAGCGGGAAGAGACGCGCTACTGCGGCGTGAGCCGCGAGCGACGCGTACGAAGCTGCTTGAGCGCCTCGTCGAGGAGGTTGGCCGCCTCTTCTTCCGTGCGTCGCTCCTTCACGTATGCGAGGTGCGTCTTGTACGGCTCGAGCTTCGTCACCGAGGGGGGATTGTCCTTGTCGCGCCCGGACGGCAGCCCGCAGTTGGGGCAGTCGAGGGTGACCGGAATCTCTTCCGGCTCGATCGAGGCAAGAAAGTACGGGCGCTGCTCGTGGCCGTTGACGCACCAGTAGAACACCTGGAGACGCTCGGCGTGAAAACCGCGATCCTGTTCTCCCATGGGTCCCGCACCGACGCGGGAACCACGGATAGCGCTACCACCTGAAGCCATGTCGAGTCCTAAGCCCCTTCGAATTTCGTGATGAGCCCGAGCACGATGATGGATGAGACCCACACCAGCCCAAGAATCACGGTGATGCGGTTGAGGTTACGCTCCGCAACACCTGACGCTCCGAGATTGCTCGTCACACCCCCGCCGAACATGTCGGAGAGACCGCCGCCACGCCCCCGGTGAAGGAGGATGAGCAGAGTCAGCAGGAGACTGGTGATACCGAGCACTACCTGCAGGATGACCTGAAGAATATCCACGAAGAGCCTTTCTGGGGCGCGCCAGTGTCGGGTGCATCTGGCCGCTGTTTAGTATAACTTGCCTTGGCGCAAAGGGGTGGGCCCCGAATGGGACGCCGAGCGACTAGGTGCCGACGTGCTTCTGGAATTGCGCGATGCTCGAGAACTCCGTGAGGTCGAGGCTCGCGCCGCCGACCAGTGCGCCGTCCACGTTGGCCTGACGCATGAACCCGGCGATGTTCGCCGCCTTCACCGAACCGCCGTAGAGGATCCGCGTCGCCGCGGCGGACTCCTGCCCGATGAGCTCCACGAGAACCGCCCGAAGCTGCGCGGCCACCTGTTCGGCCTGCTCGGGGGTCGCCGCCTGGCCGGAGCCGATCGCCCAGACCGGCTCGTAGGCGACCACGATGTCCGCGCCGTCCTTGATTCCGGCCAGCGCCGCCTTGAGCTGGGCGACGGGCACCGCGCTCGGGCCGTGCTTCTCGAGATCCTCCGCCGTCTCGCCGACGCACAGCACAGGCACGAGGCCGTGCTTGATCGCGGCTGCGACCTTGGCGGCCACCTCGTCGTCGCCCTCGTTGTGCAGCGTTCGCCGCTCCGAGTGGCCGACGATCACGTACTGGCAGTCGAGCGCGGCGAGGAACGCGCCGGAGATCTCGCCGGTGTATGCGCCCGAATCGTAGGCCGACAGGTCCTGGCCGCCGAACTTCAGCGGAAGCTTGTCTGCCGAGATGAGCGTCTGCACCGACCGCAGATCCGTGAACGGCGGGAACACGGCAACCTCGACGGCGTCGAAGTCGTGCCGGGCATCCTTGAGGCTCCAGGCGAGCTTCTGCACGAACGCGATCGCCTGCAGGTGATCGAGGTTCATCTTCCAGTTGCCCGCAATCAGCGGGGTACGAGTCGTGCCGGTCATGCTTGCCATCCCAAAACCTCGAGGCCCGGCAGGCTCTTGCCCTCGAGGAATTCGAGGCTGGCACCCCCGCCGGTCGAAATGTGCCCAAATTGCTCGTCGCGGAATCCGAGGGCGCGAACCGCGGCTGCGGAGTCTCCGCCCCCGACAACCGAGAGTCCGGCGACCTCGGTGAGGGCCGCGGCGACCGTCTTCGTGCCGGCCGCGAACGGCGCAAGCTCGAAGACGCCCATCGGCCCGTTCCAGAACACCGTCTCGGATGCCCGGATCACCTCGGCGAATCGTGCGGCCGTGTCCGGCCCGATGTCGAGTCCGAGACCGGATGCACCCCACGGGCTGTCCTCGATCGAGTCCGCCGGACGCACCTCGTGTTCGGCGTCGGCCGAGAACTTCGAGGCGACGACGACATCGGTGGGCAGCACGATGTCGACACCGAGCTCCTTCGCCTTGTCGAGGTAGCCGCGCACCGTGTCGAGCTGGTCGGCCTCGAGCAGGCTCGAACCGACCTTGTGGCCCTGGGCCGCGAGGAAGGTGAAGAGCATCCCGCCGCCGATGAGCAGGGAATCCACCCGCGGAAGCAGGTGCGCGATCACGCCGAGCTTGTCCGACACCTTCGACCCGCCGAGAATCACTGTGTACGGCTTCTTCGGCGACTCCGTGAGCCGGTCGAGCATGTCGAGCTCGGTCGCGATGAGGCCGCCGGCCGCACTCGGCAGGAGCTTCGCCAGCTCGTAGACACTCGCCTGCTTGCGGTGCACGACGCCGAAGCCGTCGGAGACGAACGCGTCTCCGAACGCGGCGAGCTGCGCGGCGAACGCCGTACGCTCCGCCTCGTTCTTCGCGGTCTCCCCCGGGTTGAAACGCAGGTTCTCGAGCAGAACCACTCCGCCGTCGGCGAGTCCGTCGACCGCCTCGCGGGCGGCATCCCCCACGGTGTCGGTCGCGAAGGTGACCTCCTTGCCCAGCAGCTCGCACAGGCGTTGCGCCACGGGAGCGAGGCTGTACTTCGCTTCCGGTGCGCCGTCCGGGCGGCCGAGGTGGGAGATCACGACGACGCGAGCGCCGCCGTTGACCAGCGCATTGATGGTGGGCAGCGAGGCGCGAATGCGACCGTCATCTGTGATCTGACCGTCCCCGAGGGGGACGTTCAGATCGCAGCGAACGATGACCTTCTTGCCCGCGAGCGAACCGAGACTCTCGATTGTGCGAAGCGGCATTGTTTCTGAACCCGGTTGCGGCGCCGTTTAGAGGCGCTCGGCCACGTACTCGGTGAAGTCGACGAGGCGGTTGGAGTAGCCCCACTCGTTGTCGTACCACCCGGCGATCTTCACCTGGCTGCCGATCACCTTGGTGAGTCCGGCGTCGAAGATGCAGGAGTGCGGGTCGCCCTGGATGTCGCTCGAGACGATCGGGTCCTCGGTGTAGCTGAGGAAGCCCTTGAGCGCGCCGCTCTCCGCCGCTGCCTTGTAGGCCGCGTTGACCTCGGCGACGGTGACCGGACGGCCGGCCTCGACCGTGAGATCGGTGATCGAACCGGTGGGCACTGGCACGCGGAGCGCGTAACCGTCGAGCTTGCCGACGAGCTCCGGAACCACGAGGCCGAGAGCCTTGGCGGCGCCCGTCGAGGTGGGAATGATGTTGATCGCAGCGGCGCGCGCGCGACGCAGGTCGCTGTGCGGTCCGTCCTGCAGGTTCTGGTCGGCCGTGTAGGCGTGAACCGTGGTCATGAGGCCGCGCTCGATGCCGAACGCCTCCAGGAACACCTTGGCCAGCGGCGCGAGGCAGTTCGTGGTGCAGGACGCGTTGGAGAGGATGTGCTGCGTGGCCGGGTCGTAGAGGTGCTCGTTGACGCCCATGACGAAGGTTCCGTCGTCTTCCGTCGCCGGGGCGGAGATGATGACCTTCTTGGCGCCGGCCTCGATGTGCTTGATGGCATCCGTGGCGTGGGTGAAGCGTCCGGTCGACTCGATCACGATGTCAACGCCCAAGTCGCCCCAGCCGAGGTTGGCGGGGTCGCGCTCGGCGAGCACCTTGATGCGCTTGCCACCCACGACGATGTAGTCGCCGTCGACGGAGACGTCTTCGGCCAGACGGCCGGCAACGGAGTCGTACTTGAGCAGGTGCGCGAGCGACTTGGGGTCGGTGAGGTCGTTGACGGCGACGACCTCGAGGTCGGCGCCCTGCGCGATAGCCGCGCGGAGGTAGTTGCGACCAATGCGGCCGAAGCCATTGATACCGATCTTCACGGTCAAGAGAACTCCTGTTGCTGAGGCGCCCATCGGCGCGACTTTTTCGGGGGGTGGTGAAGCTGGTGCAGGGGTGTGGCCGGGGCGTCGCCCCGGCCACAACCGATGCTTTTACGCTGGCGCTATGACAGTACCAGCAGGCCGTTCGTCTTTTCGCGGGCAACTTCGAAGCGCTGCTGCACGTTCGCCCAGTTGGCGATGTTCCAGAAGGCCTTGACGTAGTCGGCGCGCACGTTCTTGTAGTCGAGGTAGTACGCGTGCTCCCAGACGTCGAGGAGCAGCACCGGCACGGTGCCGGCGGCGAAGTTCGACTGCTGGTCGAAGAACTGCTGCACGATGAGCTTCTGCCCGATCGAGTCCCAGACGAGGGCGGCCCATCCGGAGCCCTGCACGCCGAGCGCGGCGGCGGTGAAGTGGGCCGTGAACTTGTCGAACGAACCGAAGTTGTCGTCGAGGGCGGATGCGAGTTCGCCGGTGGGCTTGTCGCCGCCGTCCGGGGAGAGGTTCGTCCAGAAGATGGAGTGGTTGACGTGACCGCCGAGGTTGAACGCGAGGTCCTTCTGGAGCTTGTTCACGTAGGTGAGGTCGTCCTTGTCGCGTGCCTCGGCGAGCTGGGCGAGGGCGGTGTTGGCCCCGGTGACGTAGGCCTGGTGATGCTTTGAGTGGTGAAGCTCCATGATGGCTCCACTGATGCTCGGCGCGAGGGCGCCATAGTCGTAACCCAGTTCGGGCAGCGTGTAATCAGCCATTTTCCGATCTCCTTGTCTCCAACCCGGGGCACCAGATGGCGCGGCAACCGGGTGACATTTTCAGTCTACTAGCGTCAACTCGGCTGGTTCCCAGATGCTTCCCAGCGTCGCGCGATCGGCTCAGGCATCCTCGTAGTCCGGCGGCAGATTCGCGTCGGTGCCCGGTATTCCGAGATCCACGGCCCGCTTGTCCGCCATCGCGAGCAGGCGACGGATGCGCCCGGCCACCGCATCCTTGGTCATCGGCGGGTCGGCGTGGTGGCCGAGTTCGTCGAGACTCGAGTCGCGGAAACGCAGGCGCAACTCCCCCGCGTAGCGCAGGTGCTCCGGAACGTGGCCGTCGAGGATCTCGAGAGCGCGCTCCACCCGGGCGCAGGCCGCAACGGCCGCCTGTGCCGAGCGGCGCAGGTTCGCGTCGTCGAAGTTGACGAGCCGGTTGGCGGTGGCGCGCACCTCGCGGCGCTGGCGCAGCTCTTCCCAGTTGAGAACGGTGGAGTGGGCTCCCATGTGCACGAGCATCGCGCTGATCGCCTCGCCGTCGCGGATCACGACGCGGTGCACGCCGCGCACCTCGCGGGCCTTCGCTGAGATCTTCAGCCGCCCGGCCGCCCCGACGAGGGCCATTGCCGACTCGTTGCCGGGGCAGGTGATCTCGAGCGCGGCCGAACGGCCGGGATCGGTGAGCGAACCGTGGGCGAGGAAGGCGCCGCGCCAGACGGCGGCGAGCTCCTCGCGGCTGCCGGTGGTGAGCTTGTTGGGCAGGCCGCGGATGGGCCGGCGCCGCGCATCCAGGAGTCCGGTCTGGCGGGCGAGGGTCTCGCCGCCGTCGAGCACCCGCACGAGGTAGTGGCTGGTGCGGCGCAGGCCGGAGGCGGAGATCACGGAGATCTCGCTCTTCACGCCGTAGAGCTCCGCGAGGTCTTTGCGCACCCGGCGGGCGAGTTGCGCGGTGTCGAGCTCGGACTCGACCGCGATGCGGCCGGAGATGAGGTGAAGCCCGCCGGAGAAGCGGAGGATGGTCGCAAGCTCCGCCGCTCGCACTGTCGTCTTGCTCACGTCGATGCGAGCGAGTTCGTCCTTGACGTCGGCGGTGAGAGCCAATCCGTGTCCTTACTTTCCTGTGAATCGTGCAGTGTGGTGTGCCAACGGAGAACGAGTCAGAGCACGAGCGTGGTTCTGACTCGAGACACTACTCCCGACCGAGATCGCGGTGTTTGATGCTTACCGCGACGCCCGGCTGGCGACGAAGGATGCCGGCCAGCTTCTCGACGACCGCAACCGATCGGTGCTTTCCGCCCGTACATCCAATGGCGATCGTAGCGTGTCTCTTGTTCTCGCGTTGATACCCGGCGAAGACGGGCTCGAGGGCGTGCGCGTAGCTGTCAACGAATTCGTCCGCGCCCTCCTGGGAGAGAACATAGTTGCTCACCTCGGTGTCGAGGCCGGTCAGCCCGCGCAGCTCAGGCACCCAGAACGGGTTGGGCAGGAACCGCATGTCCGCCACCAGGTCAGCATCGGCCGGCAGTCCGTACTTGAATCCGAAACTGAGCATTGTGAGGTGCAGCCCGGGGGTCTGCGCGGTCGCGAAGGTCTCGGAGATCGTCGTCGCGAGCTGGTGGATGTTGAGGTCCGACGTGTCGATGATCATGTCGCTCGACTCGCGCATCGACAGCATCCGCTGCCGCTCGGCACCGATGCCGTCGAGCAGCGTGCCATTAACCTGCAACGGATGCGGCCGGCGCACCTGCTCGAAGCGCCGCACGAGGGCCGCGTCCGTGGCCTCGAGGAACAGTACCCGCACGCTCGCGCTCTCGCGCAGGGTCACCACCGCCTGCTCGAGGTCGGAGAAGAGCTTGCCGCCCCGCACGTCGACGACCGCGGCGATCTTGGGCAGGGTGCTGCCCGCCCGGCCGGCGAGCTCCACGAGCGGCCTCAGCATCTGCGGCGGCAGGTTGTCGACCACGTACCAGCCCAGGTCCTCGAGCGCGTTTCCGACCGTGGACCGGCCCGCGCCCGACATGCCGGTGATGATCAGTACTTCGTGGCTCGAGGTGTCCTCGGTCATTGCTGCGTCACGCCTTCAGTTGGTGTGGAGGTTGCCTGGTATCAAGCTTAACCGGGCTTTAGGCACGCAACGACTCGAAGATGGACTGGGCGAGGGTCGGCCCGATGCCCTTGACCTCGGCAATGCTCGACACATCGGCCGCACGCAGCTGCGTGACCGAACCGAAGTGCCTGAGCAGCTCTCGCGCCCGGGCGGGCCCGAGTCCCGGGATCTCCACGAGCTGGGAGTTGACGTCCTTGCTGCGCCGCTGCCGCTGGTAGGTGATGGCGAAGCGGTGCGCCTCGTCCCGGATCCGCTGGATCAGGAACAGGGCGTCGCTGTTCCTTGGCAGGATCACCGGGTAGTCGGAGTCCGGGAGCCAGATCTCCTCGAGGCGCTTGGCGATGCCGCACAGGGTGATGCCGGTCACCCCGGCGTCAGCGAGGGCGCGCGCCGCCGCGGCCACCTGCGGCTGTCCCCCATCCACGATGAGCAGGTTGGGGCGGTAGCTGAACTTCTTCAGGTCGGTGCCGGTCACCGGCTCGGTCGTGGGGTCGGGCGCCGGCTCGATCGCGGCATCGTCGCCCAGGTAGGCGAGGCGCCGGCTGAGCGTCTGGTAGATCGACTCGGTGTCGTCGGTGGAGTTGGGGATGCTGAACCGGCGGTACTGGTCCTTGCGCGGCAGGCCGTCTTCGAACACGACCATCGACGCGACGATGTTGGTGCCGCTCAGGTGCGACACGTCGTAGCACTCCATGCGCAGGGGCGCATCCGGCATGCCGAGGGCCTCCTGGATGTCCGCGAGGGCCTGCGACCGGGCCACGAAGTCACCGCTTCGCCGGGTCTTGTAGAGGATGAGGGCGTTCTTCGCGTTGGTGCCGACGGTCTGGGCGAGGGCCGCGAGATCGCCCCGTTGGGCGACGCGCAACACGACCTTGCCGGTCGAGCCGCGGTCGGCGCGCACCGAGCCCAGCCACAGCTCGAGCTCCGGCGCATCCTCGGGCAGCTCGGGCACGACCACGAGTCGGGGCGGCGGCACCTCGTCGTCGTAGGCGTTCTGCACGACGGTCTCCACGAGCTCGGCGAGGTCGAGGTCGAGTTCCTTGTCCACCACCCAGCTGCGCACGCCCCGGATGCGGCCTCCGCGCACGCGGAACTGCTGAACGGCCGCCGCGAGTTCGTCGTGCGCGATGCCGAAGACGTCGGCGTCCACGTCGTCGCCGAGCACGATCGTGCTCTTCGAGAGCGCGGTCTCGAGCGCCGCGAGCTGGTCACGGTACCGCGCTGCCGACTCGTAGTCCTGCTCCGCGGCCGCCGCCTTCATCTTGCGCGCGACATCCCCGATGTACTTCGAGTCGTTTCCGGCCATGAACGAGGCGAAGTCGAGTGCGATCGACTTGTGCTCCTCCTTGGTGATGCGACCCACGCAGGGGGCGGCGCACTTGCCGATGTCGCCCAGGAGGCACGGCCGGCCGGTCTGCTCCGCCCGCTTGTATGTCGAGTCAGAGCAGCTGCGCATCGGGAACGCCTTGAGCATGAGGTCGACGGTCTCGCGGATGGCCCACACCTTGGTGTACGGGCCGAAATACCGGGCGCCCTTGATCGAGCGGTTGCGGGTGACGAGCACACGAGGAACCGTCTCGCCGAGGCTGATCGCCAGGTACGGGTACGACTTGTCGTCGCGGAACTGCACGTTGAACGGCGGGTTGAACTCCTTGATCCAGGTGAACTCCAGCTGGAGGGCCTCAAACTCGGTGCCGACTACCGTCCATTCCACCGCCGACGCGCTCAGCACCATGCGCCTGGTGCGCTCGTGCAGGCTCGCGAGCGGAGCAAAGTAGTTGCTCAGCCTGGCGCGGAGGTTCTTGGCCTTGCCGACATAGAGCACGCGGCCCTTATCGTCCTTGAACCGGTACACGCCCGGCTGGGTCGGGATCTCACCCGCCTTCGGGCGATAGCTGACGGTGTCGACCATCGCCGGCTATCCGGCCGCCGGCACCGCGTCGGCCAGCGCCCGCACTCCCGGTCGCTCGACCCCCAGCACCTCGGCGAGGAAGGTGCCGGTGTGGCTCTCCTCCACCGTGGCGAGATACTCCGGCGTGCCGACGGCGAGCACCTCGCCGCCCCCGGCACCGCCCTCCGGCCCGAGGTCGATGAGCCAGTCGGCCGACTTGATCACGTCGAGGTTGTGCTCGATCACGATCACGGTGTTGCCCTTGTCGACGAGCCCATTGAGCACGAGCAGCAGCTTGCGCACGTCCTCGAAGTGCAACCCGGTGGTCGGCTCGTCGAGCACGTAGATGCTGCGGCCCATTGAACGCTTCTGCAGCTCGGTCGCGAGCTTCACCCGCTGCGCCTCGCCGCCCGAGAGGGTGGTCGCGCTCTGGCCCAGGCGAACATAGCCGAGCCCGACATCCACGAGGGTGTTGAGGAAGCGGCTGATCGACGAGATCGCCTCGAAGAACTCGGCGGCCTCGCTGATCGGCATGTCGAGCACCTCGGAAATGCTCTTGCCCTTGTAGTGCACGGCGAGAGTCTCTCGGTTGTAGCGCGCGCCGTTGCAGACCTCACAGACCACGTACACGTCGGGCAGGAAGTTCATCTCGATCTTGATCGTGCCGTCGCCCGAGCAGTTGTCGCAGCGACCGCCCTTCACGTTGAAGCTGAAGCGGCCGGGCAGGTAGCCGCGCGCCTTCGCATCCACGGTCTCGGCGAACAGGTTGCGGATCTTGTCGAAGACACCCGTGTAGGTGGCCGGGTTGGAGCGCGGGGTGCGCCCGATCGGCGCCTGGTCAACGTGCACGACCTTGTCGAGATTGTCGAGGCCGGTGACCCTGGTGTGCTTGCCGGGGATCTGCCTCGCCCCGTTGAGCTCGTTGGCGAGCACCTTGTAGAGGATGTCGTTGATGAGGCTCGACTTGCCAGATCCGCTCACCCCGGTGACGGCGGTGAACGTGCCGAGCGGGAAGTCGACAGTGACGTTGCGCAGGTTGTTGGCGCGGGCGCCCTCCACCGTGAGCATGCGCTTCTTGTCGATCTTGCGCCGCTTCTTCGGCGTCTCGATGGAGCGGCGGCCGGAGAGGTAGTCCCCGGTGATCGACCGGCGGTTCTCGAGCAGCTTCTCATACGACCCGGAGTGCACGACCTCGCCGCCGTGCTCCCCCGCGCCCGGGCCGATGTCCACGATCCAGTCGGCGGTGCGGATGGTGTCCTCGTCGTGCTCGACGACGATGAGCGTGTTGCCCAGGTTCTTGAGCTTGACGAGGGTCTCGATGAGCCTGCGGTTGTCGCGCTGGTGCAGGCCGATGCTCGGTTCGTCGAGCACGTAGAGCACCCCGGTGAGCCCCGAGCCGATCTGGGTGGCCAGGCGGATGCGCTGCGCCTCCCCGCCGGACAGCGAGCCGGCCGAGCGCGCGAGGTTGAGGTAGTTGAGGCCGACCTCGATGAGGAACTCGAGCCTCAGCCGGATCTCGCGCAGCACCTGCGCGGCGATCTTCGCCTCGCGCTCCGAGAGCTCGAGCAGGTCCATGAACTCGAACGCGTCGATGAGGCTGAGCTCCGCGACATCCGCGATGTTGTGGTCGTGCACGGTGACCGCGAGCACCTCGGGCTTGAGCCTCTTGCCATCGCAGACCGGGCAGTTGATCTCGCGGAGGTACGCCGAGTAGCGCTGCCGGGCCGAGTCGGTCTCCGCCTCGATGAACTTGCGCTCGATGTAGGGCATCACGCCCTCGAAGCCGGTGGAGTACTTCATCTCGCGGCCGAAGCGGTTCTTCCACTTGACCGTCACCTGGAAGTCGTTGCCCTTGAGGATTGCCTGCTGCACGTCTGCACCGAGGTCGCGCCACGGGGTCTTGAGCGAGAAGTCGAGGTCGGCGGCGAGTCCCTCGAGCAGCCGCTGGAAGTAGTTGAAGAGTCCCTTGCCGGACTGGGTCCACGGCAGGATCACGCCGTCGGCGAGGCTCAGGGCCGGGTCGCCGAGCAACAGCTCGGAGTCGACGGACATCTTGGTGCCGAGGCCGGAGCACTCCGGGCAGGCGCCGAACGGGGCGTTAAACGAGAAGGTGCGCGGCTCGATCTCGGTGAGTTGCACTGGATGACCGTTGGGGCAGGAGAGCTTCTCGGAGAAGTTGCGCCAGGCCGCCGGCCCCGTCTCGTCTACGTAGTTGACGCTGACGAGACCGTCGGTGAGGCGAAGGGCCGTCTCCAGCGAGTCGGTGAGGCGGGTGAGGATGTCGTCCGCCGCCACGAGGCGGTCCACCACCACGGAGATGTCGTGCTTGATCTGCTTCTTGAGGATCGGCGGTTCGCTCAGCTGGATCTGCTCGCCGTCCACGATCGCGCGCGAGTATCCGCTGGCCGCGAGCTCCTTGAACAGGTCGACGAACTCGCCCTTCTTCTGCGAGATGACCGGGCTCACGATCTGGTACCGCGTGCCGGTCTCGAGGGTCATGAGCTGGTCGGCGATCTGCTGCACGGTCTGGCGTTCGATCTTCTCACCGCACACCGCGCAGTGCGGGATGCCGATGCGGGCCCAGAGCAGCCGCATGTAGTCGTAGATCTCCGTGATCGTGCCCACCGTGGACCGCGGGTTGCGGTTCGTGGACTTCTGGTCGATCGACACGGCGGGGCTCAGTCCGTCGATGAAGTCCACGTCTGGCCGGTCGACCTGGCCGAGAAACTGGCGGGCGTATGCGGAGAGCGATTCGACGTAGCGACGCTGGCCCTCGGCGAAGATCGTGTCGAACGCGAGAGACGACTTGCCCGAGCCGGACAGCCCGGTGAAAACGACGAGCGAATCCCGCGGAATCTCGAGGTCTACACCCTTGAGATTGTGAACTCGAGCGCCGTGTACGGAGAGCCTGGCTGCGGATTCGACACGAGAAATAGACACTCTACATATTCTACGGAGACCACCGACATTGCTTGCGCCGGGTTCGCTCTCGGCAGAGTCCCTCCGGCCCGGTCAGGGCGCGACCGTCGCCAGCACGCGCTCCGGCGCCGGCAGAACGGGCTCCTGCGCGGCACGGTCGATGACCACGATTGGCGCCCGGCGCCGGCCGTTGAACTCGGTGGCGGTGACGGTGACGGCGGTGTACGCCCCCATCGTGGGGCTCAGCAGGGTGTCCCCCTCGCGTAGCGCGGGCAGTGGGTATGAACGGGCCATGACATCCGCGCTGTCGCAGGTGGGACCGGCCACCGTCGTCAGGAGCAGCGCCGGCGTCTCGCCGGCGAGCTCGGACCGAGCCACCAGCGCCGGATACACGGCCTCGGCGCCCACGTTGGAGAAGCTTCCGTACACGCCGTCGTCCACGAAGCACCAGCGCTCAGCCTCGCGCACCCGCGTGCCGACGACGCGGGTGACCACGGTCACGGCATCCGCCACCAGGATGCGCCCAGGCTCGGCGAGCACCGTCAGGCGCGGGATGAACGGCTCGAGCATTGGCCCGATCGCCGCGCCGATCTGCTCGATGGTCGCCACATCCCGGCGGCAGGAGGCCGGGAAGCCGCCGCCGATGTCGAGGATGCCGAACCGCACGCCCCAGCGGGCCTCGAGCCGGCCCATCAGGTCGAGAGTCTCGCCGACGGCGGTGCGGAACGCCTCGACGCTGTCGAGCTGGCTGCCGACATGGAAACTGAATCCGGCGATGTGGCTGCCCTGCGCCGCGGCTTGCGCCATGAGCGCGTCCGCCTCCGCGTGGGTCACCCCGAACTTGCTGGAGACGTCGCTCTTCGCCGCGGGGTTGCGGTAGCCGAGCCGCACCAGCAGGGACACGTCACCCGGCACGCTGCGGAACTTGGCGAGCTCCCCCGCGCTGTCGATCACGAAGGTGCGGATGCCGAGCACGTAGGCGCGCGTGCTCTCTGCCGGGCTCTTCACAGGATGGGTGTGGATCATCCGGTTCGTGCGGATACCGCGGGCGGCCAGGAGGTCGATCTCCGCGTCGCTCGCCACATCGAAACATCCGCCCAGCGCCGCAATCGTGTCGAGCACCGCCGGGTGCGGCAGGGCCTTGACCGCGTAGTGCAGGCGCACGAAGGGCAGGGCCGCGCTAAGGCGGGAGTACTGCTCGGCGATCCGCTGCGGCTCCAGCAGGATGAGCGGGGTGCCGTGCTGCGTGATCAGCGCATCGAGGTCCGCCCGATCGAGGGTGCGGCCCAGCTGGCGGATGCGCGCCGCCCGCGCCTCGGCCTCGAGGACGGTGTCGTCGGTTGTGCGCCGTCTCAGAATCCGGCGGCCGACGAGGAATCCGAGGGCCGCGAGCAGGTGGAATAGCACGTCGGCGAGCACCTTCCCCACGATCCAGCCGACCGCGGGGACGCCGATCACCAGCGGCGCGAGGTAGAGCAGGCCGGGGCGGATGATCAGGGTGTCAAGCAGCTCGGCCGGGCCGAACTCCACCGCGGTGAGCCCGGCGGTGCGCACGCGAGACCGGCGTGCGCGCCTCCCCCTCGACGTCTCGCGCCACTGCTCGAGGAAGTTGCGGGCCGTGGCCACGCCGTAGAACCCGATGTTCTCGCCGATGGTGCCGGCGATCGCGGCCACCAGCAGGGAACCGGTGGCGGTGAACGCGCCCCACGCGGCGAGAAAAGCCGTGGCCGTGCCGGCCAACTCGCTGGGCAGGGAGCGGCGGATCCAGAACAGTGCTCGACGCGACATGGTGCTCCGCTCCCGACGGGATTCGGATTTCCCGTGCTCCTGAGTGAGGAGCGGGGTGGGGCGGCGGTGATACACCGTTGCGCGAGTCGACACGCGTTCGCTGGCCGCGGCTAATCCTGGATGTCAAGGCGCGAGGCGCGACGGTTCAGCCAGATCGCGTAAGCCATGAGACCCACTTCGAGGGCGATGATGAAGAGCCCGATGAGGAGAAACACGAGCCCGCCACCGAAATCGCTGCCGCCCACCTTGATCGCGCCGTGAATCACCAGAAGCACGCCAGCCCCGCCCAGGATGACAACCTTGATCCCCTGAGTCCAGACTCGTCTCCGCGCGCGGGAACGAAAACTCTTGGCCATGGCTCATCTTCGCTCTACCGGCAGATGGACGCAATCGGTGCACCGCTATGGCGCGACTCGTCAACACGATGTTGGAGGCTTGCGCACCGGACCGGACCGGTGCACTCTTGCCCGAGCGAGGAGTTTCTTCGGCTAAAGACGTACCGATGTCCCCGACGGGATTCCACTATGTCCTGTGTCACCCAACCCGCCGCTACGACAGGTGCCCGGCCGCTTCCATCTGGCGCAGTTCCTTCTTCAGATCGGCGACCTCGTCGCGCAACCGCCCGGCCAGCTCGAACTTGAGCTCGCCGGCGGCGGACAGCATCTGCTCGTTGAGGTCGCGGATGATCGTCTCGAGGTCGTTCGCGCCGCTGGCGGCGAGACCGGCCCGCTTGAGGTTGGGCGTGGGCGACCGCTTGCGGCCGTCGCGCCCAGCCAGCAGGGCGGCGGTGTCCGCGCCCTCCCGGTTGAGGGAGTCGGTGATGTCCGCGATCTTCTTGCGCAGCGGCTGCGGGTCCACCCCGCGCTCGACGTTGTACGCCACCTGCAGCGCCCGGCGGCGGGTCGTCTCGCTGATGGCGAGCTTCATCGAATCGGTCATCACGTCCGCATACATGTGCACCGCACCGGACACGTTTCGCGCCGCCCGCCCGATGGTCTGGATAAGCGACGTCGAGGAGCGCAGGAAGCCCTCCTTGTCTGCATCCAGAATCGCCACGAGCGACACCTCGGGCAGGTCGAGGCCCTCCCGTAGCAGGTTGATGCCGACGAGCACGTCGTACACGCCCTGCCGCAGCTCGGTCAGTAGCTCCACGCGGCGCAGGGTGTCCACATCCGAATGCAGGTACCGCACCCGAACGCCGGCCTCGCCCAGGAACTCGGTGAGCTCCTCCGCCATCTTCTTGGTGAGGGTGGTGACGAGCACGCGCTCGTTCACGGCCACGCGCTTGCGGATCTCCTCGAGCAGGTCGTCGATCTGGCCCTTGCTGGGCTTCACCACGATCTCCGGGTCGATGAGCCCGGTCGGACGGATGATCTGCTCAACCACGCTGTCGGTGATGCCCATCTCGTACTTGCCGGGAGTCGCCGACAGGTAGACCTTCTGGCCGACGCGCTCGAGGAACTCGTTCCACTTGAGCGGCCGGTTGTCGAGGGCGCTCGGCAGACGGAAGCCGTGCTCGACGAGCGTGCGCTTGCGGGAGGCGTCGCCCTCGTACATCGCGCCGATCTGCGGCACGGTCACGTGCGACTCGTCGATCACGACGAGGAAGTCGTCAGGGAAGTAGTCGATGAGGCAGTGCGGCGCCTCGCCGGGCTGGCGCTGGTCGATGTGCCGCGAGTAGTTCTCGATGCCACTGCAGAACCCGATCTGCTCCATCATCTCCAGGTCGAAGGTGGTGCGCATCCGCAGGCGCTGGGCCTCCAGCAGCTTTCCCTCGCGCTCGAGTTGCTCGAGGCGCTCCGCGAGCTCCACCTTGATGGTCTTGATCGCCGCGTGCATGCTCTCCTGGCCGGCCACGTAGTGCGAGCCGGGGAACACGGACACCGAGTCCATCTTCTTCACCACGTCGCCGGTGAGCGGATGCAGGCTGTACAGGCCCTCGATCTCTTCGCCGAACATCTCGATGCGGATGGCGAGTTCCTCGTACATCGGGATGATCTCGATCGTGTCTCCGCGCACCCGGAAGTTGCCGCGGGAGAAGTCGACGTCGTTGCGCTGGTACTGCATCGACACGAACTTGCGGATGAGCGCCTCGCGATTGATCTTCATACCCACCTGCAGCGCCATCATCGCCTCGAGGTACTCCTCGGAGCTGCCGAGGCCGTAGATGCAGGACACGGTGGACACGACGATCACGTCGCGCCGGCTCAGCAGCGAGTTGGTGGTGGAGTGACGCAGCCGCTCGACCTCCGCGTTGATCGACGAGTCCTTCTCGATGAAGGTGTCGGTCTGCGGAACGTAGGCCTCCGGCTGGTAGTAGTCGTAGTACGAGACGAAGTACTCGACGGCGTTGTTGGGCATCAGTTCGCGGAACTCGTTGGCGAGCTGGGCGGCGAGGGTCTTGTTGTGTGCGAGCACGAGGGTCGGCCGTTGCACGGCCTCGATGAGCCAGGCCGTGGTCGCCGACTTGCCGGTTCCCGTGGCGCCGAGCAGCACGACATCCGTCTCGCCGGCGTTGATTCGGCCCGTGAGTTCGGCGATCGCCGCGGGCTGGTCGCCGCTCGGCGTGTAGTCGCTGATCACCTCGAATGGGCGCACAGAACGTGTCGGTTGCATGCTTCCAGCTTAGGCAGCACCACTGACAACGAGACCGGATTGCGCCGTGGGCAGAACGGGGACGCGGTGGGCAAGGTCGACGCGGTTCGTCGTCGGGATGGCGGCGGTCTCCCGATCGCGACTCGTGCGCTCGACGCATCGCGCGCCTCATCGACGGCTGGCCGGCAATCTCATGGCCGGCGCGGCTCGTGGCGATCGCGGGCGGGTTCGCCCCCGTGGCGGTGCCGACGGTGTTGCGGCTGACCCCGGCCGTTGGCCGAACGCCCGGGATCAGCGCGCGGGACGCGGCAGCGACTCCCAGAGGGCGTCGGCCTGCCGCAGCGTCTCCTCGAGCGTTCCGTTGCTGTCGATCACGACATCCGCGATCGCGAGACGCTCGGTGTCCGTCGACTGCGAGTTGAGCCGATGGGCCGCCTCCTCGCGGCTGAACCCGCGCAGCTCGATGAGCCGGCGGATGCGGGTCTCCGTGCTCGCGTTCACCACAACGATGAGGTCGAATGAGTGGTAGTCCTTGTCGCGCGACGCCTCGACGAGCAGCGGCACGTCGTACACCACGATGGCGTTCGGATCGCGGCTCCCGGCCTCCGCGAACAGGCGCTGGGAGAGTTCCTTGATGGCCGGATGCGTGATGCCGTTGAGCGCGACCCTCGCCTCCGGGTCGGCGAAGATGATGGCGCCGAGCGCCGCACGGTCGAGCGACCTGTCCGGCGCGATCACCGATGGACCGAACCTCTCGGCTATCGCGGCGAGGCCGGGCGTGCCGGGCTCAACCACCTGACGGGCGAGCACATCCGCGTCGATGTGCACCGCCCCGTGTTCGGCCAGCCGCCGGGCGACCACGGTCTTTCCGGATGCGATGCCGCCTGTGAGGCCGATGAGATACACGGAGCAATGCTAGTGCGCGAGGGCAGAACGGCCGCTTAACGCCGGAACGGCCGGACCCGTGAGGGCCCGGCCGTTCCGTTGCTCGAATTAGGAGTTCGAGGAGAGCTTCTCGCGAAGCGCGGCGAGAGCCTCGTCGTCGGCGAGGGTTCCCGCAGACTCGGAGTCGCTCGAGAACGAGGAACCAGCAGAGGCCGGCGCGTCGGAGATGTTCTCGTCGGCGGTCGAAACCTGCTTCTTGTGGGCCTCCCAGCGAGCCTGGGCCGCAGCGTAGTCCTGCTCCCACTTCTCGCGCTGGGACTCGAAGCCCTCTTTCCACTCGTTGGTCTCCGGGTCGAAGCCGTCAGGGTACTTGTAGTTGCCCTGCTCGTCGTACTCGGTGAGCATCCCGTAGAGCGCCGGGTCGAACTCGGTGCCGTCGGGGTCGACGCCCTCGTTCGCCTGCTTCAGCGAAAGCGAGATGCGGCGGCGCTCGAGGTCGATGTCGATGACCTTGACGAACACCTCGTCACCGACCGACACGACCTGCTCGGCGAGCTCGACGTGCTTGCCGGACAGCTCGGAGATGTGAACGAGGCCCTCGATGCCCTCCGCGACGCGAACGAACGCGCCGAAGGGGACGAGCTTCGTGACCTTGCCCGGTGCAACCTGGCCGATGGCGTGGGTGCGGGCGAAGACCTGCCACGGGTCTTCCTGCGTCGCCTTGAGCGACAGGGAGACACGCTCGCG
>NZ_DATCQQ010000031.1:0-28016 GCF_036569425.1 Lacisediminihabitans sp.
GAGCGGATAGCTCGGCGGCATCCGTTCCCCGACGAGGCTGACACGGACGGCGGTCGCCCCGGCGACCCGGCAGAATCGTTGCCCTTCGGCGAGGGTGATGCGCCCCACCTCGGTGAGCAGTGCTGCGGCACTCGTGCTGCCGAACCGGGAGGCGAGCCCGTCGGGTCCGAGGCTGGCACGGGATCGGTGCACAACCTCGGCAGTCAGGACCACAAGTCGCGAGTCCGCGGCGTGCCGAACCCCGAACCCGCGCTCCAACTCGCTCAGCAACGACGTGTCGCTCAGCAACGAGGTGTCGTCGAGCAGCGAGGTGTCGTCGAGCAGCGAGGTGTCGTCGAGCGACGTGTCGTCGAGCGACGCGTCATCGAGCGACGCGTCATCGAGCGACGCGTCGTCGAGCGACGAAGCATCGACGGTGCCGTCGAGCCCGATCGCGGTGCCATTTTCCATGGCCACAGTCTTGCAGCCAGCACCGACATTGTGACCAACAATACCTCCCCTGACCAGCACTTCCTGTGGACAACCCTCCCCAGGCGCGACCTGTGGAGGAGCGCAGACCCGACCCCAAGCGCAGACCCGACCACACGCGCAGATTCGACCACACAACACGCAGCGCAACAACCGCCACCGAACCGGCTATTGGCCGGCGCGACGCCCGATTTCCAGACCTGACCCGCGAACGCCGCTACGACATGTTCGACACGTTCGACACCATCACCGCCAGACGACCAGCAGAAGCAGCACTCGAGAACGACCATCCCAGACGCCGCTTCGCCCCAGCCCCCTTGACAAAACCAACCACAGATCAGCCGGCCCGCCCAGGCTGTCAGCTCGCGAGCAACCGCGCCTTCTCGGCGTCCACGTCGTAGTCGGCGAGCGGCCACTGGGGGCGCAGCGCCCGCACCGCGTCCAGCAGGATCCGCTGCACGGCGATCCGCGCGTACCACTTGCGGTCGGCCGGCACCACGAACCAGGGGGCGGTGTCCGTGGACGTCTCCTCCAGTGCCCGCTGGTAGGCCTCCATGTACTGCGGCCAGAGTTCACGTTCGTCGATGTCGCCCGGGTTGAACTTCCAGTGCTTGTCCTCGCGTTCCAGGCGTTCGAGCAGCCTCTGCTTCTGCTCGTGCTGGCTGATGTGCAGCATCACCTTGACGATCGTCGTGCCGCTCGCCGCGACCTCCCGCTCGAAGTCCCGGATCAGCTCGTAGCGCTGCTCGATCACGGCCGGTTCGACGAGGCTGTGCACCCGCGCGACGAGCACGTCCTCGTAGTGCGAGCGGTCGAACACCCCGATCAGGCCGGGCGTCGGCAGCCGCTTGCGCACCCGCCACAGGAAGTCGTGGGAGAGCTCCTCCGGCGTGGGTTTCTTGAATCCGTAGTCCTGCACGCCCTGGGGGCTGATGCCGCCGATCACGTGTTTGACGATGCCGCCCTTGCCTGCGGTGTCCATCGCCTGCAGCACGAGCAGCACAGAGCGCTTGCCGTCGAACCGGCTCTCGGCCCACAGCCGCTCCTGCAGATCGTCCAGTTCGGCGCGGTTCTGCTCGAGGATCGCGGCGCCGGTCTTCTTGGCGACCGAGATGCCCGGAGTGGATGAGGTGTCCACCTCGGCGAGGCTGAATCCCGGCCTCACGGTCAGCAGCGGCGCGGGGTCGGAGGTCCAAGTCGACAGTTCCATGCGCCGATGGTACTCGCTAGCGAACCAGCGGCACCTCGACGAGGGTCGGGGAGTCGGATGCGGCGAGCGCCACGTCGAGTTCGCCGCGGGTCGTCGCCGTGCGGTACTCCCAGCCGTAGGCGCCGGCCAGGGCGCGCAGGTCAACCGCCTGGGGAGTGTAGAGCACCCGGTCCAACGCGTCCCGGGGGGCCGTCGCGGCGACCTCGAGTCCGTCGAAGATCGTGCCGCCGCCGTCGTTCCCCACCACCACCTGGATGCGCGGCCGCGTCTCGCCCAGCCCGAACAGCAGCGCTCCGGCGTCGTGCAGAACGGCGAGGTCGCCGAGCAGCACCCTGGTCACCCCCAGAGCGCCCCCGGAGTCGTGGCCCGGGTCCTGGCTCGCCAGGGCGATGCCAAGGCCGGTGGACACGGTCCCGTCGATGCCGGCGAGGCCCCGGTTGGCGTGCACGGAGATCTTCTTGCCCTGCACCACGGCATCCGCCACCCGGATGAGCCTCGACGCGCCGAGCACGAGCCGGTCGTGCGGCCAGGTGAGACGCCACACCGTCTCGACGAGGAGGCGACGGGTGATGGGCTCCCGGAAGGCGGCCAGCTGCTCCCGCGCGAAGTCGCCGGCGCGTTCCTCGGCGGCCGCGGGCTCCCGCGTCGCCCCGTCGCCCCGCAGCCGGTCGCGGCCCGCCTGCACCCAGGTGCCGAGCCAGCGGCGCGCGCCGAGGGACTCGTCCGGACCGCCCTCGTGGCTGGCGAAGTCGTGCACGCTGCTCGCCCGGCGGCCCGGGTTGTATGGCTCGGACCCCGGCGCTCGGATCACCCGCACGGTCACGCCGTCGCTCTCGAGCAGGGCGGGCACCTCGCGGCTGAGCGTCGGGTGCCCGTACACGATCGCGCGCTCCACCCGGCCGCCGAACTCGGGGTCGGAGAGCAGTTCGCGGTAGGAGCCCACCAGGTTCGGGCCGAACCGGGAGCCGCTCGAGACCTCCGCGATGAGCGGCACGCCGATCGATCGAGCGAGCGCCTCCGCTTCCGGCCCCGCGTCGTGCCCGGCGATGACGATCGTGTTCGGAGCGTGCTCCACCTCGAGCCCGCGCAGCAGCGTTCGCTCGGGCCATTGGTGCTCGTCGAGGTGGGGCAGCCGGCCGGCCGGTCCGGAGAGCGGCTCGCGAAAGGCGAGGTTCAGTTGCACCGGCCCCGGCGTCGACGAGTGGCCGGCGGCCGCCGAGAACGCCTCGTGCGCCACCTGGCCCGGGTAGTCCGGATCGAAGCCGGTGTGGCTGGGCGCCTCGACATCCCGAACCCAGGTGACCGCCGGCCCGAAGATTCCCACCTGCTCGGTGGTCTGGTTGGAGCCGATTCCGCGCAGCTCGAGCGGGCGGTCCGCGGTGAAGAGGATGAGGGGAACGCCGGAGTGGTGCGCCTCCAGGACCGCGGGATGCAGGTTCGCCACCGCGGTGCCCGAGGTCGTGATCACGAGCACCGGCGTGCGGGTCTCCACGGCGAGTCCGAGAGCGAGAAAGCCGGCGACCCGCTCGTCGATGCGCACCCGCAGCCGGATCAGCCCGGCCTGCTCGAACGCCGCCGCTGCGAGCCCGAGCGCCTGCGACCGGGATCCCGGGCACAGCACCACGTCTCTCACGCCGCGGCGAACCAGCTCGCCGAGAATCGCTACCGCGAACCCCGTTGCCGGGTTCGCGTCCGGCCGCTCCGGCACGACCACTAGTCCTTGGTGTTGTTCTGGTCGTCGTCGAGCTCGGCGAGCCGCTCCTCGAGCTGGCGGATGCGCTCCTCGCGCTGCTTGTCCTCGCCCAGCCGACGCAGGAACTCCGGGTCGTCATCCGGGGCGATCGGCCCTTGCGACTGGCGCTGCGCCGGGCTGCGCGACGAACGGTCCTTGCCGATCGTGAACCACAGAACGGCGCCGATCACCGGGACGAGCACCACAATCGCGGCCCAGAGATACTTCGGCAGCGCGCGCACGCGAGTCTCGCTCGTCATGATCACGTCGATCAGGGCGAAGATCGTGAACGCCAAATAGGCAATCAGGAGAATTAGTGCGAGCCGGGCCATGCCCAGATTGTAAGCCGCGATCCTGATTACTGCAGCGCAAATCGTACAGCCACGGTGCCTAGACTGGAAGGCGTGAAATCGTCTCGCCAGTGGCTGGTCTACACCGCCATCAGGGTCGGCATCTTCGCCGTCGCGCTCGCCGTGCTGCTCGTGATCGGCGTCGCCGGCTGGATCGCGGCGATCGTCGCCGCGGCGATCGGCCTCTGCGTGTCGTACATCTTCTTTCGCCCCCAGCGGGACGCCGTGGCGAAGAGCATCGTCGAGATCCGCGCGGCCAAGGACCGGGACGCCGACAACGAGCTCGAGAACGAAATGCTCGACCGCCTAGAAGGCGATGGCAGCCGCCAGCCCTAGCCCGAAGAGCAGCGCGGTGAGGCTCGTCAGCTTGAGCGCGAGGATAAACTCCGGCGCCGTCTTGCCCGTGAGCGTGATGATCACGGCGGGAATCGCCACGAGCAGAGTGAAGAACACGTATGGGGCCTTCTCGTAGAACACGGAGAAGAAGACCAGGATCACGAACGGGATCGCCACGAACACGGTGAAGAGCACGCGCGAGGCGCGGTTGCCGACCAGCACCGCGAGGGTGCGCTTCTTGGCCAGCCTGTCCTGTTCGAGGTCCCGCAGGTTGTTGACCATGAGCACCGCGCAGGCGAGCAGGCCGGCGGCCGCACCGGCGAGCCAGCTCTCGGTGTTGACCGTGCCGACCTGGGTGTATGTGGCGCCGGCGGTGGCGACGATGCCGAAGAAGACGAAGACGAACAGCTCGCCGAGCCCGTAGTAGCCATACGGGCGCTTGCCTCCGGTGTAGAAGTAGGCGGCGACGATGCACACCGCGCCCACCGCGAGCAGCCAGTAGAAGCCCGAGAGCACCACGAGAACGACGCCGGCGACGCCGCCGAGCGCGAAGAACGCGAGCGCGACGGCCAGCACGGTTCGCGGCCTGGCCGCGCCGGACCCGGTGAGCCTCGACGGGCCGACGCGGTAGCGGTCGGTGCCGCGGATGCCGTCGGAGTAGTCGTTCGCGTAGTTGACGCCGACCTGCAGCGCCACCGCCACCACGAGGGCGAGCAGCGCCCGCACCCAGTGCCAGCCCGGATTCGAGAGGAGAAAGGCGGATGCGGTGCCGAGCGCGACCGGGGACACCGCCAGGGGAAGTGTGCGCAGCCTGGCCCCGCCGATCCAATCCGAGGCGCTCGCCTTGCGCACGACGGCGCGCGGGGGCTGGCCGCCCGGCTTGCCGCTCTTGCCGCCGCCCTGCCCGGCGCGCGGAACCTTCGCCGGGTCGATGCGTTTCTGGACGGGTCTGCTCGCGTTAGCCACGCACAAATCCTACTGACGCCGCGGTTCGACTCCCGCCGAGACCGCCGCGAGTTCGGCCAGGGCGACCCGATCCGGCTTGCCGCTCGAGAGCAGCGGAATGGCATCGAGGCGCACGATGGCGGCCGGGGCGGATGCCGCGCCGAGCGTCTCCGCCACGATCGAGCGGAGTTCGGCGAGCGGCAGGACTCCCGTGCTGAAGACGACCGGCACCTCGCCCCAGGTGAGACTCGGGGCTCGAACGGCCACGGCATCCGCGAGCCCGTCCAGCCCGCGCACGACCCGTTCGATCGCCTCGAGCGACACCTTGACGCCGCCGGAGATGAGGACGCCGTCGAGCCGGCCGGTGACGGTCAGCACGCCGTCGACGATCTCGCCGGTGTCGCCCGTGCGGTACCAGCGGGCGCCGTCCGCCTCGGAGAAGGCCGCCGCGGTGCGCTCGGGATCGCCGAGGTAGCCCTCGGCGAGCATCGGTCCGGCGAGCTCAACCTGCCCGTTCTCGATCCTGACCCGGGCCGTGCCGATCGGCACGCCGTCGTACACGCAGCCGCCGGAGGTCTCGCTCGACCCGTAGGTGCGGGTGATGTTGAGGCCCAGCTCCAGCGCCCGCCCCACGAGCTGTGGCGGCGCGGCCTGGCCGCCCACGAGCATCCGGTCGAAGCGCCGCAGCGCCTCGAGCACCCCGAGGTCGTTCTCCGCGGCCTCGACGAGCCGGGCGAGCTGCGCCGGCACGAGCGAGGTGAATCGCAGCTCGCCGTCGAGCCGCCTGCTCGCCGCGGCGAAGGCGACGGCATCGAAGTGCCCGGGCGGCATGATCACCGGCTGCGACTGGGCGGCGATCGATCGCACGAGCACGTTGATGCCCGCGATGTAGTGCGCGGGCAGGGCGAGCAGCCACTGGCCGGGCCCGCCGAGCGCCGCCTCCGAGGCGGCGGCGCTCGCGAGGATGGCGTTGGCCGCGAGCACGACCCGTTTCGGGGCGCCCGTCGAGCCGCTCGTCTCCACGACGAGGGCGACCCGCTGCTCGACGGTCGCCGGCAGGCCGGAGTTCGGCGGTCCGGGAAGCACCGCTGGACCCCCGGCGAGCGCGTCGCGCAGCGCCTCGAGCACCACGACGGGGTCGTCGGCCGGAACCACCCGGAGCGGCCTGCTCACCGCAGCCCCGCACGCACTAGAACTGCCAGGGGAACGGCGACCAGTCCGGTTCGCGCTTCTCGAGGAAGGCGTCCCTGCCCTCCACGGCCTCGTCAGTACCGTAGGCGAGCCGGGTCGCCTCCCCCGCGAACACCTGCTGGCCGACCATGCCGTCGTCGACCGCGTTGAACGCGAACTTGAGCATGCGGATCGCCGTCGGCGACTTGCCGAGAATCTCATTCGCCCACTCGAGCGCCACTTTCTCGAGGTCGGCGTGCGGCACCACCGCGTTGATCGCGCCCATCTCGAGCGCCCGGTCCGCGTCGTATTCCCGGGCGAGGAAGAACACCTCCCGCGCGAACTTCTGCCCAACCTGCCGCGCGAAGTATGCGCTGCCGTAGCCTCCGTCGAACGACCCGACGTCGGCATCCGTCTGCTTGAACTTGCCGTGCTCCGCGCTCGCGATGGAGAGGTCGCAGACGACGTGCAGCGAGTGGCCGCCGCCGGCCGCCCAGCCGGGGATCACGGCGATGACAACCTTGGGCATGAAGCGGATCAGCCGCTGCACCTCGAGGATGTGCAGGCGGCCGGTGCTCTTCGACCCGTCGGCGTACTGGTAGCCGTCCCGGCCCCGGATGCGCTGGTCGCCGCCGGAGCAGAACGCCCAGCCGCCGTCCTTGGCGCTCGGTCCGTTGCCGGTGAGCAGCACCACGCCGATCCGCGAGTTCTGGCGGGCGTCGTCGAGCGCCGAATACAGCTCGTCCACGGTGTGCGGCCGGAACGCGTTGCGTACCTCCGGCCGGTCGAAGGCGATGCGCGCCACACGGCCCGCCGTGTCGTGGTGGTAGGTGATGTCGGTCAGCGAGTCGAAACCGGCCACCGGCTTCCACGCGCTCGGATCGAACAGTTCGGAGACCTCAGGCATGGGGCAAGCCTACGAGTTGCCCAGAGCACGGAACAGCCAGACGAGCACGAGCGGGTTCGCCGCGACGCTCACGACCATCCCCGCGGCACCCCACCGCCGGCCGCGGCGCAGGATGACGGCCGCGAGTCCCCCGAGGAAGGAGACGATCGTCAGCGAGATGACGGACCACGCGAGCACGGTCGCCGCCGTCCACTGGCCGGTCGACCCGATCGACACCGCCGCCGCCTCCACCGCGACGAGCACCACGGCGAGCGCGAGGGAGGCCAGCCCCGGCCACTGCCGCCTGGCCCACTCGAACGACTCGGTCGACATGCGCCCAGACTAAGGCACGCCGAGGGGTGCAGACTGGGCACATGCTGCCGACGCTGTCTGACATCCTTTCCACCGCGCGCGTCGTCTCCCTGCCGCTGAGTTCGCGGTTTCGCGGGATCGACACGAGGGAGGTCATGCTCTTCGAGGGCCCGGAGGGGTGGACGGAGTTCTCGCCGTTTCTCGAGTACGACGACGAGGAGTCGGCGGCGTGGCTCGCGGCGGCGATCGACTTCGGCTGGAGCCCGGCGCCGGCAATATTCCGCAGCAGCATCCGCGTGAATGCGACGCTGCCCGCCGTCGATGCCGACGACGTTGCCGCCGTCCTCGACCGATTTCCCGGCTGCCGCACCATCAAGGTGAAGGTGGCGGAGCCCGGCCAGACGATCGCGGACGACGTCGCGCGGGTCGCCGCGGCCCGCAAGTACCTGGGGCCGGAGGGCCGCATCCGGCTCGACGCGAACGGCGGCTGGAACGTGGATGAGGCCGAGCACGCCATCCACGCCATCGCGCCATACGACCTGGAGTACGTCGAGCAGCCCTGCCCGACCGTCGACGAACTCGCCGACATCCGCAAGCGCGTGAAGTACATGGGCATGCCGATCGCCGCCGACGAGAGCGTGCGTAAGTCGAGCGACCCGCTCGAGGTGGCACGGGCGAAGGCCGCCGATGTGCTCGTGATCAAGGCGCAACCACTCGGCGGTATTCGCCGCGCCCTCGACATCGCGGCGCAGGCCGGGCTTCCCGTCGTCGTCTCGAGCGCGCTCGAGACCTCCGTGGGCATCTCGATGGGCGCGTACCTCGCGGCCGCCGTGCCGGAGCTCGCCTACGATTGCGGACTCGCGACCGTGAGCCTGCTGGCCTCGGACGTGACCGAGGACTCGCTCGTGCCGGTCGCCGGGTCGATCAAGGTGCGCCGCGTGGTTCCGAGCGCCGCCCTGCTCGACGCGCACGCCGCCGACGCCGTTCGCACCGCCTGGTGGACGGCCAGGCTGGAACGCTGCTACTCGCTGCTCCCGGCATAGGCCCGCCGGCGAATGCCCGCAGGGAATACCGTTGCCCATGACGGGGTTCACATCCATGCATTCGCATACAACAAGACTTCGGAGAACACCATGGCGCAACAGCTGGAACTCGGCATCGACACCTTCGGCGACGTCACCAACGACAACGCCGGCAACACTGTCGCGTACGCGCAGGTACTGCGTAACCTCGTCGCCCAGGGCGTGCTCGCCGACCGGGTCGGACTCGACTACATCGGCGTCGGGGAGCATCACCGCAAGGACTTCGCGGTCTCCGCCCCCGAGGTGGTGCTCGCCGCCATCGCCGCGCAGACCGAGCGCATCCGCGTCGGCACCGCCGTCACGGTCCTGTCGTCGGATGACCCGATCCGGGTGTTCCAGCGCTTCGCGACCCTCGACGGCATCTCCAACGGTCGCGCCGAGGTGATCCTCGGACGCGGGTCGTTCACCGAGTCGTTCCCGCTCTTCGGACTCGACCTCGCCCAGTACGAGCAGCTCTTCGAGGAGAAGCTGGAGCTGTTCGCCGCGGTTCGCGAGCAGCAACCGGTGAACTGGTCTGGCACGGTTCGCACGCCGGTGGTCGACAAGTCGGTCTATCCGACCGTCGAGAACGGACTCCTCCCCACCTGGATTGGCGTGGGCGGCAGCCCGGAGTCCGTCGTGCGCACCGCGCGCTACGGCTTCAACCTCATGCTCGCCATCATCGGCGGCGAGCCCGCCCGGTTCGCGCCATACGTCGACCTGTTCCACCGCGCCCTCGCCCAGTTCGGGCAGCCCACCCCGAAGATCGGCGTCCATTCGCCGGGGCACATCGCCGAGACCGACGAGCAGGCTCGCGAGGAGCTGTGGCCCCACCACTCCGAGATGGTCGGACGCATCGGCAAGGAGCGCGGCTGGGGCCCGATGACCCGCGAGTCCTTCGAGCAAGAGGCTGACACCGGATCGCTCTACGTCGGCTCGCCGGAGACCGTCGCGCAGAAGATCGCCGGCACGGCGAGGGCCCTCGGCCTCGACCGGTTCGACCTCAAGTACTCGAACGGCACGCTCGCGCACGAGAAGCTCATGTCGAGCATCGAGCTCTACGGCACCGTCGTCGCGCCCCGAGTGCGCGAACTGCTCGCCTGAGCGGCGCCCGGCGCACCCGAGAGGGCCGGCATCCCGGTCGCCGAGAGCCCGGCGTGTCAGAATGTTGACATGAAGGAACAGGATCGGGTGGGCCACCTCACCGAGTCGCTGGGCTACGTGCTCAAGCAGTCGGCCAAGGCGCTGCACCTCGCGACCGAAGAGGTGCTGCGCCCGTTCAACCTCACCGTCGCGCAGTTCTCCTGCCTCGAGCTGCTCGGGCGGCATCCTGGCCTGTCCAACGCCGAGCTGGGCCGGGGTGCCTTCGTCAGCCGTCAGTCGATGAACCTCGTGCTACGCGGCCTGCAGCAGCGGGCGCTGGTGACCCGCCCAGACACGGTGGCCACCGGCTGGGCCAGACCAACCCAGCTCACGCCCGAGGGGCGCGCGCAGTTGCACGCGGCCGCGGAGTCCGTGCGCAAGGTGGAGAAGAGGATGATCTCCGCGATCCCCGAGAAGCGCCGCGTGAAGCTGCGCAAGGACCTCGCCGCCTGCGCCGACGCCATCGCGCCGGCGGCCCGGTGACCTCGGGGCGCGTCCGCTAGGACATCAGGCCGCTGTACGCGTGCAGTCCCTTGAAGAAGAGGTTGACGATCGTGAAGTTGAACATCACGGCGGAGAAGCCGATGATCGCGAGCCACGCCGAGCGTGAGCCGCGCCATCCGCGGGTCGCCCTGGCGTGGATGTAGCCGGCGAAGATCGTCCAGATGATGAAGGTCCAGACCTCCTTCGTGTCCCAGCCCCAGTACCGGCCCCATGCGTGCTCGGCCCAGATCGCGCCGGCCATGAGGGTGAACGTCCAGAAGACGAAGCCGACCACGATCACGCGATAGGCGAGGTTCTCGAGGGCCACCGAGCCCGGAACCGTGTCGAGGAACTTGAGGCCGGCGAACTTGTTCGCCTCGCGCCTCGACTGGATCAGCTGCACGAGCGAGAGCCCGGCGCCGATCGCGAAGAAGGCCGTGCCGAGGGTGGCCACGAAGACGTGGATCACGAGCCAGTACGACTGCAGCGCCGGCGGAAGCGGCACGACGCTCACGTAGAAGCCGACCGTGCCGAAGCCGAGCACGATGAGTGCGAAGCCCGTGATGTACGCGCCGAGGAAGCGCAGGTCCTGCCACAGCTGCACGACGATGAAGACGCCGACGATGATGGCGGATGCCGTGAGCGAGAATTCGAACATGTTGGCCCACGGCACGCGGTGGGCGGCCACCCCGCGCAGCACGGTTCCCGCGACGTGCAGGAGCCAGCCGAGGATGGTGAGCGCGTACGCGACCCGCTCGAAGCGACCGGACCGGCGCTGAAGAATCGTGGGCTGAGCCGGTGCCGCCGGGCGCTCGAGGGTCGCCGTGCTCCCGGCGCTCGACAACTGGCCCACCCGCGCGGCCGGCACGGCCGCAACGGCGACCGGCGTCTCCGCCGAACGCTTCGCCAGGTCGAGCGTGAACGCGATGAACGCGAAGAGGTAGACGGCCATTGCGGAGTAGATCGCGACAAGCGAGAAAGATGCCAGTTGTTCGGTCACGATGTCAGCTTAAGCCCGAGGCGCTGGGAGTGCCGCTCCGCGATCTCTGACACCGCCGAGTCGAGCCCGGGGTCCTCCCCGCGGGCGAGTCCGGCGTATTCGAGACGCAGTCGGCCATCCTCCTGCTCGATCGCCTTCACCCACACGCGGCGGCGCGGAATGAAGAGCGAGGTGAGCAGCCCGAGCAGCACGCAGATGGCGAAGAACAGCACCCAGCCCTGGGTCGGGTCGCGGTGCACGTCGAACGAGGCGAATCGCGGCACGCTCTTCTCGAGGTCCGCGGCATCCGACTTCGGCGCCGTGTTGTCGAAGGTGATCGAGCCGAGTCCGCCGGGAATCTGTGCCGTCTGCCCGGGAGCGAGCCGCAGCGCGCCCGTTCGGGAGGCCGCCCCTGGGCCCGCAACCTCGGTCATCCTGTCGCTGTCGAGCGAGTAGACCGACTTCGGCGTCCCCTGGTTGATGCCGAGATCCCCGGTGTAGAGCACGAGGGAGAGCATCGGATTGCGCAGGTCGGGATGGGTGGACGAAAAGGTGCCCGCCTCGTTCTTGGCGGCGGTCGGGTAGAAGAATCCGCGCATCCCCACCTGGGTGGCGAGCCCGTCCGGGATCTTCACGATGCCGATGGAGGTGAGGTTGGCGTCCTGCGCCAGGAACGGCACCGACTCGGAGAACACGACCTTGCCGGTCGGGTCGCGCACCGTGATCGACGGCGCGTACCCGTTGCCGAGCAGGTAGATCTCGTTTCCGCCGATCCGCAGCGGGTCGTTGACCTTGATCACCTCTTTCGTAGCCGTGCCGACCGCTTCATAGGTGGTGACATTCGCCGTGTAGTCGATCGGCTGCCCGTAGGCATTCCGGTTCTGCTCCTCGTACTTGGCGGAGAACTTGTTGAGGATGAGCCGGTACGGCACGAGCGCCGAGTCGGTGAAGAAGCGCCCCGGGTTGAACGAGTCGTAGGTGAGCCGCACGTTGGCGAACGCCTGCCCGGTCACGAGCACCTTCTGCCCCGTGTAGCCGAAGCCGCCGCCGATGCCCACCGAGAGCAGGATTCCGATGAGCGCAATGTGGAAGACGAGGTTGCCGGTCTCCCGCAGGTAGCCGCGCTCGGCCGACACGGAGAGGGTGCCGCCGCCCGAGGACGCCGGGCCGTCGAACAGCCGCACGCGGTAGCCGGACCCGCGCAGCATCGCGCGCGCCGCCTCGATGGCCGACGCCGCCGTGATCGGCGTGCCAGCGGCATCCGCCTGGTTGGGCGCGACCTCGAACGCCCGGAACGCCCCGAGACGGTCGAGCCTGGCCGGAGTTCTGGGCGGCGCGGACGCGAGCGCCTTCAGATGGAAGATGGTGCGCGGGATCACGCAGCCGATGAGCGAGATGAACAGCAGCAGGTAGATGGCCGAGAACCACGCCGACGTGTAGACGTCGAAGAGCTGGAGCTTGTCGAGCACGGGCGCGAGCGCCTTGTTGGTGGTGAAGTACAGCGTCACCCCGTTGGGGTCGGAGCTGCGCTGGGGGAAGAGGGAGCCGGGAACCGCGGCGATGGCCAGCAGCAGCAGCAGGAACAGCGCGGTGCGCATGCTCGTGAGCTGGCGCCAGAAGAAGCGCAGGTAGCCGATCGGGCCGAGCCTGGGCTGGGTGACGTCGTCGCCCCTGGGGCGCGGCGCCGGTGAGTCGATGTGATCAGAGGGCCGGGACAAAGCTCGAGATCACCGCCTGCAGGTCGGAGACCAGGATTCGCCAGACGCCGGTGACCATGAGTGTTCCGATCGCGATGAGGAGCGAGCCGCCGATGATGTTGATCACGCGGATGTGGCGCTTGAGCCAGGCCACGCTTCCGGTGACCCAGTTGAGCCCGAACGCGACGAGCAGGAACGGTATGCCGAGGCCGAGACAGTAGAACACGCCAAGCAGCAGACCGCGCCACACGCTGCCGCTGTCTGCGCTGAGCAGGGACACCGCGGCGAGCGTCGGGCCGAGGCACGGCGACCAGCCGAGACCGAACACCACTCCGAGCAACGGCGCCCCGCCGAGACCGGTCGTGGTGCGCCACTCCGGCTTGAATGTGCGCTGCAGAAAGCTGAACTGTCCGATGAAGACGAGCCCCATCACGATCAGCAGCACCCCGGCGACCCGCGTGATGAGGTCGATCCACGGGATGAGCAGGGTTCCGGCGGCCGCGAACAGCACGTTGAGGGCGATGAACACCACGCTGAAGCCGAGCACGAACAGGCCGACGCCGAGAACGAGGCGGCCGCGCCCATTCCGCTCCTTCGTGGCCGCGAACCCGCCGATGTAGGCAAGGTACCCGGGCACGAGGGGAAGAACGCATGGCGATGCGAACGCGATGATGCCGGCGAGCAGCGCGATGGGCAGGGCGAAGGCGAGGTTGCCGCCGAAGACGAGCTGCGAGATCGGGTTCTGCACTACTTGCTCTCGGCCAGGGCGTCGGAGATGAGGGTGTTGAGAATCGACGCCGACTCGAGCTGGCCGACGATGCGAGCGGCGACGCGCCCCTTCGTGTCGATCACGTAGGTGGTGGGCGTGGCCGTCGGGGCGATCGCCCCGGCGAAGGCGATGCGCACCGAGCCGCTGTCGACATCCATCGCCGAGGGGTACAGCACCTTGTACCGCTCCTCGAAGGAGAGGGCGGTGGCCGCCTGGTCCACGGTGTTCACGCCGAGGAAGGCAACGCCCTCTGGCGCGTACTTCGCGTGCAGGCCGTTGAGGACGGGGGCCTCGGCGCGGCACGGCGCGCAGCCGGCGTACCAGAAGTTGACCACGACGACCTTGCCGAGGTAGTCGGCCATCGACACGGTCTTGCCCGCTTCGTCCGTGGATGTGAAGGTGATGGCCTTCGCCCGGTCAGACGCCTTCACGATCACCGGGGCGCCGGAGTCATCCGTGTAGCTGGTTCCCGCGCCGCTGCCGTAGTCGACCGCGAGCTTGTCGGTGGAGGTGCAACCCGCCAGGAGGAGCGTCGCCGCGAGGGAGAGGGCGACGACGGCTGCGCGCGCCCTCACACCGCTCCCAGGTCGATCGACCGGGCGAGCAGGTCCGCCGCCGGGTCCCGGTAGCCCACCTCCACGAAACGGTCGCCGCGCTTCTCCACCGTCGTGATGCTCGACAGGCGGCAGCGGCGCTTGCGCGGGTCGTGGAAGAGCTTCCGGCCGGCAAGGGTGCGCTGCACCATCACGATGGGCATCTGGTGGCTCACCATCACGATCTCGCCGCCCTCCACCGAGTTCCAGGCGTCGTCCATCGCCGTGAGCATGCGCGAGGCGACGCTCGTGTACGGCTCGCCCCAGCTCGGCTTGAACGGGTTGACGATCCACGGCCACACCCGCGGCCGCCCGAGAACGGCTGGACCGAACTCGAAGCTGCCGCCCTCGAACTTGTTGAACGGCTCGATGAGCCGCTCGTCGGTGACGATCTCGAGCCCGAACGCGTCGGCCCACGGTTTTGCGGATTCCTGGGCGCGAAGCAGGGGGCTCGCGTAGAGCCCGACGATCGGATGCCCGCTGAGGCCGGCAGCGGCCGCTACGGCCATCTTCTTGCCGAGCTCCGAGAGGTGGTAGCCGGGGAGGCGCCCGTAGAGGATGCCCTCGGGGTTGTACACCTCGCCGTGACGGACGAGGTGGATCTGGGTTGCTGCCACCGCCCCAGTCTACGTTTTGCTTCGCTGCCAGATTCCCGTGAGAGCGATGGCCCCTCGACCCCGCGATCGGCCGGTTCGGGCATGCGGGCTAAACTCGGTGACCGTGAGCGAACGCACCCTGATCAAGAATCTTGCCGCAGCAAATGACGGCCCCGTGAGTGTCTCCGGCTGGGTCGAGACGGTGAGGGACCAGAAGAAGGTGCAGTTCGTCGTGTTGCGCGACGAGTCTGGCGCGGTTCAGCTCGTGCATCCCCGCGCCTTCGGCGAGGACGGATCACCCCTCGAAGACGCGCTCGCCGACACGATATCCGGCCTCAGCCAGGGCACCTTCCTCACCGCGACGGGCGAGCTCAAGCACGACGAGCGGGTGAAGCTCGGCGGCGTAGAGGTCAAGCTCGCCTCCCTCAGCATCGCCTCCGTCGCGATCGCCGAGACTCCCATCGCGGCCGACTCGAGCATCGACAAGCGAATGGACTGGCGCTTCCTCGACCTGCGTCGCCCGGAGCAGAACCTGATCGCCCGCGTGCAGACCACCTTCGAGCACGCGTTGCGCAGCTACTGGAACGACAACGACTTCATCGAGATCCACACGCCGAAGCTCATGGCGAGCGCGAGCGAGTCCAAGGCGGAGCTGTTCGAGGTCAAGTACTTCGAGGGCAAGGCGTTCCTCGCCCAGAGCCCCCAGTTCTTCAAGCAGATGGCTCAGCCGGCCGGATTCGGCAAGGTCTTCGAGGTGGGGCCGGCCTTCCGTGCCGACCCGAGCTTCACGAGCCGCCACGCCACCGAGTTCACGAGCGTCGACGCCGAGATCAGCTGGATCCACAGCCACGAAGACGTGATGACCATGCACGAGAACCTGCTGGTCGCCGGTCTCACCGCCGTCAAGGAGAAGCACGGCGACGACATCAAGGCCCTCTTCGATGTGGATGTGACGATTCCGTCCACGCCGTTCCCCCGCATCCCGCTCGCCGAGGCCAAGCGCATCGTGGCCGAGCGCGGCTACGAGGTGCCCCGCCACGACGACGACATGGACCCGGAGGGCGAGCGCCAGATCTCCGCGTACGTGCTCGAGACGTTCGGGCACGAATTCGTCTTCCTCACCGACTACGCCTCGAGCATCCGGCCGTTCTATCACATGCGCCACGACGACAACCCAGGCCTCACCCGGAGCTACGACCTCATCTTCAACGGCGTGGAGATCTCCACCGGCGCCCAGCGCGAGCACCGCGTCGAGGTGCTCGAGGCGCAGGCTCGCGACAAGGGGCTCGACCCGGAGGAGCTCGGCTTCTACATCGACTTCTTCCGCTACGGAGTGCCGCCGCACGGCGGGTTCGGCATGGGGCTCAGCCGCGTGATGATGCTCCTGCTGCACCAGGCGAACCTGCGCGAGGTCACCTACCTCTTCCGGGGCCCGGCGCGACTGCTGCCGTAGCCGGACTGGTACCGTGACCATCATGGAAAACGGATCACCAGACAGCAGGAAGACGGCAGTGGCGGCGGGCCGGGGGCTCCTCTCCATTCTCGAGCGCCACATCACGCTTCTCGAGACCGAGAAGGACCAGGATGACGCGGCGGTCGAGGTGGACCGCCAGCTCTGGGAGGCCGTCGCGGCGTACGGCGATGCGCTCGACGAGCTCTACGACGACGAGGACGACGACGAGTCCGAGGCGCCGGACGAGCTCGCGTTCACCGTGCGCACGCGCTACGACTACACCGTGATCGACGAGAAGGCATTCCTCTCCGCCGGCAAGGGAGTCGGCGAGGCCGTCTTCGCGCTGCTCGAGCGGGCCGGCGGCCGGCCGATCAGCGCACTCGAGGTGCCGTCGCTCGAGACCGGAAGCGGCATCCTCACCGTGCATCTCAACAACGAACCGCTCGTCTCGGCGGACTTCCAGGCGGCCGACGAACCGACCGACCTGCTGCTCGTCGACCCAGACGAGACGCTCTCCTACGTGCTCGACGAGCCGGTCTACGACTCGCGCGCCGAGGCCGAGGCCGCCGCGAAGCTTCGCGAGGTCTAGACGATGAAGTCCACGGTGGCCTGCTCGCTGACGACCGACCGGATGTAGGCCCCGACCTTCTGGTGTTCGGGATGCACCTGGTACTCCTCGAGTCCGGCCTCGTTGTCGAAGTCGACGATGAGCGCGAGGTCCCAGTGGTTGGGTCCGGTCAGCACGCTCGGGCCGACGTCGAGCGCGCGGATGGACGGCACCGTTCCCACGAGGGAGCGAAGGCCGTCCTCGATGCGACCGATCACGTCGAGCGACTCGACGCTGTCCGCATCCGCGATCTTCCAGCACACGACGTGTTTGAGCATTCGCTAGACCTCCAGTATTGCGGTGCGGAGCCGGTCGGCATCGACGCGCCAGATGTTGTGCACACGGCCGTTGAGCAGCAGCACTGGAACCTCGTCCTCGTACCTGGCGAGGAGGTCCGGGTGGTCGAGGATCGACAGTTCGTCGACCTCGATGGCGGGCGCCGACTCGTTCGAGGCGAGTTCGAGCACGACGGAGTCGATCACCTCGCGGGCCGTGTCGCAGAGGTGGCACCCCGGTTTGCGGATGAGGGTCAGGACGGCAGTGGACACCAGTCCAGAATAGTGCGCCCACCGAAACGCGCCGGGCACGCACAAGAAACGCCAGACCGCTTGGGTCTGGCGCTCATGTTGTGCAGGTCACTCGCTGGAGTGCTCTACTTCTTGTTGCGACGCTGATGACGAGTCTTGCGAAGCAGCTTGCGATGCTTCTTCTTCGCCATGCGCTTGCGACGCTTCTTGATTACTGAACCCATACGCACCTCATAAATTTCTGGCTTCTACTTTTCGCGAACAGACGCCCGCGCCCGTTCAGAACCGCGGAAAAATTGCCTCGGGCCATTCTACCCGCATGCTGCGGCCCTGACGAACCGGTGCCGTGCCTGCAGCTCAGCCGACGTCCGCGATGTGCGAGTCTACCGCCGCGACGACGGCCGACTCCGGCACGCGGAAGGACCGGCCGAAGCGGATTGCGGGGAGCTCACCGGAGTGCACGAGACGATAGACGGTCATCTTCGAGACGCGCATCATGTCGGCGACCTCGGCAACCGTGAGAAAGCGCACCTCGGAGAGATCGCGTGTCATTTCGGTTGTGCCCCTTTATGTTCCAGCGGGATTGGGAACGTGCGCACTCGCAACGGGTGTTACTGGAGTGCTAGATCGTAACTGTAGGGGCTAATGCGTCTCGATGGCAACAGTCCGGCGGTCATTGCCCATTTGTCGCTGCCTACTTCTCGTTGCGGCCGAGTTTCTTCTTGATCGGCTCGATCACCCGTCGTTCGACCTCGTGGGAGGCGTCCTGCAGGGCCGTGCGGGCCTGGAACGACGCGTCAGCGGCGGCGCGGCCCATCGCGGTGCCCGCATCGGCCGGATGCTGCAGCGTCTCCGCCGCGCGCCGGAGCGGCTCGGGCACCTGCACCCCGGACCACGCGGCGAACACCGTGGAGGCGGCGGCCTCCGAGTCGTTGTCGAAGTCGGCGCTGAGAAACGGGATGAGCCAGTCCTCGAGTTCTTCGAGCGGGCTCGTGTCGACGCTGTAGTAGCGGTGCTGCCCCTCCTCACGCACGGTCACGAGCCCGTGGTCCCGCAACACCTTGAGGTGCTTCGACACGGTCGGCTGGCTGAGCCCCATCCTCTCCACGATCTCGCCGACGCTGATCTCGCCGGAATCCGAGTCGGATGTGACGTAGCGGTCGAGGAGCACCTGAAGGAGGTCGCGTCGGGTCGGGTCAGCAACCACGTCAAAGATGTCAGCCATTCCCTCAGGTTACCGGGCGACGAGCGGGTAGTACCATGACATCCGTTGACCACTGGCTCGACCGGGCTGATCGGGCAACTGCCAGACCCGCCGCCTACGTGCTCGCGACCACGATCTTCCTCGGTCGCGTTTGTACGGTGACTCTCGCCGCGACGCTCGCGGCACGAACGCAGCGACGGCTGTTCCGCAGAGCAGAAGTGAGGCCCATCGTTGGCTGAGACCATTCCGGCCGACGCGGCCGTGCTCGTGATCGACGACGACGCGCAGCTCGTGCAGAGCTTCGCCACGCTGCAGAAGGACTGACCGCCCGCCTACCCGGCGGCCCGGCTACCCGGCGGCGAGTTCCCGAGCCCGCGCCAGGGCCGCGGCCGTCGCGCGGTCGAAGACGGAACGCAGGCCGGCCGCCTCGAGTTCGGCGATCGCCCGCTCGGTGGTCCCGTTGGGGCTCGTGACCCGCCTCCGCAGTTCGGCCGGCTTCTCGCCGGACGCCGCAAGCAGCTCCGCGGCGCCGAGGAAGGTGCCGTTCACCATGGTGGCCGCCTCCTCCTCGGTGAAGCCCATCCCCACCGCGGTGGCGGTGAGCTGCTCGATGAGGTAGAACACGTACGCCGGGCCGGATCCGGAGATGGTGCTGAGCGCGTCGATGCGGCTCTCGTCGATTTCGAGCACCTCGCCCACGGTCTCGAAGACGGCGCGGGCGATCGCCAGGTCGTCCGCGGTCGACCGGGAGCCCGCGCTGAGCCCGGTCACGCCGCGTCCGACGACGGCTGGCGTGTTGGGCATCGCCCGCAGCACCGCCCCCGGCACGATCGCCTCCATCGTGGCCGTCGTCACCCCGGAGGCGACGCTCACCACGATGGCATCCGGCGCGAGGGCCGACGCGATCTCGCGCAGAAGGTCCGCCACCATCGCCGGCTTCACTCCCACCAGCACGACCCGGGCTCCGCGAACCGCCTCGAGGTTGGCCCCCGGAGTGCTCTCGAGGGCGAAGGACGTTACAGTGGGCGACCGCAGCGCCGCCGCCTTCGCCTCGGTGCGGTTGGTGACGCGGATGCCGCCGGTCACAGTGACAGACGGCGCGAGCAGCCCGGAGAGGATCGCCCCGCCCATCGAACCGGCTCCGAGAATGGCGATGGTCGGGAGGGTACTCATCCCACCATCCTAGGATTGACCGCATGAGCACACAGGGCAGCAACCGGGCGATCATCGCGGCTTTGCTCGCCAACCTCGCGATCGCCGTGACCAAGTTCGCGGCGTGGGCGTTCTCCGGCTCGAGCTCGATGCTCGCCGAGGGTGTGCACTCGCTTGCCGACACCGGCAACCAGATCCTGCTGCTGCGCGGCGGCCGGCGATCGATGAAGAAGGCCGACCAGCAGCATCCGTTCGGCTTCGGCCGCGAACGCTACGTCTACGCGTTCGTCGTGTCGATCATCCTGTTCAGCGTCGGCGGCGTCTTCTCGCTCTACGAGGGCTTCGACAAGCTGCAGCACCCGCACGCGCTCGAGAACGCCTGGCTGCCGGTGGTGGTGCTCATCGTGGCGATGATCGCCGAGTCGTTCTCGCTGCGTACCGCCGTCCGCGAGTCAAACCACACCCGTGGCAACCAGGGTTGGGTCGCCTTCATCCGGCACTCCAGGGCGCCGGAACTCCCCGTCGTGCTGCTCGAAGACGTCGCGGCCCTCGCTGGCCTCGGGTTCGCCTTCCTCGGCGTCGTTCTCACGGCCGTCACGGGCAACGGGCTGTTCGACGCGATCGGCACCCTGGCCATCGGCGTTCTGCTCGTGCTGGTCGCCATCATCCTGGGCATGGAAACCAAGAGCCTGCTCGTGGGCGAGGGTGCGAGTGTCGCCGACGTCGAGCGCATCCGGGACGCCATCAACGCCGACGACGAGGTCGAGGCCCTGATCCACATGAAGACGCTCTACCTCGGCCCGGACGAGATGCTCGTCGCGGCGAAGATCGCGTTCTCCGGCAAGAAGAAGCTCGCGGATGTCGCCACGGCAATCAACGCGCTCGAGGCGAGAGTGCGCGCGGCAGTTCCCGTCGCCCGGGTGATCTACATCGAACCGGACGTCTACGTCGCGCCAGGCATCGGCAATCCGTCCACCGAGGCGATCATCATCAAGGCGGCGGACTAGGCCATGTCCCGTGTCGCGCTCGTCATCCGCCACTTGCCGATCGCCCACCTCGGCAACCTCGAACCCGTGCTGCTCGCGAACGACTACGACGTGCGCTACCTCGACATGACCGCCGAGGAGTTGCCGGCCGAGGCGGCCGAGGCCCCGTTGGTGGTCGTGCTCGGCGGCGACATGGGCGTCTACGAGAAGGACGCGCATCCCTTCATCGCGCGCGAGCTCGCCTTTCTCGAGCGTCGGCTCGACTCCGAGCGCGCCACCCTCGGCATCTGCCTCGGCGCGCAGATGATGGCGGAGGCCCTCGGCGAGACGGTTCGCAAGGGCAAGACCGTGGAGATCGGGTTTCGCGAGGTGCGGCCGACGGATGCCGGTCTCGATTCGCCGTTGCGCCACGTCGCCGGGGTGCCGATGATGCAGTGGCACGGCGACACGTTCGGGTTGCCGTCCGGCGCCACCCGGCTGGCCAGCTCGGCCGAGTACAGCAACGAGGCATGGAGCCTCGGCGACCGCGCGCTCGCGGTGCAGTTCCATCCCGAGCTCACCGGCGCGATGTACGAGGAGTGGATCGTCGACGGGCTTCCGGAACTCGAACGCCACGGCATCGACCCGGACGACCTTCGGGCGCAGGCCGCGCTGCACGGTACAGCAATGGAGCAGGCGTCGATCGCGATGTTCGGGGAGTGGCTCGCGCTGCAGCCCTGACCCGCCCGGTCAGAGTTCCGTGCGCGCCGCCCGGAAGAAGTCGGTGAGCAGCGCCGCGCACGCCTCCTCCTCCACCCCGCCGTACACCTCGGCTCGGTGCGGCAGCCGGCGATCCCGCAGCAGGTCGTAGACCGAGCCGGCCGCGCCCGCCTTCTCGTCCCAGGCGCCGAAGACCACGACGGGCACCCGGGCCGCGAGAATCGCCCCGGCGCACATCGGGCAGGGCTCGAGCGTCACGATGAGCGTCGTGCCGGTGAGATGCCAGTCGCCCCTGGCCTCGGCCGCCTGGCGCAGGGCGAGGATCTCGGCGTGCGCGGTCGGATCCTGCCTCAGCTCGCGCTCGTTGCGCCCGGTGCCGAGCGGGGTGCCATCCGTGTCCAGCACGATCGCTGCGACCGGAACGTCGCCGTGCTCGAGGGCGAGCCTCGCGCTCGCGACGGCCTCGAGCATTCGCTCGGTGTACAGCGCGGGCACCGCCACCACGAACCTCCCGAAACTCCAGCCGACGCCTTGGGCCGACAAGCTAGATTGAGCCTATGCGAGTCCACGTTGCCGACCACCCTCTCGTCACCCACAAGCTCACCGTGCTGCGCGACAAGAACACCCCGTCGCCCACGTTCCGGGCCCTCGCGGAAGAGCTGATGACCCTGCTCGCGTACGAGGCCACGCGCGGCGTTCGGGTTGAGACGGTCACCGTCGAGACTCCCGTCGCCACCGCCACCGGACTCGCGATCAGCCAGCCCAGGCCGCTCGTCGTGCCGATCCTGCGCGCCGGTCTCGGGATGCTCGAGGGCATGGTCAAGCTCATCCCCACCGCCGAGGTCGGCTTCCTCGGGATGGTGCGCGACGAGGAGACCCTCCAGCCCACCACCTACGCGGAGCGGCTGCCCGAGGACCTGTCCAACCGCCAGTGCTTCGTGCTCGACCCGATGCTCGCCACCGGTGGATCCCTCATCGCGGCCATCGACTTCCTCCTCGCCCGCGGGGCGGTGGATGTCACGGCCGTCTGCCTCATCGCGGCACCGGAGGGCCTCGCGGCTGTGGAGAAAGCGATGGAGGGCCGGGACGTCACCATCGTGCTCGGAGCCGTCGATGAGAGGCTCAACGAGGTGGGATACATCGTGCCCGGACTCGGGGACGCAGGAGATCGGCTTTACGGTACCGTCTAGGCGCGAAACGCGCGTCCGCACCGCCGCGGGCTTGACTTTCGGTCGGCCCATGCAAGATAGTTGTTACATGACTATGAACGCGCATGACCTGACTGCCCTCGCGGCTCCCAGGGCTGCCGGCATGATGATGCCGGTCGGCGTCGTCATGTGTTGTCGAATGTGTGCCTAAACAGCCACTCCTTGTCGAGTTCAGCCCCGTAACGGAGCAGGAACTCCGGGATGTCCGCTCCTCATAACGGGCGACGTCCTTGCCAGCATCACCTGAAGTATCCCGAAGGATCACACCCTCATCATTAGAGGCCCTTCACCACTCCCAAGGAATTCGACCATGTCTCTTGCAACTTTCGATCTCGCGCACCCGCTCACCGCCACCCAGCCGTCCGCACGCCGGCTCACCCCGGTGGCCCCCGTCTCCGCACCGGCCACGCCGGTCGCTCCGGAGTCGCCCGCCCGCATCCGCGCCGTGCCGAACGGAACCGAGGCCCGCGGCTTCGTGCTCTACGTCGGGGTGGACGAACTCAAGGCCGCCGAGGCCGGCACCGACCTCGGGCGAATCGTCGAGGCCCTCCGCAAGCTCACCGCGGAACTCGTGCCGACATCCGAAACCTACGCGGCCGTCGCCCTCGCCCCCCAGGGCGCGGGGGGCCGGGACGTCGAGGTCGTGCGCCTCGCCCTGCAGGACCCGTCCGCCCTGGCCAAGCACCGCCAGCAGCCGGAAGCGACCGAGAAGGAGCAGGGCGGCGTCGTGATCGACCTCTCCCGCAAACGCCTCGTGCTCGATGACGAGACCGCAGCCCTCACCTACAAGGAGTTCGAGCTGCTGCAGTACCTCGTGCTGCGCGAGGGCCGCACGATCGAACGCGCCGAGCTCATCGCCTCCCTCTGGTCGGTCGGCGACGACGACGTCCCCAACGAGCGCACGATCGACGTGCACGTGCGTCGCCTCCGCTCCAAGCTCGGTGCATACGAAGACATCGTGCGCACCGTGCGCGGGGTCGGCTACCGCTTCGACCGTCACGCCGACGTGTCGATCCGCCACACCTCCACGCCGAGCCCCGACATCTTCTAGGACGCTCCGCTGCGACAGCGCGCGGCACAGCGCGCCGCACCGCTCAGGCCGACGGCAGCACGACGGCCTTGAGCGACCTCGGGTCGCGCCGAGCGAGCGTGAGGGCGAGTTCGGTCTGCTCGAGGCCGAATCGGTGCGTGACGACACGGTCGGTGTCGACCGCTCCCGAGGCGATCAGGGAGAGGGCGAGCGGATAGGTGTTCGCGTAGCGGAAGATTCCCGAGATGGTGAGCTCCCTGCCCTGCACGAGGGGGACGTCGATGCTCACGGTGTCGGCCCCCATTCCCACCAGCACCACGCGGCCGGCCGGCGCGAGGGCGTTCATGCCGCCGCGGAGGGCAGCCGGTGCCCCGGAGCACTCGAGCAGCACGTCGAACTCGCCTGTGAGGTCCTCGCTCGCGGACAGTGCGGTCAGACCGAGGTCGCGGGCCACGCCGAGCCGGAACTCGCTGATGTCGGTGACCGTCACGCTCTGGGCACCGAAGGCCCGGGCGACCTGGGCCGCGAATAGCCCGATGGGGCCGGCCCCGGTGACGAGCACCCGGTCGCCGGGCCGCACCCGCGCCTTGCGTGCCGCCCACACCCCCACCGACACCGGCTCGGCCATGGCCGCCTGCTCCACCGTGAGCGGGGCGGGTGCCGGATGGGCGAAGAACTGGTCGATCACCACGAACCGGCTGATCGATCCGTCGAAGGGAGGCGTCGCGAAGAAGACGACGTTCGGGCAGAGGTTGTACCGGCCGGCCAGGCACTGCTCACATGTGCGGTCGGGCACCCCGGGCTCCATCGCGACCTGCTCGCCGAGGCGGGCCGGATCCACTCCCTCCCCCACCCCCACGATCACGCCGGCCGACTCGTGCCCGATCACCATCGGGGCGTCCACCACGTAGCGGCCGATGCGGCCGTGCTCGAAGTAGTGCACGTCGGAGCCGCAGATTCCCACGGCTCCCACCTCCACAAGCACCTGGCCGGCGGCCGGCACCGGCATCGGTCGGTCCTCGATCCGGAGATCTTCCTGTGCGTACAGAACCGCGCTCGGGTTGGCCATCATGGGTCCTTTCGACTGTCGGGGGTTCAGGAGTACGAACGCACCGTGGCGAGCGCGCCCCGCTCGAACAGGGAGGTGAGCGCGGCGAGGTAGGCGGTGGTGAACCGCTCGTCATCGGCGAGGGCGCCGAACAGTTGGCGATTCTGGATGAAGGCGAGCGGGTTCTCGCGCTGGGTGCCGGCGATCGCCACGAGTTCGTCGCGCAGCGGGTCGACCACGTCGATGGGCTCACCCTGCTCGTCGACTCCCTCCGCATAACGCGCCCAGCTGGCGATAATGGCCGCCCCGCAGACGATCTCACCGCCACTCGCCAGCTGGTCGCGAATCACGGGAACGAGCCACTTCGGGATGCGGTCGGACGACTCGGCGCATAACCGTGCGAGTGTGTCCCGCACCTCGGGGTTGGAGAAGCGCTCGATGAGGGTGACCTTGTACGCCTCGAGGTCGATGCCGGGCACCGGCCGCAGGGTCGGGGTCGCCTCACGGTCCATATACCTGGTGAGGAATGCAGCGATGGCCGGGTCGGCGGTCGCCTCATGGGCGTAGCGATAGCCGCCCAGGAAGCCGAAGTAGCACATGCCCTGGTGGCACGAGTTGAGCAGGCGCAGCTTCATGTACTCGTACGGCTCGACGTCGTCCACGAGCTGCACATCCACCTGCTCGTATGGCGGACGACCCAGGCTGAAGTCGTCCTCGATCACCCACTGGAAGAACGGTTCGCACGCCACCGGCCACGCGTCGTCCAGCCCGATCAGCTCCGCCGTTTCGGTGATGTCCTGCGCGGAGGTGACCGGCGTGATCCGGTCGACCATCGCGTTGGGGAAGTGCACGTTGGCCTCGATCCAGGCGCCCAGCTCGGCATCCTTCAGTCGCGCGTACGCGGTGAACATGCGCTTGGCCATGTCGCCGTTGGACTGGATGTTGTCGCAGGACTGCACGGTGAACGCCGGCTGGCCGCGGTCCTGGCGGCGACGCAGCGCCTCCGTCACGAAGCCGAACGCCGTCGTCGGCATGGCCCCGTCGCGCAGGTCTGCCACGATGCCCGGGGTGGTCTGGTCGAACTCGCCGGTCACCCGGTCGAAGTTGTAGCCGCCCTCGGTGATGGTGAGCGACACGATGCGGATCTCCGGGCTCGCCATCTTCTCGATCACGGCCTCCGGATCGTCCGGGGCGAACAGGTAGTCCACGATGCTGCCGATCACCTGGGGCTCCCGGCGGCCATCCGCATGCTTCAGCACCACCGTGTACAGGCAGTCCTGCTCATCGAATACCTGCTTCATTCGCCGGTCGGGTTCGAGCAGCCCGACCCCGCAAATGGCCCAGTCGAGGGCGAGCCCCGCGTTCATCAGCCGGTCGAGCGCCACGGCCTGGTGGGCGCGGTGGAAGCCGCCGACCCCGATGTGCACGATGCCCGCGGTGAGCTGGGACCTGTCGTATCCGGGGCGGGCGACCGTCGGATTGAGGCTGGACAGCGTTTCGGCACTGAGTCTGGTCATGGGGGAGCGTGCTTCCTGTTGAGAGCGAATGGTCGACCGGAGACGGGCTACTTGACGGCACCCATGGCGAGGCCGCGCACGAGCTGCTTCTGCGCGACCCAGCCGGCGATGATCACCGGCAGCACCGCGAGGGTCGATGCGGCGGAGAGCACGGCGAGGAACTGCCCGCGCCCGTCCACGAAGCTCGCGAGGAACGGCGGGGTGGTGCGCGCCTGGAAGGTCGTGAGCAGGGTGGCCAGGAAGTACTCGTTCCACGAGAAGATGAAGCAGATCAGTGCGACGGCGGCGATGCCGGGCAACAGGATCGGCAGCACCACGCGCACGAGCTCCGTGCGCAGGTTGGCGCCATCGATCTGGGCCGCCTCCACGATCTCCACGGGTACCTCGTTGAAGAACGACCTCATCATCCACACCGCTATCGGCAGGTTCATGGCGGCATAAAGCAGCCCGAGCGCTGTGATGTTGTCGAGCGCGCCGATGGTCTTGAGAATGAAGAACACGGGCAGGATCGACGCCGCGGCCGGCAGAAAGCGGGTGGAGATGAAGAAGAACAGCACATCCTGCACCCTCTTGATCGGCCGGATGCTGAGCGCGTACGCCGCGGGAATGGCCAGCATCAGCACGAGCAGGGTCGAGCCGACGCTCGCGGTGAGCGAGTTGAGCAGGTAGGAGCCCATCCCCCGGTTGAAGACGATGGCGTACTGGTCGAAGCTCAGCGCGGCGATGAACCTGGGCGGGATGGATGCCGCGTCGCCCTCGGTCTTAAGGCTCGTGAACACCATCCAGGCGATCGGAAAGAAGAACATCGCCACGAGAACCCAGGTGGCCGCCGTGATGAGGGTCGAACGGATCTTGCGCATCAGCGCTCTCCTCCATTGATGAATACCTTGAACAGCGTGCGGAGGGCGATCGTCGCCACCCCGATGGTCACGATCACGGTCACGACGCCGAAAGCGGCGGCCTGCCCGACGTCGAGGCCGATGAAGGCCCGCTCGTATAGCAGGTACGACAGCGTCTTCGTGCCGCCGGTGCCCTTCGTCATGATGGCGATCGGGTCGAAGGCCTGCAGCAGCATGATCGAGCCGAGCAGTGTCGCGATCTCGATGTACTGGCGCAGGTGCGGAAGGGTCATCCACTGGAAGGTGCGCCACGGGCCCGCTCCGTCGACCGAAGCGGCCTCGAGCACCTCGCGGCTCTGGCTCTGCAGGCCGGCGAGCAGGATGAGCATCATGAACGGCGTGTACTGCCAGGTGAGCATCATGATGATGGTCACGACCGGCAGGTCGGTGTTCCAGGCGATCGCCGGAAGGCCGAACAGGTGCAGGCCCCAGTTGACCATGCCGACGTTGACGTCGAGCAGCGACCACTTCCAGATGAGCGCGGCGGCGGCCGGCATCACCAGGAACGGTGTGATCATGAGGGTGCGGGCGAGGCCACGGCCCACGAACTTGCGGTCGAGCAGCACCGCGAAGAACAGGCCGAGCAGCAGCGAGAGGATCACCGAGGAGCCGGTGATCACCACGGTCGCGAACAGCGACGGCAGGAAGTCGGGGCCGGTGAAGACCACGGCGTAGTTCTTGAACCAGGCGAACTTGATCTCGCTCGGTCGCAACTGGTTCCAGTTGAGCAGCGAGAAGTAGATGGTGACCAGGAAGGGCACCTGGGTGAGGATCACGGAGAAGGCGAGTGCCGGAAGCACGAGCGCCCGGGACGCCCTGACCTTCTTCTTCTGGGCGATCCCGGCCTGGGTGGCCCGGTGCACCTGAGATGCGGTGGGGACTTCGATTGTCGTTGTCATAGCCATTCCCTCGTCGTTGAGGTGGGACCCGGGGCCGGCCGGTTCATCCGTCCGGCC
>NZ_DATCQQ010000032.1:0-16178 GCF_036569425.1 Lacisediminihabitans sp.
TTCCGAAATCCATGCAAAGCTCCCGCCCCGCCGGCGTGTTGCGCTCCTCAGCCGGCGCGTCGCCGAAGAATGCATGGATTTCGGAAGGGGGGCAGGGGAGACCGAGGCGGCGAAACGGAGGGGGAGGGAACGTGAGCGAAACCCAAACCGGGGGCTCGCTGTGACTCTGCATGGCGTTCTCTGAGCCTTCTCACAGAGAGCGCCAATACGGGGCACGGCATCGGATTGCCCTTTCATAATGGTGATCGGCTCGCCAGCGGGGCGAGGAAAGAGGCTCGATTCTTGATGAACGCCCTGTGGAACCTTCGGCTCGAGACCGGGCCGCTCCCGACCGTCGTCTACTGCCTGAGTGTTGCCGCGTTCATCGCCCTCGCCACCAAGCGCCCGCTTCGGCGCTGGCTGCCGGTGCAGCTCGCCGGTGGCGTGGTCGGCGTGGGCGTCGGCTACCTGCTCGCGTGGCTCATCAGCGATGTCTGGAACACCTTCGGTCTCTCGCTGACCCCGCTGACGCGGCTCTGGTTCGGCCTGGGGATCGGTGGGATCGGATTCGCGCTCGCCGGGATCTGGCGGTCGCGCCCGTGGCGGGTGGCCCTGGCCGCGAGTTCCGTGCTTCTCTTCGCCGTCATGGGCGGCGTCGGCGTGAACGTCGACGCCGCCGAGTTCCCGACCCTCGGCTCCGCCCTCGGCGTCGGCCACGTCTCCCCGCTCGCCATTCCGACGCCCTCGCAGGCACCGCCGTCGCAAGCACCGACCTCGCAAGCACTGCCACCGGCGCTGCAGTCGACGGCTTCTCTCGCCCAGACCTGGCGACCACCGGCCGATCTGCCGGCGGCCGGCACCGTCGGAACCGTCACGATCCCCGCCACCGCCTCCCACTTCGTCGCCCGTTCGGCGATCGTCTACCTGCCGCCGGCCGCGCTCGTGAAGAACGCGCCGCGGCTGCCGGTGCTCGAGATGCTGTCCGGGCAGCCGGGCGCTCCCGCCAGCCTGCTGACCTCCGGCAATCTCGCGAACATCCTCAATGCGTACGCGCACGATCACCGCGGCCTCGCGCCGATCGTCGTCATCCCCGACCAGCTCGGCGCACCGCAGCTCAACCCGATGTGCCTCGACTCGCCTCTCGGCAACGTGGAGACGTATCTCGCCGTCGACGTGCCGGACTGGATCAACTCCCACCTGCACGTTCTGCAGGACCGCAGGGACTGGGCGATCGGCGGCTTCTCCGAGGGGGGCACCTGCTCGATCCAGCTCGGCGCCAAGTTCCGGGGCCTCTACGGCAGCATCTTCGACGTCTCCGGGCAGCTGGCGCCCGTGCGCGGCACCGTGGCCGCGACCATCGCGAGCGCGTTCGGCGGCTCGGCCCCCGCCTACCACGCGGCCAGCCCGCTCGCGCTCATGGCGGCGGGCGCCCCGTACGCCGACACGCTCGGGATCTTCGCCGTCGGCCAGAACGACACCCGCTATGGGGTGGCCGCGGCCACTGTCTCCCAGGCGGCGACCGCCGCGGGGATGACGGTGCACGTCATCCGGTCCCCAGGCACCGCGCACGACTGGCACACGGTGCAGTACGCCCTGCACGAGTCGCTGCCCATCCTCTACGCCCGCTGGGGCCTCTCGTGAGCCGCTGGCTGGCCGGCCGGCGGGTCAGTCTCTCGATCGCCGGCCTCATGCTCGTTCTCGCCTTCGCGACCGGTTCGCTCGTCCACGGGCCGCGTCCGCAGCTCCGCGTGATCGTGGGCACGGGGTTGGAGCCCTTCAACGACACACACAATTTCTTCTCCCCGATCACCTCGGTGCTCTTCGCCTCCGGCATCCTCGAGCTGCTGGCGTCGATCGCGGCCATCGTCGTGCTTGTCGGTGCCGCCGAACGGCTGATGGGCTGGTGGCGCACCCTGCTCGCGTTCCTGGTCACGCCGATCATCGGCGCCGGGGTCGGGATGCTGCTGCAGGCGGCCGGGCTCATGGCGAGGGAATCCTGGGCGGTCGGCATCCAGGAGACGATCGTGCTCGACCCGTTCACGGCGATCTCGGGGACCGTGCTCACCGCGAGCGCCTTCGCCGGCCCGCTGTGGCGCCGCCGGGTGCGCGTGCTCGGCTTCACCGCGCTCACCGTCGTATTCCTCTACTCCGGCCAGCCCTCCGACCTCTTCCGGCTGATCGCCGCGGTCGGCGGCCTCATCCTCGGACTCGTGCTGTCCCGCTCCCGCCCCGGCCTGCGCTGGGTGCGCAGTTCACACCACGAGGCGAGGAGCCTGCTCTCGGCGGCCCTCATGATCACCGCGATCGGCCCGTTCGTGAGCATCTTCACGCCGGCGCGCTACGGCCCGCTGCACCCGCTCGGCCTGCTCTTCCGGAACGACCTTCCCCACCTGCAGACCGTCACCCACCACTGCATCGGCCACATGACGAGCGTCGGGTGCGCCTTCGACGTGGCACTAGCCAGGCTGAACGGGCCGGGCCCGGTGATTCTCGCGCCCCTGCCCCTCATCGTGCTGATCGTCGCCGCGATCGGGATGCTGCGTGGTCGACGAAGCGCCGCCTGGGTCGCAATCGCCGTCAACCTGTGGCTCGCCCTCCTCGCTGCCTTCTACTACGGATTCCTGCCGGCGATCGGCCAGGACGAGAGAGTCTCGCAAAACGCGAACGGCATCGAGGCGGTCGTACGGCTGTCCGTCTCGGTGCTCGTCCCGCTCGTGATCGCCGTGCTCATCGCGGCGAATCTGCGGCACGTCACCGTGCGATCGCCCCGGCGGGTGGTGGTTCGCTTCATCGCGACGGTCGTCGGCACCTTCGTCGCGCTGTCGGTGCTCTACGTCGGCATCGGCTGGCTCGACCGCGCCCAGTTCCGGCCGGTGGTCGACATCTGGCAGCTCCTCTACGATCTGCCCGACCGGTTCGTGCCCATCGGCTTCCTGCGGCTCGAGGACCTGCAGTTCCTTCCCATCGGCGGCCTGAGCAGACTGATCTATGAATGGGTCGGTCCCGTCTTCTGGATCGTGCTTCTGCTCGCCGCGATCCCGCTGTTTTTCTCCGACCGCAATGCCACGAGTTTCGTCGAGCGCGACCGGGTGCGCGCGTTGCTCAAGCAGCACGGCGAGTCCCTCGGCCACATGGCGACCTGGAACGGCAACAGCTACTGGTTCACCGAGGATGGTCGGGTCGCGATCGCGTACCGGGTGAACTCCGGCGTCGCCATCACCACCGCTGACCCCATCGGCGACCCCGAGCTCGTGGACGACGCGATCCACCGGTTCGCCACGTTCTGCGACGACAACGGCTGGACGCCGGCGTTCTACAGCGTTCAGCAGAAGCACCAGGAGCTCTTCGATGGCATGGGCTGGTCGACCATGGTGGTCGGAGAGGAGACCGTCGTGTTCCCGGAGACCTGGTCGATGCTGGGCAAGAGCTGGCAGGACGTGCGCAGTTCGATCAACCGGGCGAGCCGCAACGGTGTGCGCGCGGAGTGGACGAGCTTTCAGAACCTCTCACTCGCCCACACCGCCCAGATCGAGAGCATCTCCGAGTCGTGGGTGGCCGAGAAGAACCTCCCGGAGCTCGGCTTCACCCTCGGCGGCCTCGACGAGTTGAGCGACCACGAGGTGGGCCTGTTCCTCGCGATCGGCGAGGACGAGGTGGTGCAGGCCGTGACGAGCTGGATGCCGACCTACCGGGACGGCGAGATCATCGGCTGGACCCTCGACTTCATGCGTCGCCGGCCGGACAGCATGAACGGCGTGATGGAGTTCCTCATCGCCTCCGCCGCGCTGCACATGCAGCAGCTCGGCATCGAGTTCATGAGCCTCTCGGCGGCGCCGCTCGCCCGCACGGCGACGCCGGAGGCGGAGACCGACCGCATCCAGCGCCTGCTCGGCTGGCTCGCGCGCACGCTCGAGCCGGCATACGGCTTCCAGTCGCTGCTCACCTTTAAGCAGAAGTTCCAGCCGGAGTTCCGGCCCCTGCTCATGGCCTATCCAGACCCGCTCGCGCTCCCGGCGATCGGCGCGGCGCTCGCTCGGGCCTACATCCCGTCGCTCTCGGTGCCACAGATGGTGCGCTTCATGCGCAGCATCCTTTGACCGGACCCCGAATGCACCGCCGCGGAGTGGTATTCTGAGTGAGTGTTGTTCGGTCTGCTCCTCCTTAGCTGCCGCGACGAGTCCTAACCCAGGCCTCACTCGTCGCGGAGACTGGTGCTGCAACGGCGCCGTTGGCTGACCACTTCAGACCAAGAGACAAGAGTTGAGACCATGAAGAACACACAAGCCCCCTCGGGTATGCCGATCCACAAGTACCGTCCGTATCACGAGATGTTGACCGTGGACCTGCCGGACCGCACGTGGCCGGCCAAGCGCATCACTCAGGCCCCCCGCTGGTGCGCCGTCGACCTGCGCGACGGCAACCAGGCCCTCATCGACCCGATGAGTCCAGAACGCAAGCGCATCATGTTCGACCTGCTGGTGCGGATGGGCTACAAGGAGATCGAGGTCGGCTTCCCCTCGGCGAGCCAGACCGACTTCGATTTCGTGCGCAGCCTCATCGAGCAGGACCTGATCCCGGATGGCGTCACCATCCAGGTGCTGACCCAGGCCCGCGAGGCGCTGATCAACCGCACCTACGAGTCGATCAGGGGCGCGAAGCGTGCCATCGTGCACCTCTACAACTCCACCAGCGTGCTGCAGCGCGACGTCGTCTTCCGCACGGACAAGCAGGGCATCATCGACATTGCGCTCGAGGGTGCCCGCCTCTGCAAGGCCGCCGAGGCGACGGTGCCGGGCACTGAGATCTACTACGAGTACTCCCCGGAGAGCTACACCGGCACGGAGCTCGAGTTCGCGCTCGAGGTGTGCAACCGGGTGATCGAGGTGCTCAAGCCGACGCCGGAGCGCCAGGTGATCATCAACCTGCCGGCGACCGTCGAGATGGCGACGCCGAACGTGTACGCGGACTCGATCGAGTGGATGTCGCGTCGCCTCAACCACCGCGAGAACATCATCCTGAGCCTGCACCCGCACAACGACCGGGGCACGGCGGTCGCCGCCGCGGAACTCGGCTACCTGGCCGGCGCCGATCGCATCGAGGGCTGTCTGTTCGGCAATGGCGAGCGCACCGGCAACGTCGACCTCGTTGCGCTCGGCATCAACCTGTTCACCCAGGGCATCGACCCGCAGATCGACTTCAGCGACCTCGACGAGGTGAAGCGCACCGCCGAGTACTGCAACCAGCTGCCCGTGCACGAGCGCAGCCCGTGGGCCGGCGACCTGGTCTACACGGCGTTCAGCGGCTCGCACCAGGACGCGATCAAGAAGGGCTTCGAGGCCATGGCCGCCGAGGCCGCCGAGAAGGGCGTCTCGGTGGACGACCTCGCCTGGGCGGTGCCGTACCTGCCGATCGACCCGAAAGACCTGGGCCGCAGCTACGAGGCCGTCATCCGGGTCAATTCCCAGTCCGGCAAGGGCGGGGTGGCCTACCTGCTCAAGAACGACCACGCCCTCGACCTGCCGCGCAAGCTGCAGATCGAGTTCTCCGGTGTCGTGCAGGCGAAGACGGATGCCGAGGGCGGCGAGGTGACGAGCGCCCAGATCTGGGAGATCTTCACCGACGAGTACCTTCCGGCCGCCGCCGACGACGACAAGTGGGGCCGCTTCGAACTCGCCCAGACGCGCACGTCGAGCGACATGTCCGGCGTCGTCTCGCTGCACACGAGGCTGCGGGTGGGCGAGGACACGATCGACGCCGACGCGACCGGCAACGGCCCGGTTGCCGCGTTCCTCAAAGTGCTCGAGTCGCAGGGCATCGTCGTGAAGGTCTACGACTATGTGGAGCACGCCCTCAGTTCGGGCGGAGACGCGCAGGCGGCCGCCTACGTCGAGTGCGCGGTGGGGGACAAGCGGCTGTGGGGCGTGGGCATCGACGCCGACATCTCCACGGCATCCCTCAAGGCGGTCGTCTCGGCCGTGAACCGTGCGGTGCGCGAGGAATCCGGCAACCTGGCCCTCGCGACCGTCTAGAGGCAGCGACGCCCGCGGGGCGACCGGCAGACGACGTCATCGAGCCGGCCGCCCCGCGACCCGCCGACTTGGAGCGCGTGCCCGTGTCGGGAGCGCACGCGCCCGAATGATGGTGCTCACGGCTGGCGGCTTCGTCAGCGCCCGGAAGCGGGTTGTCAGCGGAGCCATGAGAGGCTCGGTCACGTGAGTATCGAAACATCCGGACCCGTCTCGTCGACCCCGGCCTGGTGGACCGACGCTGTCGTCTACCAGATCTACCCGCGCAGCTTCGCGGACTCGAACGGGGACGGCATCGGCGATCTCGCCGGAATCCGGTCCAGGCTCGACCACCTGCAGCAGCTCGGAGTCGACGTGGTGTGGCTCTCGCCCATCTATCGCTCACCCCAGGCGGACAACGGCTACGACATCAGCGACTACCGGGACATCGACCCGATCTTCGGCACCCTCGCCGAGTTCGACGCCCTCCTGTGCGAGATGCATGAGCGCGGGATGAAGCTCGTGATGGACCTCGTGGTCAACCACACGAGCGACGAGCACGCCTGGTTCGCGGAGTCGCGCAGCTCGCTGGACAGCCCGAAGCGCGACTGGTACGTGTGGCGGGACGGGCACGACGGGCGCGAGCCCAACCTCTGGCGCAGCGCGTTCGGCGGCGCGGGCTGGGACCTCGACGAAACCACCGGCCAGTACTACCTGCACCTGTTCGCGAAGAAGCAGCCGGACCTCAACTGGGAGAACCCAGAGGTGCGGGCGGCCGTCTACGAGATGATGAACTGGTGGCTCGACCGCGGCGTCGACGGGTTCCGCATGGACGTGATCAACTACATCGCCAAGGTGCAGGCCGACCTCGTCGGCGACAGCACTCAGGCGTCGATGGGCGGCCAGATCCACGACTACCTGCAGGAGATGAACCGCGCGGTGTTCGCCGGGCGTGACACCGACCTGATCACGGTCGGCGAGATGCCGGGCGTGACGGTGGATGACGCCGTGCTGTTCACCGGCGTCGATCGACTCGAGCTCGACATGGTCTTCCAGTTCGAGCACGTGGGTCTCGACCACGGACCCGACTCCAAGTTCGACAATGTTCCGGTCTCGCTCGTCGACCTCAAGCGGTCACTCGGGCGCTGGCAGGATGGCCTCGCCGAATCCGGCTGGAACAGCCTGTACCTGGGCAACCACGACCAGCCTCGGTCGGTGTCCCGGTTCGGGGACGACGGGCGGTACCGGTTCGAGTCGGCGACCATGCTCGCGACCGTGCTGCACCTGCACCGCGGCACCCCGTACGTCTATCAGGGCGACGAGATCGGCATGACCAACGCCGGCTTCACCTCGATCGACCAGTACCAGGACATCGAGTCCGTCAACTACTTCGCCGAGGCCACGGCGGCTGGGGCCTCGCCGGCCGAGGTTCTCGAGTCCCTGCGGTACCGCAGCCGGGACAACGCGCGCACCCCTGTGCAGTGGGACGCCACCGACCAGGCCGGCTTCACGACCGGCACGCCGTGGCTCGAGGTGAATCCCAACCGCGTCACGGTCAACGCCGCGTCCGACCGCGCGGCCGGGCCACGCTCGGTGTTCGAGCACTACCGCCGCCTCATCGCGCTGCGGCACGAGTCGGCGGTGGTGGCCCTCGGCGAGTTCGCCATGCTCGAGCCCGAGCATCCGACGCTCTATGCCTTCACGCGTACCCTCGGCGACGAGACGCTCCTCGTGGTGGGCAACTTCTCGGGCGAGGCCTTCGAGGTTCCGCTGCTCGAATCGGCGCGGGCGCTCGCCGGGACCCTCGTGATCGGCAACTACGAGGCAGGCGACCGCGGAGCCAACGCCATGACGGCCGGATCGTGCACGCTGCGCCCCTGGGAGGCGCGCGTCATCAGACTGGCATGAGACGAACCGGATACGATCGCTCGGGGGCCGTGACGGCCCGGGCGGGCGAACGGCCGGCCGGCACATCGATCGAAGCACCTGGAGCTGACGTGAAGACCATCGGAATCATCTTCGGCGGGGCGAACAGCGAGCACGAGGTGTCGTGCGCGTCGGCCATGCACGTGCTCGCGAATCTCGACGCCGACCTCTTCGTGGGCGTTCCGTTCGGCATCGACCGTCGCGGCGGCTGGCATCGGCTGGCGTCCGTGGACGACCTCGAGGGCGCGGGGGAGGGCACGCGTTTCCCCGACCTCGACGGCATCGATGTCGTGTTTCCCGTGCTGCACGGGCGATTCGGCGAGGACGGCACCGTGCAGGGGATGCTCGAGCTCGCCGGCGTGCCGTACGTCGGTTGCGGGGTGCTCGCGAGCGCGCTCGCGATGGACAAGAAGCTCGCGCAACGGCTGCTCGAGGCGAGCGGCGTCCCGACGATTCCCACCCACTCGGTGACCGCGGCGACCGCCGGCGAGGCGACCGCGCTCGCCGCCGACCTCGGCTATCCGCTCTTCGTCAAGCCCAACCGGTCAGGATCGAGCGTGGGGGTGAGCCAGGTGCAGTCGCCGGCCGAACTCGACGCCGCGATCGCCCTCGCCCTCGAGCACGACACGACGGCGCTCATCCAGAAGGCGGTCGAGGGCGACGAGGTCGACCTCGGAGTGCTCCAGCTGGTGAACGGCGACCTCACCATCGGCGCCCCCTTGCGCGTCGTGAAGAAGGGGCACTCCGCGTTCTTCGACTACGCCTCCAAGTACACCGAGGGCGCCGTCGAACTGGAGGTGCCGGCGCGCATCCCGGAGGAGATCACCGAGCGGCTCGTCGCCCTCGCGCGGCTCGCCTTCACGACGCTGTCCTGCGACGGTCTCGCACGGGTGGACTTCTTCGTCGGACGGGACGGCACTCTCACGCTCAACGAGGTGAACACCCTTCCCGGGTTGACGGCGCTCAGCCACTACCCGCGGATGTGGCCGCCGGTGGGGATCAGCTACACCGAGCTGTTGACGAAGCTCATCGACCGGGCTGGCGTGGCCGCCTGAAACCCGCGATCCGGGGAATCCGTTCGATCCGGCGCTGCTCGGGCAGGCTCCAGCGGAAGAGCACAGCGAGCACGCGCACGCCGAAGGTCACGGCGACGCAGATCGTGGCGGCGATGAACACCGGCACACCGATCGCGAGCAGCGTGACGAGCGTGCTCGCCCCCGCGACGGCGGCAACCGCGTAGAGGGAGCCGACGTGCATGAGCGCGATCGGCAGGGTGAGCAGCATGTCGCGCAGGATCGAGCCGCCGACGGCCGCGACGACGCCGACGAAGACCGAGGGGATGGCCGGCAGTCCGAGGGACAGCGCCTTGGTGGTGCCGATCGCGCAATAGAGCCCGATCGTGAGGGCGTCGAGCACGGTGATCACGGTGCCGAGCCGGGAGAACAGGCGCTCGAGCAGCATTCCGAGCAGCGCCGCGCCGATCGCGACGATCAGGTACCAGTTCTGCTGCAGTGCCACGGGAACCTCGTTGAGCAGGAGGTCGCGGATGAGCCCGCCGCCGAAGCCCGCCGCGATGCCGATGATCGCGACACCGAGCAGGTCGAGTCGACGGTCACGGAACTGCGCGGCGAACATCGCGCCCTGCAGGCCGCCGATGCCGATCGCGAGCAGGTCGGCCCACAGTGGTATCGCAAAAGTCGCTTCGGTCACACGCCCATTCTGCCGCCCAGGGGGCGGCATCCGTCCGAAGCCCGGCGGCCGGGGGGATACTGGAGGCATGCCCCTCTACCGTGACGAAGCCGTCGTGCTGCGCACCCACAAGCTGGGTGAAGCGGACCGCATCGTCACGATGCTCACCAGGCAGCACGGCAAGGTTCGCGCCGTGGCCAAGGGAGTGCGGCGCACCGCCTCCAAGTTCGGCGCACGGCTCGAACCGTTCATGGTCGCGGACGTGCAGCTCTACGAGGGGCGCAGCCTCGACATCATCACCCAGGCCGAGTCCGTCGGCTCCTACGGGGCGGACATCACCACCGACTACGGCAGCTACACCGCCGCCAGTGCGATGGTCGAGGCCGCAGACAAGCTCACCGAGGGCGAGGCGAGCCTGCAGCAATACCTGCTGCTCGTGGGGGCGCTGCGTTCGCTCGCCCGCCGGGAGCATGGCGCGAGCCTCACCCTCGACTCCTACCTGCTGCGTGCGCTGTCGATTGCCGGCTGGTCGCCGAGCTTCAACGACTGCTCAGTGACCGGCGCCCCCGGACCGCACTCGGCGTTCGTCGTACAGTTGGGCGGGGTGGTGGCGGATGCCGTGGCGCCGCCCGGTGCGCCGCGGCTCGACTCGAACACCCTCCTGCTGCTGTCCTCGCTCCTCACCGGTGACTGGGCTGCGGCGGATGCCGCAGACGATCGCACGCGTTCCCAGGCGAGCGGTGTCGTGGCCGCCTATACGCAGTTCCACCTCGACCGCGGCCTGCGTTCGCTCGAACACGTCGATCGGCGGACCACCGCGTGAGCGTGCGGAAGACCCACCGGGACGCCGTCGACTTCAAGCCGATCGACTGGACCGGGCTGTACCCGCCCGAGCTGCCGAAGGCCGCCGTGCCCGAGCACGTCGCCATCGTGATGGACGGCAACGGCCGGTGGGCCAACGGCAAGGGACTCACTCGAGTGGAGGGCCACAAGGCCGGCGAGGCGTCCCTTCTCGATGTCGTGGCCGGCGCCATCCAGATCGGGGTCAAGCACCTCAGCGTGTACGCGTTCTCCACCGAGAACTGGAAGCGTTCGCCCGACGAGGTGCGGTTTCTCATGGGATTCAACCGGGACGTGCTGCACCGCCGCCGCGACCAGCTCAACGACTGGGGCGTGCGCGTGCGCTGGGCCGGCCGCCGGCCCAGGCTCTGGGCGTCGGTGATCAATGAGCTGCAGTTCGCCGAACGGCTCACGGCAGGCAACTCGGTGCTCACCCTCACGATGTGCGTCAACTACGGCGGACGCAACGAGATCACGGATGCCGTGCGCGCCCTCGCCGAAGAGGTCGCCGCCGGCCGCCTCAAGCCGTCCGGCATCACGGAGAGGGCCATCCAGCGCCACCTCTACGCGCCGGAGCTGCCCGACGTCGACCTCTTCGTGCGCAGCTCGGGCGAGCAGCGCACCAGCAACTTCATGCTCTGGCAGAGCGCGTACGCCGAGATGGTGTTCCTCGACACCCTGTGGCCCGACTTCACCCGCGTGCAGCTCTGGGAGGCCATTCAGCTCTACGCCCAGCGCACCCGGCGTTTCGGCGGCGCCATCGACGCCCCGTCGGCGTAGCGGAGACTCCCGCGCGGCGTCCGCGCCGATCCCGCGAGCATCCGCGCGCGGATTCCCCGCGCATTCCCCCCCCCGATTCCCCAAAACGCAGGAGATTCGACCCGAAACGGGTCATCTGGTGCCGATAACCACGTTTTCGGGACGCATCTCCTGTATTTTCGGGCAGCGGCAGCGGCAGCGGCAGCGGCAGCGGCAGCGGAGACGGATGCGACTTCGCGCCACGGCCGCGCCGGACGGCGGCATCCCAGCGTCAGGACGACGACAGCGGCCCGGCGAGCCAGGCCTCGACCTCGCTCTGGCTGCGCAACCGAACCAACTGCAGGTGCGGATGCGCGCTCGCCGCCTCCGGAACCGTGCGCCGGTAGGTCCGTTGGTGTTTGACCGCCCAGCGGATGATGCCCTCCGGGTCGGTGATGGCGTGCCACAGGCCCGGCTCGGTGTTACCGTTCCACAACACCTGCTTCGTGCGGCTACGGCGCACCGTGCGCAACACCACCCGCGACATCGCGACCCGCACGGGCAGGTCGAGCCAGACGAGAGTGTCCGCCCGTTCGAGCAGCAGCTCGCGCACCGGCCGGTACTGCCACTCGGTGACCCAGCACGGTGCGGCGGAGTATGCGCGCACCTCGTCCACGAATTCGGCCCGCGGGGTCCAGCCTGGCCCGTGGTAGAGCGAGTCGATCTCGGTGTACGGATGCCCGGTAGCCTCGGCGACGCGGAGGGCCAGGGTTGACTTGCCGACTCCGCTCACCCCGGCGATCAGGATCCGGCGCTGCGGGGCGGGGAGGGCGTCGACGGAACCGGGCACGCCCCCAGTCTGCCCGTCACGCTCCCAAAACGCAGGAGATCTGGACCGATCCGGGTCACTTGGTGCCGATTACGAAGTATTCGTGACGCATCTCCTGCATTTTCGGGTGGCGGGGAGCGGTGGCGGGGAGCGGCGGCGGGCACGGCGGCGGGAGCAGAGGCGGAGCGCGGAAGGGGTTTTCGCTAGTGTGGCCTCATGGCTGACCGCACCCCCATCCGCACCGGCATCATCGGCTACGGCCTCTCCGGCCGCGTCTTCCACTCGCCGTTCATCTCGACGAACCCGCGCTTCTCGCTCGAGGTAATTTCCACCAGCCATGCCGGGCGGCAGACGGTGGCGAAGGCGCAGCACCCGAATGCCGAGATCGTGGGGAGCCCGGACGAACTGTTCGAGCGCAAGCTCGACCTCGTCGTGCTCGCCTCGCCGGCCCACGTGCATCTCGAGCAGGGCCTCGCAGCCATCGCGTCTGGCGCAGCGCTCGTGATCGACAAGCCGTTCGCGGCCACCACGGCGGAGGCGGAGACACTGATCGTCGCGGCCGAGGAGGCGGGTGTGCCTCTCTCGGTGTTCCAGAATCGCCGCTGGGACGGGGACTTCCTCACCGTGCGCCGGCTTCTCGCCGAGGGGGCGCTCGGGAGCGTGCACCGGTTCGAGTCGACGTTCGAGCGCTGGTCGCCGGGCCTCCGTGACCGCTGGCAGGACACGACGACGAGCGCGCAGGGCGCCGGCATCACCTACGACCTCGGCAGCCACCTCATCGACCAGGCGCTGCAGCTCTTCGGGCCGGCGTCGGTCGCTCACGCCGAACTCGCCGTGCTGCGCACGGGCGGGGTCAGCGACGACGAGGCCTTCATCTCGCTGCTGCACGAAAGCGGAGTGCGATCGCACCTCACGCTCAGCCGGTTCGCGGCGCAGAACGCGCCGCGCTTCCGCGTGCTGGGCTCCGCATCCGCCTATTCCGTCTACGGTCTCGACGGCCAGGAACCCGCCCTGGGGGCAGGCGTACTGCCCACGGATGATGGCTTCGGGGTAGAACCGCCCGAAAAGTGGGGCCAGGTCGGCATCGCCGGCTCGAGCGACACTCCTCTCGTGCCGGTGCCGACCGAACGCGGGGACTACGCCGCGTTCTACGCGGGCATCGCCGCCGCGATTCGCGAGGGGGAGCCCGTTCCCGTGATCCCGCGCGAGGCCCTCGAAACGCTCCGGATCATCGAGCGCGTGCACGAGTTCGCCGGCGTCTGACGACCGGGCGGGCGAACCTCGAGTCTGGTCAGGCGGCGGTGAGCCCCCAGTCGTGCCCGTCGAGCGTGTTCAGCAGCGCGATAGTGGCGGCGAGGCTCGGCACCCGGCGCGCCCCGTCGCTCGCGATCAGGTGGATGCTGCGGTCGCTCGGCGGCGTGTGCGGCCGGATGACCGCACCGGCCGGCAGCGTCGCCGTCGCGAGGGCGAGCCGGGGGAGGATGGCCACCCCGATGTCGCTCGCCACGAGGTTGAGCACGGCGCTCGCGTTGTCGGTCTCGAATGCGATCAGGGGGTCGAAGCCGGAGAGTTCGCAGACCGCGAGGAGGTGGCCGCGACAGCGCGGGCATCCGGCGATCCAGCGTTCCCCGGCCAGGCCCGCCACGTCCACGATCTCGTCGCCGGCGAGGGGATGCCCGGCCGGCAGCACGACCACCATCTCCTCGGTGAAGAGCGTCTCGATGCTCAGGCCGCTTGCGCTGTCCCGGTGCGGGTCGGTGCGGTCGCCCGGGTAGCTGAAGGTGACGGCGAGGTCGATACTCCCCTCGCGCATGAGGGAGACCGCCTCCGGCGGCTGCGCCTCGATGTAGCTGAGCTGGATGCCGGGGTGCAGGCTCGCCATCGCCCCGAGCAGCCGTGGCACGATCGTGGATGATGCGGTGGGGAACGCCGCCAGGCGCACCGTCCCCGAGCGCAGGCCGGCGAGGTCGGCGAGGTCGCCGGAGGCCGCGTCGAGGGCCGAGGTGATGGTGATGGCGTGCCTGGCGAGAACCTGTCCGGCCTCGGTCAGCCGCACCGATCGCCCGACGCGGGTCACGAGCGGCAGGCCGAGCCGGGCCTCGGTGCGCTGGAGGTGCTGGCTCACGGCGGGCTGGCTGTAGCCGAGCGATCGCGCGGCGCCGGTGATCGTGCCGGATTCGGCGATCGCGCGCACGATGCGGATCGATTGCAGGTCCAGTTGCGGGTCGATCTCCAGAGTCATAGTTGAATGTTATTGGTTCCATCCGAAGTATGCCCTTGTCGCATGATTGAGGGGCGAGCATCATGGAGACATGACGAGTGCAACGACGGCCACAAGCCGCACAACTTCCCGCCCCCTCTCGGCGGCCCTACAGCGGGCCATCGAGAGCTTCGCGGCCCCGCGCGGATTCCTCGCGGTAGCCTCGATCGGCCTCCCCACGAGCGAGACCGTCGCCGCCCAGAAGGCCGACCTCGATCTCTGGTCGGCGGCGAAGCGCGATCCGATGGACTACGACGCCGTGATCGAGCGCACGCGGGGCTACTACGCGTCGCTCGTCGGCGTTTCGCCCGACCGCGTCGCGACCGGCTCGCAGACCTCCGTCATGACGAGTCTCGTCGCTGCGGCGGTTCCGGATGGCGCGGAGGTGCTCTGCGTCGACGGCGACTTCTCCTCGATCGTGTTCCCCTTCCTCGAGCGGATGGCCATTCGCGTGCGCAACGTGCCGCTCGCCGAGCTCGCCGAATCCATCACGGACGACACCTGGCTCGTCGTGTTCTCGCACGTGCAGTCGGCGACCGGCCAGGTCGCGGATGTCGCCGCGATCCTCGAGGCGGCCGAGGCCCACGACACGTACACCTTCTGTGACACGACCCAGTCTGCCGGGGTGCACCCGGTGGACGCGTCGCTCTTCGACGCGACGGTGTGCCACAGCTACAAGTGGCTGTGCTCGCCCCGCGGGGTCGCCTTCCTCACGCTGAGCGAACGGTTCGACGCCCGGCTCACGCCGCTTCAGGCCGGCTGGTACGCCGGCGACGACGTCTGGAAGTCCTGTTACGGACCGCAGATGCACCTCGCCGCGAACGCGCGGCGTTTCGACGTGTCCCCGGCCTGGCCGGCGTGGGTGGGGGCCGAGCCGGCCATCCGCATGTTCTCGCAGCTCGACATTGAGGAGGTGTGGGCGTTCACGTCCGGTCTCGGCGACGCGCTTTGCGACGGCCTCGGCATCCCGCAGCAGCATCAGGCGATCGTCACCTGGGCCGACCCAGAGGGCACCGACCTGCGCAAGCTCATCGGCGCGGGGATCAAGGCCTCTGGACGAGCGGGTCGCCTGCGCGCCTCGTTCCACCTGTGGAACGACGAGAGCGACGTCGCGGCCGTTCTGGCGGCGCTTCGCTAGTCGATTTCCCCGCGTGACCGGCCCATTTGGCCGGTCCGTTCTTGCGCGCTAGAATGCCTTATGGTCACTTTGACCTTTACTCCCGCGGAGGCATTCATGACGGCAACGGCACGGACGGTCCGTGCCGACTCCGCCCGTGCCGACTCCACCCGTGCCGACTCCACCCGTGCCGACTCGGCGAGCATCGCTCTCGCCGTCTCCACGGTGATCTTCGCCCTGCGCGCCGACGCCGACGCGACGGCCGCCTCGCTGCGGCTCCCGCTCGTGCGCCGCATCCGGGAACCGTTCAAGGGCCGTTGGGCGCTGCCGGGCGGCCCGATCGAGTCGGCCGAGAGCCTCTCGGCCGCCGCCGGCCGCAACCTCGTGGAGACGACGGGGCTCCGGCCCACCTACCTCGAACAGCTCTACGCGTTCGGGGACGTCGACCGTTCGCCGGGCGACCGCGTCGTGTCGATCGTCTACTGGGCCCTCGTGCGCAGCGAGGAGGCCGACCTCGCCGCCGAGGGTGACAATGTGCGCTGGTTTCCCGCCGACGACCTGCCGGACCTCGCCTTCGACCACAACACGATCGTCGACTACGCGCTCTGGCGCCTGCGCACCAAGATGGAGTACAGCCGCATCGCGCACGCCTTCCTCGGCGAGACGTTCACCCTCTCCGAGCTGCGCGAGGTGCACGAGGCAGTGCTGCGCAAGGCCATCGACCCGGCCAACTTCCGTCGGCAGGTGGAGGGCTCGAAGGCGATCATCGCCACCGACCAGCACCTCACCGGCGGG
>NZ_DATCQQ010000033.1:0-22534 GCF_036569425.1 Lacisediminihabitans sp.
GCGCCCGCCCCGCCGCACGCTGCGGCCCCCGCCGCCGCGCCAGCACCCCCGGCGCCGAGCGCCGCGCCGAGCGCCACACCGAGCGCCGCGCCAAGCGCCAGCCCGAGCGCCAGCCCGGCCGCCGACGCGACGACCGGCCCGACCGCTACGACCGCCCCGTCGCACCGGGCGCTCGCGGCGAAGTTGGCCGTCTCATCCGCCCCATTCCCGTTCGGCTATCTCGTGGGCGGCGTGCTCGTGGTGCTCGGCGTGGCCGGCGGAATCTACGGCCAGGTGCTGCGCCGCCGCGGACGGCGACCACCGGGGAGCTGAGGCCACACTCCCATTCGGGCGCCGTGTCAAGGAGTCGGGTATTCCTGCCCGCTTTTCACGGGCTGTCCCTGGGCTTGGTCAATGGTCAATGGCCGATGGAGGAACAGCGCTCCGTCACCGGAGCCACCGGGTATATCGGCGGGGCCTCGTGCCCCGGCTCCTCGCTGCCGGATACGCCGTGCGGGTCTTCGTGCGTGACCCGGGCAAGCTCATCGACGTGCCCTGGGCCAAGGACGTGCAGATCGTCGCGGGCGACCTCGGCGACGCGTCGACCCTCGTCCCCGCCGTGGACGGCGTCTCCGTGCTCTACTACCTGGTGCACTCGATGGCAATCCCGACCACCTCAACGCGGGGGACGCCCTCGACTTCTGGCGGGTCGAGGAGCTGCGTCGGGGGGAGCTTCCTGAGGCTTCGGGCCGAGATGAAGGTGCCGGGCCAGGCCTGGCTCGAGCTGAGCGTCACGCCAGACCGCCGAGGTGCAGGCGCGGTCCCGGAAGACGGACCACGACGTCGCGGCGTGACCTCCGAGCCGAAGGTCCCTAGCGTTTCCCAGCCGGGCTTGCAATCATTGTGTAAGTGGTCCTCACTATGACGCGACCTCGGGAGGTCACACAATGACTGAAGAAACCGTACTCTTTCTCGGCGACAGCATCACCCAGGGCGGGGACTGGGCCACGTGGTTTCCCGGCGTTACCACCCTCAATTTCGGCGTTGCCGGCAACAGTTCCGAGGACGTGCTCGGCCGTCTGGACACCGTGGTCGAGGCCCGGCCCGACGAGATCGTGCTCCTGATCGGCACCAACGACCTGGGGATGCGACGCAACGTCGAACAGCTCGTGCGCAACATCCAGTCGATTCTGGTCGACCTGCGACGCGACCTGCTGGGCTCCCGCATGCTCGTGCAGTCCGTGCTTCCCCGCGGGCGGGAGTTCGCTGATCGCATCCGAGAGGCGAACATCCACCTGCGCCAGTTCGCGCCGACGGTGCACGCCCAGTATCTCGATCTCTGGCCGACGATGGCGCTCGAGGACGGCGAGCTCAACCCCGCATACTCCGATGACCGCCTGCACCTCAATGCGGCGGGCTACGAGGCGTGGCTGGCCGAGTTGCGTCCGGCCCTCGAGCGGCTGCGCGATGAGCCGCCGATGAGCCGCCCGATCCAGACAATCATGTTCGACGAGTACGCGAGGCCGGGCTCCTAGGCCCTGAACTGGCTCATAGCCCGGCGATCAGCCGGGTGTAGAAGTCGACCCCGCGCAGCAGGGTGGACACCCGCAGGCGCTCGTTGCTGGCGTGCAGGCTGGCTCGCTCCGCCGTCGACATCTCGAACGGGCTGAACCGGTAGACGCAGTCGCTGATGCGCGTGAAGTGCCGGCTGTCGCTGGCCGCCATCATCACGTACGGTGTGACGATCGTGCCCGGGAACGTCTCGCGGATCGTGCGGCGCACCAAATCCCAGCCCGGCCCGTTGGTCGGCGACACCGGCGACGGCTCGTGGGGATGCAGCACAGCGATCGCCACCTGCGGGTCGCGAATGGCGCGGCGAACGTGGGCCACGGCATCCGCGACACTCGAATCGATCGCGACGCGGATGTTGACGGTCGCGACGGCACGCTCCGCGAGGACGTTGGCGGCCTGGCTGCCCCGCAGCATGGTCACCGCCTGGGTGGTGCGGATGAGCGCGTTCGTCTCGTCGCTCAGTCTCGCGAACACCGCGAGCAGCGCCGGCCTCGTGAGCCACAGGTTGGTGAAGGCAAAGCCCAGCGGGCCCCTCGCGTGCGCTCCGAGTGTGCCGATCATCTCGAGCGTCGGCGCGGTGAAGCCCGCACGGAACGGCCGCCGGTTGAGCCGCACGATCGCTCGCGCGAGCCGGGTGGTCGCGGAGAGCCTCGGGGGAGTCGAGGCGTGGCCACCTCCCTGCTCCACGGTGAGGGTGAGGATGCCCTTCTCGCTCACGCCGACGACCGCGATCGGCCCGCTCACCCCGGGGAAGACGTCTTCGACGACGGCGCCGCCCTCGTCGAGCACGAGGCCGGCACGGATGCCGCGCGACTGGAGCAGGTCGACGATTGCGCGCGCGCCAGAGCCCTCCGTCTCCTCGTCGTGGCCGAAGCTCAGGTACACGTCGCACCGGGGAGTGCGGCCGGCCAGCACACTCGCCTCGACTCCCTCGAGCACGGCGACGAGCGCCCCCTTGTCGTCGAGGGTGCCGCGCCCCCAGACGACCCGGTCGTCGCCCTCGCCCGTGACCTCCGCGGCGAACGGCGGATGCTCCCAGCCCTCGTCCGTCGCCGGCACCACGTCGTAGTGGGCCATGAGCACCGTCGGCGGGCCGTCGGTGCTGCCCTTCCAGCGGTAGAGAAACGAGTGCTCCGTCACGATCTCGAGGGTGAGCTCCCCGTGGGTGGCCGGGTACAGCGACGGCAGCAGCGCGACGAAGGCGCGGAACGGCGCCCAGTCGGTATCGGCCGGATCCTGGTGGGAGACCGTGGGAATCCGCACGAGGGAGCGCAGGTTGGCGAGGGCATCCGGCATCCCCCCATCCTCGTTCACCCGGTGCGCGGGGGGCCGGAGGCGCGGCCCCAGAATAGAGGCATGACTTCCTACCCGACCCCCGAGTTCCGCCGGCCGGCGCTCGCCCCAGGAATCCTCGGCGCGATTGTGCTGCTCGCCGGGCTCGCGCTGCTCGACAACGCCGGCGGCTACCTGTTCATCCGGTTCGGGGTGAGCATCCTCGCCCTGATCCTCTGCGTGTTCGCCTACCAGGCGGCCCAGTGGTGGTGGATCGTGGGCCTCGCGGCCATCGCCGTCGTCTGGAATCCGGTGGTGCCGTTCGAGTTCCACGGCCAAGCGTGGGTGGCCGCGCAGTTCGTGGGCGCACTCCTGTTCGTGGCGGTCGGCCTGCTCGTGAAGGTGAAGAACCCGGAAGACCGCAATCGGCGGCGCTGAACACGGCGAGTTCATAGGCTTTTCCCGGCTCGTGGACGGGTTGCGCTTGTCGCGCGCATAGCGCAGGGGAGCATCGTTGTGTCTGCGAAGCCACCCAGGCTTCCCTCAACTCAGGCTTCCCTAAGGAGCACCGATGCCCAGCGAACCGACCCCGGACAGCACCCCCACCGCGGAGACCAGCGCACCGCCGCCGGCAACCGAGGAGAGCGTCGCCGCCGCGCAGACGAGCGCCGCACCGCCTCCGGCGGACGTAGAAACCAACTCAGTGCCGCCCAGTGCCGCCCAATCCGCCCCCGTTGCCGGCAACCCGCCAGCCCAAGCGTCGCGACCGCGTCGCGGACTCGTGATCGCCGGCGCGATCGTGGGCGCGGTTGTCGTGCTCGGCGCCACCTTCGGTGGTGGGGCGCTCGTCGGATCGGCCACGCACTTCGACGGCCCGTCGATGCGACAGGCCGACCGCACCCACGGCAACGGACCGCGTGGCGACCGCCCCGACCACGGCTTCATGGGGCCGCGCGGCGGCCAGCAGGGCTCCAACGGTAGGAGCAACCCCGGCAACTGACCGCCGACAGGTGCGCGGGTGCCGGATTCCCGCACGTCGGGTGTCCGCGGCGGGAGGCGCTAAAATGGTGTTAGCTAATGTCTCGCGCCGATTCGATCGTCGAGCGATTCGGGCTCGAACGATTGGGCCATACCGTGAACGACATCCAGCCACCCGGCGCTCTTCTTCCCACCGTCAGCCTGTCCCCGGTGCCGAACCGTGCGGACCTCGTGCTCTCGAAGGGCCGACTCGCGATCCGCAACTCGCACCTCACTCCGGGTGAAGCGATGGTCGAGGACCTGCTCTTCATCCGCTCGGTGCTCGGGGCGGCCTCGATCGATTTCCTGCTCGTGAGCGGGAACGACGATCGCCCGCTGATCGCGGTGGAGTGGCGCGATCGCAAGCGGCTGAGGGCGGCCCTCGCCGAGGCCTGCGCCGACGAACCGTTCTACTCGAAGCCCGCCGACGGGGCCAAGGGCGTGCCAGTACTGCTGGCCGACGGGCGGCTGTCCGCGGACTCGACGCAGCGAGCGTTCACGCTCTTCCGCCCGCGGGTCACCGAGAACGGCGGCCTTCGTTACGGCGCGCGCACCGGCGTGCGGCTCGAACTCTGGCGCACGGGAAGCGACACGATCACCGCGCCGGCCGAGAACTCGCTCATGCGCACGGCGCTCCCGCGCATCGAGGCGATCCCCGCGACCGTCGAACTCTACGGACGCAGCTGGCCGACGCTGGCCGGGATGTTCGAGCCTCAGGCGAGCGACATCACCTTCGACATCGACATCGTCTTCTCCTGGGTGGACGGTGCGGCGATCGAGTGGCAGCGTGCGCGGGCCAGGCGCATGAAGAGCTACGTGGTGGGCGAGGGCGACGACTCGCACGCGCGCTTCCGCCAGCTCGACGAGCTGAAGTACGCCCTGCGCTCGGTGAATCTGTTTGCACCGTGGATCCGTAACGTCTACATCGTCACCGATTCCCCGCGCCCGGAGTGGCTCGCCGAGCATCCACGGGTCACCATCGTGCCGAGCGAGGAGTTCTTCGCGGACACCTCGGTACTGCCGACCCACAATTCGCACGCCGTCGAGAGCCAGCTGCACAACATCCCGGGCCTCAGCGAGCATTTTCTCTACTCCAACGACGACATGTTCTTCGGCCGCGCCGTCACGCCAGACATGTTCTTCTCTCCCGGCGGCATCACCAAGTTCATCGAGGCGACGACGCGCATCGGGCTCGGGCCGAGCAATCTCGAGCGGAGCGGTTTCGAGAACGCGGCCCGCGTGAACCGTGCGGCGCTCAAGGACCGCTTCGGCAAGACCATCGCACGCCACCTCGAGCACACCGCGGCGCCGCTGCGCAAGTCCGTGATGCGGGAGCTCGAGCGGGAGTTCCCGGCCGAGTTCGCGCGCACCGCCGCGAGCACCTTCCGTTCGGCCACCGACGTGTCGGTCACCAACTCGCTGTACCACTACTACGCCCTCATGACGGGCCGCGCGGTGCTCCAGACGCAGGCCAGGGTGCGGTACGTCGACACGACGATGCGCTCCGGGCTCTCCGACATGAAGCGACTGCTCAAGCGGCGCGACATTGACCTGTTCTGCCTCAACGACGGCAGCTTCCCCGAGCTCACGGTGGAGGAGCGTGCGGACGCGATCCGCGAGTTCCTGGACGCGTACTACCCGATCGTCGCCCCCTGGGAGCGCCCAGCCGCCTCGGAGGAGACCTCCAGCCCCGACCTTCCCGCGGACGCCGCGAGCCTCTAGGGATCCTGGCGGGCGCTAGCGCTCGCTCTCCCGACTTTCGCCCGGATGGCAAAGACGGGTGGTCTAGACGGGTGGTCTAGACGGTCGCGAGTTCGCGCGTCGGCGGGTGCAGTTCCTCGTCTGCAGACACCAGCACGTTGACCCGCGGCGGGATGGTGACATTCTCCCTGGCGAGTATCTTCGCCGTCTCCGCCGCGCTCACGAAAGACACCGGAGCGTACTGGCCGATCGGAACGACGGAGTGCAGAACCGTGTTCTCGTAGACGTGCACAAGGTTGAAGGACTGGGCGCCGTTCTGGCCGCGTGTTCCGCCCACCGGCACATTGAGGTCCTGGGTGTAGCAGGTCGCCGAGGCGACCGAGACGGGGACGCCGGCGAATGTCGACGTTGTCGAATAGTGCAGGTGACCGGCGATGATGGCCCGCACATCCGAACCGCGCACCACCTCGGCGAGACCGTCCTGCTCGCGAAGCTCGACGAGCACGGCGAGGTCGAGAACGCTCGGAACCGGAGGGTGATGCATCGCCAGGATGGTGCCGTGCGGGGCGGGTGAGGCGAGTTCCTCGGCGAGCCAGTCGAGCTGCGAGTCGGAGACGAGGCCGTGGTGATGGCCGGGAACCGTGGTGTCCAGGGCGATGACCCTGAGTCCGTTAATGTTGTGCACCCGGTCTACCGGGGTCGCGGTGGGAAACTGCCCGAGCAGGCCACTGCGGAAGTGACCGCGGTCGTCGTGGTTCCCCATCACCCAGACGACGCGCGAACCGAGTCGTGCCGCCGCCGGCTCCACGATCGCCCGCAGCTTGGCGTACGCCTCAGGGTCGCCCTTGTCGGCGAGGTCGCCGGTGAAGACGATAGCCTCCGGTCGAGAACCGGATGCCTCGAGGTCTGCGAGAAGGGAGCGAAGGTGGGATTCGCTGTCGACCGCGCCGTACAGTGGACCGTCCCCGGCAACGAAATGCGTGTCGCTCATGTGGACTATGAAGTGATCGGGCCTGGGAAACTGGGCCGTATAACCGGTCATGTATCAATCACATCACTCCAAACTGGCCAGTGGGTGAACGGTACGCGGCGATCCGCACCCCAATACGCGGGGTGCCGTGCGTGCGCGAATCGCGTTTTCGGGCCTAAACTGGCCTGAGCACTCGACGAAACCCATCATCGTCTCGACCTCGGCACCCGAGTCTCTCTCGGTACCGATCTGCTCGAGCCCGGTGTAGTCGAGTCAGGATTCGGCGCCTGGCAACTCGGCAGCAGGTCCCTCATCGGGAGGGACCAGGCCTTCGTCAGCCATGGTGCCCATAGATGCGGGAGAAGCATGGCTCGGTCCGGCCAGGGTCAGTCGGGGCAAGGCAAGTCGACGGGGAGAAAGCAAACCTCCACGCGCAAGCCGGCCCAACGCCAGACGACACAGCGCCAGTCGTCGCGCCGTTCGAGGGGGGCGGATGACGCCGGGGTGATCCCGGTGCTCGCCCGAGCCGTGCGCGAGGTGGAGGGCGCCGCCGAGCGTGGCAAGGTCGGGCCGACGAACCGCACCAAGTTCCAGGTGATCGCCCTGCTCATGCGCGAGGAGCGCGCGAAGGCGAAGACCGACAAGGAACTCACCGACGCCGAGCGCACCGAGACCCTCAAGCGTCTCGACGGCGTGGCCACGATCCTCGCCAAGACCGCCGCCCGCGACACATCCCTCATCCAGCTTCTCGCCGAGGAGACGGCGGTGACGGATGCCGCGCGCACCCTCAGACGAGACATGCTGATCGCTGCGGGCGTCGAGCTCTCCCCGGACGAGCTGCTCATCGTGCGCGAACCGGAGCTAGTGGCGGCGGCCGCCGAACGCGCCGTCGTTCCCCAGTCGGTGATCGCCAGGCAGCTCTCCAACCCGTTCCTCGCCCCGGACTTCAGCCAGCCCGTGAAGGCGGCCCCGGTCGCCCGCCGACTCGCCAACTGGGAGCTTCTCGAGCCGCTGTTCCGCGCCTTCGAGTACGGTTCGGGCGGCAACGTCGCGAGCATGGAGCTCCCGGAGCCGACGGCCGCCGACCGCAGAGTGCCCGACGGCCTCGAGCTGTTCCACCACCAGGCCGAGTTCGTCGCAAGCGCGAGGGCGGGCCACCGCGCCTACCTCCTCGCCGACGAGCCGGGCCTCGGCAAGACCGCGCAGGCGCTGCTCGCCGCGCAGGTCACCAACTCCTATCCGCTCCTCGTCGTCGTGCCGAACGTGGTCAAGATGAACTGGGCACGGGAGGTGGAACTCTGGACGCCGAAGCGGTCGGCCACGGTCATCCACGGCTCCGGGGAGAACCTCGACGCGTTCGCGGATGTCGTGATCGTCAACTACGACGTGCTCGACCGGCACATCGGCTGGCTCGGAACCCTCGGGTTCAAGGGGATGGTCGTCGACGAGGCGCACTTCATCAAAAACCGCGACTCGCAGCGCTCCAAGCACGTGCTGGCGCTCGCCAAGAGCATCCGGAGCCGTTCACCGCGCGCCCTCATGATCGCCCTCACCGGAACGCCGCTCATCAACACGATCGAGGACTTCCGCGCGATCTGGCAGTTCCTCGGCTGGATCGACGGCGAGAAGCCGACGGCCGAGCTCATGGAACACCTCGAAGACAACGGGCTCACGCCGGCCGACTTCGGGTTCTTCGCCGAGGCACGCCAGACGGTGATCGACATGGGGATCGTCCGCCGCAAGAAGATCGACGTGGCAGCGGACCTGCCGGCCAAGCGCATCGCGGACCTCCCGGTGGAGCTCGATGACGATCTCGGCCGGTCGATCCGACAGGCAGAACACGAACTCGGCATCCGGCTGCTCGCGCGCTACACCGCGCTGCTCAAGGCTCGTTCCGAGACCTCGGACACCGCTCACCCGGAGCTCGTGCGCATGGTCGCGAGGGCCGAGCTGGAGGAGTCGAAGGCGGCGAAGACGGGCGAGAACGTCTTCACTATGGTCCGCAAGATCGGCCAGGCGAAGGCGGTGCTCGCCGCGGACTACACGGCGCAGCTCGCCCGCTCGGTGGGCAAGGTCGTGTTCTTCGCCAAGCACATCGATGTGATGGATGCCGCGGAGGCGACTCTCGCCAAGCGCGGTCTCAAGACGGTGTCGATCCGGGGCGACCAGACGGCCGCCTTCCGGCAGGCGCAGGTCGACGCGTTCAACAACGACCCAGCAGTCTCCGTCGTGGTCGCCTCCCTCACCGCGGCCGGCGTGGGGCTCAACCTGCAGGCGGCGTCGAACGTCGTGCTCGCCGAACTGAGCTGGACGAGCGCCGAGCAGACCCAGGCGATCGACCGGGTACACCGCATCGGCCAGGAGGAGCCCGTGACCGCGTGGCGCATCATCGCGTCGCAAACGATCGACGCGAAGATCGCCGAACTCATCGACAGCAAGGCGGGCCTCGCGGCCCGGGCCCTCGACGGTGACGACTCGGAGATCGCCGCGGAGTCCAGCGTGCAGCTCGACGCCCTCGTGCACCTGCTCGAACAGGCCATCGGCGAGGCGGCCGCCTGAACCACGGGGCTGCGCGGGAGGTCGGGACCGCGCGGGCTGTCAGGACTGCGCGACGCGTTCGACGAGCCTCGTGATCGCATCGCGCGGGATCGACAGCCAGGCCGGCCGGTTGCGTGCCTCGTACACCGCCTCGTAGAGCGCCTTGTCGATCTCGAACGCGTCGAGCACGGCCCGGTGGGCGCGCACGTCGCGCCCCGAGCGCTCGATGTAGCCGTCGAGGAAGGCGCGACGGCAGGCGAGCGCCCACTCCGACACCGACCGGCCGGGCTGGGTGAGGGCGATCGAGCCGGCCACGTAGTCGAAGGAACGCAGCATGCCGGCGACGTCGCGCAACGGGATGTCGGGGAGCGATCGTTCGGTCATCGGCCGCAGCGGTTCGCCCTCGAAGTCGAGCACGACCCAGCCGCGGTGGGGAACCGCGAGCACCTGGCCGAGGTGGAAGTCGCCGTGAATGCGCTGCAGCGGCGGCCACGGGCTCGACGCGGCGCGCACGTAGACCTCTCTCAGCGCCCCGCGATACACGGCGAGGCTCGGCACCTGTGCCGCCGCCATCTCGAACCTCTCGCGCATGTTCGAGACGATCTGCACGATGTCGGCCGGCGTGGTGGCCCGCGACGGCAGGGCGGAGGCGAGGGTGCGGTGCATTTCCGCGGTCGTCTCGCCGAGCGCTCGCGAGGGGCCGGTGAAGTCCTCGCCGACATCCGCGGCCCTCAGCGCCACCCGCCAGGCATCCTCGACTCCTGGCAGGAATTCCTCGGCGAACGCGAGATGACCGGTCGCGAGGCCGTGGGGTCTACCGCTGTCCCGCCACTGGCCGGTGAGATGGCCGATCACACGCGGTGCGACGGTCGATCCTGCCGTGCCGAGGGCCTCGGTGAGCACGACATCCGGGTTGTCGCCGTCGTGGAGCGCTCGGAAGAGCTTGCAGATGACGGGGGAGCCCGGGCCATCACCGCGCAGGACGGTCTCGTAGACGATCGAGGTATTCGACTGTTCGCCGCCGAGCACGCGGGATGACACGACCTCGAGGCCGTCCCCGTCCGGGTAGCGATGGCCCCGGGCGGCGAGGCGGCCCGAGGTGCGAGGATCCTGCACCTCGCGCTCGTCCAGCACCAGTCTGAGCAGCGCGGTCGCGTAGGCCGGGTCGCACGGGCCGTCGTAGATGAAGGTCGACCCCGACTCGTCGACGCGGGTGGCGACGAGGGCGCTCTCGCCTCCGGGAAGGGGCGTCCGACGTTCCGTGAGAGGAACCTGGTAGAGCACCGGATTGGCGGCGTGGTCGAGAATCAAGTGGACGCGAATCGCGACCTGCCCGTGCGTACCATCCGCCACGTCGTCGAGCTCGAATCCGCCGATGTCCTCGAATTGCGGTGCTCGCCCCTTGCCCGCGTACCAGCGCTGGGTAACGATCCACGCGTCGAGGTAGTCGGGGATCCCGTTCACGTGCACCTCCTTGGGCAAGCGGTCGATCCGTCCTCTGTCACCATACGCAGCAAGCACCGTGGGGGACACCCTTGGGGCCGGGTGTCCGGGAAATCATCACCGCACACTCAGGTTCGGCTGCCCGGGCACGAGTCTCAACTATCAAGTTAAACTTGACGGGTTGCGCCGGCGCCGGGGCGGGTCTACGTTGGTGGCACGGAGCAGATGTAACAGTCTCTCTAACGAAAGGCTTCGGAAAGCTAATTTGCGGCAATGCTGCATAGGCGCCGGGGCCTTTCGCTTTGTGGCTGCACTTTCTGTGGCCGCACTTTCTCGGGCTTCACTTCTCCGGCGGCGTCTTTTCGGGCGGCGTACCGGGCCGCGATCCTGTGGCCAGCGATACACGGTTTGTCCCCCCGCCGGCCAACCCCCGTTCGAGGGCGCCCCTCACTGGGGGCATACACGGGTGGCCCGGCTGCCATAGTCTCTAACTACGCAACACCGGGGGACACCTGGGTGGCGGTGATTTCGCGAAAGTCGAATGTTGGATACGGGGGTATTCCAGCGGGAGACGGTCGCTGCAAAGAAATCACCGCCCCCAAGTTTTTGGCTCCGCCCGTGTGCGTTCCGCTCCAGCAGACAACCAGTCGCGGACCCGATAATGGTGTGATGGTTTCTCGAACTCTCGCCAATGATCTTCGACTGGCCGGCGTGCGCTGGCGCCCGGCATCCGGAGACACCTTCGTCATCGCCCGGGAGGGCTTCGAGAGCGACGTCTTCGTGGTGAGCGACATGACAATCGAGTCCCACGAGTTCGAGTCGGGCACGATCCTCGGGTTCAACGGCACCACCGAATGGGCGCTCGACTCGGTTGCGCTCGAGGACGCGCTGTGGCTGCCGCAGGAACACCAGCTGCGGGCGCTGCTCGGCGGCACCTTCAAGTCGCTGGTGCGCACCGAGAACGGCTACCGTGTCGAGCTAAGCGTGGGCGGCGAGGCGACGATCGTCGAGGCGGAAGAGGCGGATGACGCCTACGCCGAAGCGCTCCTGACCCTCGTCTACGCCGCGCTCTGACTCACTCCCGCAGCCCGAGAAGGTGGGCGTTCATGCCCGCGCTGAACTCGTGGTCGACGGGGAATGGCCGGCCGTCGAGTTCGCGCACCGGCGCGGCGAGCCGCACGCTCGAAACGAGCCACGCGGCATCCGCCAGCCTGAGGGTCTCGGGGGTGGCGCGCTCGAAGCCAGTGGCGAGCCCGAGCGATTCCGCCCACCGGAAGATGCTCGACTGGGTCGTGCCCTCGAGGATTCCGAGTCCCGTGCCCGGGGTGAGCAGGCGATCGCCCGATCGGTAGACGACGGTCGAGGTGGGGCCCTCGAGCACGAAACCGTCGCTCGAGACGAAGATCACGTCATCCGCCTCTCGCCTCGTCGCCTCGCGCAGCACTGACCGGTTGATCGCGTAGCTGAGCGTCTTGGCCCCGGCGAGCAGCCAGGGGGAGGTCTGCTCCACGTCGTGACGATAGCCACGATCGAGCATGATCACGCGGAGCCCCTCGACGCGGGCCGAGTGGTAGTCCGCGGAGGGGCTCGCGTGCACCCAGCCGGTCGGTCGGCCGTCGCCTTCGACCCCGTGGGTGATCACGGTCTTCACCGTTCCCTCCGGTACGGGGCCCAGCTCGGCGATCGCGGCGAGAATGGCCGCGCGCCAGGCGTCGGCGTCCGGCGCCGGCAGGTCGAGCGCTGCCGCCGACCTCGCGAAACGCCGCAGGTGGTGCTCGAGCGCCTGGGGGTGGCCGTCCCCCACGCCGATTGTCTCGAACACACCGTCGCCGCGGGTGACCCCCAGGTCGAGGGCGCTCACCTGGGGCAGCGCCGGGTCGACGAGCGCGAACGGCGGCGCGCCGACGAGGTGGGGCGGCGCGTCGGCGGACGGCTGGTTGAGCATCAGGAGAACGGAGTTCGGCATCTCACCATTCTCGCGGTTCGCCCGCGTGCGGACGACCGGCGTCCCCGCGCTGCGCATCCCCTTCTAACGCTGGATGGGGATGCTCGCGGTGCCGGGAAAGCCGGTGCCGCGGGTGGGGATGAAGGCTCCGATGATCACTCCGGCGAGGGCGACCGCGGCGCCCATCCCGAACACGAGCTGGAACGCCTGCGTCGTGGGGATGCCGATGCCACCGGAGACCACCAGGTGGGAGGACAGAATCACTCCGACGAGGGTTGCCGCGACGGTTGAGCCGAGCGTGCGCATCACCGAGTTGAGGCCGTTCGCCGCGGCCGTCTCGTTCGGCGGCACCGCCCGCATGATGAGGGTAGGCATCGCCGCGTACGCGAAACCGACGCCGACGCCGACGATCGTCGAGATGAGGATCACATGCCAGATCGCCCCGTGCAGCCAGACGGCGAGCGCGAAGGCCGCCGTGATGATGGCCCCGCCCAGAATGAGGCTCGTCCGGGGACCGCGGGCGTTTGACAGCCGGGCGGCCACCGGCGACAGGAAGAACATGATGAGGCCGAGCGGCATGAGGCAGAGGCTCGACACGAGGAGCGTCTGGCCGAGTCCGACACCGGTGGTGGTGGGCGCCTCGAGCAACACCGGGAGCGCCGCTGTGGTGATGAAGAAGGCGAAACCGACGGAGATGGAGGCGAGATTGGTGAGCAGCACCGGCCGCCGGGCCGCGACGCGCAGGTCGATGAGCGGGTCGGTCATCCGCAGTTCGACCGCGCCCCAGAGCACGAGCACGACGATGCCGCCGATCAGCAGCGACAGCGTCACCGGGCTCGTCCAGCCCCACTCGTTGCCCTTCGAGACCGCGAGCAGGATGCCCACGAGCCCCACCGCAAACCCGACCGCCCCCACGAAGTCGAACCGACCGCCCGTGCGGAGCGTGCTCGTCGGCACGATTGTGCCGACGAGCACAATCGCGACGACGGCGAGCAGGAGCGCCAGCCAGAACAGGTAGTGGTAGTCGAAGTTCTGGGCGATCACCGCGGCGACGGGCAGACCGACCGCCCCGCCGACGCCCAGGGTCGCGCTGACGAGCGCGACGGCCCCGCCGAGGTTCCTGGGGTGGATCACGTCGCGCAGGATGCTGATGCCGAGCGAGATCACGCCGAGCCCGACGCCCTGGAGCACGCGGCCGACGATCATCGGGATGAGGGTGTTGGAGAGCGCGCTGATGATCGACCCGCCGGCCATGATGATGAGCAGCACGAGCACGATGCGACGCTTGCCGTACATGTCGCCGAGCCGACCGCTGATCGGCGTGGAGATCGCCGCCGCGAGCAGCGTGGAGGTGAGCACCCACGTCGAGTCGGCCGCGGTGGTGTCGAGCAGGGTCGGCAGCTGCGGGATAATCGGCGTCACGAGCGTCTGCATGAAGGCCGCGATCAGGCCGGTGAGCGCGAGGGTCGTCGTGATGGCCCGGTCGCTCGGCCGTCGGCTCAGCCGCTTGCGCTCGGCGGCACTGAGGACGCTGCCGGCCATGCGCTCGGTATCTTTCGCGTCGGTCACCGGTCAACCCTACGTCGCGTATCCGACCGGGTCGTCGCTCTCCCCGGAGCGGAAGGCTAGCGCGAGAGGGTGTAAATGCCCCAGTCGTCGACCTTCCAGTCGATCCAGCCGTTGACCCGCTGGAGGCTCACGGTGACGTCGTATGAGTCGCCCTTCGTGCTCGTGGCCGCGCAGCTGAATGTCTGTCCGACGAGCACCGGGGGAGTCGTCGGGCAATTCACGGTGAGGTCGGCACCGATGATCGACGCGTCGGCGGTGATCTGCTGCTCGGCCTCCATGCTGAAGGCGGCGGGGAGGGCCGAGATGAGCAGTCCGGGCACGACGAGCACGGAACCGACCTGGAGCAGACCGAGGCCGGCCCAGACAAGCAGCGGGGCAAGACCGAAGTCGGCGACCCTGCTCACGCTCATCGTACGTGCGATGAGGTAGACCGGAGCGGTGAGGAGCGCCCACGCCCAGCTGGCGGGTCGCTCGTAGCCCGCTCGCTTGAGCAGCAAGTAGTCGATGATCGCGAGAATCAGGATGAGCAGGTACGGACCGCCCCAGATCGTCGCGGTGACTCCGATGCCGACCGACGACCCGAAGCCGAGCAGCAGGAGCAGGCTGACCACGAGTTGCAGGACCGGAACGAGCGCGATGATCCAGACGGGAGCGGTGTAGATCGGCAGCTTCTCGACCGTCGTGACGGGAGCTGCTGGCACTGCTGCGCGCGTCCGTTGGGGCGCCTCGTCGTCGATCGGGTCGCGGTCGAAGATCTGGCGCGCCGATTGGGTGCTGCTCTGGGTGGACTGGGTGCTCGGTGACGAGACGGCACTCGCGGCGGCGCGCGGGGTGAATCGGGTGTCGATGTCGTCGAGGCGTTCGTCGACCGTGTCGGTCGCTGCCGTGGACGGGGATGCCGCGGACGGGGATGCCGCAGGGGCCTCGGCAGGCTCGGGGCTCGGCTCGGGGGCGGCCTGGGGTGTCTCGGCCCGCTCCGACTCGACGGCCAGGGGTGCCGGCGGCTCGAGTTCCTTGAGCGTGACGGTGAACGGGGCCTGGGCGGCGACGGCGTCGCGCGCGTCGTCCGCGTCGGTGGCGAGGTGGGCGTACTGCTCATCGCGTTCGCGCTGTTCGCGCTGCTGGCGGCGCGTCGGAAGCTCATCGTCCGCATAGGCGAGCCGAGTCGGCTGCTGCATGACGAGCGGCGGGCGGGCCTCGGTCGTGAGCTCGGTCCAGGCGTGATTGTTCCACCAGCGCAGCTGGGGCAGACCCATGGGGTCTGGATACCAGCCTGCCGGTACCGTCACGTCATCCTCGAACATACTGCCCTCCGCAGTCGGCCATTGACGGCCAGATTACTGGGAATCACCTAGAAAGGCATTCCCCTGGGGTGCTACATATTCGGGTAGGGCTAACCTACCGGGCCGCGGCCACTCGCGGGAGGGGCTACGGCCGGGGAGGTGCCCCCAATTCGGGGCCGCAGTTCCGGGGAAATTGGGCCGAAATGGCGCGGCCGGGCCAGTGCCCAGCATGCTCCCAGCGCTATCTCGGGAGCGGCCGGTACCGTCGTACCCATGGGAGATCCGAAAGAGTCGAGTGTCGCGTCCGGCGGAGCGGCTCGCTCGATTCTGAGGCGCGTTCCCGTCTGGGTGTGGCGCAGCCTGATGGCGCGACTCGGTCCGAGCGAGCTGGTGCGGCTCAACGCCGACCCCATCACGACCGTCGACTACGTGTCCGACGTCGACTTCGTCGGCGACGGAATCCGCGAACACCTCCTCGACGTGATCTCGCCGAAGGAATCACGGGGCGCGTTGCCGGTCTACGTGTACTTCCACGGCGGCGGGTGGACATCCGGCGACAAGTCGGCGCTCACCAAGTACTGCGCGAGCCAGGCGATGGCCGGCATGGTCGTGGTCAACGTCAACTACCGCATGGCGACGTCGTTCCGCATGTCGCACATGCTCGAAGACGCGGATGCGGCGCTCGCGTGGGTCACGGCCAACATCCGCGAGTACGGCGGCGACCCGTCTCGGGTCGTTCTCGGCGGGGACTCGGCCGGCGGCCAGATCGCCGCCCTGTATTCGTCCCTCGTGGTGGATCACCGCCTCTCCGGCCACTACTCCCTCGAGCCCTCCCTCGAGCGCTCGAGCCTGCGGGGGCTGGTCCAGCACTGCAGCGCCGTCGACTTCTCCGTGATCTTCGAGCGCGGCTTCATCCTGAGCCTCGGCTTCATCCGCATGCTCCTTCCGCACGGCGGCCGGGGTTCGGCCCTGAAGTCCGCCGCGCGCTACCTGTCACCGATCGAGTGGGTCGGGGCCGGGCATCCGCCGGTCTTCGTCACGACGTCTGAGCGCGACTACTTCTACCGGGCGAACCTCAACTACGTCGCCAGGCTGCGCAAGCACGGCGTGCCGGTCGACACGGTGATCTACGAGCGGACGAGCCGCAACACCGAGCACACCTGGCAGCAGGACGCCCGCTTCCCGGAGTCCCAGGAGGTCTACCGCAGGCTCCAGGACTTCGTCGCCCGAGTGGCGAGCCCGGCGAATGCCGTCGCGCATTAGCCGTCGCGCATAAGCCACAGGTGCCTGCGTGGATGCGGCCGCCGTGGGGTTACATTGGGCGAGTGACGAGCGGAGAAGGCGCGAACTCCGGAGCGGACCCCGAAGGTTTCGGTTCGTCGGCAATCGACGACGCCGCGCGCCTCGACGCCGCGCTGCCTGACATCGACTGGACCGTTCCGCCGCCCGGCGCCGCCGCCTCGGTATTCCGCGCACCGAGCGGTGACCTGAGCATGCTGACGATCGGCGACCCCGGCGACACTCGGGTGGTACTGGTCCCCGGCGTCACCGGGTCGAAGGAGGACTTCACGCTCATGCTGCCGGGGCTCGCCGCGGCGGGGTACCACGTGCAGACCTTCGACCTGGCCGGCCAGTACGAGTCGGCGGCGGCCGGGCCGCACAACCTGCGCCCGCCACGACCGCACTACGACTACGACCTGTTCGTGCGCGACCTCATCGCCGTCCTCGAGGCCGGACAGGCGCCGGCGCATGTGCTCGGTTACTCCTTCGCGGCGAGCGTCGCGCAACTGGCCTACGCCGAGCGGCCCGAGCTCTTCGCGAGCCTCACCTTCCTGAGCGCTCCGCCCCAACCGGGGCAGGCCTTCCGGGGCGTGAGCCGGATCGGTCGGCTCAGCTGGCTGGCCAGTGGGCGGGTCGGGGCGGCCCTGATGATCTGGGGCATCAAGTGCAACTTCGTGAAGGTGAGCCCCGGCCGCCTGCGGTTCGTGAACATCAGGTTCGCCTCCACCCGGTTCGAGTCGGTGCGCGACATCATCGCGCTCATGAAGCGGACGCCGGACCTCCGCCGCGAGCTCGCGGCCTCCGCCATCCCCAAGCTCGTGGCCGTGGGCGAGCACGACCTCTGGCCGCTGAGGCTGCACAGCGGTTTCGCGCGCGAGATCGGCGCCCAGCTCGCCGTCTACCGAGCCGGCCATAGTCCGTGCGAGACGTCGCCCCACCAGCTCAACCGCGACCTGCTCGCGCTCTTCTCCCGAGCCGGGTAGCCCGCCGCTCAGCCGGCGCGCCGACGATCGTCGGCCGCGTGCTGCTTCGCCCAGGCGCGCCTCGCCCGGAACCTCGGGATGGGGCGCTCTTGGCCGAAGTCCTTCGACAGGGTCGGGGCCACCCACGACAGTCGACGACCGAGGGCGCTCCACGAGTCGAATGGCCGCGCGGACACCGCGACCCTGAGGGTGCGGTCGTAGATGACGCTCATGTCCGGCTCGAGGTGGTAGCTGAGATCGAGATCGTCGTGGATGCGGGGGACTGACCGGTTCACTCGGTTGCGAACCCGGTGCCAGACCCGGGCGGGCATCGCGAAGTTCGACCCGAAGAGCGGCGGGTGACCGAGCATCGCTCCCACGAACACGAACATTCCGCCGATGTAGATCGTGCGGGCGACCCAGTGCACGAAACGGTTGGATCCGTAGAAGTCGCCCGGCCCGGTGATGGCGGTGAGTCCGTCGGTGTCGGCGAGGGCGGTCTCGATCCGCTCCAGCCAGTCCGTCGGGGGAACGGAATCCGCGTCGAGTCTGGCGATGATGTCGCCGCGTGCCGCGTCGTAGCCGGCCGCCGCCGCGGGGAAGATGCCGCTAACCTGCTCGCTGATGACCCGCGCGCCTCCGGCGGCACCGACCTCGGCAGTGTCATCCGTGCTGTCGTTGTCCACCACGATGATCTCGTCGGCCGGCCTCGACTGCGCGGCGAGAGCCTCGAGGCAGACCCTGAGCATGGGCGCATCGTTGAAGACCGGGATGACCACGGAGATGGTTGCCATGATGGCTCGACTCTACGCCGAACCGGTTTCCGGCCACGCCCGGCCCACCGGTGAGGCCGGCGTAACCTCCCGTTCTGCTCCCTGTAAGACTCTGGCCAGTGGACATCTCCGTCATGGTCGCGCTGGTCATCGCACTGGCTCTCTTCTTCGACTTCACCAATGGGTTCCACGACACCGCCAACGCGATGGCGACCCCGATCGCGACCGGCGCGCTCAAGCCGAGGATGGCCGTCGCCCTCGCGGCGGTGCTCAACCTCGTGGGCGCCTTCCTCTCCACCGCCGTCCTCTCCACCGCCGTCGCGCAGACGATCTCCGGCGGGCTCATCCGCCAGGGGTCGAACGGCGTTCAGATCACGCCCGTGATGATCTTCGCGGGCCTCATCAGCACGGTCCTCTGGAATCTCGTCACGTGGCTCCTCGGGCTCCCGTCGAGCTCCAGTCACGCCCTGTTCGGCGGGCTGATCGGCGCCGCCATCGTCGGAGCCGGTTTCGGCTCGATCGACGTCTGCGTGCTGCTGTCGAAGGTCGTGTTCCCGGCGGTCCTCGCCCGGTCACCGCCGGACTCGTGGCGTACCTGGTGACGAAGATCGCCTACGCCGTGACGAAGAAGAAGCAGCGAGGCGGGTTCCGCTACGGACAGGTGTTCACCTCGTCGCTCGTCTCCCTCGCCCACGGCACGAACGACGCGCAGAAGACCATGGGGGTGATCACCCTCACCCTCATCGCCGCCGGCTCGCAGAAGGCGGGCACCGGTCCGGGACTCTGGGTGATCGTGGTCTGCGCGCCCGCGATCGCAATCGGCACGTACACGGGCGGCTGGCGCATCATCCGCGCCCTCGGCAGGGGGCTCACCGAAATCGAGCCGGGCCGGGGATTCGCGGCAGAGGCGGCCACGACGGCGACGATCCTCGCATCGACCCACCTCGGATTCGCCCTCTCCACCACCCAGGTGGCCTCCGGGTCGGTGATCGGAACCGGCATCGGCCGCAAGGGCGCGTCTGTGCGCTGGCGCACCGCTGGGCGCACCGCTGGGCGCATCGCGGTCGGCTGGGGTGATCACCATCCCCGCCGCCGGCCTAGTCGGCGCGCTCGCCTCCTGGATCGCGCTCGCCGGGATCGTCGGCATCCTCGCCGACGCCGCGGTGGCCGTGGGGGTCATCGTCTGGATCTTCGAGTACTCGCGACGCAATCGGGTGCACGCCCACAACGTTCACCTGGAGCCGGCCGCCTTCGTGCGGCCGAAGAAACGCACGAGGGACCGCACCCGAAGGGCGGCGAAATGACCATCGAATGGGGCAACTTCCTCATCGTGCTCGTGGTGTCCGTCGTCGCCGCGTGCGGGGTGGTGGCGCTCTTCTCGCTCGGTATCCGGCTCGTCTCGGCGTCCGGCCTCTGGCTGCGCGCCACCGGGGTCGCGGCCTTCGTGGCCTGCCGCGCGCTCGTGCTCTACGGCGTGTATCTGATCGTGCCCGCGCTGGATCGTTAGCCGGGAAACGCTCGGCCGAGGGCGCCAGTAGACTCGATCTCGTCAACCAGCCACGAGCGACCTGACCGGCAACGGAGCCTAAAAAAGTGAGCAACAACTCAGTGAACGACGACACCGTCAACGACGACCTGATGGAGAGCGAGAGCCGGGTGCGGCACGCCGTCCGCGTCGACGCTCCGCACGTCAACTACGCCTCGACCCACACCGCGCCACTGCCGGTGAGCTCCGGCACCCGCACCGAGACCGACTCGCTGGGGTCGATGGAGATCCCGGCCGATGCCTATTGGGGCATCCACACGGCGCGCGCCCTCGAGAACTTTCCGATCACCCGTCGGCCGATTGCCGTCTACAAGGACCTGGTCGAGGCCCTCGTTAGGGTGAAGCAGGCCGCCGCCCGTGCCAACAAGGAGCTCGGGGTGCTGGATGCGGCAAAGGCCGACCTCATCGAGCGGGTGTGCGAGGAGATCGTAGCCGGCAATCTACAGGACGAATTCGCGGTCGGCGTGATCCAGGGCGGCGCGGGCACCTCCACCAACATGAACACGAACGAGGTGATCGCCAACCGCGGTCTCGAGATCATGGGCTTCGAGTTCGGGGACTACCAGTACCTGCACCCGATCGACGACGTCAACCGCAGCCAGAGCACCAACGACGTGTACCCCACCGCGATCAAACTCGCGATGGTGTTCGGGGTCAAGAGGCTCCTGCACGAGCACCGCAAGCTCACCGAGGCATTCGCGCGCAAGGGCGTCGAGTTCGCCGACGTGCTCAAGGTGGGGCGCACCCAGATGCAGGATGCCGTGCCGATGACCCTTGGCCAGGAGTTCAGCGGATTCGCCCACACCCTCGCCGAGGACTTCGACCGGCTGAGCGAGATCATCCCGTGGCTCAACGAGATCAACATGGGCGCGACGGCGATCGGCACCGGCATCACCGCCGACCCGCGGTACGCCGAGGCGGTCTGCCGTCACCTGAGCGAGATCACCGGAATCCAGCTGGAGACGGCCGCCGACCTCATCGAGGCGACCTCGGACGCGGGCATCTTCATGACGCTGAGCGGCACCCTCAAGCGCGCCGCCGTCAAGTTGTCCAAGATCTGCAATGACCTGCGCCTGCTGTCGAGCGGACCGCAGGCCGGTCTCGGCGAGATCAACCTGCCGCCGCGCCAGGCCGGATCGTCGATCATGCCCGGCAAGGTCAACCCGGTGATCCCCGAGGTCGTGAACCAGGTCGCATTTAGCGTGATCGGGGCGGATGCCACGGTCACGGCAGCGGCGGAGGCCGGCCAGCTGCAGCTCAACGCCTTCGAACCGGTGATCGCCCACAGCATCCTGCAGTCGCTCGCCTGGATGACCAACGCGGACTACACGCTGCGGGTGAACTGCATCGACGGCATCACCGCGAACACGTCCAGGCTCGCCGCGCAGGTGGAGTCGTCGGTCGGGGTCGTGACCGCACTCACGCCGTACATCGGCTATGCGGCATCCGCGGCGCTCGCGCACACGGCGCTCACGACCAACGCGTCGATCGCGGAACTCGTGGTCTCCGCCGGCCTCATGACCAAGGAGGAAGTGGCGCACGTGTTGTCGCCCGGCCGGTTGAGCGGACTCGTGCCGGTCACCGGCGTGATCAATGTCGTCTGGCCGACCGAGACCGATCGCGACTGATGCTGGCCGCGACTGATGCTGGCCGCGCGACGCTCGCCGAATCGATGATCGCGGCATAGCGTGGACACCTGAGAATGCTTCGGGCAGTCTCGTCCGCTCTGCTCGGCGCTGCGATTGCCGTGGTGTCGGTATTCTCCGCGGCCGGTGACGCCGCCGCGGTGACGCCGCCGATCGGATCCTAACCGGAGTGGACAAAGGCCGCGCCCGGCGTGTTCGACGCGGTCTTTAGGTGCGGCCGCGTCCGCGTCATTCGTCTCGGGCGGCTACCGCCTTGTGGATGGCGGGTATGAGGCCCGGTTGGGGTGGGTTTGGCGGCCTGCTTTGGCCCGTCACCGCCGCAGCACGATCGGCGGCGCGTGTTCCGGTGGCCCATTTCTCGGTGGTGCGTTTCTCTGTGGTGTGGTCGGTACTGGTGGTCGTCCTCCGCGGCGGGGTCGCTGTCGAGCGTCGATCGATGGGGGTGGGATGAACCAGGGGACGTTGTTGATGACTTTGAACCGTCCCGGAGATCATGCCGCCGTTTTGTTGGCGGCTTCATCGTTTAACGGGCCGATGATTTGAGCGTAGTAGGTGCGCTCGTATTCCTCGGGCGGCATGTTCCCGAGGGTGCCGTGCAGACGCCGATTGTTGTACCAATCGACCCACTCGAACGTCAGTGTCTCGACGTCGTCGATGCCCCGCAGCGGGCCGATCCGGAACGGTGAGCCCTTCGCGATGGCCTCGTTCTTGTAGAGCCCCATCACCGTCTCGGCCGCGGCGTTCTCGGCAGTCAGGACCACAAGTCGCGAGTCCGCGGCGTGCCGAACCCCGAACCCGCGCTCCAACTCGCTCAGCAACGACGCGTCGCTCAGCAACGACGCGTCGTCGAGCGACGCGTCGACGAGCGAGGCGTCGTCGAGCGAGGCGTCGTCGAGCGAGGCGTCGTCGAGCGAGGCGTCGTCGAGCGACGAAGCATCGACAGTGCCGTCGAGCCCGATCGCGGTGCCATTTTCCATGGCCACAGTCTTGCAGCCACCACCGACATTGCGACCGACAATACCTCCCCTGACCAGCAC
>NZ_DATCQQ010000034.1:0-16748 GCF_036569425.1 Lacisediminihabitans sp.
AGGGTGGGGCGGCGCAAGCCGCTCCACCCGTACGTCCGGCGCGTCGACGCAAGCCGCAGAAGGAACAGTGGATCGCTTGGGCGTTCATCGCCCCTGTGGTCATCTACCTGCTCGTCTTCTACGCCTTCCCGCTCTACCGCAACATCGAACTGAGCGTGCGCCTCTACACGGTGCGGTCGTTCGTCGACGGCACGGCGCCGTTCGTCTGGTTCGACAACTACGTCAAGGTCGTGCAGAGCGCGACCTTCTGGCCGGCACTGGAACACACCGCGATCTTCACGTTCGTCTCCATCGCCTTCCAGTTCGTCATCGGCATGGCGCTCGCGGTGTTCTTCTTCCAGAACTTCCGCCTCTCATCCACCCTCCGTGCCCTGTTCCTGGTGCCGTGGCTGCTGCCCCTCATCGTCTCGGCATCCACCTGGTCGTGGATGCTCAACAGCGAGTCCGGCATCGTCAACTCCGCGCTCCAGGCCTTCGGCATCGGACAGATCAACTGGCTGACATCGCCGCAGTGGTCGCTGATCTCGGTGCTGATCGCCAACATCTGGATCGGCATCCCCTTCAACCTGGTGATCCTCTACAGCGGTCTGCAGAACATCTCGGCCGACCTGTATGAGGCGGCATCCCTCGACGGTGCGAACGCGTGGCAGAAGTTCTGGCGCATCACCCTCCCGCTGCTTCGGCCGGTGTCCGCCATCACGATTCTGCTCGGCCTCGTCTACACGCTCAAGGTCTTCGACATCATCTGGATCATGACGAAGGGCGGCCCCGCCGACTCCTCGACGACCCTGTCGACGTGGTCATACCGTGCCGGCTTCGGCTCGGTGCTGCCCGACTTCAGCACGGCGGCGGCGGTCGGCAACATCCTCATCCTCATCGCTCTCATCTTCGGCGCGATCTACGTTCGCACCCAGCGGAAGCAGGACCTGACATGACCCAGAAGCGCTCCTGGTGGAAGACGGCCGTCGGGCTCATCCTCACGGCCATCATGCTGTTCCCCATCTACTGGATGATCAACGTCTCACTCACGCAGACCCAGAACATGCGCAAGTCGCCGCCGGACTGGTTCCCGTTCAACCCCACCTTCGACGGCTACGTCGCCGTCGTTCGAGACCAGCTCCCGTACCTCGGTGTCAGCCTGTTGGTCGGACTCGGCACCGTGCTGCTCACGCTCGTGCTCTCGGCGCCCGCCGCGTACTCGCTGGCCAAGCTGCGGCCGAGAGGCGGCGGCAAGCTCAGCTTCATCCTGCTGATCGCGCAGATGATCCCGGGCATCATCATGGCGATGGGGTTCTACGCGATCTACCTCAACATCGGACTGCTGAACTCCATCGGCGGGCTCATCATCGCCGACTCCACCATCGCGGTTCCCTTTGGCGTGCTGATCTTCACGGCGTTCATGGAGGGCATCCCGGATGAGCTCACTGCGGCGGCGCGCATCGACGGGGCCGGCGCATGGCGCACGTTCCGGTCGATCATCCTGCCGATCAGCCGAAACTCGATCGTCACCGTGTCGCTGTTCACGTTCCTCTGGGCATGGTCGGACTTCATCTTCGCCTCCACCCTCGACGGCGGCGGCGACCTCCAGCCCATCACGCTCGGCATCTACAAGTACATCGGCAACAACAACCAGGAATGGAACTCGATCATGGCCACCGCCGTCGTCGCCTCCATCCCCGCGGCCATCCTGCTTGTGGTCGCCCAGCGGTATGTTGCGGCAGGTATCACCGCGGGCGCCGTCAAGGACTGACCCGCCACCGACCCGTCGCGTCCAGCTCACTACCAATCGAGGTTAGAACCATGTCAACGCCCACCAACCGTCACCGCGGCGGCCCGGTCGAACCATCAACCGGAGCCCTGCGTCCACTCGGCCTCGACGAGATCTCGATCGTCGGTGGGTTCTGGGGCGAGAGGCAGACGCTGAATGCGGAGGTGATCCTCGACCATTGCGAGAAGTGGATGGAGCGCATCGGCTGGATCGGCAACTTCGATCGCGCGGCCGCCGGCACCATCGGCGCCGAACACGCGGGCATCGAGTTCGTCGACTCGGAGATCTACAAGCTGCTCGAGGCCATGGCGTGGGAGCTCGGGCGACGCCCCGACCCCGAGCTCGAGGTGCGATATTCGACGCTGGTGTCCCGCGTCGCGGCGGCGCAGGATGTAGACGGCTACCTGCACACCAGCTTCGGGCGCCCCGGCCAGCCCGAACGGTACTCGAACCTCGAATGGGGCCACGAACTGTACTCGTTCGGACATCTTATTCAGGCGGCGGTCGCCCGAATCCGTGCTGGCAACGACGACGAGCTCGTCGCGGTCGCGCGACGTCTCGCCGACCACCTCTACCGTGTGTTCGGGCCCTCGGGCCGCGTCGCCGTGTGCGGGCATCCCGAGATTGAGCCTGCGCTCGCCGAGTTCTCCCGGGCGACAGGCGACACTCGTTACCGTGAGCTCGCGCGCCTCTTCGTCGAGCGGCGCGGCACGGGGACTCTCGGCCCGATCCACTACGGGCCCGAATACTTCCAGGACGAAATGCCCGTGCGCGACGCGACCATACTGCGTGGGCACGCAGTGCGCGCTCTCTACCTCGCGTCTGGTGCGCTCGACGTTGCCGTGGAAACGCAGGACGCCGCGCTGGCTGACGCCGTCACCACCCAGTGGGCAAACACCGTTGCGCGTCGCACCTACGTCACCGGCGGAATCGGATCACACCACCTCGACGAGGCGTTCGGCGACGACTACGAACTCCCGCCAGACCGCGCATACTCCGAAACCTGCGCCGGCATCGCATCCGTCATGCTCAGCTGGCGGCTTCTGCTGCAGCACGGCGACGAAAAGTACGCCGATCTCATGGAACGGGCGCTGCTCAACACCGTCCTCGTCTCGCCGCGAGCCGACGGCAAGGCTTTCTATTACACCAACACCCTGCACCAGCGCGTCGACGGAACCGTGCCCCGAGAAGACGAACTGAACGCGCGCGCCCAGGCGAGTCTGCGCGCACCATGGTTCGAGGTGTCCTGCTGCCCCACCAACATCGCGCGAACCCTCGCGAGCCTCGAGTTGTACTTCGCGACTGCCACGGCAACCGGCGTTCAACTGCACCAATATGGCGACTACGACATCAACACCGCGCTGAATGCCGGTGTCATGCAGCTCAGCGTGCGCTCGGGATACCCGTTCGACGGCGTCATCACGGTGCGGGTGCTCGGTGCCCCCGACGCCGAAGCCGACGTCGCCCTGCGCATTCCGGAGTGGGCACAGGGCGCGGCCACCGCGCAACTGAATGGCGAAGCGGTGCCGACCAGCGGCGCCCGCGCCACCATTCGTCGCGTCTTCATCCCCGGCGACGAGATCACACTCGTCATACCGATGGAACCGCGAGTCACCCACCCGCATCCGTCCATCGACGCGGTGCGGGGAACGGTCGCCGTTGAGCGCGGACCCCTCGTGATGTGCCTCGAGTCGACGGACCTTCCTGACGGGCGCGGGGTCGACGGTGTGTGCATCGATCTCGGGCAGCCTCTGGTCGCAACGTCGGCGGGTGCCCGCGCCACGGTCGTCCTGACCGCCGATGTGGCAGCGGCCTGGCCATACTCGTCGGGGTCACTGGCTGGCACGCCCATCGCCACGCGCCAGGTCGCGCTCGTGCCCTACTTGTCTTGGGCCAACCGCGGTCCGTCGACCATGCGGGTGTGGATTCCCGTCGCGCACCTCCACCACGACCGGGACATCCCGATGACCGGGCGCCGCTCAGTATGACCAACTTGGAGAGAGTAATGCCCGACCGCAGCGCTCACCTGACCTTCGACATCACCGAGATCCCGTTCAGCACTCGCGGCGCCTGGATGGACATCTCGCCCGTCATCGGCGTTCACCAGACCGCACCGGAACTTCATCTGGTTTCGCACCAAACCGGAATCCATCCCGTCCTTCGGCTCACACCACTAGTCGACGGTGAACCCGTAGCCTCGACGATCGCCGCGTCACCGTCGGTGCTGACCTGGACGACGACCGCCGGAATTATTGAGGCAACCTTCGACCGACCAGACACTCTCCGTCTCCGCGGGCACGGCGTGGGGCTTAACCTCGCCGACCCCGCGTCTGCGCTCACGCCGTTCACCGGCACCTACCTGTATCGCGACCCCATGGACGGTTCCGCAGTTCTCTCGTCCTACGAAACCGGCCGCCGCTACCGTGTCACCGCGCTCGCCGGAACAGTCACGGTCGTCGGAGCGGAGGCGCTCGGCGAGCACGAGCGCAGCGTCACAGCGACCGGTGACGCCGGATGGGAGATCGCCATCGAGGAGTTCGAAGCGGCGCGGCCCGCCTATGCCCCCTCGCTCGAGTTCGACGCCGTCGTGGACGCATCCGCGGCCCGATTTGGAGCGTTCGCGGATGCGATCGCCGGCTGGCGCACGGCCGCCACACCCGCCGCCGAGTTGGCCGCATACGTCGTGTGGTCCGCCACAGTCTCGCCGCGCGGCTTCCTTGGTCGAGAGTCGGTACTGATGTCCAAGCACTGGATGGACAAGGTCTGGAGCTGGGACCACTGCTTCAACGCGATCGCTCTCGCCGAGGGCGAACCGCGGATGGCCCTCGACCAGTTCCTCGCCCCGTTCGATCATCAGGATGCCAGCGGCGCGCTTCCCGACTCAATCGCGCACTCCGAGATCCTCTACAACTTCGTCAAGCCGCCGATCCATGGCTGGGCATTCCAGAAGCTACGTACCCTGCTTCCTGAGCCGATGGACGCGGTGCAGCTGGCCGAGATCTACGCCGTGCTCGCGAAGTGGACACGATTCTGGCTCGATTCCCGCCGCGCGCCGGGCCGCATCCTTCCTCACTACCAGCACGGCAACGACAGCGGATGGGACAACTCGACGACGTTCGACCTCGACCGCGTCATCGAAGCCCCCGACCTTGCCGCCTTCCTCATCGTGCAGCTTGACGAATTGGCATCCCTCGCCGATGAACTGCGCAACGGCGGCGGCGACGGATGGCGACGGGATGCCACCAACATCTTTGCGGCGCTTATGGACGACCTGTGGACGGGCGACAACTTCGTGGCGGTTGGTGCGTTGACGGGTCGGATTGGTTCGACATCGAGCCTGCTGAATCTCCTGCCCATTCTTGCGTCCTCGCGGTTCGCGCCAGAAGTATCGGCACGACTCGCGCGGCACATCACGACGCACCTCACGGCGCAGGGTTTGGCCACTGAGCTGCCATCGAGCGCGTTCTACGAGGCGGATGGTTACTGGCGCGGGCCGATCTGGGCGCCTTCCACCGTGCTCATCGAGGACGGCCTTCGCACTGCAGGTCACGACGGCCTCGCCAACACCATCAGCGAGCGGTTCCGCGCGCTTTGCGAACGATCTGGATTTGCCGAAAACTTCGATGCTCTGACGGGAGACGGTCTCCGTGACCGGGCCTACACGTGGACCGCTAGCGCGTATCTCTCGCTGGCGCGCGCTGCGGTCGCGCGTCACGGCTGACCTCAGGGCGTTCGCTGCTCCTTGACCCCACGGCGAAACCCACCTTTAATGCTTCCATCGCCGTGATGACCGGCCGGCTCGCCCGATCCGACGATGAGAGTGGGGGACCGCCGTGTCAGCCTCAGCAAGTCCGCGCACTCGTGTCCTTCTGACCGGAGCGACCGGAAATTGGGGTCGAGCCGCGCTGCGCGAGTTACGCACCCGGGCGGATCGGGTCGAGGTGGTCGCTCTCGCGCGACGGACTCCGCGCGACGACGCCGTTCTCGCGGAATTCGCCGACATGGACAACCTGACCGTGATCCGCGGTGACCTCCTCGACTACGCGGTGGTCGAATCGTGTGTGAGCCAGGTCGACCTGGTGCTTCATGTCGGCGGGGTGGTCTCGCCCGGTGCCGACGAGCAACCGGACCTCGCCCGCGCCATCAACGTCGGAAGCATGCGCAACATTGTTCGCGCCGTGGCCGCGCAACCGGTGCCCGGTCGAATCGGCGTCGTGGGCATCGGGTCGGTCGCCGAGACCGGCGACCGCAACCCTCCGCACCATTGGGGACGGATCGGGGATCCCGTGCGGGCATCGCAGTTCGACGAATACGCCCAGACCAAGGTGATCGCCGAGAGGGATCTGGTCGACTCCGGACTCCCGAAGTGGGCGTGGCTCAGACAAACCGGAATCTTCCACCCCGGCGTGCTTCGCATCCGTGATCCGATCATGATGCATCCACCAGTCGCGGGTGTCATGGAGTGGGTATCGGTCGAGGACTCCGCGCGATTGCTTGCCAACCTCTGCGAGGCGGACGTGCCGGCCGAGTTCTGGGGCGGCATCTACAACATCGGCGGCGGCGAGGGATGGCGCCTCACCAACTGGCAGTTCCAGACTGCGCTCGCCTCGGCGATGGGGGTTCGCGATGTGCGCGGCTGGTACGACCGCAACTGGTTCGCCCTGCAGAACTTCCACGGGCAGTGGTACACCGACAGCGATCGGCTCCACGAGCTGGTTCCCTTCCGCCGGGACACGTTCGACGAAGCGTTGGCGCGCGCGATCGCCGCTGCGCCGAGGTCGGTGAGGTCCGCCGGCCGGGTGCCGGGATGGATCGTGAAACACCTCGTCGTCAAACCGCTCACCCGAAAGCCCCGTGGCACCATGGCGGCCGTGCTGTCGGGCGACGAGACGGCGATCAACGCGTTCTTCGGATCCCGCGCAGCCTGGGAGGCGATCGGAGACTGGACGACCTTTGTCGAGCCCGCACCGGATCGGACCCCGTCCTACCTGGACCACGGGTACGACGAGACGAAGGACCCCGCTGCCTGGGCACGATCCGACTATCTCGAGGCCGCGGCATTCCGGGGCGGGCGGCTCCTCACCGCGGACGTCACGCCCGGCGACGTGGGAACACGACTCGACTGGACCTGCGCCTTCGGCCACGAGTTCTCGGGCAGCCCGCGACTCGTGCTGACGGCGGGCCACTGGTGTCAGGTCTGCGTGCGGGAGCCGGCCTTGTACGCGCGGCAGGCCGAGCGCAACCCCTTCCTGGCTCAACTGGAGAACCCTGCCACGCCACCGCCGAAGTCGATCGACCAGCCGAGACGCGCCGGGTAGGCCCCGCCTTCAGCCGTCGAAGGCGGCTCGGAACAGGGCGCGCGCCCTCACGGCTACGGCGGCTCGGTCGTCCGGGTCCGTCCTCGAGAGCACGACGGCCAGCATCGTCACCGAGAGCATGACGTCGTCGGTGGTCACGTGCGCCCCGACGAGTCCGCGCGCGCGGTCGCGGGCGAGCATCGCGTCGACGACAGCGACCACCCGGGTACCCAGGTGTTCGGCCCGCGGGTCATGACGGGTCGAGGTGATCATGTCGATGAGCGCAGCGGAGCCGATCGCCTGCTCGGCCACGCGGTCGAAGAGGTCGTCGAGGGTGGCGTCCGGCTCGGCGGCGAGGGACTCGAGGCGAAGGATGTTGTCGTCGAACACGGCGACGGCGAGGGAGATCCGGTCGGGGAAGTGTCGGTAGAGGCTGCCCTGGCCGACTCCGGCCCTCCGAGCGACCGAACTCAGCGGCGCCAGGAAGCCGGTCTCGGAGAAGACCTCCCGTGCCGCAGCGACGAGCGACCGCCGGTTGTCCGGGCCGGCGCTCGGCCCCCGGTTCGCTCTCGGTTTCGACGACACGGGTGTAGCCTACCGGACAACGGTGTCCGGTAGGCGCTGGCCGCCAGCACCAGTCCCCTCAACCCGAGATGAAGGAATTACGGAAATGAGCAAGAACTCAGGCCCACTCAGCGGCGACTCCTCGATCAGCACGTGGCTCGACGATCCGATCGGCGGCCCGATCATCCGGGACATGCTCGCCCAGGGCGGCCAGGATGCGAGCGTGCTGAAGCCGGTACGGAGGCTGTCGCTCAAGCGCCTGGTGCAGATGAGCCGCGGGATGTTCACCACGGAAATGGTCGACGACCTGGTTCGACGGGTCGAGGCCGGTGAGGTTCCAGCGTCCGCCGGGACCGCCCCCGAAGCGCCCGCCGTTTCGGAGTCGAGCTCGGTCGAGCGCCCGGAGTGGGTGGAGCGGGTGACCGAGGGGCGCTTCACCGGCAAGACCATCATCGTGACGGGAGCGGGATCCGGCATCGGGCGCGCGACCGCCTCCCGGATCGCGCGCGAAGGCGGTCGGGTCATCGCTGTCGACATCTCCGCTGAGCGGCTCAAGGAATTCGCGGCGGAGCTTCCGGACGCCGCCATCGTGACGGTCGCCGTCGACATCACCGACGATGCGGCCATCGCGGGAATCGTCGTCGCCGCCGGGGAACGGATCGACGGGCTCGCGAACGTCGCGGGCATCATGGACGACATGACGCCCGTGCACGAGGTCTCGGATGAGGTCTGGCGGCGCGTGTTCGCCATCAACGTGGAGGGCACGATGAAGCTGATGCGGGCGGTTGTGCCGGCGATGTTGGCGCAGGCGAGCGGATCGATCGTCAACGTGGCGTCTGAGGCGGCCCTGCGAGGCTCGGCAGCGGGGGCCGCCTACACCGCGTCCAAGCACGCCGTGGCCGGCCTCACCAAGAGCAGCGCCTTCATGTACGGCCCGAGCGGCATCCGGGTTAACGCTGTGGCGCCCGGACCTACCATCACCAACATCGAGGCCAAATTCGCCTCCGAACTCGGAGCCGAGCGGGTTCGGCTCGCGATGGCGCTCCTGCCGGACGCCGCCGAGGCCGACGCGCTCGCCGCATCGATCACCTTCCTGCTCAGCGACGATGGGGTGAACGTCAACGGCGTCATCCTCCCCTCGGACGGCGGCTGGTCCGCGGCATAGAAGATTCGGCCGACGACGCGCGCGAACCCTTCCGTGGTTGGATTGCCGGGGCGGGCACGGTGTTCTCTCAGCGCGGACCACGATTCTGGTTCTGGATCGTGCTGCTGATTCTCTGGGCGACGCTCCTCGCGGCCTATCTGCCCGCCGTGATCGCCGTCTCGAGAAACACGGGCGTGACGCCACCAGCGTCTTCTCGCGCACGGAAAACCAGGCGCGCGGAAGGCGGTCCCCGTCATCCTGTCGAGGCTCGCTTCTACTGCGCCGTGCCTCCGAGTGAACGCGTCGGGTGCCCGCCGGGCGTGCTGGTCAGCAGCTGCAACTCGAGCCCGGTGAGCAGGAGTGTTATTCCAAAGTCGAAGGCCGCGCGCCCGCCGATCGCCGTCGCCGGGTCGGCGGAGTGACCTTCCGCGACCACACCGAGGCTGTCGGCCTGGAGGCGCTGCTGTTCGTGCGAGACGTGGCCGAGCACGAAGTGGAGCAGCGCCGCCGCCGCGACCTCGCTCGTCTGCGGGTCGAAGCCTCCGCGGCGGATCGCGGCGGCAAGTCTCGACTGCGGCTCCCCGGCGCCGAGTCCGAGCGCGAGGGTGCTCGACACCACCTCCGCTCCGTCTCGGAACGTCAGCAGGGCATCGCGCAGGGCCTCCGCCTCGGCGCGGGTGGCGCTCGACCAGTCGCCATCGCGCACCTCGCGGGGGACGGCTCGGGAAACGATCTGGTCTGCGATCGACGCGAGAAGAGTCTGCTTGTTGGCGAAGTGCCAGTAGAGAGCACTCGGCTGCACGTCGAGGGTCGCGGCGAGGCGCCGCATCGTCAGGTCGGGAAGGCCATGCTCGTCGAGGATCGCCAGGGCGGCGGCCACCACATCGGCGCGCGAGTGGCGGGTGTGCCTGGCTTCGACGTCGTCAGCGGATGCTCTCGCCGCCAGGGGGGTCGAGTGATCGTCTGCGGCGAAACGATCGACGACCAGACCCGGTGCGTTCACTACGGAACGCCCAGGGACGTCATCGCCATCAAGTTCAAGTGCTGTCGTCGCTATTACTCCTGCCACCTCTGCCACGAGCACGCGGAGACCCACGATGCCGCCCAGTGGACGGTCGCCGAGCGGCAGCAAAAGGCGGTGCTGTGCGGCGTGTGCTCGACGGAGCTCACTATCGAAAGTTATCTCGCGGTGGAAAGCTGCCCGTCCTGCCACGCGCCGTTCAATGAGGGATGCCGGCTCCACTCCCGGCTCTATTTCGAGGACTGACCAACGGATGCCCGGCGACACCGACGACAACCGCCGGAACTTCGGGCTGGCTAGGTTATCCTTGCGGAGGCCAATCGTGGTGTAAAACCCGGGTCATACGCACGAAAACCTCCCGCGCCATCCACCTCGAAGGGGGACGCCATGAGCGACACCCGACCCCGGTCGAACCGTTCCGGCGTGCCGGGAATCGCGCGTCACGGCAGGCTCAAGAAGTCGCATGCCACCGTCACGATCCTCAAGTTCGTGGCCGCCGCGCTCGCCGTCGTCCTGGTCAGCGGGGCATCCGTCGCCGGGATCCTCGTCAGCCAGATCAAGGCCAACATCAAGACCGTAACGCTTGTCGGCGAGACCGAGGGTCCGCCCCCGCAGCTCGGCGCCTTCGACGGCGGCTTCAACCTGCTGCTCGTCGGTAGCGACACGCGCAAGGGCCAGGGGGCATACGCGGGCAAGGACGGCGGGGTGCTCAACGACGTCACGATGCTCCTGCACGTGTCGGAGGACCAGACCAACGCCGTGGCGGTGAGCATTCCCCGCGACATGGTGGTGCCGATTCCCGCGTGCCCGCGCGAAGATGGCAAGGGCAACTACGGTGCGATGTCCGCCCAGCCGATCAACAACACCCTCGTCTACGGCGGCCTGCCCTGCACGGTGCTCACCGTGAAGGCGCTCACGGGGCTCGACATCCCGTTCGCGGCCCTCGTCACCTTCCAGGGCGTCATCGACATGTCGACGGCGGTCGGCGGAGTGCCGGTGTGCATCAACGGGCCGCTCAGGGACAAGTACTCGGGAATCGACCTCCCGGCCGCCGGCACCTACACCCTCTCCGGATTCCAGGCCCTCGCCTTCCTGCGTAGCCGCCACGGGGTCGGCGACGGCAGCGACCTCGGTCGCATCAGTTCCCAGCAGGTCTTCTTGTCGTCGCTCGTCCGCACGGTGAAGAGCGACAGCACCCTCACCGACTTCACCAAGCTCTACGGCCTCGCCACGGCGGCCTCCAAGAACATGACGCTGTCGAAGAATCTCAGCAACCTCAACACGATGGTGTCGATCGCGCTGGTTCTCAAGAAGATCCCGCTCAATCGGATCTCGTTCGTGCAATACCCTGGCACCACCGGGGTGGGGGGCGTGTACGCGGGCAAGGTCGCGCCGATCGTCTCCGCCGCCCACGCGCTCTTCGCTAAAATCAAGGCCGACGAGCCGTTCGGCCTCGACTCCGGGACGGGGCGTGGATCGATTCCCGACCCCAACGCACCGGCTCCGACGACTCCGGCTCCGTCCGGATCGGCCGCGCCGGATGCGGCTGCGAGCGATGCGCCGGAGGTTCTGCCCGGCGTACTCGGCCAGACGGCCGCGGACTACACCTGCTCGAAGGTGAACAACTAAAAGGCGAAGCGCTGGCTGGCCCCCAATTGACGTCGAGGGACCAGCCAGGCGTCCTAGCGTCGGGTCGTCCCGCGGCGATTGCGGCGGCTGAGCCAGAGGAACACGAGAGCGATTCCCAGGGCGACGATTCCGAGCGCAACGATCACGATTCCGATGGAGGCGGATCCGGTCGCTGCCAGAGCTGTGGTCGAGGGAGCCAACGGGTTGATCCCCTCGAGTTTGGTTGTTCTAGGGTGTTTTTGCTGCGGCGTGCGCCAGCTTGGATAACACTCTACGAGCCGCCGATTCGGCGGACAACGGATTCGAATCCCCAGTCCGGGGGGTGGGCTGCGCCCCACTTCGGGGGCCGACAAATCGTTCGCGGTATCGGCCGAATCGGCCGTTGGCCGGTGTGCCGCTATGATTGCAGTCGAACACTTGGAGCTGTCGCATAGTTCGGCCTAGTGCACCACCCTGCTAAGGTGGAGAGGGGTTTACACTCCTCCGTGGGTTCAAATCCCACCGGCTCCGCCAAATTAGTCACGTTGAAACCCCCGGCAAGCGCAAGCTGCCCGGGGGTTTCGTTTTGCCCCTCCGGACTGCCGTTCTCGGCCTCTGTCGGGCCGTGTGCGGCCACGTCGCGGCTCTTCCTCCCGTTCGTGCCTCGAGATTCCTCTGACGGCCGGATTGGCGGCAACCGCGCTCACTGTGGCCCTGGCACCAGTGCTCGTGGCCGTTGGCGCGATCGCCGCGGTCGTGTCGAAGGTGATTCTGGTTGTGGAGCGCGAAGAAGCCTAGCCAGAGACAGCGAACCGCCTGCCCCGTCATCGGCGCAGGCGGTTTCGTGGTTCCTAGACGGTTGCTTCAGCGACCTTGGCGGTGTCGACGAACTGCTCGAACCGCACGATCAGGCCACCACGAACGATGAAGGCGTGGGCCACTCGCACGTTGATGCTCTTGCCAGTCGCGCGGTTGGTCGCGGTATAGCGCGCAAGCACGACCACATTTTCTCCCTCGACGACATACGTGTCATCGTGCGCCGCCCAGCCGTCCCAGTCCTTACCGAGTATCTCCATTACGTTCGAGGTCACACCCTCAGGCGTGCGGTAGGTTCCCGCGAGCGGGAAGCCGGCCATCTCGGTCCACTCCACATCGGGCGCGAGCGTCGCCCGCAGGGCGGCGAGGTCTCCTGCCGCGGAGGCCAGGTACTGTCGCCTCACAACATCGCGCGGAGCGGTGGATGTCGCGAAGTCGGTGTTTTCGTTCAGCCCCATGTCATTTCTCCCTTGGCTACCTTGGGTCCGAGTGTCGCTGCGACGAGCATGCCCGAGTTGGGGTACTCCTCGATTAGGGCAGCAGTAGCTGCAGCGCCGTCGGCGGAGTTCGCGAGGATGCTCTCGAACTTCTTCAGGTACGACCTGGTGTACTCGAGCGCACTGCCATCGTTCGCTGAGGTGGGCAGTCGATGCCCGGCGACGACCATCTCGGGCTCGAGCGCCTGCATTTCTTCGAGCAGTTCGATCCACGCTTCACGGCGTTCCGTTGTGGCGGTATCGGCCGTCCAGACGTGCTCGTCCTGGAACACCAGCACGCCGCCGATGATTGCACGGTCAGCCGCGTTCCACAGGTACTGCCGGTCGGGTAGCACCTGCGAGGCGCCCGACAGCTCCAGTGCTTCGCCATCCACGACGAGGTCGCTTGCCGAGACCGGTGCGAGCTCAACGAGCCGGGTCGGGAGGTTGGCGCCGAGGGCGGCCCACGCGGTGAGCTTGCCTTCGAACGACTTCTTGATGTGCTCGATGACGATGGGCGTCGCGACGAATGCGGCGTCCGGGAACGCGTCGGCGAGTGCCTCGAGACCGAAGTAGAAGTCGGGGTCAGCGTGGCTGACGAAGACGGTCTTGAGTGTTTTGCCCGAGTCGAGTACTGCCGCGACGAGGCGGTGGCCGTCAGCGCGAGTGAATCCGGCATCCACCAAAATTGCCTCGCTGGGGCCCGCAACGAGCACAGCCGACTTATTCGGAGAACCGACAGGAAAATCCAGATCAAAAACGATGTAGTTGAGTGTCATGATGGGAGTAACAATAGCTGACTAGTCAGCTATTCCCGAGAATCAACGGAAACTTTCAGGGCATCACTGGAAGGGTGTGGGCGGCATTCAGACTGACTACTCTGAGCGCTTCGGCGAAGGGAGCAACCTCGCCTGGCTCGACTAGGTCAATCAGGTAGCGCTCGATGTTCGCGGCGTGAAGGGCACTCGCCTCGAGAACTAGGTCGTTGCCTTTGTCGGTCAGCGTGAGCAGCTGCACGCGACCGTCCTCGGGAGATGTCTCTCGCTCGATCAACCCCAGTTCTTCCGCTCGGCGAACGAGACGCGTCGCCCCGCCTGACGTCAGGACTCGAGATTGGGCGACATCGCGAACTGGTACGCCCTTGCCCCCAGCTCGCCCAACGAGTAGCAAAAGCTCAAAGATCGTGTGGCTGATCCCTACGGACTCCTCGAGCGATTTGCCCAGAATGTATTCGAGACGGTTCGCGGCTCCTAGCAAACGACCGAACATGAGTATTCGGGGATCGTTTGCTGCGTCTCGCGCCGAAGTGAACTCCATGCCGCAAGCCTAGGAGGAGGTCGCGCCACTACTGCAAACGCAGTAGACCGCGTCATCCGCTGACACGACTCGCAGGCGGCCCCGCTCTAGAAATCTGGACTTAGTTCACCAAGTCCAATTTCGAAGGAGACCGCAATGTCCAAATTCTTGTCACGAGTCGGGCGATTCAGCGCCCGTCACCGATTGGTGGTGGTCGGGGCCTGGCTCCTGATCTTCGCCCTCACCATCGGAGCGTTTGCCATCGGTAGCAATATCGACTCCGGCGCGAAGGCTGAAACATCCATTCCCGATTCTGCCGCGTCTCGGGCGCTCGACGTGATGAACGAGGAGTTCCCCACGGAAGAATCGAGCACGCAATCGCTTCAGCTGGTGTTTGCGCCCACTCAAGGGGCAGTAACCGATGCCGGCGTGACCAGCAAAATTGACGCAGTTCTTGCCGACGCGGCCGATCTGCCGGGAGTGAAGTCGGTCAGCAACCCGTTCGATGCGACGCGTCCGTATATCTCGGAGGACCAGAGCATCGCGGTAGCGACCATCATCTACGGCGATCTCAGCGCCGAGCAGCAGAAGGACTACTACGCCGCCGGCCCAGGTGAAGCCCGAATCCTCCGCTGGCCAATGGTTCAGACGGCGGGAAGATCACGAAGTCACCCTCGGCGTACGAAAGCCCTTCCATCCCGAGAATCTCAACGAAGTTGCCACGATTGGAGCTCGCACGCCGAGGGGTCACCTTGGTCCATGTCTCCCGCATACGTTCACCGTATTCGGAAACGAGCGAATACATCGCCATTGCAGCAGGAATATGTCCGGTCCTACTTCTGGGTTACGGAAGTCCATAGCGCAGTGCGCCGTCGCTCGGTTGACGTTCCGCTTGCGGGAAAAGAGGGAAGGCCCGCGACGGGCTGAACGGTGCAGGCGAGTATGGGAAATGAGTGAAGCCGTCGACAGTCTCGTGAACATTCGTTCCTGATCACGGGGCTTGGCATCTATAAGACGCGAGCCGTTTGGGGGCGCGACGCGGTTCCGGCTAACTGGAGACGTTCACGGCGACTCGACGCTGCCTTGACCACCATTTCGTGATTCGGAGGTCGCTGAGGCCAAACCGACCGTCGGGCAGCGCGGCACGGATGCGTTCGTCGTCAAACGGGAGTGCTGGGCGGATGCCATCGGGAAGCTCGGGTGCTGGAGGCGCAGCCTCACTGACACCTTCGGCGAGCATCCGCGCTTGTGCTTTCGCGACCAGCGGTGTGGTCATCGTCCACTCGGTCAGTTGAGCGAGCACTCGGATTGCCCAAACGGGGAGGGGCACGTACACGGGTCGGCGCCCGGCGACGCGTGCGATTCGGCGAACAGCAGCGCCGAGCTCCAGTTCCTCGGCACCCATGACCGCGACAGTCGGGTCGGGAATACGCCCCTCGACCGCCGCGAGCAGCACATTGACCGCGTCCTCAACGGGGACGGGCCGGACCTTCCGCTCACGGTAGCCGACCGTCCCAAAGACGGGCCACGTCCGCACCGCTCGAGTCACGTGATTCACCATGTGGTCCCCCGGACCGTAGATCATCCCGAATTTGAGGATCGTGTGATCGATTCCCGAGTGCCGCAAAAGCTCTTCGGCAGCCCACTTCGTCTCGTGGTAGCCGGAACCGCAGTCGGGTCGCGCACGCAGAAAACTGACCATGACGATCCGCCCCACACCCGCTCGGCGGGCGGCCTCGATGACGGCGCGAGTGCCATCCACATGGACATGCTCAAAAGTCTGGTCGCCGATCTCGCGGTTGATGCCGGCACAATGCGCGATGACGTCGCAGCCAGTGAACGCTGCCGTCAACGCATCGACGTCGTCGATCGGAACGCCCGTGCGGCGGGACACGACAACGGTCTCCGCGGGATCCAGCCCCTCGGCGAGGTGGCGTCCGACAAATCCCGTACCGCCGGTGATGGCTACTCGCATGGCATGACTCCTTCGCTTATTAGCAATATAGCTACACTGTACTTAGTAACAGTGCTATATTGCAAACATGACAGACACCGCGTCAGACATCTTCGCCGCTCTCGCCCACCCGACGCGGCGACAGATCTTGCAGGACCTCAAAGATGGTGAGCTCCCCGCCGGTGCGATCGCCGCGCGGTTCAATGCCACCGGGCCAACAATCTCACGGCACCTGAGCGTGCTCCGCCAAGCGGGCCTCGTCACAGAGAGACGCGACGCCAATCGCATCCTGTACTCCCTGGTTGGCGAGCGGCTCGCCCTGTCTGTCGGCGACTTCCTCTCGACCGTGTGCCCCGAGCAGGTCGTGCTGCGTGAGGTCCGGAAGCGCAGCACCCGCCGCACAGCGGAGGCGCGACCTTGATGGCCATCACCGCGCTCATCACCCCCTGGTACAGGCGCACCTCAGGTCCTCGATGACAAGTCGGAAAGCGTCGCGGTAGAGGTCCGGCTTGCGGGGACAGAGCAAAGGCCGTCGATGGCCTGAACGAACTGCGCAGACGAATACCGAAATCGTGCAGACGAGTATGGAAAATGACAGCGTGTGTCATCTTCCATACTCGTCTGCACGAGGCAACCTCTTATCCAAGACCCCTTCCGTGCAATGAGACGTCAGGTGGCGGTGTCGCCGGCGCGCTGCATTGCGTGATAAACCGTGGCACCGGCACCGGCACCGGCACCGGCACCGGCACCGGCACCGGCACCGGCACCGGCACCGGCACCGGCACCGGCACCGGCACCGGCACC
>NZ_DATCQQ010000035.1:0-2230 GCF_036569425.1 Lacisediminihabitans sp.
CACGCATATGAGCGAACGAGGCATGCACCACATCGCGGACGACCTGTCCGAGACGTGGATCGAGGACTGGGCCGGAGCGGGCGTGGCCGAGATCGAGAACTATCTCGCGAAGCACGCCGCCTTCTTGCTCTTCCTCGAGTCCAATAAGGCCTAGCGGCCCCGAGGTTTGTCCGCGCCCCCTAGCGCGGAATATCGTGTCCCAACCAACTTGGGAGGCGACTCGTGAAGCTCGAATACCTCTGGCGCGGAACACCGGGGCACCCACTCCATCCGCCCCTCACGCACGCGACGATCGGCACCTACACGTTCGCGACCGTCGCCGCCCTCGCTGACGTGACCGGGATCAGCAACAACGCGGCGACCCACGGGTGGTGGCTTGCACTGATCTTCGGTCTGATCATCACCGGGCCCACGGCCCTGGCCGGACTGCTCGAGTGGCTGAAGATCTCGTGGGGCACGCCGCTCAAGCGCACCGCGACGACGCACATGATCATCATGCTCAGCGCAACGGTCTTCTTCCTGGCCGCGGCGATCGTCGGCCACGACAGCTTCAAGACCGGCGACGTGAGCGCCGGGCCGTTCATCCTCACGCTGATCGGCTTCGCGCTGCTTACCCTCGGCGGGATTTTCGGCGGCTCGATCGTCTTCGTGCACGGGATGCGCGTCCTGAAGCTCAAGGACGAGCCCGCCAAGGAGGCGCTCTCGCCCCTGAACCAAAGAAAGGAACAGGCCGAGGGGTAGCCCCGCTTCTCCTTTATCTCCCGAGCGAAGCGAAGGGACTAACCAACCCCGCGGAAAGTCCTACGGACTTTCCGCGGTTAAACCGAGCTGGCGCTCGATGTCGCCCTTCGGCCGGGCGCCCATTGTCGCCGCAGCCGGCTGACCATCCTTGAACAGGATCATGGTCGGGATCGACTGGACGCCGAAGCGTATTGCGAGCTCCTGCTCCTCGTCGATGTTCACCTTGACGAGCTTGATCTCGCCGTTCCGCTCCTCGACGATTCGGTCGAGGACGGGCGAGACGGCGTGGCACGGACCGCACCACTCGGCCCAGAAATCGACGAGGACAGGCTTGTCGCTCTGAAGCACTTCCTGCTCGAACGTCGACTCGGTGACCGCAGTTGTCATTGAGAGCTGTCCTTTCAGTTGGTTCGGATGGTTCTAAGGATGTGAACGCTGTCGGACGGCGCGTTGTTCCCGCTATTAGGCCTTTCGGAACGTCAGGTGCCGGCTGATCGCGCGAAAGCCGATCGACTCGTACAGCGTCGCGGCGGGCAACCCGTTGACGGGGTACACGAGACCCGTGTCCGCCCCCGCCTCGCGCGCCGCCTGCAGGGCGGCCAGGCACACGGCCGCGGCAAGCCCGCGACGACGGTGGTCAGGATGCGTGCCGACCGGCTCCAGCTCGACGATGCGGCTGCCCTCGTCAAGCCAGCACAGACAGTTCGCCGCGAAGGTGCCGTCGGCCGCGACGGCCACCCAGTCGAGTTCGGGGCGGTACGGCCAGGCGCGCATGACCTGGAGATAGCTCTCCGGGACGACCCGCGACGGCTCCCACGCGGCGCGGTGGCTCTCGGTGCGGGCCTGCAGATCCTCCTCGCCGCGGACGGTGCGGAGGACGTAGCCGTCGTGGACGCGTGGCTCGGGCAGATCGGCGAGCGAACGCGTCATATGGTCGAACCACCGGCTCTCGTCGACCGCATATCCCCGAGTGGTGAACGCTTCGACCGAGCTGGTGTCGTGCTCGAGCGCCGTCACCTCGTTCGTATCGGCCCAGTCGAGCACGTCGGCGAGCCGCCCACGATGCTGCGGATGAACCATGAAGATCAGGGATCCCGTTTCGACCCAGCCCCAGGCGACGCAGCGACCGTCTTCGAGCCACAGCCGCACCCGCACCTCGTCGAGCTTGTCCAGGTGCTGGTACATCCACCACGGCAGGTCCCCGATCGTCGCGATCACGAACGGGCCTTCGAGCCGCCAACACTTCGCCGTCAGGTCCTGCATCAGACGTAGGTCGGCGGCCCCGGAGTAGTCGCGAGCGTCCACCCTAGAATCCAACCATGGAGAAGCCGTTCCAGCCGCTGCCGTTCGTGCCGGACCACCCGGCGCTCGAGCGCGAGATCCTCGAGTGGTGGGAGACCGAGCAGATCTTCCCCCGCCTGCGCGAGCAACTCGCCGGCGGGCCGAAGTGGAGCTTCGTCGACGGCCCGAAGACGGCGAACACGACCGA
>NZ_DATCQQ010000036.1:0-5444 GCF_036569425.1 Lacisediminihabitans sp.
CCGGAGCCGGGGACGATGCGCACGCGGGCGATGGCCTGCTTGCGACGGCCGACGGCCGCTCCTGGCACGTTGAGGACGGCGCGGGGCACCTTCACTGCGGTCTCGGCCGGGCTCTCGGTCGAGTAGCTCTCGAGCACTGCCTCGTCGATTGAATCTTCGATCTTCGCCATGTTGTACGAATCCTTTAGTTACTGGTGCGCGCTACTGCGCGACCTGGCCGAGTGTGTAGGTCTTGGGCTGCTGGGCAGCGTGGGGGTGCTCGGCGCCTGCATAGACCTTGAGCTTGGTGAGCTGTGCGCGACCAATGGAGTTCTTGGGGAGCATGCCACGAACGGCCTTCTCGACGGCGCGCGTCGGGTGCTTCTCAAGCATCTCGGAGTAGGTGGTTGCCGTCAGGCCGCCCGGGTAACCCGAGTGGCGGTAGGCCTTCTTCTGAGCGAGCTTGGCGCCGGTGAGGGCCACCTTCTCGGCGTTGATGATGATGACGAAGTCGCCCATGTCCATGTGCGGGGCGAAGGTCGGCTTGTGCTTGCCGCGCAGCAGGACTGCCGCGTGGCTCGCCAGACGGCCGAGAACGATGTCGGTCGCGTCGATGATGACCCAGTCGCGCTGGACATCTTCGGGCTTGGGAGAAAAGGTGCGCGTCACAATAGTGCTGCTTTCTTTGTCGAAATGAGGCGTTCGTGAATCCCACTCCGATGGGCGTTCCCAGGCAAAGACTTGCCAGGAACACTGCCGGTGGAGGGCTCAAGTTCGGGTACCGCGCGAAAGGGCGCAGGCACCAAGGGTCTAGATTAGTCCATCCGCCGGGATGCGGTCAAACGGGGCCGGTCTCCGGCGTCTCGAGCGGTGGCCGGCGGGCGCGGGTGACCTCCGCCCGCGCCGCCAGTTCGTCGTCCGGCGGATAGCCGACTTCGACGAGGGTGAGGCCCTTCGCCGGCACGACGTTGAATTCGCTCGTGCGGTCCAGCTCGTCGCGGAGCGCGGCAAGGCGATCCTCCTCGAGCTTGCCCTCACCCACCGCGATCGTCGCTCCGACGAGGGAACGCACCATGCTGTGGCAGAAGGCGTCGGCCTTCACCTCGGCGATGAGCACGCCGTCCGCGTCCCGTCGCCAGGCGAACTCCTGCAGGGTGCGGATCGTCGTCGCGCCCTCGCGCGGCTTGCAGTACGCCGCCCAGTCGTGCAGGCCGACGAGGGAATCCGCGGCGATCGCCATCCGGTCGAGGTCGAGCGCTGCCGGGTACCAGAGGGTGCGGTTGCGTTCGAGCGGGTTCCGTGGGCCGGAGTTGTCTGACACCCGGTATTCGTAGCGGCGCCAGACGGCGGAGAAGCGAGCGTCGAATCCCTCGGGGGCGACGGCCGCGCGAGACACATAGACGTCGGTTTCGAGGCCCGCGATGCCATTGAGTCTTCGCCCGAGAGCGGTCGGTCCGTCGAAACGCTTGCCGCCGGTCGCTTTCTTTCCGCGCGGGCGGGTCAGCCAGGCGAGCTGTTCGGCCGACAGGTCGAGATGGGCCACCTGACCGGTCGCGTGCACCCCGGCGTCGGTGCGACCGGCGACGGTGAGCGTCGGCGACGGGCCGCGGCGGCCGAAGATGATCGCGAGGGCCGCCTCGAGCTCGCCCTGTACGGTGCGCAGCCCTGGTTGTTTGGTCCAGCCGTTGAAGTTTCCGCCGTCGTACGCGATGTCGAGCCGGATGCGCGTGTAGCCAGTGCTCGCGTCGATCACGCCTTCCCCGTCCACGTCTGAAGTCTATTGGCGAATCCGATGGCCGCCTCCGCCTCAGGTTGACCTCGCCCCTTCGCACGACAAGACTCGAACTGCACGCCATGACTCCTTCCCTCCTCCTCTCCTCCTCAGCGGCGGTTGCCGACCCAGCGACCGCGCCGTCTGGCGACCGTCGTGCCGACCGGTTCGCGGGCCTGGACGGGCTGCGGGCGATCGCCGTCGTGGCCGTGATCCTCTTCCACCTGACGCCCGGCGCCCTGCCCGGCGGTTACCTCGGCGTCGACGTGTTCTTCGTGATCAGCGGCTTCCTGATCACGGGACTCCTGCTTCGGGAGAGGGCGTCGACCGGCAGAATCCGACTCGGGGCATTCTGGATGCGCCGCGCCCGCCGGCTGCTCCCCGCCCTCGCGCTCGTGGTCGTCGCCTGCAGCGCAGTGGCGCTCTCCCTGCGCGGAGACGTGCTCGTGCACCTCGGACGGCAGGTGCTCGGCGCCGCCACGTTCAGCGGCAACTGGCTGTCGATCGGTGCCGGCCAGAGTTACTTCGACGGCACGGCCCCCGAGCTCTTCCGCAACCTCTGGTCGCTCGCGGTCGAGGAACAGTTCTACCTGGTGTGGCCGCTGGCGATGCTCGCGCTGCTGCTCGTGCCGTCCCGGCGGCTCCGCATCGGCCTCGTGGTCGCCCTGGCCGTTGCGTCGGCCGCCGCGATGTGGCTGATCTACCAGCCGGGCGCCGACGCGACGCGGGTCTACTACGGCACAGACACCCACTGTTTCGGCCTCGCCATCGGTGCGGCGATCGCGATCCTGGTGCACGATGCGCCCCGGGGGCTCGCGAGGCTCCTGGCCCGCCCAGGCGCGACGAGGGTCGGCGCCGCACTCGGAGCGGCATCCATCGTGAGCTTCTGCGCCCTCGCGGTCTCGATGCCCGCGAGCGCACCGTTCGTCTACCGCGGCGGCCTGATCGGTGTCGCCCTGCTCACGGCGGCGGCCATCCTCGGCTCGATCGGCGCCGGATCGCCCCTCGGCCGAGTGCTCGACAGCGCGCCCCTGCGCTGGATCGGCGAGCGATCGTACGGTCTCTACCTCTGGCACTGGCCGGTCTTCGTGCTCGTCATCGCCGCCCTGTCTGGCTGGCAGCGCACGGGAGGGGACGGCTGGGCCATGGGCGCCGTCGCGCTCGCGATCACCGTCGGGGCGTCGGCCGCGTCCCACCACTTCGTGGAGCGCCCGATCCGGCTGAACGGCTTCCGAACAACGCTTCGAGCCTGGACGGGCGGATGGCGGTCCTCCGCGCCGAGGCTCGTCGCCGGGCTGGCCGCGGTGGCCCTCGCCGCCGTCGCGGTCGGCGCATCGGTCGCCGCCATCGCGAGCGATCCGGGCAAGACCTCGAGCCAGGCCGCCGTCGAGCAGGGCGAGCGGTCGATCGACACCCACCGGTCGCCCGACGGCAGGGGCGAGCCGACGGCGCAGCCGAGCCGGAAACCCGCCGCGCTGCCCGGCGGCGACCAGATCACCGCGATCGGCGACTCGGTCATGCTCGCCTCGGCACCGGAGTTGCAGGCGACCTTCCCCGGCATCCAGATCGACGCCGTCGTCTCGCGCCAGCTCTCCTCGGTGCCGTCGATCCTCCAGGGGATGATGGCAGCCGGCACATTGCGGCCGACCGTGCTGATCGGACTCGGCACGAATGGCCCGATCGACCGGTCAACCCTCGACGAGGTGAGGACGATCGCCGGCAGCCGCCACGACATCGTGGTGATCAACGTGCAGGCGCCGCGAGGCTGGACCGATGGCGTGAACTCCACCCTCGCCCAGTTCGCGCAGCAGTATCGCGACGTGGAGCTCGCCAACTGGCGGGACGCGATCGCCGGGCACCTGGATCTGCTTGCGCGCGACCAGATCCACCCCGGTGGCGCGGGAGGAGCGATCTACGCCCGCGCCGTGACCGATGCGCTGCAACGGCTCGCGGAGCTTCCGCCCGTGCTCGGGCCCAACGACTTCGGGCTCGCCGACATCCCGCTCTAGAACATCTTGTGCACGCTGCGGCTGCGGCCGGACTGGCGGAAGCCGACACCCTCGTACAGGGTGAGGGCCCCGGTGAGGCTGTCAGAGTCCACGTCGAGCACCGCGCTGTCGAGACCCTCGGCCGTGATCGCGCGCAGGGCCTCCACGAGCATCGCCGGGGCGATGCCGCGGTGCCGCCACGCCCTCGTGACCCCGACGAGGTCGATGTACGCCGACGAGAAGCCCTGGCCCGGCCAGTCGTCCCGGTTCACCTCGGTGAGGAGGAAACCGGCAACCTCTCCGGTCGGGGCCGTCGCCACGAAGGAGAGGTCGGGGCGGGACACGGAACGGCGCGCGAACCGCTCCCACTGCTCCTCGGTCGTGGGCTGGCTGCCCCAGTGGTCCCGAAAGGCGTCGTTGCGCGCCAGTCGGAGCTCCTCGTGTCTCGCGGGGACGGGGTTCGCGATAGAGAACCCGTCAGGCAGCGGGACCTCGGGGATCGGCTCATCGAATCGGCGTCGCAGCTCGAAGTAGTACCGCGCGGTGCGGAACCCCGCGCGAGCGAAGAGGTGGTTCGTCTGGATCGCTTCGTCGTCGATGAAGGCGAGGATCCAGCCGGGGAGGGGCTTGTCCGACGTCGCAAGCTGTTGCAGGGCCCTCTGCTCCTGCCAGTGCAGCAGCTGGCGTCCGATCCCCTTGCCCCGCCATCCGGGATCCACCGCGCCGAACAGCACAGACCGCACGAGGGTCTCCTTGCCGGGCAGCAGGGCGACGCTGCCGAAGGCGACGTAGGAGTTCGTGAGGTCGATGCCGACGATGGTGTCCCGGCTGGCGTCGATGTACGAGCTGTCCAGGCTGTCGAGCACCTCGTCGCGCAGGGTGAGGTAGCGCGGATGGTCGACCCTGTCGGCGGCGTGCATCATCGCGGTGATCGCGTCGACGTCGCCGCGCCGCGCCGGTCGCCACACGGTGCCGCGGAATTCCGGGATGTCCACCGTCGACGGTGCCACCACCCGGGAGGAAAGAGGAGACTCGTTCACGAATAAAACAGTAATGGCCCCGCTCGATGTGCGGGGCCAAAATCTGGTATTCGAAGAAGTTACTTCGCCTCTTCGACCGGTGCTGCCTCGGCGTCGACCTCGGCGATCTCGACCTCGATGGCCTCGGCCTGCTCGGCAGACTCGACGGGAGCCTCATCCGCGGCGGGCTCGGTCTCCTCGACGACGACCTCGGCCGGCGCGGAAGCCGCGGCGGCGGCCGCAGTCTTCTTGGCCGACTTCGGCTTGGGCGACACGGGCTCGAGAACGAGCTCGATCTGAACCATCGACGCGTTGTCTCCCTTGCGGAAGCCCAGCTTCGTGATGCGGGTGTAGCCGCCCTCGCGCAGCTCGACGAGCGGCGCGATCTCGGTGAAGAGCTCGTGAACCACGGTCTTGTCGCCGATGACCGCCAGCACGCGACGACGCGCGTGCAGGTCACCGCGCTTCGCGAACGTGATCAGGCGCTCGACGAGGGGGCGCATGCGCTTGGCCTTCGTCTCGGTCGTCTTGATGCTCTTGTGGGTGAACAGGGCAGCCGCGAGGTTCGCAAGCATGAGGCGCTCGTGCGCCGGTCCACCGCCGAGGCGGGGTCCCTTAGTTGGTGCAGCCATTTCTTAATCTCCAGATGTGAAAGAAGTCGTGAGGTTGTCGAGAACGACGCGCCCT
>NZ_DATCQQ010000037.1:0-9387 GCF_036569425.1 Lacisediminihabitans sp.
TTCAGGCGCCCCGGGGGGCGAGTACGAATATGTTGCCCGTGATCAGCTGGACGGCAACCAACGCCAGTGTCACCGCCAGGCGGGGCCACAGAGTTCGGCTCCAGTTCGCGACCAGAATTGGGATCGATCCGATGAGCGCGGTGACGATGTAGTTATAAACCGACGATGAGTCGAACGCGGCGATCTCAGCTTTACTGAGCCGGTAGTAGCCTCCGTAGTTCCATAGCCCAGCTTCGAACCACCACCACGCTGCGCAGACCAGGATGCCGAGCGGGAGCGCCCACAGGAGATGTCTGCTGTTCGGAGGGGACCGGTAAAGCTTCTGCAGTTTCATCTAGTGCGCGAGGTGTCTCGCGGTGAGAGTAATCCACCGCTCCGTCGAGGTTGGTTGGGTGGATTCGGTGATCTGGAGTGGGGTCCAGCCAGTGGCCAGGACGACGCGACGTAGGTCCTCTTCCTGCCAGTAGGTGAAGCGCCGGGGCGCATCGAGCTTCTTCGTGGACCAGTCTTCGCCAGTCCCCTTTTTGAAGGATGCGGCTAGCACGCCGCCGACGCGGGTCGCTCGGAGCGCGACCTCCAGCACCCGAGGCAACTGTAGACGCGAGACATGCAGGAGCACGGCATTCGCAAAGACAGCGTCATAGGGGCCTCCGAAATCATCGGCGTGCACGTCCAGGATGCGCGCTTCGAGCCCCGCGAGTTGGAATTGCTCGACGAACGAGACGGCTCCGTCAGTGCGGTGCACGACCAGGCCGGCAGCTTCCAAGGCCGCGGCGTCGCGCCCTGGCCCGCTCCCAAGCTCGAACACAGTCGAACCAGTGGATGTCAGCGCGATCAGGTCGTCGACGAGCGACGACCTCGCCATCGAGGTCAGCTCGATGTACTGCGCGGCATAGCGCTGGTAGGCAGCTAACGTAGCGGCGCTCGAATTCTCGTCCGACATCTCCATCCGCCAATACTCCCGTGGAAGCGCGCGACATCCAACTGGTCTATGCACGAGGAGGATCGCCAGCTGCTCCGATGATGCGGGATTCAAGGCGTGCCCCGACCGACGGTACTTAGCATCCGTTTGATCACCAATTTGTCCCTCCAATGCATCAGGTTCTACGGCGAGGGCTGCACGAGGGAAATAACTACGGCCGTGCTGCAAGCCGAGTACATCTAGCGCTCAGTCCGACCAAAGAGGGTCTCTAGGGCATCCTCTGGCTCAGTCGGTTTCGCCGTAGCCTGCCTCGTGCGGTGTATTAGTGGCGAGTGGGCGATCAGACTGATGCCGCCGGCTGCCACCACGATCAGTAAGCTGCCGAAGAACACTGAACCGATCACCGCGACGGGTATCCACACAATCCACCCGAAGGCGATACCAAACGCACCGTTGTCCACAATGTTGACTTTAGCTCTCTTCGACCTGGCGGGGCATGGCGAATCACGTTGAGCATGCGGAGTGAGTCCTTTCTGCCAAGGACGGAGGTTTCGTTCGACTTCTCTTAGTTCGGGAGTACGGCGGGTTCAAGTGTGTTCACGACATACGTCCCTCCCCGATTGGGTCAGTCCCGCAAGCCGGACCTCCTACGGACACTCCCCGGCGTTCACTGACCTTGATGTGGTGGTCGAGCTTGAGATTCCCGTAAGCCCTGTCCGTTGAGATTTCGCGCTCGGGTGCCTCTAACGCAACAGCAGCGTGACCCGGTCGGCTGGCGTATCGCCGAGGGGCTCGGGGCGTCCCACCCCTCCTTATCTCGAGCTCGCTCCCGATCCGCGCCCAGTGGCTGATTCGCCGCGCTGCACTTCGATTCGCGACCGACAATCGCGTTCGCGTCGTCGAAGATGTGGCCATTCGCACGGATCATGCGTCTCGCGCTTCTGGGCAGCTGCGGTCCAAAAGCGGGGGTTGATAACTTTATCAGCGAGGCTGCCCCGTTGATAAAGCTATCAAATCACGGACACTGCCCGAGGTGGAGAAGTTCCGCGTTAGTGGAATCGACCGCCTTCCCAGAAGATCAAGCGCTTCGGTGTAGCGCGGGTGTCCATAGTCTTACTTGTCACACAGGACGCCGCCGACAAGATCGCACTTCCGCCCCCGGGTGTCGATGTGATTGCTGCGGCCCAAATCTGGACTACATGGCGCCGTTGAACGGTCGTTAGCCAAACGGGACCGAAATGCCCACCACGGCCACTACCTGGGGCACCAGGAGCGCGCGCGGTTCACTTCCTGCGATAAGGGGCTGGAGCGTAGCTGACTTGCCAGAAACCCTGACTTAGACCGGAGTCTAGAGCGGAGTCGAGCAGGAACTCGTCCAAGTTTATCGGCTACGTTCCAACATAACCCCTGATCAAAAGAACTATTTCAGTGGGGCGGACGGGACTTGAACCCGTGACCGACGGATTATGAGTCCGCTGCTCTAACCAGCTGAGCTACCGCCCCGCGAGCTCGAAGAGGCTACGGAACCTGCTCGTCGAGCGACGCATCGGTCACCGGATCGGTGACCGTTTCACCACGATACAGGCTCTCGAAGATGCTCAGAGTGCGCTGGATGTCGTGCGCCGCGATGTAGTTGAGGCTCGCCTTCTTCATCGCCGTGAGTTCGTCATCCGGCAGCGTCAGCACGTCGGTGAGTTTGGCGGCGAGGTCGGCGGAGTCGCCCGGGGTGAAGAGGTGGCCGTTCTGGCCATCGTGCACGAGGTGCGGCAGCGCCATGGCATCGGCGGCCACGATGGGAAGCGCGGAGGCCATGGCCTCCATCGTGGCGATGCTCTGCAGTTCCGCGATCGACGGCATCGCGAAGACGGTGGCGCGAGTGAGCGCGGCTCGCAGTTCCTCGTCGGTGACGTAGCCGGTGAAGTTCACCCGATCCGCGATGCCGAGATCCCAGGCCATCTGCTTGAGCTGGTTCATCTGGTCGCCGCCGCCCACGATCTCGAGCTTCACGTCGAGGGCAGGGTCGATGGCCGCGACGGCGCGCAGCAGAACGTCGATGTGCTTCTCGCCAGACACCCGGCCCACGAACACGATGGTGTTGCCCGTGCGCTTCTCGAAGCTCGGCGTGTAGAGCGCCGCGTCGATGCCGCAGGAGATGGCATGCACCCCGGTGAGGTTGGTCTCCGCCTCGAGGAAGTCGGCGGCCTTGCGGCTCGGTGACGTGACGGCCTCGCACAACCCGAAGGTGGATGCGGCGTCCGCCCAGGCGGCGCGGATGACCGGCTTGCGCAGGAAGTGCGGAAGCTTGGTGTGGTCGATCATGTTCTCGGGCATGAAGTGGTTGGTGCCGACCACTCGGATGCCGCGCTTCACGGCCTGGCGGGCGAGCCCGCGCCCCACCACGATGTGCGACTGGATATGCACGACATCCGGCTTCACCTCGTCGAGAATGCGGGCGGCGTGCGCCTGGCTGCGCCACGGCAGCACGAACCGCAGCCAGTCGTGCGGGTACCAGCGCCACGAGTAGACCCGGTACACGGTGAGCCGGGCGCCGTCGTGCTCTTCGACGAAGGTGCCGTGCTTGCGGCTGGCCGCCGGTGCCTCCACGAAGACGTCGTGGCCGCGGTCGACGAGTCCGGCCGCCAGGCGGGAGGCGAAATTCGCCGCACCGTTGACGTCGGGCGGGAAGGTGTCTGCGCCGATCAGTACGCGAAGAGGAGCCTTCGCGTCCGAGAACGTGTCACGCGGGGAATAGGACAAATCTGTGAGCATCCCTTGCATTAGTAGCCGGCAGCATCAGCTTAGTGCTGCGTCTGCGGATGGTGTTTGGAAAGCTGGAAGACGCCGTAAACAGCAAGGATACCAGCGACGATGAAGGCGACGATTGCGTACCAGGGTGCGCCGGACGCCTCCTGCAGCACGACGATGCCGATCGACACGGCGACGAGGGGGTCGATCACCGTGAGCCCGGCGATCACCAGGTCGGGCGGCCCCGACGAATATGCGCTCTGCACGAAGTAGCCTCCCATCGCGGCCGCCGCGATCAGCGCGATGACGCACGTAAGGGTGAGCCACTCGAACCCGTGGGTGTCCGACGCACCGATGAAGAGCGTGTGGATGCGGTCGATGACGACCTTCGCGAGGGTCGCGACGAACCCGTAGAGCACGCCGGCACCCACGATGTAGATGATCGCCTCGAAGCGCTTGCGCAGCAGCGCGAAGACGATCGCGAACGCCACGGTGATCACGACGAGCAGCACGAGCACGATCACCAGTTCCGTCTGGGAGATCTCCTTGGACTGGCCCGTGATCGTGGCGATAGTCACGAACAGGCCGACGCCGACGATGCAGAAGGCGAGGGAACGGATGGCCCGCCTGGTGAGCTTGACCCCCGAGACCCGGGCGTTCACCACGGCGGTGATGATGAGCGCGATCGCGCCGAGCGGCTGCACGACGATGATCGGCGCGAAGTAGAGGCTCGTGAGCTGGAACACCACGGCCAGGCCGAGAAGGAGCGTGCCGAACACCCAGGACGGGCGTCGAAGAAGTGCGAGCAGCTGCCCGAGCCTCAGCCCGCCGGATGACCGCGTGTCGCTCAGCGTTTCGACCGTGACCACACCGCGATGCTGGAGCTGGGCGCCGATCGCGAGGAAGACCGCGCCGACGAGGGCGATCGGGATTCCGATGGCCTTGGCCGGAGTGAGGCTGATCGTGTTGGCGAGGTCGGTCACGTCAGGCAGCACGGCACGACTTTACCCGTTGACCCTCCGATATTCTTGGCGAATGGCCGTTCTCCCGATTCTCATCACCGGCAGCCCCGTGCTGCACTCCCGCGCCGCCGACGTCACCGAATTCGACGACGACCTGCGGTCCCTCGTCGCCGATATGTTCGAGACGATGGAGGCGGCTCCCGGGGTCGGGCTCGCGGCTCCCCAGGTGGGCGTCTCCCGGCGCATCTTCGTGTTCAACTGGCTGGACGACGACGACGTGCTCTGGCGCGGAGTCGCCATCAACCCCGAGCTGTGGATCAGCCCCACCGCGATCGGCCCGGCGGATGAAGAGACCGAGTCGGAGGGCTGCCTCTCGGTGCCCGGCGAGCGGTTCCCGCTGCACCGTGCCGATCTGGCTATCCTGCGCGCCCTGGATCTCAACGGCGAGCCGTTCGAGATCAGTGCAGAGGGCTGGCTGGCGCGCATCTTCCAACACGAATACGACCACCTCGACGGCATCCTCTACGTGGACCGGCTCGCCCACAAGCACGCGCGGGCCGCGGAGAAGGCGATCAAGAAGAGCGGCTGGGGCGAGCCCGGCCTGGCCTGGACCCCTGGCATCGACGACCTGGAGGGCTAGAACAGGGCGCGAACGAGCGCGGCCACCACGGCCACGGCGATCACCACGACGATGAACGGCACGCGCAGGGCGAACAGCCCGGCGGCCACGACGAGCGCCCCGTAAGAGACACCGTACGCCGAGGCGGCGAGGCCGACCGCGAGCGCCTTGCGAATCGCGGCCGAGTCCTCCCGTGGCCGTTCGGGCACGGCCGCTCAGGCGTCCAGGTTCACGCCGTGAACACCGTTGTCGTAGCGCAGCGCGGGGAAGACGGCGGAGATGGAGAAGCCCACCCCGGGCACCGAATAGGCGTTGAGGATGCCGCCGAACAGCGCCGCGCGCTCCCTCATCTCGGTGATTCCCGGGCCGACGACGAGCTCGGTGAGCGAGTTGAGGTCGTCCTGGAAGGTGTATGTGCGGCTCTGCGCGAGCTTGTCCGGGTCGAGTCCCTGGCGTTTCGCCGCGGCGCGCACCCCGTCGTCGTCGACGAGCACCTGGAGGCCCTCGGCGGTCCAGGTGAAGGCGACCTTGACATCCGTGCCATCGCCGCCGTAGGTGAGGGCGTTCGACAGCGCCTCCTGCACGATGCGGAAAACGGCCAGCTCCGCGCCCTGGGAGAGATCGAATCGTTCGCCGTGCTCCACGAACGTGACGTTGAGGCCGGCCTCCCCCATCACCGCGAGGAGGTCGCGGATGGTCTTGAGCCGCGGCTGCGGGGTGGCAGCGGCCTCGCCGTCGCGCACCACGGTCATCACGCGCCTGAGGTCGGCGAGGGTGCCCCTAGCGGTCTCCGCGATCACGGCGGCGGAACGCGCGGCGACCCCCGGGTCGGACGCCGCAGCGTAGCGGGCGCCATCGGCCTGGCTGATGATTACCGACACGGAGTGCACGGCCACCTCGTGCAGTTCGCGCACGATGCGCAGGCGGGCCGACTGCTCCTGCAGCGACACCTCGAGTTCGAGCCGCTGCCGCTCGGCGGCGACCCGGTCGTAGTACTGCCCGCGACGCCCGCTCGCTGCACGCAACCAGAGCACGAGAAACAGCACGGTGAGAACGAAGAAGAGCACGAAGGCGCCCGAGAGGCCGATCGCCACGGCCTGCGCGTTCTGGTCTAGCCAGGCATTCACACGCTTCTCCTCTCGGCGGACGCCCGGTTCGGCGCCAGACACGAGAGTATCGCGAACCGGTGACCGATGTTCGGCCACCGGTTCGCGAGCGCCACCGCTACTTCGCAGGCGGCTGGGGATACGCGTTGGCGCGAATCACCTCGAGCCGGGCACGGTACTCCTTCTCATCGATGTCGCCCTGGGCGAATCGTTCGGCGAGGGTGGTCTCGGCGGAGCGCGCGGCGCCGCCGCCCCACGGGGTGTGGCCCGGCCCGTAGCGGCCGGGTCCGCCCCAGCCCGCTCGCCGCCAACGGCGGCCGGCGAGGCTGAAGATGAGCACGAACAGGCCGATCCAGAACAGCGGAATGAGCAGGAACAGGAAACCGAACCCGGCGCCCATAGGTCCAACCCAATGAGCTGCAGGCGCGGCCATGGCGAGTGTCGAAATCACGATGTTTCCATTCGGTCGGGGGGTTCCGGCGGAACCTCACGACCTCAGGATCGTCGCTTACCGGCCGGGGCGAATCTGCCGACGGGATGCTGCAGAGTACTGCCCAGGGAGCATTCTCGGCCGCCGGTCTACTCCAGGTAGCCCGCCCGCACGATGCCGGTCTCGTACGCGACGACCACGAGCTGCACGCGGTCTCGCGCGCCGAGTTTCGACATGATCCTCGAGACGTGCGTCTTGGCGGTGAGGGGGCTCAGGAAGAGCTTGCGCCCGATCTCATCGTTGGTGAGGCCGTGGCCCACGAGGGCGAGAACCTCCCGCTCCCGGTCGGTGAGCACGGCGAGCGCCGAGGTGTCCGGAGCCTCATTGAGAGTGCCGGCCACCCGTTCGAGCAGTCGTTTGGTGACGCTCGGCGACAGCAGCGCCTCTCCCCCGGCGACGACCCGCACCGCGCGGATCAGCTCCACCGGCTCGGTGTCCTTCACGAGGAAGCCGCTCGCACCGGCCCGGATGGCCTGGGCGACGTATTCGTCGAGTTCGAAGGTAGTCACGATCACGATGTGGGTGCTCGCGAGAGCCGGGTTGGCCACGATCTGCTCGGTGGCCCACAGCCCGTCGCCATCTGGCATGCGGATGTCCATGAGCACGACATCCGGCTTCTCCCTGGTCACCAGCGCGACGGCATCCCGCCCCGTTCCCGCCTCGCCGATCACTTCGAGGTCCGGCTCCGCCTCGAGCAGGGAGCGGAACCCGCCGCGGATCAGCTGCTGGTCGTCGGCGATCGCGACGCGGATCATTCGACCACGTCCGTCGTATGGGTGGGGATGCGCGCGGTCACGCGGAAGCCCCGGTATGGCAGCGGTCCGGCCTCGAGGGTGCCGCCGAGCAGCTCGGCCCGCTCGTGCATGCCGAGCAGCCCGCGCCCACCGGAGTCGTGTTTGGCCGCGGTCGCGCCGACGCCGTCGTCCGTGATGGAGAGGATGTAGGTGCGCGCCTCCTCCCGGAGGTGCACGGTGGCCTTCGTGGCTCTGGCGTGGCGAAGAACATTGGTGAGCGACTCCTGCGCGATGCGGTAGAGCGCGAACTGGGTCGCGGCCGACGGAACCGTGGCGAGGTGGTCGACCAGTTCGACCTCGATCCCCTCCCCGGAGACGGACGAGACGAGGCCGGGAAGACGGCTGAGGTCCGGCTCGGGCACGAGCGGAGCGCTCGGGTCCGCGCCGCCCTCTGCCCGGAGGATTCCGAGCACCGAACGCACCTCGTCGAGGGCGGTCTTGCTCGTCTCCTTGATGCTCGCGAGGGCCTCCTTGGCCTTCTCCGGTTGCTGGTCCATGAGGTGCAGGCCGACTCCGGCCTGCACGTTGATCTGGCTGAGCGAGTGCGCGAGCACGTCGTGAAGTTCCCGGGCGATGCGCACGCGTTCGGCCTGCACCTCGGACTGCTTGCGTTCGGCGAGCCGGCGGGAGAATTCGGCGAACCTCTCTCGCCTGGCGCGGATGCCATCACCGATGCCCATCACGATGAGGATGCCCAGCGTGATGGCGGCGATTCGCGGCGGCGACAGGCTCAGGCCGAACCAGATCGCGATCACGAGGGTGGCCACCCAGGCCACGGCCACGGATATCCAGGCCCACACCCTGGCTCCCCGCACGATCGCCGACACGATCGCAAACGCGAGCGCGATGTATGGCGGATGCAGGCTATCGCTGAACAGCAGCAGGTCGGCGGAGCCCGCGCCGGCGGTGATCGCCACGACCGGGCCGGGGAAACGCCTCGCCCCGATGAGGGCCAGCGGGCCGATCAGGGCGATCGCAAGCGCCACCAGCACCTGATTGCTGTCCGACCACTCGGCGGCGTGGAGCGGGCCGCCGCCGCGACCACGGACGAGCACGGCGGGCACCTGCACGACGAAGGCGACCACCACCGGAATCCACAGCTTCGCCCGCCGGGACATCCGCCAGTGCGGCAGGTGCTCGAAGGCCCTCTCATCCCATGGTTCACGCCAGTGCGCTTCTGCAGAACGAGCACGGTAGGGCATGGACCGATCGTAGTTGGGGGCGCGGCCCGCGGCATCCACCCGCCGGCGGCCAGTCGGGACTCCGCGGGGAGTACGGCCGCAAACGAACAAAGGTCGCAGGGGGTGGAGCCCCTTGCGACCTTCGAGCTCCCCGACTTGGACTCGAACCAAGAACCTGCCGGTTTCTCACTTGCTCCAGTCACGCAGATCGGGGGCCGGGTCGCTCGAGTCCAGGAGGATGCCCTCCTCGGCGGGGACGTCGATGCCGTCATCACCCCGATGCGGGCCCACGCGTGATGCTGGGGTGCTGCCATGGATGTCCGCGCATTGCTCACCGCGCTGCTCGCGCACACTGCTGACGGGCGCACGCTGAACGAGGAAGTGCTTCTGCACGTCGACGGCGAGGTACGCGCTCTCGAGACGAGCTACTCGAACGGGACCTTCATCTTGATCGCCGGCGAGCGCGTGAGCGGCCGGTGATGGCTCCCTCGGAGGGTTCCCCAGTCATCTACCTCGACACGCCGTTGACGGGCGTGGCAATCTATAAGCAAATTCCTCAGCTGTTGAC
>NZ_DATCQQ010000038.1:0-16649 GCF_036569425.1 Lacisediminihabitans sp.
CCCGCCGCATCGGGCGACGGTGAACGCGACCGCGTTCGCCCGCGCCCGCTGCCGCCAGCAGAGGAACAGCACGAATGAATGCCACCGCGTCTCACAACGCCGTGTCGACCAATCCCGGTCGGCACGATCATCCGCCCCAACCCGGGCATCACCGTCAGGAGCGCCCGGTTCGCCGGGTGAGCCTGCTCGACCGGGCAGCGCTGCACCTCGGCGTGGCCCTGATCAAGTGGGGTCGTCGCCCGCTCGACGTCGAGTCGCGCGAGCGGCGTGCCCGCCGCTTCGAGCAGCACGTCGCCCGCCTCGATCGAGAGCGCGCCACCGAACGGTGGCTCGGCCTCAACCTGCCGCGCCGCTGATGAAGCCGGATGCGCCGGAGGCCGCCGTCGGGAATCGCCCCGACGGCGGCCTTCCGCGTTACGCCAGGGCGCGCAGACGCGGCGCTAGGTCCTTCTCGAAGAGGGCGAGGAAGCGCCGCTGGTCCTGGCCCGGGCCGTGGAACACGAGGTGGTTGAAGCCGGCGTCGAGGTAGGTCTTGATCTCCGCGACCACGACCTCGGGGTCGGCGCCCACGATGAAGCGGGAGGCGATCCGCTCGATCGGCAGGGCATCCGCCGCGGCCTCCATCTCGATCGGGTCGGTGATGTCGTGCTTCTGCTCCTTGGAGAGCGCCAGCGGGGCCCAGAACCGGGTGTTCTCCAGCGCCGCCTCGACCGAGGTGTCGTAGGAGAGCTTGATTTCGATCATCCGGTCGATGCCGGCGGAATCCCGGCCGGCCTTGTCCGCACCTTCCTGAACCGCCGGGATGAGTTGCTCCGTATAGAGCTCGATGCCCTTGCCGGAGGTGCAGATGAAGCCGTCGCCGGCCCGCCCGGCGTAGCGGGCAACGACGGGGCCGCCGGCCGCGATATACACCGGCACCGGGAAGTCCGGGCGGTCATAGATGGATGCTCCGTGGGTGGAGTAGTACTCGCCCTGGAAGTCGACCCTGTCCTCTGTCCACAGCTGGCGCATCAGGGCCACCGCCTCGCGCAACCGGGCGAATCGCTCCTTGAACTCCGGCCAGTCCTGCTCGCCCGCACCGCGGAATCCGGTCGCGATCTCGTTCAACGCCTCCCCGGTGCCGACCCCGAGCATGATCCGCCCCGGGTACAGGCATCCCATCGTCGCGAACGCCTGGGCGATCACGGCCGGGTTGTAGCGGAACGTCGGCGTCATCACCGAGGTGCCGATCTGCACCGTCTTCGTCCGTTCGCCGACCGCCGCCATCCAGGCGAGCGAGAACGGCGCATGCCCGCCGGCGTGCCGCCACGGCTGGAAGTGGTCGCTCACCGCGACGCTCTCCATGCCGTGCGCCTCGGCGGCCACCGCGATCTCCACCAGCTCACGCGGGTCGAACTGCTCAGCGGACGCCTTGTAACCGAGTTTGAGGGGAAGCATTCCTCCATCCTGCCACCTGAACATTTGCCGCCGTTTCCGCGGCCGGTCCCGGCCGGAGCGGACCGGGCTGAGGCGGACCGGGCTGAGGCGGACCGGGCTACAGCTTCTGGAGGAAGTCGGCCACCGAGCGCGGCACGTACGGGCTCACGTCGCCTCCGAGCGCCGCGACCTGGCGAACGAGCGAACTCGACACGTGGGCGTGGGCCGGATCCGGCAGCATGAAGATCGTCTCCACCCCGGCGAGGTTGCGGTTGACGATCGCCATGGGCGTCTCGTAGGCCACATCCACCTGTGAACGCACACCCTTCACGAGCACGCTCGCGCCGACGTCGGTGCAGTAGTCGACGAGCAGACCGACGCTCCAGGACGTGACCGTGATGTTCTCCGGCAGGCCGCCCTCGGCGATCGCCCGCTCGATGAGGGCCACGCGCTGGGCCACGGGGAGCAGGGCCGACTTGTCCGGGTTGTGCACGACCAGAACGTGCAGCTGATCGAAGATCCCCGCAGCGCGCTCGATGACATCCAAATGACCGAGGGTCACGGGGTCGAAGGAACCAGGGACGACGGCGATCCTGTTCATGCCTCTGAGACTATCGGCTCGACGTTACGGACTCGTGACCATCGCCTCCCCTTGCGGAGTGAGTCCTGTTGCGGAGTGAGTCCTGTTGCGGAGTGAGTCTCGTTGCGGAGTGAGTCTCGTTGCGGAGGAAGTCCTATTGCAGAGTACGGCTAACTCTTGGCGAGGAAGTCCCGACTTGCCTCGTCGAGGCGGCGATCGAGCGCCGCCCGCAGCGCGGGATGGCCCGCGAGCACCGGGTCGTCGTCGAGCACCACCCTGGCGATCGCGCGGGCCTCGGTGATGAGCTCGCCGTCCCTGGCCACCCGCAGCAGGCGCAGGGACGACCGGCCGCCGGACTGCACGCTGCCGAGCACGTCGCCCTCCTGCCGCAGTTCGAGGTCCTTCTGCGCGAGTTCGAAGCCGTCGAGGGTGGAGGCGACCACCTCGACGCGCTCGCGAGCCATCGTGCCATCCTCGGCATCCGTCACCATGAGGCACAGCCCCGGCACGCCACCGCGACCCACCCGTCCCCGAAGCTGGTGCAGCTGCGAGACGCCGAACCGGTCGGCGTCCAGGATCACCATCGTCGACGCGTTCGGAACGTCGACGCCCACCTCGATCACGGTCGTCGCGACGAGCACGTCGATCTCGCCCCGGGCAAACGCGCGCATGATCGCGTCCTTCTCCTCGCTCGGCAACCGCCCGTGCAGTGCCTCGATGCGGGCGGATGACAGCAGCGGGTTCGCGCGCAGTTCGGCGAGAACATCGGTGACGTTCGCCCGCTTGGCCGGACTCGACTCGAGTTCGTCGTCGGTGTCGTCCACCGTCGTCGAGTCGATCGCCGGGCACACGACGAAACCCTGCCTGCCCTTCGCGAGTTCCTCGGCGAGGCGCTCCCAGACCCGGTTCACCCAGCCTGGCTTGTCGGCGAGCGGCACGACGAAGCTCTGGATCGGCACCCGGCCGGACGGCAGCTCCGCGATCGTCGACACGTCCAGGTCGCCGAAGACCGTCATCGCGACCGTGCGCGGGATGGGCGTGGCGGTGAGCACGAGCACGTGCGGCGGAGTCGCGCCCTTGCGGCGCAGGGCCTCGCGCTGTTCGACGCCGAAGCGGTGCTGCTCGTCGACGACGACGAGTCCGAGGTCGAAGAAGCCGACGCTCTCACTCATCAGGGCGTGCGTGCCGACGACGATGTTCGCCTGGCCGGAGACGGCGGCGAGCATGGCCTTGCGCTTGTCGGCGGCCGGAAGCTGCCCGGTGATGATCGCGGGCCGCAAGGAGGCGGCCAGATCCGGTCCGAGGGTCTTCACGATCGACCGCAGGTGCTGGCCGGCCAACACCTCGGTGGGCGCCAGAAGCGCCGACTGGCCACCGGAATCCGCCACGGCGAGCATCGCCCGCAGCGCCACGAGCGTCTTGCCGGACCCCACCTCGCCCTGCACGAGCCGGTTCATCGGCGCCGTCGCGGCAATGTCGTCGGCAATCTCGGCGCCGACCGTGGTCTGGTCGCCGGTGAGGGTGAAGGCGAGTTGGGCGTCGAATCGCTCCAGGTATCCGCCCGCCTTGGGCACGCGCGGCACGGCGGCCTGCTCGCGCAACGCCTGCCGCTGCTGCAGTAGCGCCGCCTGCAGCACGAACGCCTCCTGGAACCGCAGCGCCTTGCGCGCCGCCCCCCAGTCCGCGTCCTTCTGCGGCCGGTGGATCAGCTCGACCGCCCGGGAATAGCTCATGAGCTTGCGTTCGCCGCGCACCTGCCCCGGCACCGGGTCGGCGAGCGGCGGCAGGGTGTCGAGCACCACGCCGATCGCCTTCTGCAGCTGCCAGGAGGCCACGGTGGCCGTGGCCGGGTAGATCGAGATCGGCAGCTCGGCCCACTTGCGGGCCAGCTCGTCGCCGGCCGCGGTCTCGCCGTCCGCATCCGCCGCCTCGAAGAGTTCGTAGTCGGGGTGCGCGAGCTGCATCGTGCCCCGGTAGTCGCCCACCTTGCCGGCGAAGATCCCGCGCACTCCGGGCCGCAGCTCCCTGGCGCGCCAGGCCTGGTTGAAGAAGGTGAGGGTGAGGGTGCCCTTTCCGTCGCTGATCCGCACCTCGAGGATCGACCCGCGCTTGGCCCGCATCGGCCTCTCCCGGCTCTCGATCACCTCCGCGACGATCGTGACGTTCTCGTCGAGCGGCAGCTCGGTGAGCGCAGTGAGCTCACCGCGCTGCGCGTACCGGCGCGGATAGTGGCTCAGAAGGTCGCCGACCGTCGCGAGCCCGAGGCCCTTCTCGATCGCCGCGGCCGTGCGCCCGCCGAGGGCGGTGCTGAGCTTCGCGTCGAGGGGGGATTCCACCCTCCGAGGGTACCCGCGACTGCCGACCCCGCTAGTACGGGATGGTTCCGAGCCGCGCGATGAGTGTTGCGACGACCTCCGCCACGACCGGCGCCGCGACGGTGATCACGAGCACGGCGACCACGCAGAGTGCAGACACCGCTCCGATCACCACGACAAGCTGCACCGCGAGGGATGCCCGCCGCCGATCCGCGCCGGCGTCCGACGGCGTGAGAAGGTCGTCGAGTTCTGAGCGTTCCGCTTCCGCCGTCTGCACGCCATCCATGGTCACAGCCACCGCCGGTTGCGGAAGATCGCGAACAACCCACCGCTCACCGCCACCATCAGCAGGATCGCGATCGGGTAGGCCAGCGGCCAGGCCAGCTCCGGCATCACGTGAAAGTTCATCCCGTAGATTCCGGTGATGATCGAGGGCGCGAACAGGATGGCGGCCCATGCGGAGATCTTGCGTGCCTCCTCCGCCTGGCGGTTGCTCGCCTCCCCCACCTTCTGCATGTCCTCGTTCTGGCGTTGGGCCACGAGCGTCGCATTCACGGCGAGGATGTCGCGCAGCAGGATGCGGAACTCCTCGATGCGCTCGTTGACGTTCGTCACGTGGTCGGCGACATCCCGCAGGTATTGCTGCAGGTCCTCGCCGATCTTGTACTTCTCGAACCCGTGCGAGATCTGGTCGAGCATGCCGATGAGCGGACGGGCTGCGCGCTCGAAATCGATCACCTCGCGGGACAGCTCGTAGATGCGTCGGGAGACGCTCGGGTCCCCGTCGAACACCTGCGTTTCGATCTCGTCGATGTCGTTGGAGAGGCCGGCGACGACGGGCGCGTAGCCGTCGACCACGGCGTCGAGGATCGCGTATAGCACCGCCTCGGCGCCGCGGGCGAGCAGTTCGGGGGTGCCCTCGAGGCGGCCGCGCACCAGCGAGAGGTCCGGCGACTCGGCGTGCCGCACCGTGATCACGAAGTTCTGGCCGACGAACACGTGGAGCTCGCCGAACTCCACCTCCTCCTTCGCGTCGAGGTAACGGGCGGCGCGCAACACCACGAACAGCGTCGACCCGTAGCGCTCGATCTTCGGCCGCTGGTGGGCGACGATCGCGTCTTCGACGGCGAGCTCGTGCAGGCCGAACTGGTCGGCGAGCGAGGTGATCTCCTCCGTGGTCGGGCGGTAGAGCCCGATCCACGCCATCGAGCCAGGGCGCGCCTCAAGCGCCGCGAACGTGTCGTCGAGGGAGTCGAGGGTCGCGACGCGGCATCCGTCTTCGTAGATCGCGTTGTTGACCAGGCTCGGCCGAAGCGGAGTGGTGACCTCGGGGGTCTCTTGGACGACGCTCGGCGGCAGTTGACGAGTGCGAAACGTCATGACGCGGAACGGCTTGCGAAAATCGGGAGCCATGCCTCCCACGGTAATCCCGCACGGTTAACAATTGGCAGAGCCGCGTGCAGGTTTCCCGCCTCACGCGCGTTTCTTCGCCTAACTCGCGTTTCTCCGGAGGTTTCGCGATCCGCCGGATGCTGCGGCCCGCGCTTTCGGGCCTCGCGCCGGCCGCAACGCTGCTCCGATCCACGAACCTCCGGAGAAACGCGGGCTCGAGGGTCCGGGGCCGGGGACAGCACGGCCGCCGGTAGGCTCGTTGCGCCATGACACGCATCATCGCCGGGTTCGCCGGTTCCCTGACCCTCGCGACGCCGGGCTCCGGCACCCGCCCCACCAGCGACCGGGTTCGCGAGGCGATCTTCTCGGCCCTCGACGCCCGGGACGTCATCGCCGGAGCCCGCGTGCTCGACCTCTACGCCGGCTCGGGCGCGCTCGGCCTCGAGGCCGCGAGCCGGGGCGCTGCGCACGTGACCCTCGTCGACCGCGTCGCCGCCGCCACCACCGTGTGCCGCAAGAACGCCGCCGTCGTGCTGAGCCGGGCCCCGAAGGGCAATGATCTGCGTGTCGTCGTGTCTGGACAGGCCGCCCAGGCCTTCCTCGACTCGACCCTCGACGAGTGGGATCTCGCCTTCCTGGATCCGCCGTACGAACTCGACGAAGCCGAACTCGCGCAGAGCCTCGAGTCCCTGTCCCGGCGCCTCGCCGCGGACGCCGTCGTCATGGTCGAACGCAGCAGCCGGTCCCCGGAACCCGGGTGGCCATCCGGAATCGAGCTCGACCGCCGCAAGGACTACGGCGACACGACGCTCTGGTGGGCCCGAGCCGTCTGACGCCCCGCGGCTCGGCGCGGCGCGGCTCGGCGCGGTGCGGCTCGGCGCAGCTCGGTTCGGCTCGAGTCGCGGCGGCACGACGCCCTCCGCGGCGTCAGGCGGCGACAGGCGGCGACAGGCGGCGGCCGGCGGCGGCCGGAACCCGAGCCGCGCCACGCCTTGCCGCGCAACATGGGCCGAACGAACGCGGGCGAGCTGGCCAATACCGCTACCCGGCGGACCCACTCCAGTCGCGGTACGGGTCCCAGCCGACCGAATCGTGGGGCGCCCCGTCCACGGTGAGTCCCTCCCCGGCCACGCAGACTCCGATGCGGCGGAACGGCGCGGGCAACGGCGTCCCGGCGGGGAACGTTGCGAGCAGCGAGTGGTCCTCGCCGCCGCCGAGCGCCAGGGCCGGGTCGGCGCCACTAGCGCCGAGCGAGGCAAGTTCGAAGTCGATTCCCAGCCCGCTCGCCCGCGCGAGCCGGGCCGAGTCGATGGCGAGCCCGTCGCTCAGGTCGAGCATCGCGGTCGCCCCGGCGAACGCGGCGACCCGCCCCGCGGAAATCGGCGGCGTCGGCGCGAGCTGCGGCGCGGTGCGCAGGCGCAGGGCGGCCGCGAGCCGGGCATCCGGATGTCCGAGCGGGTCGACCGCCTCTGTGAAGAGGAGCGAGAGGGCGGCGGCGGCCTCGCCGAGCACACCGGCCACCGCGACGATGTCGCCCACCCGCGCTCCGGAGCGCAGCACGGGCGGGCGGCCCTCGAGGTCACCGAAAGCGGTGACGGCGATCGTGAGCGTCGGCGATACGGAGAGGTCGCCCCCGACCACGCCGCAGCCGGGCGCGAGCGCGGCGCACGCGTCCCGCAGCCCGTCCGCGATGCCTTCGAGCAGAGTGACTGGCGAGTCGGCCGGGGCGGCGATCGCCACCACCAGCGCGGTCGGCACGGCGCCCATCGCGGCGATGTCCGAGAGGTTGGATGCCGCGGCCTTCCAGCCGAGATCGTGCGGCGTCGACCAGGCGAGACGAAAGTCCGGACCGTGGATCATCATGTCCGTCGTCACCACGAAGCGGCCGTCCGGCGCGGATACCACCGCCGCGTCGTCGCCCGGCCCGAGAAGGCCGGCCGCCGAGTCGGGCAGTCGGGGAAAGATCCGGAGCAGCGCCGCGCTCTCCCCGATGCTGGCGAGGCTGTCGTGGTCGCGCGGGGAAGGCATGCCTCAAACGCTACCGTTATGTGCAACGGCCTCGGGCCGAGCGAGGAAACGACACCCATGGACAACGACACCCTGGCGCGCAGGTTCGGGGAACTCGCGGCCGCCCACCTCGCCGACGGCTGCGTTCGCGCCGGGCTCGCCGTGCGGTGCGCACCGACCGGCCTCGTCGCGCGGTGCGCGCCGACCGGCCTCGTCGCGCTGGCGTCCGGCATGCGCCTTGCGGGCCGGGTTATTCCGGTGCGGCATGTCGGCAGTGTCGACGTCTTCCTCGAGGCCTTCGAGTCGTGCGCGCCGGGCGACGTGCTCGTGGTCGACAACGGCGGGCGGCTCGACGAGAGCTGCGTGGGCGACCTGGTGGCCCTCGAGGCCGCGGCCGCCGGACTGGGCGGCATCGCGGTGTGGGGACTCCACCGCGACACCGTCGACATCCTCGCCATCGGCCTGCTGCTGTTCAGCCTCGGCGCCATCCCGACCGGGCCGTTGAGTGTCGGCGACCGGGCGCCAGACGCGTTGGATGCCGCAACGGTCGGCGAGTGGACCGTGGGTCGCGGCGACCTCGTCTTCGGAGACGAAGACGGCGTGCTGTTCGTCGCGGCCGCAGAGGCCGAGCAGGTCTTCGCCCTCGCCGAGTCGATCAGGGACACCGAGCGGCTGCAGGCGGAGCGCATCCGGTCCGGGGTCTCGCTGCGCAGCCAGGTGCGCTTCGACGACTTCCTCGCCAGCCGGGAGCGCACTCCCGGGCTGAGCTTCCGCGACCACCTCCGCACCGTCGGAGGCGAGATCGAGGTGTGACCAGATCCGCCGCGAACCAACGTTTCTCCGGAGGTTTGCGAGTCGCGGGGCAGGCGCGAGCGCGCGTTGCCCGCGAGTCCGGGCCTCAGCATCCGGATGTCCGCGAAACCTCCGGAGAAACGCGGGCGGGCAGAGAAACGCGGATGTGCGCACGGGGCACCCGTCGTCGAGCGCAGGTTGCCCCCGGCGCGAAACGGTAGCCTGAAAGCGATGAACTCGAAGCTCAGGGCCGGCGCCCTCGCCGCGCTCGCACCGCTCTTTCTCCTGGCCGTCGTCGCGTGCACCCCCACGGTGCCGCTCACCCCCGCCGCCGACGCCACGAACCCCGATTGCGCCGAGGTGATCGTGCGCCTGCCGCACTCCCTCGCGGACGAGACCATCCGCCAGACCAACGCCCAGGCGACGAGCGCGTGGGGCAACCCGGCCGCCATCCTGCTGCGCTGCGGCGTGACGCCTCCCGGGCCCACCAAGGACGCGTGCCACACGGTCAGCGGCATCGACTGGCTGCGCGACAGCTCGAAGGCGCCCGTCTACGTGTTCACGACCTTCGGGCGCACCCCGGCAATCGAAGTGATCGTCGACTCCCGCCTCACCAATGGGCAGGGCACCCAGTACCTCGACGAACTGGCCAACGCCGTCGGCTCGATCAAGCAGACGTCGAAGTGCCTCAGCCGCGACGACGTGCTCGGAACGAACACCCCGACCCCGACGCCGAGCCCCACCGGCTAGGCCGGGAGCCCATTCCGCGGCGCCCGTTACTCGACGAGGATCGCCGGCTTGTCGGTGTCGGTGGTGAGGTGCGGCGCGATGTCGCGGGGGTTCATCGTGCCGGCGAGCACGCCGGCCACCTGAAGCACGATCGGCATGTCCACGCCCTTCGCCGCCGCGAGCTCGAGGATGGGGGCCACCGACGACAGCCCCTCCGCCGTCTGGTTCATCTGGGCCACGACATCCGTGAAGCTGTAGCCCTGGCCGAGGAGTCGGCCAGCCGTGTTGTTGCGGGAGAGCGGGGACTCGCAGGTGGCGATGAGGTCGCCGAGCCCGGCGAGACCGGAGAGCGTCTGCGCGAGGCCACCGTAGGCCACCGCGAAGTCGGTCATCTCCACGAGCCCGCGGGTGATGATCGACGCCTTCGTGTTCTCGCCGTAGCCGACGCCGTCGACGATGCCGATCGCCACGGCGATCAGGTTCTTCAGCACACCGCCGAACTCGGTGCCGATCACATCGGTGTTGACGAAGGACCGGAAGTACGGATTGGTGGCCAGCTCGGCCACCATCGTCGCGGTCTCGAGGCTCGTCGACGCGACCACGGCGGCTGTCGGCTGTTCCTTCGCGATCTCCAGCGCGAGGTTGGGGCCGGATGCCACGGCGATGCGGCTCTCATCGATCTGCAGCTCCTGTTGGATCACCTCGCTCATCCGGAACCGGGTGCCCTTCTCGACGCCCTTCATGAGGCTCACGACGATGGCGTTGGCGGGGATCACGTCGCGGATGATCCGCAGGTTCTCCCGCAGGGACTGGCTGGGGATCGAGACGAAGACGATCTCGGCGCCGTCCATCACCTCGGGGATTCGGGGGCTCGACCAGAGGTTGCGGGGCAGGTTGATGCCGGGCAGGTAGTCGCTGTTGCGCTTCGACTGGGAGATCTCGCGCGCGAGCTCGGCTCGGCGTGCCCACAGGGCGACGTCGGCTCCGCCGTCGGCGAGCACCTTCGCGAAGGTGGTGCCCCAGCTGCCGGCGCCGAGCACGGCGACCCTGCGCGCGCCGGGCGCCGTGATACGGATGGGCATGGTGTTACTCAAATCGACCGGTCTCACTCTGTCTATGCTTCGTCGGATCCCACGGTTCAGCGGGGGCTGGCTCGCCGCGAAGGTCGACGAGCAGGGAGGTGATGGCGGCCATGAGCACGGCGGTCGCCTCGTGAAGGGTGCTCGGATCGAGTCCGCGGCCCGCGAAGGCCGACAGGTCCACGGGGTCGCCGATCTTCACCGTGATGGTCTTGCGCGGGAACAGGCTGATCTTCTTACCGTAGCGCGGCATCACGAACTGGGTGCCCCAGTGCGCCACCGGGATGAGCGGCACGCCGGCCGCGAGCGCCATCCGCACCGCGCCCGTCTTGCCGCGCATCGGCCACAGGCGCGGGTCTCTCGTGAGGGATCCCTCCGGATAGATCACCACGGCGAGGCCGTCACGCACGAGCTTGTTCGCCGAGGCGATGGGGTCGCTGCCGCGCGAGACGCCAGACCTCTCGACCGGGATCTGGCCCGAGGTGCGCAGGAACCAGCCGAGCACGGGGACCGTGAAGAGGGATGCCTTGGTCAGGTACCGCGGGGCGCGCCCGAGCTTGTACATCACGCGCCCGATCACGACGGGGTCGATCTCGCTGTAGTGATTGGGCGCGAAGACGAACGCGCCGTGCTTCGGCAGCTTGTCGCCGTCGATGATCACGTAGCGGGCGAGAAACTCCATCGGCGGAATCAACAGCAGCGCCAGAAGGCGGAAGATCGGGATCTTCTCTGACCTCTGGTGTTCTGGCGTGTTCTCTCGCGGCACTGCCGAGTTATCCCTCGAAGACAAAGTCGGCCCCGAGCACCTCGAGCTTGTCGATGAAGTGCTCATAGCCGCGACTGATGATGCCCACGTTGCTGACGGTCGACACACCATCGGCGCTGAGCGCCGCGATGAGGTAGCTGAACCCGCCGCGCAGGTCGGGCACGCGCACGTTCGCTCCGTGCAGCTTCGTCGGCCCGGTGATCACGGCCGCCTGCTCGAAGTCGCGCCTGGCGACCCTCCGAGGGTGGTCGGGCAGGCCCTCCTTGTGCACGACGATGTTCGCGCCCATCTCGTTGAGAGCATCCGTGAACCCGAAACGGTCCTCGTACACGGTCTCGTGCACATAGGAGACGCCCGTCGCCTGGGTGAGGGCGACGATGAGCGGCTGCTGCCAGTCGGTCATGAAGCCGGGATGCACGTCGGTCTCGATCGTCACCGGCTTGAGGTCGCCCTCCGGACGGTAGAAGCGGATGCCGTCGTCTTCCACGTCGAACGCGCCGCCCACCTTGCGGAAGACGTTGAGGAAGGTCATCATCTCCACCTGGCGAGCCCCCTCGACGAAGATGTCGCCCTTGGTCGCGAGCGCGGCCGATGCCCAGCTCGCGACCTCGTTGCGGTCGAAGAGCGCCGTGTGCTTGTAGCCGACGAGGCGGTCGACGCCCTCGATCAGGATCACCCGGTTGGGCTCCACCGAGATGATGGCGCCCATTTTCTGCAGGATGGCGATGAGATCCATGATCTCCGGCTCGATCGCCGCGTTCTTCAGCTCCGTCGTGCCCGTGGCTCGCACGGCGGTGAGCAGAACCTGCTCGGTCGCGCCGACGCTCGGGTACGGCAGCGTGATGTTGGCGCCCTTGAGACCGTCGGGGGCGGTGATGTAGATGCCCTCGAAGCTCTTGTCGACCACGGCGCCGAACGCGCGCAGCGCGTCGAGATGGAAGTCGATCGGACGGTCGCCGATGCGGCAGCCGCCGAGGTCCGGGATGCGCGCCTCGCCGAGGCGGTGAAGCAGCGGGCCACAGAACAGGATCGGGATGCGGCTCGAGCCGGCATGCGCGTCGATCTCCGCGAAGTGGGCGCGTTCCACATTGCTCGTGTCGAATCGCAGCTCGCCGGGCACGGTGCTCGTCACGACGACGCCGTACACCTCGAGCAGGCCGCGCACGACCTCGACATCGCTGATGTCCGGCACGTCGCGCAGCACGCTCGGCGTCTCACCGAGCAGGGCAGCGACCATGGCCTTCGTCGCGAGGTTTTTCGCTCCCCGCACGCGGATGCGACCCTTGAGAGGATTCCCTCCGGTAATCACGATCTGATCGGACTTCAATCCCACTCGTTCGCCAGCCTTCTGGGCATCCTTCACAAGGGAGTTCACTCAATCACCTACTGCCTGTTGTACGGGTATGGTGCGCGGCCGCCAGGTCTCCCTGGCGAGTTCGAACCGTGTGATCTGCGCCTCATCGCGCAGCGTAAGGCCTATGTCATCAAGGCCTTCTAGGAGCCGCCACCTAGTGTAATCATCGATTACGAAAGGAGCGGTCATCTCGCCGATCGTGACCGTCTTGGACACGAGGTCCACCGACGCCTCGATCCCCGGCTGGGCCTCGATTGCCGCCCAGATCTTTTCGACGTCCTCTTCGCTGATCTCGCCGGCGAGGAGGCCCTGCTTTCCCGCGTTTCCGCGGAAGATGTCGCCGAATCTCGGGCTGAGCACGGCGTGGAAGCCGTAGTCGCGCAGCGCCCACACGGCGTGCTCCCGGCTCGACCCGGTGCCGAAGTCCGGGCCGGCGATCAGCACCCGGGCGTCGGCGAATTCCGGCCGGTTCAGCACGAAGTCCGGATCCTGGCGCCACGCGTAGAAGAGCGCGTCGTCGAAGCCGGTCTTCGTCACTCGCTTGAGGAAGACGGCGGGGATGATCTGGTCGGTGTCGACGTTCGCGCGTTCGAGCGGCACGGCGACGCCGGTGACCACGGAGACCTTGTCCATCAGGCGTTCACCCCTTCCGAAGTGGAGTTCGCCGTGACACCGAGGTCCCACGGGCTGGAGAGAGTGCCGCGGATCGCGGTCGCCGCAGCGACGAGCGGCGAGACGAGGTGGGTGCGGCCCCCCTTGCCCTGACGCCCTTCGAAGTTGCGGTTGGAGGTGGATGCGCAGCGCTCGCCCGGCGCGAGCTGGTCGGGGTTCATCCCGAGGCACATCGAGCAGCCGGCGAACCGCCACTCCGCCCCGAAGTCCTTCACGATCTGGTCGATGCCCTCGGCCTCGGCCTCGATTCGCACCCGGGCGCTGCCCGGCACGACCATGACGCGCACGCCATCCGCCTTCTTCTGCCCCTTGATCACCGAGGCGAAGGCGCGCAGATCTTCGATGCGACTGTTGGTGCAGGAGCCCATGAACACGGCGTCCACCTGGATCTCCTTGAGCGGGGTGCCCGCCGCGAGGTCCATGTATTCGAGAGCGCGCTCGGCCGACGACCGTTCGTTCGGGTCGGCGATGGCCGAGGGGTCTGGCACGTTCCCGCTGAGCGACGCGCCCTGCCCGGGATTGGTGCCCCAGGTGACGAACGGTTCGAGTTCGTTCGCGTCGAGGAACACCTCGGCGTCGAACACGGCGTCGGCGTCGGTGCCGAGGGTGCTCCAGTAGGCCACCGCGGCATCCCAGTCCTCGCCCTTAGGCGCGTGCGCCCGGCCCGTGAGGTAGTCGTAGGTCACCTGGTCCGGCGCGATCATCCCGGCCCGCGCCCCCGCCTCGATCGACATGTTGCAGACCGTCATCCGGCCCTCCATGGAGAGCGAGCGGATGGCGCTGCCGCGGAACTCGAGCACGTAGCCCTGACCGCCGCCGGTGCCGATCTGCGCGATCACGGCGAGGATGATGTCCTTCGCGGTCACGCCGGGGCGCAACCGGCCCTCGACGGTGATCGCCATGGTCTTGAAGGGGGTGAGCGGCAGGGTCTGGGTGGCGAGCACGTGCTCGACCTCGCTCGTGCCGATGCCGAACGCCATCGCACCGAACGCCCCGTGCGTTGAGGTATGCGAGTCGCCGCAGACCACGGTGATGCCCGGCATCGTGAGGCCGAGCTGCGGGCCGACGACGTGCACGATGCCCTGCTCGATGTCGCCGAGCGGGTGCAACCGCACGCCGAATTCCGCACAGTTGTTGCGCAGCGTCTGGATCTGGGTGCGGCTCGTGAGGTCGGCGATCGGCTTGTCGATGTCGAGAGTCGGGGTGTTGTGGTCTTCCGTCGCGATCGTCAGGTCCGGGCGGCGAACCGGCCGGCCGGCGAGGCGAAGGCCGTCGAAGGCCTGCGGGCTCGTGACCTCGTGCACGAGGTGCAGGTCGATGTAGATGAGGTCGGGGCTGCCCGCTTCGCCCTTGACGACGAGATGGTCGTCCCAGACTTTCTCGGCCAGTGTGCGGGGTGCTGCCGGGGATACGTGGTTCATTTGTCGTGCGCTCTCCTTCTACCAAACGGTGGGCAGCCAGCGGCGCTTACGCCAGCGCCAGACCCCGCGACGCCACACTCCGCGACGAGGGGGAGGCCTGAAAGCTAGGACCCGTCGCGGCCACGAAGGAGAAGCAGACCGAACAACATCCAAACAGGCTAACACCGATTCTGGGGAGTTGAGGAGGAGGCGTCACGCGCCGCGCTGCACCCGGATCACGTAGTCGCCGAGCTCGAGATCGGCTCCCGGCGGCAGGAGAGTCCTCGAGCCGGGGACCATTTCCACCTCGGCGCCGCCCGGTTCGGTGATGAACACCCCGTTGGTGGACTGCAGGTCGTGCGCCCACAGGCCGGCCTCGTCGATCTCGAGCAAGGCGTGAGTTTTGGACACGGTCCTGGCCGGGTCGACCACCGCGAGGAGCTCGGCGGTCGGGCGCTCCGGGGTGCGGGATGGGTCACGCCCGATGAACACCGCGGAGTCGATGGTGACGGTCGCGCCGCCCGGCAGCCGGAGGAGCCAGCCGGCGCTCGGGGCATCCGGGAGGATCGTCTCCTCGACCGGCGCCGGAGCCCGGGAGGGCCACGCCGTCTGGGCTGGCTTGACAGGAGGCATTCCGGGCGCCGCCGGGAAGAACACGATGTCGTCGGTGGACTGCTCCACCGCTCGGGTGGGTCGTTGCGCCTCGATCCGGAAGGTCGCCGAGTCGACGATGCCCGGCGGAAGGCTGATGAAGTCGTCCGGATTCGCCGGCGGGGGCTCGGCCGGCCCGGGCTTCTCGCGCGCGGACTCCGGCACGATCCCGGGAGGGGGAACGATCAGAAAGGGGTTCGTTTCGCCGGTCGCCATGGTGCTCTCCTCCCCCGCGATGCCTAGGCGAGCAATGCTAACGCACGAGAGTTTCGTCCCCTCGGCCACGACGGTCGAATCGGCATAGGCTGGGCTCTGTCGCGCACCACAATCGCGCGTCGCCCGCAGCCCACAAGGCCACACCTAGGAGAACCCTCTTGACGCTCACGCAACCATCGCCGTCGCTGGATGCCCTCGCCGCCATCCCGTTCACCCACGAACGAGTGCTCATCACCACCGGACCGCGTTCCGGCCTCATCATGAGCGTCGCCGTTCACTCCACCCGACTGGGCCAGGCCCTCGGCGGAGCGCGGGTGTGGCAGTACGACAACTGGACGGATGCCGTCGCGGATTCGCTGCGACTCTCCGCCACCATGACCCTCAAGAACGCCGCAGCCGGTCTCAACCGCGGCGGCGGCAAGTCCGTGATCTACCTCCCGGTGGGCACGGTGCTCACCGAGGAGCAGAAGCGCGATGCGATGCTCGACCTCGGCGACGCGATCGAGAGCCTCGGCGGCGCATACATGACCGCCGAAGACGTGGGCACGAGCGCCGAACTCATGGCGATCGTCGCCGAGCGCACCGAGCACGTGTGCGGACTGCCGGCCGACCAGGGCGGCGTCGGCGAACCCGCGGATGCCACGGCCGCCGGCGTCTACGCGAGCATCGTCGCGACGGTCGAAGCGCTGTTCGGCAGCCGCGAGATCGCCGGGCGCCACATGGTGATCTCCGGCCTCGGCCAGGTCGGCGGCCGCCTCGCCACCGCGCTCTCCAAGGCCGGCGCGAAACTCACCGTCACCGACGTGAATCTCGCCAAGCAGGACTTCGCCCGCGAGATCGGGGCCTCCTGGGTGGACGTCGCGGACGCGCTGCGCGTGCACGCGGACCTGCTCGTGCCGTGCGGACTCGGCGGGGTACTCACCTCGAGCGTGATCAGCGAACTCAACGTGCTCGGCGTCGTCGGCGCGGCAAACAACCAGCTCGCCCGGCGCGAGGGCGCGTCCGAGCTCGCGGCCCGCGGCATCCTCTGGGCCCCCGACTTCGTCGTGAACGCGGGAGGCGTGGTCTATCTCGCCTTCGCCTCGGAGCCGAACGCCGACCTCGCCGCCATCTCGGCGCGGGTCGACGCGATCGGGGACACCGTCGCGACGATCTTCTCCGACGCGCGCGACCAGGGCATCACGACGCTGGAGGCCGCCGAGAGGCTCGCCATGGCGCGCCTCGACGCCGGTCGGTAGGCCACGCGCGGCGCGTGCGGCGCACACGGTACCGGCTGATCC
>NZ_DATCQQ010000039.1:0-2837 GCF_036569425.1 Lacisediminihabitans sp.
GCGAGGTCCCGGCCCTCGCCTGACGCCTGACGCCTGTCGGCCGCCGCATCCGCATCCGCAACCGCATCCGCAACTTCCGAAATCCATGCATCCCTGGTGCGGCAGCGGCGTGTTGCCCACAAACTGTCGGCGCGCCGCGAAGATTGCATGGATTTCGGAAGGGGCAGAAGGCAGAAGGCAGAAGGCAGAAAGAGGAGGCGGGCTAGAGCGAGTGCTGCGGCGCGTCGTTGGAGATGAGGATGCCGTCCTGGATCGCGCGCTTGCGGAGCGCGACCTTCGTGCCGACATCGATTCCGGCAACGCGGTACTTCTCGCGGATGCGCTTGAGGTAGGACTTGGCGGTCTCCTCGGAGATGCCGAGCTGGTAGGCGACGGCCTTCACCGGCTCGCCGCCGCCGTAGAGCGCCATCACGCGGCGCTCCTGGGCGCTGAGCTTCGGTGCGCCGCCCACGTCGCTCGCGTTGAGGGCGAGGTCGAGCTCGGCGGACACGTACGACTCGCCCTTGGAGGCGGCCCGGATCGCTTCGACGATCATCTCGGCGTCCTCGCTCTTCACGAGGTAGCCGAGGGCGCCGGCGGCGAGTGCCTCCCGCACCACATTCGGCTCGGAGTATGTGCTCATGAGCACCGTCTTGACTCCGGTGGTCTTGAGGGTCGAGATCTTGAGCGAGATCGGGATGTTGTCCTTGAGGTCAAGGTCGAGAAGCACGACATCCACCGGGAATTCGGCGTGGGTGAGCAGGTCGGGCCAGGCCGACACGGCCGCGACCATGGTGATGTCACTCGCGGCGCCGCGGATCCACTCGGTGAGCGCCCCGAGGAGCATCTTGTGGTCGTCAACGAGAGCGAGTCGAATTCGGTTGTCTATGTCCGGCACTGATAATCCCATCCTGTGAACTGCTTGTTGTGCATGCTATTGGTCTGCCGGGTTCGCTACGACGCACTCTATCTCGACACGCAGGCTCGAGTTCTGCGTCGAATCGATGAAACGCCCCACCTTGCCGATCGCGTCCCAGGTCGCCGGGTCGACCCGGTTTCTGGCGACACTGGTGGTGGCGATCACGAGCGGCACCGTGATCGTCTTCAAGCCCTGCTCCCGCGGGGCGGTGACGGGGCCCAGGGTGAGCTGCGCCGTCGGGCTCGCCTTGCCCTGGTCGTTCACGAGCAGCCATACGGCGGCGAGGAGTCCGTCCCGCTGCTGCGGGCCGAGCAGGCCGGCCAGGCTGCCGCGGTCGGTGAGCGTGACCGACTTGCCGAGCTGCTCCGACTCCGTGATCGCGTGGTACAGCCAGGTCTCCCGGCGGCCCTCGATGAGATGAAGCCGGAGTTCCGTGGCGAGCGACGCCGCGATCGATGCTGTCTTCGGGCCGAGCGGGAGGGGGATCCGTCCGTTGGAGACGGAATCGAGCAATTCCTCGGCCGCGAGGTCGAGGCGTGCGAGCTCCTCAGACGCGAGCATGCCCACGGCGAACCGCGGCGCGGAGACGGTGCTCTGCACCAGCACCCGGTCGAGCTCGAGCTGAACGATGCGCCGGAAGCGACGGATTACGAACACCCCGAAGAGCGCGGGCATCACGGCCACGGCCACGGCGATGATCTGCGCCGGGGTCGTCAGGGTCGTGAGCTTGGTGGTGAGGAGGATGGCGGCGACCAGGGTGAGCCCGAGCAGGGCGGCCGCGCCGAGGATTTCCCGCGCCCGGCGCAGTGTCAGCGCCGCCAGCAGGCCGAAACCGGCGGAGATCGATGCGGTGGCGAAGGTGCCGACATCGTGCAGCGGCCAGATGGCGACGAGGTCGAGGCCGACGACGGCGGCGAGGGACAGCAGGTAGGCGCCGAACATCCAGTTGGGCATGCGTTCGCCCCACGTGGAGATGGCCACCGCCACCGCGACGACCGCGATCGCGTAGATGACCCACGCGGCGGCGACCGGCAGCACGTGGGGGTAGTCCTGCAGGTGCAGCACGAACATGCCGATTCCGTACAGTCCCTGCAGGCCGGCGAGTGCCGTCGCTCCGATGCCGAGGTATCCCGTGCCGAGACTGGCCCCACGCGCACTCGCCTGGCGCATGGCCCGACCGGCCGTCGAACCGGCCGGCACTCCGCTTCGATTGCGCCTGCCGAGGATGATGCCGAGGGTGTTCTCCTCTGGGCGCGCGTACTCGCTCATTTCGGCACCTCGAGCACGACGGTCGTTCCGGCTCCTGGCGACGAGAAGAGCCGCGCGTTGCCTCCCACGTCCTTGAGCCGGCCGACGACCGAATCCTTGAAGCCCAGGCGGGCCTCGTCGATGTCCTTGAGATCGAAACCGACGCCGGCGTCGGTCACCATCGCCCGCACCGTGAATTCGTCGTCGGTGATGGTGACGTGGGCGTCGGTGACGCCGGAGTGCCTGCGCACGTTTTCGAGGCACTCGGCGAGGGCGAGCAGGAAGGCGTCGAGCACCTCGCTCGGCAGCAGCACCTGGCCGGTGCCGTGCCAGCTCACCACGAGGCCCATGCGGCCGAACCGCTGCTTCACCGATTCCAGAGTGGTGCCGAGCGCGCTCTCCTCGACCGGTTCGAGGTTGTAGACGCCGGACGACTGCGGAACGGGGCTCGCGCCCAACCGCAGTTGGCGGAGCAGCCGGGCGTCCTCGCCCGCCTGTTGCTGCAGGGCGGAGGCGGCGACTCCGACACCCGAGTGGGCGAGCAGGGTGAGCGTGGCGAGCACGGTGTCGTGCAGCAGGCGCGCGCCCTGGCGACGCTGCGCCTCGGTCTCGCTCGCCTGGCGCTCCGCGCGATGCGCACGGCCGATGCTGTAGATGCGGCGGGCCGCTCGGGGCACGCTCGCACCGAGCC
>NZ_DATCQQ010000040.1:0-72774 GCF_036569425.1 Lacisediminihabitans sp.
TGCCGCGCCCCCGGATGCGGTGCCGCCGCCCGACGCTGCGATCTCGACCATACGAAGGACTGGCAGCATGCCGGACCCTCGAATCACGACAATCTCGCGCACCTCTGCCCGAAGCACCACGACCAGAAACACCACACCGGGTGGACCGTCGAGCACATCGGCGAGGGCGACCTCCAGTGGACCTCGCCCACCGGGCACCGCTATGTGACAGAGCCGGCAACCCGCATGACGGCGGGCAGCGCTGATCGAGCAGACCGTGCAGCGTCCGAGACTAAGCGTTCTGCCGAGGTCCGGACGGCAGCGCATCTCGTCGGTGACCTCGGAGCAGGCGGAGGGCTGGCCTCGCAGCGTCCACCGTGCACAATCACCATGTCGCGCTGAACAAGGTGTTCCGGTATGCCATGCGCCACCGACTCATCGCCTACAACCCTTGCGACGGGGTGGAGCTTCCGCGCCTCGCAGCCGAGAAGGACTTTGCGCCGGTGTTCCTCACGGCTGGCGAGGTCGAGAAGATTGCGACCGCGATGGACACTCAGGCTCCCTTCGGAACGCTGATTCGGTTTGCTGCGTTCAGCGGTCTGCGGTCTGCGGAGATCGCCGGGTTGCGGGTGCGAGACGTGAACCTCGCTGCTGGCCACATCGAGGTTCGGCAGACGGTCCGGCGTGTTGCGGGGAGTGGGCTGTAGGCACTCCCAAGTCCGCCCGGTCGACCCGCAACGTGCCGCTGCTGAACCGTGGGCTTATTGCGGAGCTACGGATGCTGCTGCTGTCCCATCCTGACTCAGGCAACCCCGATGCGTTGTTCTGGCCAGCCCGGGCTTACTCGACGCACGCGGCAGACTGGTCGCGACCTTGCGACGTGGGCAGCATCCGTCGTCACGCGATGGCCGCTGTGGTCGAGGAGTTGGAGATGCCGCCGATGCGGTTCCACGACCTGCGGCACACCTACGCGTCGTTGATGTTCACCGCCGGGTTCAAGCCCTACGAGGTGTCCGGCTGGATAGGCCACGCCTCAGTCGCCACGACGGACAGCATCTACGCCCATCTGTACCCCAGCGACTACAACGAGCAGATCGCCAAGTTCGAGTCGTTCGTGGCGCTCGCTTAGAGGGGTTGTATCAGCCTTCGCGACTCGACCTCGAGCAGGCCCTTGCGCGTGATTTCGACGACGTTCGAATCTGCAGTTACCAAGAACCGGTCGTGGAGGTTGGTGAGGGTTCGTGCGAGGTGCGTTCGCACGTTCGCTGGCACCCATGATCTCAGCGTTGCTCGGTCCAGGGGTCGGTCTCCATGCCAGTAAAGAAGCACTAATACATGATCGGTATGGGGAAGGTTCGTAAGGATTCTCGGCAATCCATTGAAGATCTGGATCATCGGCACTTCTCTTGCAACAAGCGCTTCTATGATCGCCTGGGCTTCGCTCGCGCTGACGTTGTGATGTAGTCGCACCAATTCGGCAAGAATCCAATCCATGGTCGCAACGACGATTGTCGCGTCCTGCGTGTTTGGATCGATGCCATCCGAGAGATGAGCCGTATTTCGCTTGTTGCGGATGTCGTAGATAACGCGGATCGCTCTTGGGAGATGCAGGCGCACACTCTCCGGAAATGACCCGGAAGGTAACTGTGATAGCGCATTGATCACCTGATCGGCCTTGAATTGCGGGTCGCTTAGGGCTTTGTACGCACCGGTGGTGATCCATTGCAAGACTCGCAGAGCCGCCTCGGAAAATCGGCCGCCCTCCACCGATTGTGGTCGAAAGTCTCCGAGGTAGAAGCGTCGCTTTGCCTCGGAGAATGCCGCTAACAGCTCAGTGACCAATTCCGCAGGAAGCCCTGCGGTTACGAATCCCGCCTCGACTGCGGACAGATCTAGAACTGGCACGCGTTAGTTGGTTGTGCCGCGTACTGCATTCACCATGGCTTTGAACGCGGCATCGATGTCATTTTGTTTGACTCTGAACACTCGCGCAGAGCCGCTACCTGACACCGTGACACCGGGAGCATCAGCGATGTGCCTACTGAAGTTGCTTTGGTCGTACGCAGCTTTACTTTGACTTTCAGAACGAATCGTTTCTAAAGGCAGCGTTGTGTGGTCGCTGACGAAGTAGTTAACCCCGGCAAGGCCGGTAACGATAGCTTGCACTTTGGCTGTCATGCTATTTCCGAGCTTCCGACCTGGCAGGTTTATGTGCGGTGTTCCATCAGGGTCAAAGAAGAACACCTCCTCGAGTGCAGACCTGTCGACACCGGACTCGTTAGCTAGCGTCTCGAATCGTTGTTCGGCGCTAAGGGAGCTAGTACTTGGCTCGGACGCATCGGTCTCTGCGGGAAGTTCCGACTTGGTCACATCTGTCGAGCTGCGGATTTCCATTTGACGTGGGGCGGCGTCGATCATGGCTATCGCTGCCTTGAATGCAGTCTCTTGAATCTCGGGTGGCAGATTTGCGTCTACGACGGCAGCCCAAGCTTTGGCCAGAACTTCGCTTGCTTCCATTACAACTCCGGTCAGTCGGGGTGATGGAATTATCCACCCCTAAGCTGAACTCAACTTTCGACACGCCGCCAGGTGCTGTGCCGGGGTTTACACGGGGATCGCCAATTAGGCCGAGAGGAGCATGAGCCTTGCTGCTCAGCGTTTACTTGGAGGGGATGACGGGAATCGAACCCGCGCCATCAGTTTGGAAAACTGAGGCTCTACCATTGAGCTACATCCCCGTGGCAGCCGGCCGTGGGCCGATCGCGCGGTAGCCAGCCTAATACATGGCGCGGGCGCCTCGCGCAATCGAGCGCACGGCGCACCCGGCATACAGTGCGCTAGGCTTGCCGAGGCTTATTTTCGGAAAACGTCTCGCGTCATCCGCCGATCTGTCCTCGGGGTGAACGTACCTCACAACACTGAAGTCCGGGGCGTAGCTCAGCTTGGTAGAGCGCTCGGTTTGGGACCGAGAGGCCGCAGGTTCGAATCCTGTCGCCCCGACAATACCCACGAACACCACGAAGCACAGAAATTCAGGAGATCCCATCGTGAAGACCACGGTTGACAAGCTGAGCCCCACGCGCGTGAAGCTGAGCATTTCGGTTACCCCCGACGAGCTGAAGCCCAGCATCGATCACGCGTACAGCCACATCGCGGAGTCGGTCAACATCCCGGGCTTCCGCAAGGGCAAGGTTCCGCCGCCCATCATCGACCAGCGCGTCGGCCGCGACGAGGTGCTCAACCACGCCGTGAGCGACGGGCTCGACAAGTTCTACCGCCAGGCGATCGAGGAGCAGAAGATCCGCCCGCTCGGCCGCCCCGAGGCCGACATCACCGAGCTCCCCGACGTGAAGGACTTCAGCGGAGAGCTCAAGGTCGTCGTCGAGGTTGACGTGCGTCCCGACGTCGACCTGCCGAACCTCGAGGGCCTCGTGCTCACCGTCGACCCGATCGAGGTGACGGATGAGGAGGTCGAGACCGAACTGCAGAGCCTTCTCGCCCGCTTCGGCACGCTCATCACCGTGGACCGCCCGGCGGCGACCGGCGACTTCGCCCAGATCGACCTCGTCGCCACCATCGGCGGCAACGAGGTGGACACCGCCAACGCGATCTCCTACGAGGTCGGCTCCGGCGACCTCATCGACGGCATCGACGAGGCGCTGGACGGACTGAGCGCCGGCGAGACCACGGTCTTCGAGTCGAAGCTGCTCGGCGGCGACAACGAGGGGGAGTCGGCCGAGATCACGGTCAAGCTTCTCGCCGTGAAGGAGCGCGAGCTTCCCACCGCCGACGACGACTTCGCCCAGATCGCCAGCCAGTTCGACACGATCGACGAGCTCAAGGCGGACATCCGCGAGCAGGTCAAGAAGTCGAAGGTCTTCGGACAGGGCACGCAGGCCCGCGACCAGGTCGTGGATACGCTGCTCGAGTCGCTCGAGATCCCGGTTCCCCCGCAGCTCGTGCTCGACGAGGTGCACCGTCACCTCGAGAACGAAGAGCGCCTCGAAGACGACGCGCACCGCGCCGAGGTCACGGAGTCGAGCGAGAAGACGTTCCGCACCCAGATTCTGCTCGACTCCATCGCCGAGGCCGAAGGGGTGAAGGTGAGCCAGGACGAGCTCACCCAGTACCTCGTGCAGGGCGCTGCCCAGTACAACATGGAGCCAGGCGAGTTCATCAAGGTGCTCGACTCCAACGGCCAGATCCCCGGCATGATCGGTGAGGTCGCCCGCGGCAAGGCGCTCGCGATCGTGCTCTCCAAGGCGAAGGTCGTCGACTCGAACGGCGCCGAGGTCGACATGTCCGGCTTCACCGCCGCCGTTCTCGACGACTCGGATGACGAGGACTTCGTGGAGGCGAGCGCCGGAACGGACGCCGGCCACGAGGGCCACGACCACGGCGGGGCGAACGACAGCCACGGCCGCACCGCGAGCAACGAGCACTACGGGCACGACCACAAGTAGCACGCACGCACCATCCAGGCGTTCGACGGCGATCGCAAATCGCCGTCGAACTCCCGGAGGTTTTCCATGCTCGATCTCGGTCTGCTCTTTGACGTGGACGGGCCGCTCGCCAGCCCGGTGAGCCGCAGCATCCGCATCCCGAGCATCCTCGACGACCTCGTCGCGCTCACGGCTGCCGGTGTGCCGATCGCCTTCATCACCGGCCGGTCCGACACCTTCATCCGCGACAGCGTGATCGCGCCCCTGATGGATGTCGGCCTCGCCGCCGCCCTGGCAACGCCGGGCGCGCGCATGTTCGGCGTGTTCGAGAAGGGCGGCTCCTGGGCGCCCATCACGAGCGAGGGCCTGGGCGAGGTGACCGTCGATGAGAGCGTCGCGTTGCCGGCATCCATCGTCGACGGCGTGCGCGCCCTCGTGGCCGACGGTTTCGCCGACACGATGTTCTTCGACGAGTCGAAGCTCGCAATGATCTCGGTGGAGCAGCGAACCGACGTCTCGACCGAGGCATACCTGCGCGCGCAGTCGCGGTTCAACGACTCCGCTTTCGACCTCGTGGCCGCGGCGGGACTCGGGGTGATGCTCGGTGAGCGGTCGGCTCCGGATGCCGCGGGCAACGTGCCGTTCCGCCTCGACTCCACGATCATCTCGACCGACATCGAGTCGGTGCTGCTCGACAAGGATCGAGGCGCCGCGCGAGCCCTCGACTACTTCGCGGGGCTGGGCGGCCTGCCGACCCTCTGGCGGTCGATCGGGGACTCCCGCAGCGACTACCTCATGGCCGACCACCTGCACGGAGCGGGCTTCGACGTGGCGCACGTGGACGTGCGGCCGGCCGATGGAATCCTCGAGCGTCCGTACCGCGTGATCGTGGAGGGCGAGTCGATCCACGACGAGGCCGGCGCGGCCTTCCTGGGCTACTGGGTGCGCAGGCTCGACGCGAGCGGCGACCGCGGCGCCAGGGTCGACGTCGCCGCGTTGTAACGCAGTCGCGATTGCTGCTCGGCGAGGGTGCGCAGGAACGACTCGGGCGCGGCAGCCAGCGGGAAGGCCGTGATCGCGCGCATCCGTGCGCCTTCGGCGATGCCGTAGAGCAGCGCCGCGGCGTGAGGATCGCCCACGACGACCGTGCGCACCGTCGCCCTCCCGTTGAGGGCCGGCTGGTCGAGCACCAGCAGCGCGTCCTCCGGCGGCTCGACGAGCCGGGGGAGCACGGCGGCGGTCACCCGAGAGAGCAGGGTTCCGGCGTCGCTGGGCAGTCCGGCGCCGCCCGGCAGGAACGCGTCGGCCGGAAGCCCGAGAGTGCGGGCGAGCGTTCCGTCGAGCCAGCGGGCGCGCTTGGGGCCGTACGGCGTGTCCACCGTCGACAGCAGATAGCCGTAGACGTGCAGCAGGCCCGCATTGCCGATCGGCCAGGCGGCGTCCAGACCGGCCACGCGGTGCAGGCGCTCGAACTGGTCGCGAGAGATCACCGGGGCATCGAGGTTCTCGTCGATCACCGTCGACAGGCCCCAGTCGTCGAAGGCCCCGGACGCGGCATCCGCCCTCACCTGCTGGTCCATCGTCTCCTGCGGCACTCGTCCATCGTAGGGACGGACCGGGCCACGCATGGGTAGTCGAGGATTTACACGCTGTTAACCTCGGCGTGGTCGTTTCGTCGCTATTGAAGTCATACTGTGGACATTGCGTCCATGAGGGGTCGCGCCAACCGGGGAAAGAGCGACGTGGCAGGGATCGGCGGGGCACAGCACGGCAAGGTGATGGTGTTCGACTTCGACGGGACGGTGTCCCTCGGCGACGGACCCGTGCGCTCCTACGCCCGCTTTGTCGCGGCCGGGCTCGACCAGGGGGAACGCACTGCGTTCCTCGCGGCCATCGAGGCCGGCCTCACCGGCGACGTCCCGCAGCACCTCGATCCTCTCGACGGGTACGACCTGGTGCACCTGCTCTCCGCCCGATTCGGTGTGACGGATTCCGCCCACTCGGCCGCCTACGTCGCCAGCCGCGCCGAGCTTGCGAGTGACGCGGCTCCCGTGGTCGCGCCGCCCGGCCTCGCCGACTTTCTCGCCGACGCCCGGTCCTCGGCCCGGCTCGTGCTCGCCACCAACGCCCCCGACATCCGCATCGCGGATGCCCTCGACGCGCTCGGGCTCGGCGGCGCCTTCGACGAGGTGCACACCTCGGTGGGCAAGCCGGCAGGCCTGGAGTCGATCATCGACCGGCTGCTCGCCGCCTCGATTGTTGACGAGCCCGCCGCCGCCCTCGTCAGCATCGGGGATGTCTGGGCCAACGACCTGGGCCCGGCCTTCCGACGCGGTGCCACGACCGCCCTCGTCGGACCCCGGGCTGACGGCGCAGCGACGCCGACCCTGCGCGCCAGTTCCCTCGAGCAGCTCTACCCCGCGCTCACCGCGTGGCTCGAACCTGACCTTTCCCAACCGCCACACCGCACCTCCTCCGCCGCATCGCCCACTCTCGAAACGAAGGTAGACCAGTGATCCCCAGAACGGCACTCCGCTCCACAATCGCCCTGTCGGCAGTCGCAGTCACCGCACTCGCGCTCGCCGGATGCTCGGCCCCGGCCGGATCCACCACCAACACGAGCGCGGCGAAGGATCCGACCTCCCTCACCCTCGCGCTCGTGCCGTCGCAGGACCAGGCGGGGCTCGTGGACACGGCGAAGCCACTCACCGACATGCTCACCAAGGCGCTCAAGATGTCGGTTACCGGCGTCGTCTCCAAGGACTACCAGGCCGCCGTCGAGGCAATGGGTGCCGGGCAGGCGCAGATCGGCTTCCTGCCGTCCCTGCAGCTCTGGCAGGCGAGCGACCGCTACGGAGCGACCGTCGTGCTGCAAACCGAGCGCAACGGTAACATCACCTACCCGGCACAGTTCATGACCAACAATCCGGACAAGTACTGCGCCGCCAAGCCCGTCGCGCGAGACGGCAAGCTGTTCTGCAACGGCGCCGAGGCGCTCAAGGGGCCCGCCGGTCTCTCCTCGATCAAGAAGGTGAAGGGCGCCAAGGTCGCCTTGCTCGGCCCGGGATCCCCGGCCGGCTACATCTATCCGGTGCTCGCCCTGAAGAACGCCGGCCTCAACACGGACACCGACATCCAGCAGATCCCGGTCACCGCGAACGACGCGTCAGTGCTCGCGGTCTACAACGGTGACGCCGAGGTCGGCTTCAGCTTCTGGGATGCCCGCGACATCGTGAAGAGCGACAAGCCGGACGTCGGGCAGAAGGTGGTGGTGTTCGCCCTCACTGACGAGATCCCCAACGACGGAGTCGCCCTCACCAAGAACCTCTCACCCACGCTGCAGAAGAAGATCACGAAGGCGCTCGCCGACTACTCCGACACTCCGGAGGGCTCGAAGGTGCTCACCTCTATCTACTCCATCACCAGGCTCGCGCCGGCCAACCCGAAGACGCTCACCGTGGTCGCGGACGCCGCCAAGAAGCTCGGGCTGCAGTAACCATGGGTGCCGTGCCGTTCTCCATCCGTGCGCGGGATGTCACGGTGCGGTACCCGAACGGAGTCGTGGCGCTCGACGGCATCTCCCTCGACATCGAGGCGGGGGAGATGGTGTCGGTGGTCGGACTCTCGGGCTCTGGCAAGAGCAGCCTCATCCGTACCATCAACGGACTCGTGCCGATCAGCTCGGGGAGCCTCGAGGTGGGCGGCCGCCGCCTCGAGTCCCTGCGCGGGCGCGAGCTGCGCGCGCTCCGCGGCGACATCGGCATGATCTTTCAGGGCTTCAACCTAGCCAAACGGGCGAGCGTGCTGAACAACGTGCTCGTCGGGCGTCTCGCGCACACCCCGACCTGGCGCACCTTCCTCGGCGCGTATCGGACCGAGGACAAGCAGATCGCCTATGAGGCGCTCGAGCGGGTGGGCATCCTCGCCAAGGTCTGGGATCGGGCATCCACTCTCTCCGGCGGCCAGCAGCAGCGGGTCGCGATCGCCCGGGCGCTCTCGCAGCAGCCCCGTCTCGTTCTCGCCGATGAGCCGGTCGCGAGCCTCGACCCGCCAACGGCGCACGGGGTGATGGGCGACCTGCGTCGCATCAACCAGGAGCTCGGCATCACGGTGATCACCAACCTGCACCTCGTGGATCTCGCACGCCAGTACGGCACCCGGCTCATCGGGCTTCGGGCCGGGCAGGTGGTCTACGACGGCGCGGTGGCGGATGCCTCGGACGCGGTATTCGAGAACATCTACGGCCGCTCGATCGAGAATCGGGACGTGCTCGGGAGATGACGGCCTACGACCTCCCACCCCGTCCGCGCGGGCGGTGGAAGCCGTGGGCAGCGCTCGGGGTGATCCTCCTGATCACCGCGATCACGCTCAGCCCCCAGATCGGCATCTCGTTCAGCCTCGACGCGATCGTGCGCAACTGGCAGAACGGTGCCTCCAAGATCTTTGCGCTCCTTCAGCCCGACTGGTCGTTCTTCCCCCGCACGATCCCGCCCCTGCTCGAGACGCTCGAGATGGCGGTGATCGCCACCGTCGTCGCATCCCTCGTCTCGCTTCCGCTCAGCCTGTGGGCCGCTCGGCTCACCAATCCGAACCGCTGGACTCGCGGCATCGTGCGCACCCTGCTCAATATCGTGCGGTCGATACCTGATCTGCTCTACGCCTCGGTTCTCGTGGCGATGGTCGGTGTCGGGGCGCTGCCCGGCATCATCGCGCTGCTCCTCTTCAACATCGGCATCATCGTGAAGATGGTGTCGGAGAACATCGAGGCCAACGATGCCGGCCCGCTCGAGGCCGGTCGCGCCGCGGGCGGCACCCAGTTCCAGATCAACCGGGCGATCGCCACGGCGGATGCCCTTCCCGCGTTCGTGAACCAGACCCTCTACGTGCTCGAGCTCAACGTGCGCGCCTCCACGGTGCTCGGTCTCGTCGGAGCCGGCGGCCTCGGACTGCTCATCGATGCCGTGCGCACCTTCTACCGGTACGACCAGCTGTCGCTGATCATCCTCGAGATCCTCGTCGTCGTCATCGTGATCGACAGCGCGAGCGACGCGATCCGGAGGCGGCTGGTATGAGTGCCTCCTCGCTGTTCACCCTGCCCCGGCGGCCGTCCAGGACGGGGCGGCTGGCGATCGGCGTGGTCGTCACGATCATCGTCGTTGCCGCCTTCTGGTCGATCAACATCAACTGGGCCCGGCTCGGCAGCCTGCCCGCCGAGATCCTGCGCTACCTCTGGCTCATGTTCTCGGCGCCGGACTGGTCGAAGCTGCCCGAGGCCCTGCTTCAGACCTGGCGCTCGGTCGAGATGGCGTGGGTCGGCACCGTCCTCGGCCTGGTGATCGCGCTGCCGCTCAGCTTCCTCTCGGCCCGCGGGTTCTCCCCGGCACCGGTGCGCTGGGGGCTGCGGGTGCTGTTCGGGGTGATCCGGGCGGTGCCGGAGATCATCATCGCGATCGTGATCCTCTCGGTCACCGGGCTCACCCCGCTCACCGGAGCGCTCGCGCTCACCCTGAACAGCATCGGCACCCTCGGCAAATGGGGCTACGAGTCCATCGAGTCAGTGGATCCCGGACCCATCGAGGCCGTTCGCGCGGCCGGCGGATCGGGTGTCGAGGTGATCCGCTGGGGCGTCTGGCCGAGCGTGACACCGGAGTTCATCTCCTTCTGGCTCTACCGCTTCGAGATCAACGTGCGTGCCTCCGCCGTGCTCGGGCTCATCGGGGTCGGCGGCATCGGCGACATGCTCACCTCGTACACGCAATACCGGCTCTGGCCCGTCGTCGGGGTGCTGCTCATCGTCGTCGTGGTCGTTACGATGAGCATCGACGCCGTCTCGGGCGCCATCCGCCGCCGAATCACCGAGGGAGCCACCGTTCGTGAGTTGGACCGGTAACGACGACGCGGCGGTGACCACGCGCATCGCGACGGTGCTCAACTCGCTCCAGCCGAGCGAACGCCGTGTCGCGGACCACATCCTCGGCGACCTGGACGGCGTGGTCGAGATGACGGCCCAGGATCTCGCCGACCGCACCGGCGTCGCTCGGTCCACCGTGATCCGCACCTGCCAGACCCTCGGCTACCGCGGATTCCCGCAGCTGCGGGTCGCCCTTACCCGGGAGCTCGCCCAATCGGCCGGTCGCACCGAGGACTTCGGCGAATCGGCCCTCGGAACCATCCGTGCGGAGATCGCGGCGCTCGCCGCATCCCTCCCGCAAATCGCGAGCGTGCTCACCGAAGCTAATGTCGAGGCCGCGGTCGTCACGCTCCTGTCGGCTACCCGGCTGCTCGCCCTCGCCAACGGGCTCTCATCGCCCCTCGCCTCCGACCTGTCCATGCGGCTCACCGCCATCGGGCGCCCCACGGAGTTCGTCGCCGATCCGATCGGGCAGCAGATCGCCGCCCGTCAACTCTCCCCGGCGGATGCCGCGATCATCCTGAGCGGCAGCGGCGCGAACGAGTCGAGTCTCAAGGCCGCGCGTGCGGTGAAGCTCACGGGGGCGAGGCTCGTCGTGATCACCTCGTTCGCGACCTCTCCGCTCGGATCCCTCGCGGATGTCGCCCTCGTGGTGGCGCCGGCCAGCGGGTCGTTCCGCCACGAGCTCGAGCACACCTCGCGAGTGCCGCACGTGATCCTGCTCGAGTCCCTCGTGGAGGTCGTCGCGACTCGGCTGGGGGAGAGCGCCCGGTCGGCCCGCTCGACCGTGCTCACCATCCTCAGCGACAACCTCAGCGACTGAGCCCGCCCCGCGCGCGCCGCACCCCGCCCCACGCCCCAGCCGCCTCATCCCGCTCCCGACTCCGAAAACGCAGGAGATTCGCGGCCAAACACCCCGTCGTGGTGCAATTCGTGCGATTTCGTGGCGAATGTCCTGCGTTTTCGGAACGAGCGGGTCGCCGGTGCGTCGAGATGCGGAGCCGCCGCGCGCGGCCCGACGGACGCGCCGCTCCACTCCGCGCTCTGCCCACGGCGAACAGAGCGATTCTGGCGCGTTGGCTCCGATAGATTCGTCAACAAGCGATAACTGAAACGGAGCGCAACAATGGCCCAACCGGCATTGGTCTCGAGCATTTTCGACCAACTCCTCAAGGACCGCATCATCTGGCTTGGCTCAGAGGTGCGTGACGACAACGCCAACGAGATCTGCGCGAAGATCCTGCTGCTCGCCGCAGAGGACCCGAAGCGTGACATCTTCCTGTACATCAACTCCCCGGGCGGCTCGATCACCGCGGGAATGGCCATCTACGACACGATGAAGTTCGTGCCGAACGACATCGTCACTGTCGGCATCGGCATGGCGGCCTCGATGGGGCAGTTCCTGCTCTCGTCCGGCACGAAGGGCAAGCGTTACATCACCCCGAACGCGCGAGTGCTTCTGCACCAGCCGTCCGGCGGATTCGGTGGAACGTCGGCCGACATCCAGACGCAGGCCAAACTCATCCTCGACATGAAGAAGCGGATGGCGGAGCTCACCGCAGAGCAGACCGGCAAGACGGTCGAGCAGGTAATCATCGACGGCGACCGTGACAACTGGTTCACGGCGAAGCAGGCACTCGAGTACGGCTTCGTGGATCACCTTCGGGAGTTCGCTTCCGAGGTCATCGGCGGCGGCGGCACCGACGACTCCGTGACCACGAAGTAGGGATGGGCAGAACAGACATGGAATTCACCAACTTTGGTCAGCAGGCCGGCGGCATCGCGCCGACGGCGGAGGCTCGCTACATCCTCCCGACCTTCGAGGAGCGCACAGCCTACGGCTACAAGCGCCAGGACCCGTACGCGAAACTGTTCGAGGACCGCATCATCTTCCTCGGCGTGCAGATCGACGACGCCTCGGCGGATGACGTGATGGCCCAGCTCCTCGTGCTCGAGAGTCAGGACCCGGACCGGGACATCGTCATGTACATCAACTCGCCAGGTGGCTCGTTCACCGCGATGACGGCGATCTACGACACGATGCAGTACGTGCGGCCGCAGATCCAGACCGTCGTGCTCGGCCAGGCGGCCTCTGCCGCTGCGGTGATCCTCGCCGCCGGCACCCCCGGCAAGCGGCTCGCCCTGCCGAACGCCCGCATCCTGATCCACCAGCCGTCGACGGGCGACTCCGGCCGCGGCCAGGCGTCGGACATCGAGATCCAGGCCCGCGAGATCCTGCGCATGCGCACGTGGCTCGAGGAGACGCTCTCGCGCCACTCGAACCGCACGATGGAGCAGGTGAACAAGGACATCGACCGCGACAACATCCTGAGCGGCGAGGAGGCCCTCGCCTACGGTCTCGTCGACCAGGTGCTCACCTCGCGCAAGAACATCCCGGCGATCACCAAGTAGTTCGCTTCACGAAGGGCCCCCGGTTCGCGCGGGGGCCCTTCGTGCGTCCGCCGCACCGAGTGCCGGCTCGCGAATTCCGCCGCAAATGTCTGGCGGCGAGACGCTCAGGCCTTGGGCCCCGGTTTCTTGCGACTCGTGGCCAGCACGGTCACGATGACCGCAGCACCCACCGCGAGCACCGCACCGCCGATCCAGAGCACCGCCTGAAGGGTGCTCTCGTCGACCGAGGCCGGCTTGCTGGCACCACCGATGGGAGTGCCCGTCCCGTTGGGTTTGAGCGTTCCGTGGCAGTCGGGCACCTTCGCGCTGCCGGTGCTCGGCGTGAATCCGGCCGGCGGCTGCCAGGTGAACTCGAACGAGTCGGACACGGTGTGCGCGTCGGTGGAAATGGCTTGCCAGGTGATCGTGTACTTGCCGGCCGCCCCGAGCGCGGCATCGGTGGCGAGCGTGGGCCCGTCCACCGTGACACAGCCGTCGCCGTAGTATCGCCCGGCGGAATCCCGAACCTGCAGAGCGAAACCCGCGTCGTTGCCCTCGATGTTGAGCAGTGCGCCGTTCGTCGTCACCGAGAACTTCGGCGGGAGTTCGGTGAGCGTCTCATTCGCCGTGGGCGTCGTCGCGATCGGGTAGTTGTGCGCCTGCGCGGGAGCGGCGATGCCGAGAACCGCGCCCACTGCCACGAGCACGCCGAACCCGGCTATCGCAATCCGTTTGATCGGGACGGGCATGGCCTAGTTCGCCGCCTTGCGTCGTGAGAACACGACGGCGAGCACGATTCCGACCGCGCCGACGACGAGACCGGAGATGCCCAGACCGCGCGCGATCGGGTCACTCGCGGCACTCGCCGTGGTGCTGGCTCCGCCGTGCGCCTCCTTTTCGGTGGCGGCCGTCACTTCGGCGTCCGCGTCGTGGCTCGCGACCGGTGTGTCCGTCACGTAGAGCACGGGGGCGGGCATCTCGGCATCCGCGCCCTTCTCGTTCCACTTCACGACCTTGCCGTCGCTGTAGGTCTGGGTGGCCGGCAGCAGGATCTGGCCGGTGTCGGGAACCGGGCCGACCGAGACCGAGAGCAAGAGCAGCTGACCATCCTCGATCGCGTGCCCGGGCTGGGCGGTCCAGATCACCTTCGTCACGGCTTCGGTCACCTCGCCGCCGTGCACCTTCACGGGCTTCGGCAGCGTCTCGGTGACGAGCTCGACATCCCAGCCGGCCACCGGCACGTAGCTCACGCTCGCGAACGGCGTCTCCGTAGGGAGGTCCACCTCCACCTTGTCGGTGGTGGCCGTCGCCGACTCGTTGGGAATCGTGAAGGTGATGAGGGCGTAGCTGCCAGGTTCGGCGGTGTACGGAGTGACGCTCACGTGGGCGTTCGCCGAGAGGGGCGCCGCGATCGCGAGAATGGCTCCGGCACCGACGGCGACCGCGCTGGAGAGAACGGAGGTGGACAGGATGGTGCGCTTCTTCATTTTCTTCCTCAGCAATGAATGAGATCGGCGGAACGATTCTCGCCCAGCGGCGTCGTCCATCGGATGTTCGGAGCCGATCCCGAGAATGATTGTTACGGGGGTGTTCAGATCGCCGCGAGCGCGGGCGGTCCCCGATGGGAGAGGAAGGAGAAGACGAGGCTGACCGGCCTGGGCACGACGGCACGCTCGACGGCGACCGCGCTGGCGAGGGGATCGAGCGAATGGACGGGGACGGGGCGGGTGACGAGGCGCCAGAGGGCGCCGACGCGGAGACGGGCGAGATCGAAGAGGCCCCAGAAGGCACGCTCGCCGCGGCGGATGGCCACGATCGTCAGCACGGCGGCGATGGCGTGACCGAGCCACATCGTGGCATCCGGACCGACGATCGCCTGGCCAGCGGGCAGCGCGGCGATTTCGGCGGCCATCTGCGCGGCCGAATGCTGCATCCCGGCTGGCGCGGTGCCGGGCGGGGTGGTCGCCTGACCCAGCAGGCTGAAGGCGCCGTGGAACGCGAACTGGCTCAGTGCGACGGCGGTGGCGAGCCTCACGCGGGAGAGGGTCTTGCCGGCGAGGGCCACGCAAACGAGGCCGGAGAAGGCGAGGGACAGCGCGATGGCGACGGCGCTCGGCATGCTTCCTCCCGCGATCGCGTGCGAGCAGACCGCGGCGAAGGTGGCGACGAGCGCGGCGAGCCAGCCCCGGGCGAACCTGGCCCATCTGGTCGTCATCGTCTCTCCCATTCTGGCGTGTGCGTCGCGGGAAAAGTCTATGGCGGATTCCTCGCGGTTTCCGGCGCGGGCGAACGGGGGCCAGGTTTGCCGTGTCGTATTCGCACATGATGCGGTCAGTGTCGCTGAGTCGGGTTAGGCTCGGTGTGAGGACGCTGGTAGCACCAATACGAACGATCCGTAGAAGAAGACGGCCGCCGCTTCCGCAAGAGCAGTGGCACTGGGGCCAAGACCTGAAGGAGGCCGAGCATGGCACGAATAGGCGAGAGCGCCGATCTGCTCAAGTGTTCCTTCTGTGGCAAGAGCCAGAAGCAAGTGCAGCAGCTCATTGCCGGTCCGGGCGTGTACATCTGCGACGAGTGCGTCGAACTGTGCAACGAGATCATCGAGGAACGCCTGGCCGAGGCCGGCGAGGAGACCGCGAGCGAGTTCGAGCTTCCCAAGCCGCGCGAGATCTACAGCTTCCTCGAGGAGTACGTGATCGGCCAGGAGGCCGCGAAGAAGGCCCTCTCGGTCGCCGTCTACAACCACTACAAGCGCATCCGTTCGCGAAGCACCCTCACCTCGGCCGACGCGCTCATCGACGACGTCGAGATCGCCAAGTCCAACATCCTGCTCATCGGTCCCACCGGGTGCGGCAAGACCTACCTCGCGCAGACCCTCGCCAAACGCCTCAATGTGCCGTTCGCGGTCGCGGATGCCACGGCCCTCACCGAGGCCGGGTACGTGGGGGAGGATGTCGAGAACATCCTGCTCAAGCTCATCCAGGCCGCCGACTACGACGTGAAGCGCGCCGAGACCGGCATCATCTACATCGATGAGATCGACAAGATCGCCCGCAAGGCCGAGAACCCGTCGATCACCCGCGACGTGTCTGGCGAGGGCGTGCAGCAGGCGCTGCTCAAGATTCTTGAGGGCACGATCGCCTCCGTTCCCCCGCAGGGCGGCCGCAAGCATCCGCACCAGGAGTTCATCCAGGTCGACACGACCAACGTGCTCTTCATCGTGGCCGGCGCCTTCGCCGGGCTCGAGGAGATCATCTCCCAGCGTGCGGGCAAAAAGGGCATCGGCTTCGGCGCCCCGCTGCACAGCAAGGGCGACGACGTCAACCTCTTCGGCGAGGTGCTGCCGGAAGACCTGCACAAGTTCGGTCTCATCCCCGAGTTCATCGGCCGCCTGCCCGTCGTCACCACGGTGACGCCGCTCGACCAGGTCGCGCTCATGGAGATCCTCACCAAGCCGAAGAACGCCCTCGTGCGCCAGTACCAGCGCATGTTCGAACTGGATGGCGTGGTGCTCGACTTCGAACAGGACGCCCTCGAGGCCATCGCCGACCTGGCCGTCCTGCGCCAGACCGGCGCCCGCGGCCTGCGGTCGATCATGGAGGAAGTGCTCGGCCCGATCATGTTCGAAGTGCCGTCGAGCGACGACATCGCGCAGGTGATCGTGACCCGCGCCGCCGTGCTCGAGAACGCCGCCCCGACGATCGTGCCTCACAAGGCGATCCGCCAGGAGAAGTCGGCCTAGCTCCGCGGAGCTCGGGCACGCTTACGTTCCTCGAACACGATCCTGCGCGGGCGCAAACCTGCGGCTGATTGTGTCGTCGCATGACCACGAACGCCCGACGGCACGATGCCCGGCTCGACGAGCCAACTCTCGACGACACCTCCTTCGACGACACCTCCTTCGACGACACCTCCCTCGACGACACCGTCGAGTACCCCTACCTCCCCGTGGCGGCTGACCACTCCGTCGGCCCCGCGTTGCCGTGGGAGCGCACCCCGGCCGAGGCGTTCCGCAGCATTCCGCGGGTCTTCCGCGAGCACCGGCGTGCCGCGGGGATCGTCGGCGCGGTGATCGGGGTGATCCTGCTGTCCGGCGCGACCGCCTGGGCGGTGAGCGCGGGCGTCTCGAGCGGCGCTCCCGCGGCTGTGGCCGCGGCACCGGTCTCCGACACCGGCGCCGGGCTCGCGCCGGGCGGAGTCGGCGCCGACGCGACGCGAGCGGCCGTACGCGGGCGGATTACGGCGATCGACGGCTCCACCTGGACGGTGCTGAGTGCAGCGGGCAAGTCACTCGTCGTGACGATCACCAGCGGCACCCGATTCGGCACGGCGAAGGTGCCGGCCGCAGCCGCCGACTTCGCGGTGGGGAGCGCCGTCGTGGTGGTCGGCGACCGCTCGGCCGGAAGGATCACCGCCGCGAGGGTCGTGGAGCGCCGGACTGGCCCACGCACGTCGCCAGGTACCGGGTCGCCAGGAGCCACGCCGCCGGGAGGAGCCACGCCACCGGGAGGAGTCACGTCGCCAGGAACCACCAGCTAGCCGGGTCCACCGCTTGCGGATTGGACCGCGTGGCAGCGGCGGGGGCGGCCCTAGGCTGAGGGAATCCCCGGCAGTCTCGAGAAAGTCCGATAGCCATCATCCAGCCGATCACCGCGGGAATCGTCGCGGCCATCACCGGTTTCTCCAGCTCGTTCGCGATCGTGCTCGCCGGCCTTGCCGCGGTGGGAGCAACCCGCTCGCAGTCCGCCTCCGGCCTCCTCGTGATCTGCGTGGCGCAGGGGGTGCTCTCCGTCGTGCTGAGCGCGGCCTATCGCGTGCCGCTCAAATTCGCCTGGAGCACGCCGGGGGCGGCTCTCCTCGTGGCCACGGCCGGGGTGACCGGGCGATTCGCCGAGGCCGTCGCCGCGTTCATCGTCGCGGCCGCCCTCATCGTGCTCGTCGGCCTGTGGCCGGCACTCGAGAGGCTTATCGGCCGCATCCCGCGGCCGATCTCGAACGCCATGCTCGCCGGCATCCTGTTCCCGCTCTGCCTCGCTCCAGTCAAGGCCGCCGTGCAGATCCCGCTGCTGGCGATACCCGTGATTCTCGTCTGGCTGCTGCTGTACCGTCTCGCGCCGCGGTGGGCGGTGCCGGCGGCGATCGTGCTCGCCGGCATCCTGCTCGCGGTCACCGTCGACTCCGGCTGGCTGCGCGGCGCATCGCTTCTGCCCAGACTCGACTTTGTGGCACCCGTCTTCGACCCGCTCGTGGTGGTGAGCCTCGCCATCCCGCTCTTCATCGTGACGATGGCCGGCCAGAACATCCCGGGCGCCGCCATCCTGCACAACTTCGGCTACCGTCCGCCGGTGCGTGCCGCGCTCATCGGCTCCGGGTTGCTCTCCGGTGCCGGGGCGCTCTTCGGCGGCATCCCGATCAACCTCGCCGCTCTCACGCAGGCCCTCACAGCGGGGCCCGAGGCGGCGGCCGACCGGGACAGCCGCTGGATCGCGCCGGTGTCGGCCGGCGCGACCTACATCGTGCTGGGGGTGCTCGCGGGCGTCGCCACCGCGTTCGTCGCCGCATCACCGCCCGTGCTCATCCAGGCGGTGGCCGGCCTGGCCCTGCTCGGTGCCCTCGTGGGCGCCGTGACGGCCGCGGTTGAGGATGAAGCGAGCCGGCTCGCGGCGATCGTCGCGTTCCTCGTGACGGCGTCCGGAATCACGGTGGCGGGCATCGGCTCCGCGTTCTGGGGCCTCGTCGTGGGGGCGGTCGTCATGCTCTGGTTGGGCTGGCGGCGCCGCGCCGAGCGCCCGACCGACACCGCACCCGACAGGTGACCGCACCCGCCCGACGGCGCGCCCGACCGGTGACCCCGCGCTCGCGCCAGCACCTGCGCGGCCACCGAATCCGGGCGCGGTCGTCTCGCCCCAGCTGCCTCAGCCTCAGCTCTCCAGCAGGCCCCGGCGCTTGAGCAGCGGCTCGATGACGGCATCGCGTCCGCGGAACTCGCGGTACGCCTCCAGCGGATCCTTCGACCCGCCGACCCCGAGAAGCAGCGAACGAAAGCGGTCGCCGTTCGCGCGGGTGAGCCCGCCGTTCTCGGTGAACCAGTCGACGGTGTCCGCGTCGAGCACCTCGCTCCAGATGTACGAGTAGTACCCGGCGTCGTACCCGCCGGAGAACGTGTGCGCGAAGTAGGCGCTCGAGTATCGGGTCGGCACGGCCGGGTTGTCGAGGCCCACCGCCGCGAGCGCCTCCGCCTCGAACTCGGCAACGTCGGCGACGGTGTCGTCCGCCGTGATGCGGTGCCAGGCCTGGTCGAGCAGGGCGGCCGCGAGGTATTCGCTCGTCTTGAAGCCCTCATTGAACGCCGAGGATGCCCGGATCTTGTCCACGAATGCCTGTGGCATGGGTTCGCCGGTCTCGAAGTGCACGGCGTAGTTAGTCAGGATCTCCGGCCACAGCATCCACATCTCGTTCACCTGGCTCGGGAATTCGACGAAGTCGCGGTACACGTTCGTGCCGGAGAACTTGGGGTAGGCGACCCGGGCGAACAGGCCGTGCAGCGCGTGCCCGAACTCGTGGAAGAACGTGTTCACCTCGTCGTAGCTGAGCAGGGTGGGCGATCCTTGGGCCGGTTTCGGCACGTTGAGATTGTTCGTGACGACGACCGGATGATCGAGCAGGTCGTTCTGCGAGACGAGGGAGTTCATCCACGCGCCTCCCCGCTTGGAGTCCCTCGTGTAGAGGTCGAGCACATAGAGACCCACGGGGGAGCCGTCGTCGTTCTTCACCTCGAACACGCGCGCGTCCGGGTGGTAGGCGACGAGGTCCGGGCGCTCGGTGAAGGTCACCCCGTAGACGCGCGTGGCAGCGAAGAACACCCCGTCGCGCAACACCCGCTCGGCCTCGAAGTACGGACGCATCGCCGCCGTATCGACGTCGTATTTCGCCTGGCGCACCTTCTCGGTGTAGTACGCCCAGTCCCAGGACTCGAGGGCGAACTCGTCGCCGATCTGGGCCTGCAGGTCGGCCAGTTCTGCGCGGGCGTTGCGGGCGGCGATGGGAGCGAGACGACCGAGCATCGAGGCGACGGCCGCCGGCGTCCTGGCCGTCTCATCCGCCGTGACGTACGCCGCGTGGTTCTCGAAACCGAGGAGGCGCGCCCGTTCGGCGCGCAGGCGAGTGATCTCCAGCACGAGTTCGCGATTGTCGTTGTCGCCGCCTCGACTGCCGCGCGAGCGGGACGCAGCCATGATCCGCTTGCGCACGTCGCGGTTGGTGAGCGAGTCGAGGTACGGATGCCCCGTCGGCAGCACCAGGGTCACGAGGTACTTGCCGTCCAGACCTCGCTCCCTGGCCGCCTCGCCCGCGGCGGAGATTTCGCCAGCGCCCAACCCGTCGAGCTCGGCGACGTCGTCGATCACCACCGCGAGATCGTTGGTGTCGGCGAGCAGGTTCTTCTCGAACCGCGTGGTGAGGGTGGAGAGCTTCTGGTTGTAGTCGCGCAGGGCGGCCTTCTGGTCATCGTCCAGGGCGGCCCCGGCAAGGGTGAATTCGGTGTAATAGCGCTCGACGAGGTAGCGGGATTCCGCGTCGAGGTCGAGCTGATCGAGCTGCTCGTGCAGGGTCTTGATGCGCCGGTACAGCGCGGAGTCGAGCCTGATCGCGTCGGAGTGCGCGGCGAGGATGGGGGCCATCTGCTCCTCGAGCTCGTTCGTGAAGTCGGAGCTGTCGGCCGAGCTCTTGTTGAAGAACACGGTGGCGACGCGCTCGAGAGTCTGCCCGGACTTCTCGAGAGGGATCATCGTGTTCTCGAAGGTGGGCATGTCCCGGCGGCGGGTGATGTTCGAGATCTCGGCGAGGTGTTCCTCGATGCCTTTCTCGAAGGCCGGCCGGTAGTGCTCGTCCCGAATGGCGGCGAAAGGTGGCAGCCCGTAGGGGAGGGTGCTGGGCGCGAAGAAGGGGTTCTGCGCGAGATTCTGTTCAACCATGCGGGCTAGCCTAGGCCGAATGCCGGCGCGGAGACGACAGCGCACGGGAGTTGCAAAGGACTCTCTGCAAATAGAACTCTGCAAAGACACTGTTGCAAAGATATCTTTGCAATGCTATCTTTGCGCCATGGATGAGAACCCGAATACCGAGCCGCCAGAAGACGACGCCCACAAGGCGTTCGCGGGGCGCACTCTCGACCTCGAGTCCCTCAAGGCGCTCGCGCATCCGCTGCGGGTGCACATCGTCGACACGCTCTCGACCTACGGCTCGTTCACCGCGAGCGGCCTCGCCGAACGGCTGGGCGAGTCGAGCGGCGCTACCAGTTACCACCTGCGGCAGCTGGAGAAGCACGGCTTCGTGCGCGAGGTGCGCGGCAAGGGCACCGGTCGCGAACGCTGGTGGGAGCGAACCCCCGTCGGGATCCACCTGTCGTCGAGGGAGATGAAGGAGACGACCGCGACCCCAGTGGGCCGAGCCGCGACGGACCTCGTCATGCGGGAATGGAAGCGGAGCCGCGCCCGGGTTCTCGACGACTTCCTCGAGCGAGGCCCGGACCTTCTGCCGGAGGAGTGGCTCGACCTCAGCACAGTGAGCACCATGAACACCCGGCTCACGAGGGAGCAGATGCGCGAACTCGTGGACGCCTGGATCGCTCTCTACGGCGAATACATCGAGAAGTACAAGGGCCAGGAGGCGCCGGGCGCGAGGCCGGTGCAGATCCACTTCGACGCCTTTCCCGTCGTCGACGGGGAAGAGACGCCGGATGACGCCGAGTCACGTCAGAAACCTCGCGAAAACCCATGATCGTCCGGCCTCACGCCGTTAACCATTCGGCCACCGGAATGACAGTGGCCGACCGTAAATTGAGATCCAGGAAGAGGTGAAAAGACAATGACAGCAACACTCGCCCTTCGCGGCAGAACCGACAGGGTGAACGCCGACGGGGTGAACGCCGACGGGGTGAACGCCGCCGGGGTGAATACCGCCGGGGTGACAGCGCGCCGCCCGCGTCCTCGCGGCCTCGATCGCGCGGTAATCGTGCTCGGTGTCGCCATGCTGAGGTGGGCTCGAAAGCGCGCCGATCGCGGCCTGATGACACGTGAAGAACACGCTCGGGCATTTGCGACGGTTTGTGACGCCGAAGTGCGGCTGCTCCGTACTCTATCCATGGCGATGCGGGTATCCTGAGCTGAATTCTTCGCTCGCCGTACTATCCCGAATCGGCTTCGTACCCGGTCCGCTGACGCACTCGCCACGAGCGGTCGTCAATCGGAACCCGTCCCTCGTCTCGAGGGGGACCTCTCGTGTCGGCGCCGCCGGCATCCTGCCCCAGTACCACCCCGATGAGCTCCACGGACCTGCACTCGGCGTCCTAGCGCCTCCTCCTGTGCACGATCCCCAGGACACCCGTCCGGCTCATCGGGGTTCTGGGGCGCCGGCCTTGGCCGAGCGAATTTCAGAGCCGGACTTCAGCGCGGGTGCTGATACTGCGGCAGCTGCCAGCTGCCAGCTGGCGGTTGGCAGCTGGCGGCTGGTCGGCTCGCCCGTGCGGCTGGCGACCGTGCGGCTGCTGGTCAGCCGGCGACCGTGCGGCTGGACTGCTGGCGGAAGCTCAGCTCGCGTCTGTGCCGTCCTCCGAGGGATCGGTGACGACGACCGTGCCGTCGGCGCTGACACGCACGATCGTGCCGTCGTCGAGCTCCGCTACCGGCCGGCCTTCCAGCCAGGTGAGGGTCCAGCGCCAGCCGCTGGTGTCGAGGCCGGCCAGGTCGGCCTCGATCGAGCGGATCGCCGCGACGACCGGTTCGGGGAGGCGCGGCGGCGTGTCGGCGCCGACCGCCCATCGTGTGCCTAGCTGCATCGGTTGGCCTCCGGTCTCTCTGCGGTGGTGGGGGTTGTCAGGCCGGCTGCTCGGCGAGCACCACGTCGGTCACGGCAATGTCGTCGCCGATCGCGAAGGTGAGGCTGGCGATGCGTCCGACGGCGGCCAGGTCGTTGACCGCCTGTTGCAGCAGCACCGGACCGGTGATCGTCGCCGAGGTCACCTCGGTGCGCTGGGACGCCTTCGCGTCGGTCTTGGCCCGGCGGATGCCGATGAGCGCCTGGCCCACGGCACCCAGGAGCCCGGTGGCGTGAGCCTGGGTGGGTGCGGTCGGCCAGGCCGCGCGGTGAACGGAGCCGTCGTGGGTCCACGACCAGACCTCCTCCGTGGCGAACGGGATGAACGGCGCGAGCAGCCTCAGGAGCACATCGAGGCCCGTTCGCAGGGTTGCCACCGCGGAGGCCTGCTCGGATGCCGTGGCCGATCCGTATGCCCGTTCCTTCACGAGTTCGAGGTAGTCGTCGCAGAAGGTCCAGAAGAACCGCTCGGTCACCTCGAGCGCCCGGGCGTGGTCGAAGTCTTCGAAGCAGTTCGTCGCGATCTCCACGACGGTGGCGAGCTCGGCGAGAACATCGATGTCCAGGGGATTGGTGATCAGGTTCGCGGCGACGGCCTCGTCGGCCCCGCCTGACGCGATCAGCGCCTCCGGCACGGGGAACGAGTACACGAACTTGGCCGCGTTGAGCACCTTGATGGCCAGTCGGCGGCCGATCTTGATCTGCTTCGGGTTCTGCGGATCGAAGGCCGCGTCGGTGCCCAGCCGGCTGGAGGCTGCCCAATAGCGCACCGCATCCGAGCCGTGCTCGTCGAGCATGGCCGCCGGGGTCACGACGTTGCCCTTCGACTTGGACATCTTCTTGCGGTCGGGGTCGACGATGAAGCCGGAGATGCCGGCGTTCTTCCAGGGCAGCGAACCGTTCTCGAGTTCGGCGCGCAGGATCGTGGAGAACAGCCAGGTGCGAATGATGTCCTGGCCCTGTGAGCGCAGCGAGTACGGGAAGACGAGGTCGAAGAGCTCGGGATCCCGCTCCCATCCGCCGGCGATCTGCGGGGTGAGGGACGACGTGGCCCAGGTGTCCATGATGTCGACTTCGCCGACGAAGCCGCCGGGCATCCCGCGCTGGGTTTCGTCGTAGCCGGGGGCCGGGGCGGATGCGGGGTCGACCGGCAGCGCACTCTCGCTCGGCACGATGACCGCGCCCTTCTCGCCATCGGCATCGAGCTCATACCAGACCGGGATCGGCACACCGAAGAAGCGCTGGCGGGAAATGAGCCAGTCGCCGGTGAGGCCGTTGACCCAGTTCTCGTAGCGCACGCGCATGAAGTCGGGCGCGAAGTTGATCTCGCGGCCGCGTTCGAGCAGCTTGGCGCGCAGAGTCTCGTCGCGAGCGCCGTTGCGGATGTACCACTGGCGGGTGGACACGATCTCGAGGGGCTTGTCGCCCTTCTCGAAGAACTTCACCGAGTGCACGATCCTCTTGGGCTCGCCGATGAGTTCGCCGCTGGCGGTGAGCAACTCGACCACCCTGGCCTTCGCGCTGAACACGGTCTTGCCGGCCAGTTCGGCGTAGGCCGCCTTCGCGTCGTCGCTCACGATCACGTCGGGGGCTTCCGCGATGATCCGGCCGTCGCGCCCGATGATCGTGCGGTTGGGCAGGTCGAGTTCGCGCCACCAGACGACGTCGGTGATATCGCCAAAGGTGCAGATCATGGCGATTCCCGATCCCTTGTCCTTCTGGGCGAGGTGGTGGGCGAGCACCGGCACCTCGACGCCGAAGAGCGGAGTCGTCACCGTGGTGCCGAAGAGATGCTGGTAGCGCTCGTCGTCTGGGTGGGCGACGAGGGCCACGCACGCCGGCAGCAGCTCCGGTCGCGTGGTCTCGATGTGGATGTCCCCGTCGGCTCCGTGGAATGCGAGGCGGTGGTAGGCCGCCGGCTGCTCCTTGTCCTCGAGCTCGGCCTGCGCCACCGCCGTGCGGAACGTGACATCCCAGAGGGTGGGCGCATCCGCCTGGTACGCCTCGCCGCGGGCGAGGTTGCGCAGGAAGGCGCGCTGGGCGGCGGTCTGGGCCTCGTCGCCGATGGTGCGGTAGCTGAGCGAGTAGTCCACGCTGAGGCCGAGCGTGCGCCACACGTCTTCGAACTGCTTCTCGTCTTCGACGGTGAGTCGTTCGCACAGCTCGATGAAGTTGCGGCGGGAGAGCGGCAGCTGGTCGGCGGCCTTGCCGGTCGAGCCGGATCCGTCGGCCGCTGCGCCGCCCTCGAGCGGCGGGACGAAGTCGGGGTCGTAGGGCAGCGACGGGTCGCAGCGCACGCCGTAGTAGTTCTGCACCCGGCGCTCGGTGGGCAGTCCGTTGTCGTCCCAGCCCATCGGGTAGAAGATGCTCTTGCCGCGCATGCGCTCGAACCGGGCAACGAGGTCCATGTGGGTGTAGCTGAACACGTGGCCGATGTGCAGGCTGCCGGACGCGGTCGGCGGGGGAGTGTCGATGCTGAACACATTGCCGCGAGTGGCCGTCTCCCGGTCGAACCGGTAGGTCTGCTCCTGCTGCCAGTGGCGATCCCACTTAGCCTCGAGCCCCTCGAGGGCCGGCTTGTCGGGAATGGGCGAGGCAGAGATGTCGGCCACGGGGCGCTCCGGTTCTGTATGTGCGGCACCGAGTCAGTGAAGAGGTGCCTGAATGGGGGGATCGTGTCCGATTCTACAACCGGCGGCCGAACCGCGGCCCGCCGCGCGATCTGCCGCTCGCGCGCTCGCCGGTCGGCTGCCGGTCGCTCAGACCACGATCCGTTCCTCGCGCAGCTGCTCGAGGGCCAGGCTCTTGCCGGGCATCGGCCGAAGTCGCTGGGCGGGATCCTCGGTGGCCGGGGGCTTCAGCCATTAGCTACCCCGGTCGCGCAGGATCTGCCAGTGGTTGTTGTGGACGAGCATGTGGTGGAAACGGCACAGGAGTATGCCGTCGGCAATGTCTGTCTTGCCGTGATCCCGATGCCAGTGCCGGATGTGATGGGCCTCGCACCAGGACGGCGGTCGATCGCAGCCGGGGAAGCGGCATCCGCCGTCCCTGGCCGCGAGTCCCACGCGTTGCCTCTCGGTGAAGAGGCGGTTGTCCCGGCCGACATTCACGCACTGGCCGTCGTCGTCGAACTCGACGCCGATGAGTCCGTTGTCGCAGATGTACCGGGAGATGGTTTCGTAGGCCACCGGATCGGTCCCGCCTTCCAGGTGTCCGCGTCCTGCCTGCGCCCTCATGGTTCCGTCCGTCACGAGCACTCGAACGGCGGGTCGGTGCCTTCCGAAGAGCGTGCCGGGGTCGGCGTCGACGGCGAGGCGCACCATGGCCACGAGCGCGTCGGCCGCGAGTTGGACATCGGTGCGCGGGTCCTCGAGGATCGCCTCCGCTCGGGCGCGCTCGACCGGGTCGACGAATCTCGGCCCTCCTCGCCGCGGGCTGAGGAGGTGGTCGAACGCGGCGAACACAGCGCGCCCATCCTCCGGATCGAGCACGGCCCACACCGCGTACATGCCGTCGTCGCGGATCCACCGCTTCACGCAGCGGTCATCCCGCTGTTGCTTCTGCCGCCGTGCCACGCCGTCGGCATCCAGCCCGTCGCGGAGTTGCCTGGCGCGCCGGAGGAGTTGGTCCACGGTGACGCTGCCGGCCTGGCCGAGCAATTCCTCGAAGGCAGCGCCCAGCGCCGCCGGGGTGACAGCGGCATCCGCGTCGCCGAGACCGCGGCGGATCGCCTCCGCGGCATCCGTCGACACGGCTCCCCGCGCGATGGCGGCGACGATCGCGGACTGCCAGGGCGCGTCGCCCTCAGGGGGCCAGTTCCCAGAGCCCCGATCCCCGCCCTCGTCGGCGCCAGGGGACGCGCCGGCCATGATCACCCCGATCCGCACGAGCTTCGTCGCCTCCGCACGCGACACCTGGGAGACGGACTGCAGGAGCGCCTCGGGGTTGACGAATCCCTGGCGTTGGGCAAGACCGGACTGGCCGAGTTCGCGGCGCGAGCGGACTGCCAGTTCGCCGGCGATCGCCGTCGCGTAGATGTCGAGGTGTCGTCGGTGGGCGACGACCAGCGCCATTGCGCCGAGCACGCCGTCGTCGTCGAGACCGGCGAGGGCCTCGGAATCCGGGTTCAGCGCGGAGAGGGCCGCGGCCGAATCCGCGAAGGCCGACATGAGGTTTTCCATGCCAGAATTCTCCCACATTCGAACATATATTCGAATAGTGCGGCACGGATCTGTGGAGAACTTCTTTCCACAGGGCGAGCCGGGGAGAAGAGGCCGCGGGCAGGGCCCACGACGAGCGCCGACCAGTGGGGCCAGGAACCGGACACCCCCGGCGGGTCCACCCCGCCACCCTCACCCGATGCGCGGAGCCGAGTCGAGGAGCGCGCGCGTGTAGTCGTGCTGCGGACGGGAGAACACGGACTCGGTGGGCCCGGCCTCGAGCACCCGGCCGTGCTGCATCACGAGCAGGTCGTCGCTCATATGGCGCACCACACCGAGGTCGTGGGTGATGAAGAGGTAGCTCAGGCCGAGCGAGCGCTGGAGATCGTCGAGCAGGTCGAGAACCTGGGCCTGTACAGACACGTCGAGGCTCGACACCGGTTCGTCGCAGACGAGGATGTGCGGCTTCGGCGCGATCGCCCGCGCGATCGCCACCCGCTGCTGCTGGCCGCCCGAGAGCAGCCGCGGGCGGCGGGAGGCGAGTGACGCCGGGAGGCCGACCGACGCCATCAGCTCGACGACCTCGCGCGTTGCGCGTCGCGACCGCCCGTCGCTCAGCGCGTCCGCGAGGATCTGGCCGACGGTGAGCCGCGGGTCGAACGAGCTGAGGGCGTCCTGGTAGATCGCGCCGATGCCGGGCCGATGCCCACGCCGCTGCGACTCGGTCAGGGTGCTCCACGGCCGGCCGGGCAGGCGAACCTCGCCGGCATCCGGTCGGTCGAGGGCGAGCACGAGGCGGGCGACGGTGGTCTTGCCCGATCCCGACTCGCCGACGATCCCGAGCGTCTTTCCGCGCTCGAGGACGAACCCCACCCCGTCGACCGCCACTCGCGAGCCGAACTCGCGCCGGAGTCCGGTGGCGCAGAGCACCACGTCGTGGTCCACGGGTGGCTGGGCGACCTGTGGCGCGGCCGTGAGCCGGTGAAAGCGCGGGCGATCCGTCGGCACCGCCGCGATCAGCCGGCGGGTGTACGGATGCCGCGGCTCGGCGAGAACCCGCTCGGCCGGTCCGCTCTCCACCACTCGCCCCTCGGCCATGACAACGAGGTGGGAGGCGAGCCGGCTCACGACGGCGAGGTCGTGGCTGATCAGGAGGATCGCCGTCCCCGCGTCGCGGAGGCTCTCGAGCAGGTCGAGGATGCCGGCCTGCACCGTCGTGTCGAGCGCCGTGGTCGGCTCGTCCGCGATGAGCAGGCGCGGCCGGAGCGCGATCGCGGAGGCGATCAGCGCACGCTGGCGAAGCCCGCCGGAGAGCTCGTCGGGTCGCTGGGCCGCTCGCTCCGCCGCCTGCGGAACGCCCGCCTCGGCGAGCAGCTCGATGGCGCGTTCCCGGCGCTGGGCGGCGCCGAGCGCGGTGTGGATTCGCAGCGAGTCCTCGATCTCCCGCCCGACGGGCCGGAGCGGGTCGAGCGCCACGAGCGCGCCCTGCGACACGAATCCGATCTCCCGTCCGCGCAGCCGGCGGAGCCGCGTGGGGGAGGCCGCGCGGAGGTCTGTGCCGTCGAAGCGCATCTCCGCCGCGCTTACCGACCCGCCGGTGAGGCCCAGCAGCGCGCGGGCGGTCACGCTCTTGCCCGAGCCGGATTCGCCCACGACGGCGACGCACTGCCCGGCCTCGATGTCGAAGTCGACCCCGGAGACGACGGTCGTGCCGCCGAACGACACGGCGAGATCGCGCACGGAAACGAGGGCGGTCATCCGAGCCGTGTCCGCTGCTGGATTCCGCGCCCGAGCAGGGTGGTGCCGACCGCGGCAAGCACGATGAAGAGGCCGGGGAAGAAGGTCATCCACCAAAAGGAGCCGAGGTAGGTGCGGCCGGCCGACAACATCGCGCCCCACTCGGCGGCGGGCGGCACGGCGCCGAGGCCGAGGTAGCTGAGCGACGACGCCCAGACGATCGACTGCCCGATGCCGAGCGTCACGAGCACGAAGAGGGATCCGGCCACGTTCGGCAGGAGGTGTCGCACCAGGCGATGGGCCGGGCTCCGGCCGAGCACGAGTGCCGCCTCGAGGTAGGGCGCTCGCCGCACCACCCGAACCTGGCTTCGGATGATGCGCGCATACCCAGGCGCGGTCGCAAGCCCGACGGCGATCGTGGAGGTGACCACGCCCGGACCGTAGATCACGATGAAGAGCAGCGCGAGCAGCAGGCCGGGAAACGCGAACAGCACCTCGAGAAACCGGGTCGTGCCGAAGTCGAGCCAGCGCGGCCCGAGCCCGGAGAGCAGCCCGAGGATGAGGGCCAGCCCCACGCCGATCGCGGTCGCCGACAGCCCGATCGTGAGCGACGCGCCAGTGCCGTGGATGATGCGCGTGAAAATGTCCCGGCCGGATTCGTCTGTTCCGAACGGGTGAGCGAATGAGGGCGCCCGGAAGCTGTCGAGGGGGTGGATGGCGAGCGGATCGCCGGGCGCGATGACGCCGGGAAACAGGGCGGCGAAGACCAGGAAGGCGAGCACCGCGGCGGCGACGATGACGGCGGGCCTCCTCATGCCCGCCCCTGGCGCTCGGTGACCCGACGCGCGGCCGCCGGGCGGGCGAGGCGCGGGTCGACGAGGCGCGGGTCGACAATGCGGTCGGCGAGATCCGTGAGGGTCGTGACGAGCATGTAGCCGAGCGCCACGACGAGCACCACCCCGATCACCAGCGGCACGTCGCGCAGCTGCACGGCCGAGAGGAGGCTTCGCCCGATCCCGGGCCGCGCGAAGATCGTTTCGACGACGACCGCTCCGCTGATCAGGGCGCCGAACGCCCAGCCGACGAGGCCGATCGCCGGGATCGCCGCGTGCCTGAGCGCGTGCCGCCAGAACACGCCGGCCTCGCTCTCGCCACGGGCACGGGCCGCGAGCACGAACGGCGAGGCGAGCGCGTCGAGGAGGGACTCGCGCATCACCTGGCCGAGGAATCCGGCCAGCGGGATGGCGAGGGTGAGCACGGGAAGCGCGAGGCCCGCGGGGCCCGGGACGCTCACCGGGGGCAGCCAGCCGAGCGTGGTGGACAAGAGCAGGATGAGCGAGATCGCGAGCCAAAAGTGCGGCACCGCCGCCGACACGACCTCGAGCACCCACGTCACCGCCGATGCCCAGCGGCCGCCCTTGGTCGACCAGGCGGCGAGGGCGAGGGCGATGATGGCCGCGGTGAGCAGTGAGAGCAGCGCGAGCAGCAGCGTCCCGCCGAGATTCTGCCCGATCACCGTGGTGACCGGCTCGCGCAGCGAGTACGACCGGCCGAGGTCCCCGGCGGCCAGTCGACCGAGGTAGTGCAGGTATTGCAACGGAAGCGGCAGGTCGAGCCCGTAGTCGGCGCGCACCTGGGCGAGGGCGGCGGCGCTGGCCTGGGAGCCCGGGCCGCCGAGCACCGCCTCGGCCGGGTCCCCGGGGATCAGCCGGATGGCGAAGAAGGTGACCGTGGCGACGGCCCAGAGCACGAAGACGACGCCCCCGAGCCGCACGAGCAGCCACGGGAGGGGGCCGCGCCGTACCGCGGGTGCTGCGGCTACCGGGAGAGCCACGCGTCGTACATCGTCGGCGTGGACACCGTCGGCATGGCGCGCAGCCCGTTCACGAGGGAGCGCTGGAGGAAGTGGTTCTGCTGATCGTAGAGCGGAAGGATGTAGTAGCCGCTCAGCACGATCTCCTGCGCCTTCCGATAGAGGCTCGCGCGCTCGGTCTTGTCCGAGGCCTGCGCCGCCTTCTCCAGCAGCGCGTCGAGGGCGGGATCCTTCACCTGGGAGTGGTTGGCGAAGTAGCCGCTCGGCGCTGGGTTGGTGCCGGCGCTGTCGAAGAGGATGCGCAGCACATCCGGTCCGACCTTCGTGTACGGGGCACTCACCAGGTTGTACTGGTTCTTGCCGAGGGCGCCGTACCAGCTGGAGAGGTCGAGCGGGTGGAGGTTCACCTTGAAGCCGGCCTGCTTGCTGGTGGCCTGCAGCTGTTCGAAGAGCGACTGCTCGGCCGGGATCGACTGGTTGGTGCTCACCGGGAAGTCGAGTTCAAGCACCTTGCCGTTCTTCGTGCGGTACCCGTCGGCGTTCTTCGTGCCCCAGCCGGCCGCGTCGAGGAGTGTGGCCGCCGCCTTCTGGTCGTAGCCGAACAGCTTCGGCTCTGAGACGCCGAACTTCTCGACGCTCGAGAGCGCGGAGTAGGACCGCTTGGCGGTTCCGAAGAACAGGCTCGTGACGGCGTCGTTGACGTTGGCCGAGCGGATGAACGCCTCACGCACCCTCGCGTCATCGAACGGCGCGATGCTCGAATTCAGTTCGATGCGATTGGAGGCGCCGGGGCGCGGCGCGTCGAGGGCGACGATGTCCTTGCTCTTCTTCGCGGCGACGAGGGTGTCCGGCTGCACGTTGTCGATCGCGTCGACGGTTCCGGCCGTGAGGGCCGCATAGCGCGAGGCGGAGTCGGGCAGGAAGCGCCAGTCGATCGCCTTGAGGTAGGCCTTGCCGGTGTGGGCGGCGTCAGCGGGCGGGGAGGTGTAGCCCTCGTTGCGCACGAGCGAGATCGACTGCTGGTGTGTCCACTTCGTCACGACGAACGGGCCGGTGCCCACCGGGGACTCGCAGTTGGCCGCCTGGCTGCGCTTCAGCGCGGTGGGGGATTCGATCGCGAGCCAAGGCTGGGAGAGGGAGTCGAGCAGCGCGCTGTCCGGGCTGCTCAGGGTGATGCGCGCGGTGTGCGCGTCGACGGCGGTGACTCCCGTCACCTTCTGCAGCGCGAGGTACCCGGTGGATGACGCGGTCGCCGGGTCCTGCAGGTGGGCGACGTTCGCGGCCACGGCATCCGACTCGAACGGGGTGCCGTCGGTGAACCTCACGTTCGTGCGCAGCGCGAAATCCCAGCTCAGGCCGTCGGCGGACTCGCTCCACTTGGTGGCGAGCCACGGGATGATGTCCCCGGCCGTGTTCTTGGAGACGAGGGACTCGAGGTACTGGGTGGCCACGAGCGCCTGAGGGTAGTTGCCGCCCACGTGCGGGTCGAGGCAGGTGGGCTCGGCGTCCCCGGTCGCATAGACGAGGGTGCCGCCGGCGACGGGCTTGCCGTCGGACGAGGGGGTGGAGGTGGTGCTGCAGCCGGCCACGAGGAGAGCGACGGAGACGATGGCGATGAGGGGGGCGACGAAGCGTTTCACGGACGGGCTCTCTGCTGAACGGCTATTATTGGACTGAGTACATTATTGCACCGCCCGGAGGTGGACATGGATTCTCGCAACTCGGTCGGGCGCCCGCGCACGACGTCGCGCCTGGCGCTTGAGGATGCCGCGGCCGAGCTGTTCCTGGAGAACACCTACGCTCTCACCACCATCGAGCAGATCGCCCAGCGCGCCGGCGTCAGCCGCAACACCTTCTTCAACTATTTCGGCGCGAAGAGCGACCTGCTCTGGGTGGAACTCGACGCGGGGATCGACCGCCTCGCCGAGGAGCTCAGCAACGTGCCGCCCGGCGTTCCGGCGCTCGCCGCGGTGCGGGATGCCGCGCTGCGGGTGGTCGCCGATATCGAGGTCGACCGCGTGCCGCTCGCCCTCACCCAGGACGACGTGATGGGGACCAGGGCGGAAACCCGGTCATCCGGCCTCGTGCGCCTCGCCCGGCGCTCGGACGTGATTGCCTCATTCCTGGCGCGGCAGCTCTCGCGGCCGGCAGGCGACCTGCTCGTGCTCAGCGCAGCGAGCGCGATCTCCGGCGCCCTCTCGGCGGCCTGGACGGTGTGGGCGCGGGACGGCATCGGTCGCGGCCCCCTCGCCGACTATGTTTCCTCGGCCTTCGAGATCGTCTCCTCCGGGCTCGAGCTCGCGCTGCCGGATCCGACCTAACCCGCGTCGCCCGGGAGTTGTGGCAAAGGCTCAAGCTCGAGCTGGAATTGCCGCAACCACGATTCCGTCAGGGCGACGTGGGCCGCGGCGGCCGTGGATGCGGCGGTCGGGTCGTGGGCGATGATGGCGCTCGCGATCGCCCGGTGCCCGCGGTCGCTGATGTCTTTCAACTCCGGGCCCTGCGGGAGGGTGAACACCTGGTAGGCGCGTGACCGTGACCGGAACACATTGAGGAGGGCCACAAGCGTCGGGTTGCCCCCGGTCTGCGCGATGGTCTGGTGGAACTCGGCGTCGAGGGCGGATGCCGTTGCCGGGTCGTCGGTGGCCTCCATCTCGTCGATGAGCCGTTGCAGCTCGAGCGCCGTTTCCGGGGTGATGCGGGCGGCCGCCTGCACCGCGGCGTGAGTCTCGAGCACCCGCCGCAGCTCATACATGTCGAGGAGGCCGGACAGCGGGAGCAGGTCGACCGTGAGCGCGAGTACCCCGACGAGATCGGCGGCTCGCAACGCGGAGACGTAGGTGCCGGACCCGTGGCGAGACTCGATCACTCCGAGGGCGGCGAGCATCCGTACCGCCTCACGCAGCGAGCCCCGGGAGACCCCGAGCTCCTCGCAGAGCTCGGCCTCGGCTGGAAACTTCTGCCCGGCGACGAGACGCCCGGAGGCGATCATCTGGCGCAGCCCGTGGAACGCGTCGTCGACTGCCGACATGACTCGCCTTTCTCTCGCGTAGCCCCAGAGTAGCGGCCCGACCGAACTCGCGCGTCCGCTCAAGAGGTTTGATCACTTGTCGTTATTCGGTCGATTTTACACAACTGAAACATCAAATTCACCAAAGTCATATGATGACTTACTAGGGTGAGTGCAACGACGCACCACGACAGGACGGAATACCACCGGGATGACCGAAACGATGACCGCGATCGCGCCCTCCCCGCTGCGACTCGGCGATGGCAGCCTCGCCCGCACCGCCTGGACGCTTTCGCCCGACATCCTGCACGTGAACCACGGCTCGTTCGGTGCCGTGCCTCTCGTGGCACAGCAGGAGCAGAGCCGGCTGAGGTCCGAGATGGATGCCGCCCCGGTGCTCTGGTTTCCGGCGCTTCCCGCGAAGGTCGCGTCAACGCGCGACGCCATCGCCGCCTTCCTCCGAGCGGATGCCGGCGACCTCGCCCTGGTGCCGAACGCGAGCGCGGGCGCCAGCGTCGTCTACTCGAGCCTGCCGGTGACGCCCGGACTGGAGATCGTGGTGACCGACCACGGGTACGGTGCGGTGACCATGGGTGCCGAGCGGCTCGCCCGTCGGTGGGGCGGCACCGTGAGAACGGCAAGGGTGCCGCTCGGCGCCACGACAGCGGAGGCGCATGATGCGATCGTCGCCGAACTCGGCGACAAGACCGGCCTCATCGTCGTGGACCAGATCACGTCTGCCACGGCTCGTTTCCTGCCGGCGGACACCGTGGCCGCGGTTGCCAGGGAGCGGGGCATCGCCACGCTGGTGGATGCCGCGCACGTTCCCGGTCTCGTCGCCGATCCTCTCGTCGGCCTCGACTGCGACTTCTGGGTCGGCAATCTCCACAAGTTCGGGTGCGCACCACGCGGCACCGCGGCGCTCATCGCCCGCGGGCCGTTGCGCGACGAGCTGTATCCGCTCATCGATTCGTGGGGCGCGCCGCAGCACTTCCCGGAGCGTTTCGACACCCAGGGCACGATCGACGCGACCGCCTATCTGTCCGCTCCGACAGCGCTCGACTTCATCGATTCGACCTGGGGATGGGATGCCGCGCGCCGCTACCTGACGGCCCTGGCCGACTATGCCGAGGCCACGATCGCCGCCGCCTTCACGAGCCTCACGGGAGAAGACCACCGCGTGGATGTCGGGGCACCGGTGAACGCGCTGCGACTCGTGCGGCTGCCGACCGGGCTCGGAACATCGCATCCGGAGGCGGACGCCCTGCGAGACCGGGTCGCGGCAGAACTCGGCATCGAGGCGGCATTCACGAGCTTCGCCGGAATCGGATACTTCCGCCTCTCCGCCCACGTCTACAACACCGCAGCGGACTTCGAGGAGTTCGCCGACCGCTGCGTGCCCGTCCTCGCCGCCCTGGCGGAGGCCGCACAGGGCGAATGACCGGTTCCGGGTCCCGACCAACGCTCCACCCAAGAAACTCCACCCAAGAAACTCCACCCAAAGGAAAAGAGGAAACAGTGAAGAAGAAACAAGTGCTGTCGCTCGTGGGGATCGGCCTCGTGGCCGCCCTCCTGCTCTCCGGATGCTCCGCGCCGGCCGAGAGCGGGGGAAAGGTGACCCTGCAGATGGTGGAGAGCCTCACCAACCCGGTCAGAACCAAGGTGCTCAAGGTGCTCATCGCCGACTTCGAGAAGGCGAACCCGAAGATCAGTGTCGATCTCATCTCCCCGCCAACCGACCAGGCAGACCAGAAGATCCAGCAGATGCTTCAGTCGGGAAGCGGGGTGGATGTCGTGGAGGTTCGCGACATCACCGTCGGGCCGTTCTCGACCAACGGCTGGCTCTCCGACATGAGCGGCCAGCTCACGGGCTGGAAGGGCTGGGGCGACCTCACCGAGAACGCCGCCAAGTACGCGAAGAATGCCAAGGGCAAGACCTACTACGTGCCATACGGCTTCTACGGTCTCAGCCTCTTCTACCGCACGGACCTCGTGAAGGCGGCGGGCTTCGACGGACCTCCGGCCTCGTGGAGCGAGCTGCTCCACCAGGCGACGGCCCTGCAGAATCCCGCCAAGAACCAGTTCGGCTACGCCTTCCGCGGCGGCACGAATGCCAACTCGAACGTCGTGGTCGCGATCGAGGCCTACGTGGCCAAGAACCTGGATCACGACAACGCCTTCAAGCTCACCAACGGCAAGACGATCTTCTCGGCCCCGGAGGCCGCGGACGCGTTGAAGACCTACTTCACGCTGTTCAGCAAGGCCTCGCCGCCGTCATCGGTGGCCTGGGGCTACCCCGAGATGGTGCAGGGCTTCTCGAGCGGTTCAACGGCCTTCCTGCTGCAGGACCCCGAAGTGATCGCCACCGTCGGCGAGTCCGACGCGATCACCCCGGCCCAGTGGAGCACCGCGCCGCTGCTCGCCGGCCCGTCGGGCATCGCCGTGCAGCCGATGGCAACGGCCGGCTGGGGCACGGCGGCCAAGAGCACCCACAAGGCCGAGGCGGCGAAACTCATCGAGTTCCTCTCCGAAGGCAAGGCGTCCACCACCTTCAGTCAGAAGAACAGCCTGGTCCCCATCCTGAAGAGCGCGGCCGACAGCCCGTTCTACAAGACCGGCGCCTGGGCGAGCTACCTCACGATGACCGAGCACCCGGACAAGTACGTGTCCGTCGTTCAGCCGCGCGACTCCGCCTGGTGGACCGAGTGGATTCAGAAGTCGGATTCCGAGGTGCAGAAGGTGCTCATCGGGCAGATGACCCAGAAGGAACTGCTCGCGAGCTGGGACACCTACTGGACCGACAAGTGGAAGACGAAATGAATCCGTCGCTGATGCGAAACGGTCGTCGACCATGACGAAGCTCGACAACGCGACGAAGGGGCATCCGTCGGCCGCGACGGGTGCCCCCGGCCCCGCCGCGGCGGTCGGCGCCGCCGAGCCGCGGTCGATCCGTCGACGGCGGGCGTTCACGGTGCGCCGTGGTGCGACGATGGTGGCCTTCATGGCGCCGGCCGTTCTTTTCGTGGCCGTCTTCATCTACTACCCGATGGTGTCTGGCAGCCAGATGGCGTTCCGCAACTGGAACCTCAACAACCTCACCGACACCGCGTTCGTGGGCTTCAAGAACTTCCAGACGATCTTCGCCGACCCCACCTTTTACACCGTGCTCGGCAACACGGTGGTGTGGGTCGTCGCGTCAATCGTGCCGCAGTTCGTCATCGGTTTCGCGATCGCGCTGTGGTTGCGGCGCAAGTTCCCGTTTCGCGGGCTGTACCAGGCGCTCATCTTCTTTCCGTGGGCTATTTCCGGATTCCTCATCGGAATCCTCTTCCGCTGGATGTTCAACAGCGAGTTCGGGGTGATCAACGACCTGCTGAGCAAGGCCGGCATCATCCACAGCCCCATTCCGTGGCTTGCCGACCCGAAGACGGCGATGGTCGCGGTGATCATCGCGAACGTCTGGTACGGCGTGACCTTCTTCGCCATCATCATCCTCGCGGCGTTGCAGTCGGTTCCCGACGAGATACTGGAGGCGGCGGCGCTGGATGGGGCAGGCAAGGCGCGCACCCTGTTCCAGGTCATCGTGCCGTACATCCGCATCACGCTCTCGCTCACCGTGCTGCTGCGGGTGATCTGGATCTTCAACTTTCCAGACATCATCTACGGCATGACCGGCGGAGGTCCAGCCAACCAGACCCACATCGTGACCACCTGGATGATCGCCACGACGCAGCGAGGGGACTACGGTCAGGCCTCCGCGCTCGGCCTCATCGTCGTCGGGTTGCTCGTGCTCTTCTCGATCTTCTTCCTCACCGCCAGCCGCGAAAAGAAGGGCGACCTCTCATGATCACCAGGGAGACTCCCCTCGCTAAGGCCGTCCGGATCGCGTTCCTCGCGCTGTGGCTGGTCATCACCCTCTTTCCGCTGTATTGGATCGCGGTCACCTCGTTCAAGTCGCCCGGTTCGGTCTTCAGCTACCCCCTCACCTACTGGCCGAAGGTCTTCTCGCTCGAGAACTACGCCGGCCTGTTCAGCAAGTCGCAGTTCGGCGTCTACGTCGCCAACAGCCTCGTGGTCTCGATCACGGCCGCGCTCGTCGCCACCCTCATCTCGTTGATGTCTGCCTATGTGCTCGCACGCTTCGAGTTCCGCAGCAAGGGCGCCCTGCTCATGGGATTCCTGGTGACGCAGATGATCCCGTCTTTCATCGCACTCGGACCGCTCTACCTCATGTTCACGAGCCTCGGGCTGGTGGACAACAGGGTCGGCCTGACGCTGATCTACATCGCGGTATGCATCCCCTTCTGCACCGTGATGTTGCGGGGATTCTTCGCGAACGTGCCGGACGCCCTGGAGGAGGCCGCGATGATCGATGGCTGCTCCCGGGTCGGTGCCCTCTTCCGAGTTCTCGTACCGGTGATGAAGCCCGGGATCGTCGCGGCATTCATCTTCAATTTCGTGAACTGCTGGAACGAACTGTTCCTGTCCGTGACCCTCATCAACAGCGACGGCAAGAAGACCATCCCCACGGCTCTCAACGGTTTCATCAGCAGCTACAACATCGATTGGGGATCGATGTCGGCGGCAGCCGTTCTCACCATCGTGCCGACGATGGTCCTTTTCGCATTCGCCAGCCGATACATCGTGCAGGGCCTGACCGCCGGGGCGGTGAAGGGCTGAATCGAACCGGCCGCGCCGGGCACCGGCCACGGGCCGGAAGCACCGGGCCCCTGCGGCAGGTCTAGGGACGGTCGGGGTCCAGGGACGCCTCATCCGGCGTCGAGAGCGAGAGCAGGGCCTCCTGGATGTGCTCGCTCCTGGTGAGCGTCTCTTCGATCCGGCGAAGCGAGTATGCGACGTGGGTCTCCGTGTCGTCACCGACGATGTCGACCGAGGCGACCAGGAAGACCCTTCCCGGTCCGACGAACTCCAGGTGCAGGTAGGTGACCCGGTCGATTTCCGGCTGGTCGAGAAGCCGGCGCAGCACCTCGTTGCGCAGCCGGGCATCCGGCATCTCGCCGACGAGGAACCTGCGGTTGCGGTCGATGAGCACGACGGCCACTCCGCCGAGAAGCACGCCGACCAGGATCGAACCGATCGAGTCGAACACCGCGAGGGCGGTCAGCTGGTGCAGCAGGATGCCGAGGAAGGCGATCAGCAGGCCGACGAGTGCCGCGGCATCCTCGGCGAACACCGCGCGCAGCGTGGCATTCGAGCTGGTGAGGGCATAGACCCCGGCGCTCGTTCCGCGGTCGATGCCGCCACGCCTGGCCTGACGGAAGGCCTGCGCGAACGAGAAGCTCTCGAGCAGGAACGAGACGGTGAGCACGAGGTAGGCGATGCCGAAGTTGGTGGCGTCTTCCGGCGCGATCAGCTGCTGGATTCCGTGGCTGATCGAGACGATGGACCCCGCGGTGAAGATGCCGAAGGCCGCGATCATCGACCAGACGTATGCCTCCCGGCCGTAGCCGAGCGGGTGCGGCTCGTCGCGCGCCTTCGTCGAGCGCCGGTCGGCGATGAGGAGGAAGATCTCGTTGCCGAAGTCCGCCCACGAGTGCGCCGTCTCGGCGACCATGGAGGCGGAGCCGGTGATGACGGACGCCACCGTCTTGGCGATCGCGACCAGAAGGTTGGAGCCGAGCGCGATCAGCACGGTGAGGGAGCCGCCGGCGACGGTGGGCGGTTCGGCCTCGGTCATCGCCTCAGTCTGGCAGGTCGCGCGGCGCGGACCCCGGCGGGCCATCCGTTCTCCGGTCTATCGGGGTACATCGGGTGTCCCCTTCATTGGTGCCCACGCTCGCGCTCGGCGACACCGCGACTCTCGTGATTGCCGCCCAGGCGACCGGGGCCGGCTCGAGCGGCCTCGTGGTCGCGCTCGCGGCGAACACCCTCGCCGACTTCGACCTCGCGAACAACGACGACTCCGCGAGCTTCAGCGCGGCGGTCGACCCGATCCGTCTCGCCTTCACCGGCTTCTCGGCCGGGGCGACGCCGTACATCGGCGGGCTCCTGCTCGCGCTCGGCATCATCGCGTTCCTCGTGAGCCGTCGACGCTTGAACCGCTAGGATTGACCCACAGACTACGATCCGGCCATCACCGGGGAGTCCTCGGAAGAACGGCGAACACCCCTCACGGGGCGGGCGGCAAGTAGAGCCGAGCGGGCAGGCCCGTCACAGCCGCAACGAGCGGTCGGAGTGATCCGGCAAGCGAGGTGGTACCGCGTCAGCCGCACCCGAGAGTGCGCCCGGCGTCCTCGTCCAGACAGCAATGACCTGGAGAGATATGACCTACCCCAAGAGCTCGCCCGACGCCGAACCGGCCGAACCGCTGCGCCCGAGCCCGAACTTTCCGGCCATCGAGCTCGAGGTGCTCGAGTTCTGGAAGCGGGACGGCACGTTCCAGGCCTCGATCGACCAGCGCGAGGGCGCAGAGGAGTGGGTGTTCTACGACGGGCCACCCTTCGCGAACGGCCTGCCGCACTACGGCCACCTGCTCACCGGGTACGCGAAGGACCTGTTCCCGCGCTACCAGACCATGCGCGGCAAGCAGGTGCACCGCCGGTTCGGCTGGGACACCCACGGGCTGCCGGCGGAGCTCGAGGCGATGCGCCAGCTCGGCATCACGGAGAAGCACCAGATCGAGGAGATGGGAATCGCCACCTTCAACGCGAAGGCGCGCGAGTCCGTGCTCGAATACACCCGCGAGTGGGAGGACTACGTCACCCGCCAGGCACGATGGGTCGACTTCGAGAACGACTACAAGACGCTCGACGTCACCTTCATGGAGTCGGTGATCTGGGCCTTCAAACAGCTCTACGACAAGGGCCTCGCGTACGAGGGATTCCGCGTGCTCCCGTACTGCTGGCACGACGAGACGCCGCTCTCCAACCACGAGCTGCGCATGGACGACGACGTCTATCGGATGCGGCAGGACCAGTCGGTGACCGTCACGTTCCCGCTCGACGGGGCGAAGGCCGAGAGCCTGCGTCTCACCGGGGTGAGGGCCCTCGCCTGGACGACGACGCCGTGGACCCTGCCCACCAACCTCGCCCTCGCCGTCGGCCCGGACATCCGATATGCGGTCGTGTCCAGCGGCCCGCTGGGCGCCGCGGACGGGTCGGCGGAGGGCGTCTCCGAGTTCCTCCTGGCCGCCGACACGGTGGCCACCTATGCGAAGGACCTCGGCTACGGTTCGCCCGAGGCCGCCGTCACCGCGATCGACCGCACCGTTCTCGGCGCCGAGCTCGCCGGCGTCACCTACGACCGGCTGTGGGACTACTACGCCGACGAGGAGGCCTGGGGCACCGGGAACGCCTGGCAGATCCTCGTCGCCGACTACGTCGCCACCGGCGAGGGCACCGGAATCGTGCACCAGGCGCCCGCTTACGGTGAAGACGACCAGGTCACCTGTGCCGCCGCCGGAATCCCGGTGATCATCTCCGTCGATGACGGAGGAAAGTTCCTGCCGATCGTCGCGGATGTCGCGGGCCTGCACGTCTTCGACGCGAACAAGCCGCTCGTGCAGAAGCTGCGAGCCGACGGGCGCCTGCTGCGCGTCGCGAGTTACGAGCACAGCTACCCGCACTGCTGGCGCTGCAAGAACCCGCTCATCTACAAGGCCGTGTCGAGCTGGTTCATCCGTGTCACCGAGATCCGCGAGCGCATGGTTCAGCTCAACCAGGAGATCAACTGGGTGCCGGAGAACGTGAAGGACGGCCAGTTCGGCAAGTGGATCGCCAACGCCCGGGACTGGTCGATCTCGCGCAACCGGTACTGGGGATCGCCGATCCCGATCTGGAAGAGCGACGACCCCGAGTATCCGCGCATCGACGTCTACGGTTCGCTCGACGAGCTCGAGGCCGACTTCGCCGATTTGCCAAGAAACGCAGCCGGCCAGCCTGACCTGCACCGCCCGTACATCGATGAGCTCACCCGCCCCAACCCCGACGACCCCACCGGCAGGTCCACGATGCGCCGCATCGAGGACGTGCTCGACGTGTGGTTCGACTCCGGCTCGATGCCCTTCGCCCAGGTGCACTACCCGTTCGAGAATGGGGAGTTCTTCGAGGAGCACAATCCGGCCGACTTCATCGTCGAGTACATCGGCCAGACCCGCGGCTGGTTCTATATGCTGCACGTGCTGTCGACCGCGCTCTTCGACCGACCCGCCTTCAAGAATGTGATCGTGCACGGAATCGTGCTCGGCAGCGACGGCCTGAAGATGTCCAAGTCGCTGCGCAACTATCCGGACGTCTCCGAGGTCTTCGACCGGGACGGCGCGGACGCGATGCGCTGGTTCCTCATGGCGTCATCCGTGATCCGCGGCGGCAACCTCATCGTCACGGAGGAGGGCATCCGCGAGGGCGTGCGCCAGCTCATGCTGCCGCTGTGGAACAGCTACTACTTCTTCACCCTCTACGCCAACGCCGCCGACTACACCGCCGAGTGGCGCACCGACTCCACCGACGTGCTCGACCGCTACCTGCTCGCCAAGACGCGCGAGCTCGTGGTCGACGTGACCACGCACCTCGACGGCCTCGACAGCCCGCTCGCCGCGCTCGCCCTGCGCGACTTCGGCGACGTGCTCACCAACTGGTACGTGCGACGCAGCCGTGACCGCTTCTGGTCTGGGGACACCGACACCGCCGAGGGGCGTGACGCGTTCGACACGCTGTACACCGTGCTGGAGACGCTCACCCGCCTCGCGGCGCCCCTCCTGCCGCTCATCAGCGAGCGCGTCTGGAAGGGACTCACCGGCGAACGCAGCGTGCACCTCACCGAGTGGCCGAACGCCGAGCGCTTCCCGCTCGACCACGAACTCGTCGCGGCGATGGACCGGGTGCGCGAGATCGCGTCCTCCGGCCTCGGGCTGCGCAAGGCGACAGGGCTCCGGGTGCGCCTGCCCCTCGCCGAGCTCACCGTGGTGGCCGGGAACGTGGCGTCCCTCGCCGGGTTCTCCGACATCCTGCGCGACGAACTCAACGTCAAGGCCGTGGTGCTGCGCGAGCTCGAGGAGGGCAGCCTCGCCGACTTCGGCATCACCCGCAAGCTCACGGTGAACGCCCGGGCGGCCGGTCCGCGCATCGGCAAGGCGGTGCAGGCCGTGATCCAGGCCGCACGGGCCGGCGACTGGTCGCCGAGCGGCGACGGAGTGCTGGTGGGCGGCATCGAGTTGGTCGACGGCGAGTTCGAGCTCGAGCTGCAGGCGGCGCACGAGGCCCAGGCCATCACCTTCCTGCCCGGCGGCGGCTTCGTGCTGCTCGACACCGAGACCACCTGGGAGCTCGAGGCGGAGGGCCTCGCCCGGGACATCATCCGTGCAGTGCAGGACACCCGCAAGGCCGCCGGCCTCGCCGTGAGCGACCGGATCGATCTCGCCATCTTCCTCGCCTCCGGTTCCGAGCGGTCGGGAGTAGAGCCCTTCGAAGACACGATCGCCAGGGAGACTCTCGCTCTCGCGATTGAGGTCCGTTCGACGGACGGCGAGAATGTTGAGACGTATGCCGCGCAACACGGCACACCCGGCGCCTTCCGGGCGCTCGTGCCGGCGGGCCAGTACGCGAACAGTGGCGACATTCTCGTCCAAGTCACCATCCACGGAGCAGGTACAGATGTCTAAGAACCACGACGCGCACGACCCGGAACTCAGCGACGACTCGCTATACCAGAACGACGCGGACCAGGTCTACCGCGAACTCCTCGACCGTGTCGGCGAGGCGAACCCGCAGCCGCGCCTCGGTCCCACCAGGCGCGTCGTCGAACTGCTCGGCGACCCGCAGCGGGCGTACTCGATCATCCACATCACGGGCACGAACGGCAAGACCTCCACCAGCCGCATCACCGAGAGCATCCTGCGCGCGTACGGGCTCCGCACGGGCCTCCTCACGAGCCCGCACCTCGTGCGGGTGAACGAGCGCATCGTGGTGGACGGCGAACCGATTTCCAACGAGGCGTTCGTCGCCAACTACCACGACATCCGGCCGTACCTGCTCATGGTGGACGCGGAACTCACGGCTGCGGGGGAGCTGCCGCTCACCTTCTTCGAGGCCTTTACCGCCCTCGCGTTCGCGAGCTTCGCGGACGCCCCGGTGGATGTCGCGGTGATCGAGGTCGGACTCGGCGGCGAGTGGGACTCCACCAACGTCGGCGACGGCGTCGTGGCCGTGTTCACCCCGATCTCGCTCGATCACACCGCCCGGCTCGGCAACACCGTCGCGCAGATCGCCGCCACCAAGTCCGGCATCATCAAGCCGGCCGCCGCCGTCGTCACCTCGACCCAGCAGCCGACCGCGCTCGCCGAACTCGAGCGCGCCGCCGAACTGACCGAGTCGAGCCTCGCCGTGCAGGGGAAGGCCTTCGAGCTGCTCGGCACGACCGTGGCGGTCGGCGGGCAGGTGCTCTCCGTGCGCGGACTCGCCGGCACATACAACGACCTCTTCCTGCCGCTCTTCGGCGACCACCAGGCGCAGAACGCAGCGGTCGCGATCGCGGCCGTCGAGTCGTTCCTCGGCGGCGGCGAGCAGGCGCTCGTCGGCGACGTCCTCGCCGAGGGCCTCGCCACGGCGGCATCCCCCGGCCGTCTCCAGGTGATCGGCGTCGAACCGACGGTGATCATCGACGCCGCCCACAATCCGGATGGCGCTGAATCGCTCACCAAGGCGATCGCCAGCTACTTCACCTTCGACGAGGTGGGGATCGTGCTCGGCGTGCTCGCCGACAAGGATGCGCGGGGCATCGTCTCCGCGCTCGTGCCGATCACCACGCGGTTCTTCGTCACCGCGTCGAGCTCCGACCGCGCAGTGCCGGTGGACGACCTCACGCCGATCGTGTTCGAGCTCGCCGGGGAGAAGGCCACGGACTCGTTCGACTCGGCCCAGGACGCGATCGATGCGGCGCGCGAGTGGGCGGCCCAGGAGCCGAGGCGCGGCGTCGTGATCACGGGATCCATCACCCTGATCGGCGAGGCGATCACTCTCGCCGAACAGGACGGCTGGAAGCGGTGACCGCGCAGCCGACGCCTGGCCGAGCGCGCCGGGAGCGTTCGGCGACCGAGTCGCTGCTCTCGATCGTGCTGCTGCTCGAGGCGGTGCTGGTGTTCTTCATCGCGCTCACCGCGTTCGGCCTGCGCGTGCTGCCGGCCGGCGCGGCCTTCGGCGGGGGAGCGGCGCTGCTCGTGTCCCTGCTGGTGATCGGTCGGCTCGTGCGCTACCGCTGGGGCGTCTGGCTCGGTTGGCTGGCGCAGGCCGTGCTGCTCGCCACCGGACTTCTGCTTCCGCTCATGTGGTTTATCGGCGCCGTCTTCGCCGCCCTCTGGACCTACTGCGCCATCACCGGCCGTCGCCTCGACCGCCGCAATGCCGTCTACCGCAACGCCCACTACCGAACCGAAACCACCGCAACGCCGGAAATGCCCGGCACTGAGGAGTCACCATGACCACCGTTGAAGAAACTCTCGTCCTCGTCAAGCCGGATGGGGTCTCCCGCAACCTCACGGGCGAGATCCTGCGCCGCATCGAGGCCAAGGGCTACCAGCTCGTCGACGTGAAGCTCGTCGAGGCCGACCGCGAACTGCTCGCCAAGCACTACGAGGAGCACGTCGGCAAGCCGTTCTACGAGCCCCTCGTCGAGTTCATGGAGAGCGGGCCCGTTGTGGCCCTGCGCATCGCCGGCGACCGCGTGATCGAGGGCTTCCGTTCGCTCGCCGGCACGACGGACCCCACCACCGCGGCGCCCGGCACCATCCGCGGCGACCTGGGACGAGACTGGGGCCTCAAGGTGCATCAGAACCTGGTGCACGGCTCGGACTCGCCGGAGTCGGCCGCGCGCGAGCTCGACCTCTGGTTCGACTGACCAACCCCGTTCACGCGGCGACCGCGCCCGGCCCCGCGGGTGTTCCCCTGTGCCACTTCCTGGCGCAGGGGAACGCCCCGGGTGGCAGGAAACTACCCGGCGGAGGCCGCCTTCTGCACGAACGCCGCGAACACCGCGGGATCCGTGATCGAACCGGTGAAGCGCTCGCCGTTCACGAAGACTGTCGGGGTGCCGGCGAACTTCTGCGGGGTGTTCGCGACGCCCTTGAATGTCACCGTCTTTCCGGATGGGTCGATGCGGGCGGTGGCGGCCGTGACCCACGGCACGAAGGCCTGCGAGGTGATGCACGAGCTGATCTTGCTGCTGCTGCTTCCCGCGTCCTTGAGCACCGCGATCAGCTCCTTGTCCGTCTTGCCCGAGGTGTTTTCGGCCGGTTGGTTGGCGAAGAGCGCCGTGTTCACGGCGTTGAAGTTGTTCGGGTCGTAGTTGGCGACGCAGGCCGCGGCGCTGGCGGCCCGGCTCGAGTACTTGTTCCCCAGCGAGTTCGCGTCGAGGAACGCGATCGGGTGAATCTCGAGGCTCGCCGCTCCCGAGGCGACCATCGACTCGATCTGCTGGGCGTTCGCCGCCTCGAACTGCTGGCAGTACGGGCACTGGTAGTCGATGTAGGTGACGATGCGCACGCCGCTCTTCAGCGTGGACGTGTCGATGGGCACGGGCTTGCCGCCGGCCTTGATCGCGGGGGTCGGCACCGCGGCCAGCGTGCTGCCGGTGAGCAGGATGCCGTCGCTCGCCATGTTCTTCGGCCCGTCGCCGGTCGGCTTGTTGGCGTTCACGTTGACGATCACGAGGGCGACCACCGCGATGATCGCGATGACGCCGACGAGGATGCCGCCCTGCAGGAACACCCGGTTGCGGCGCTGCCGCCGCTTCTCGGTCTCGCGTTCGATCCTCGCCGTCTCGCGGGCGGCCTCTCGCCGATCCTTCTTTCCCGGCTGCGGGGAGTTGCGGTTGGCGGGAGGAGCGACCATGTGATGTGACCCAACGTTGTCGAATGAACAGGAACCGGTACTAACAATACGAAACGGTGCTCAGAGCATCCGTTACCCCGGCTGGGGTTTTGCCTAGAGGCGGTTGAGAACGTCCAGCTGGACCTGGGCGATGACCGCCACGACGACGTAGCTGAGCAGCGTGATGAGGGGCACGTAGCCGTAGGCGGCCGTGAACAGCCGGCGCGCTCTCGCCGGCACCCGGATGTTGCCCGACTTGAGGTTGTAGAGGGTGATCAACCAGAACGAGGGGATCGTGACCGACCAGGTCCCCATGCACCATGGACAGAGCGTTCCGAGGTCGAAGATGCTCTCGGTGATGAGCCAGACAACGAGCGCGAGGGCGCCGGTGATGCCCACATTGAGCGCGATCCAGAACCAGCGGGCGAAAGACACCCCGCTGATGATGAGCACGGCGATTACGAAGAGCGCCATCCACCCCCCGATCCCGAGCAGGGGATTCGGGAAGCCGAACAGCGAGCCCTGCCAGGACTTGAGGTTCTTGCCGCACTGCACGAGCACGCTGACGTTGCAGGAGGGAGCGACGTCGGGCGTGGTGAACGTGCCCACCTTGTCGACGGTGAGCCGGCACGCGGCGAAGAAGCCGACGACGGAGGCCACCGCCAGGAACATGCCGAGCTCGAGCGGACGCCCGTCCCGCCGCAGTCGAGGCACCGTGAGGGCGAACACCAGCGCCATGAGCACGAGTTGCGCGGCGAGCAACCAGGTGAAGGCGAGGTAGGCGGCCCAGATCTCAAAGACCACGCCGACCGCGAAGACGGTTCCGAGCGCGCGCCACCAGGCGGGGGAGACGGATGCCCCGGCGAGCTGGGCGGCACCGACGGTGAGCGCGATCACGAAGATGGCCATCGAGAAGGCCGAGGACGGGTAGCCGAGCTCGTTGTCGGCTCCGATGAGCTTCGGGATGCCGATCGCCGTCTCGATGCCGACGAACGCGATCACGGTGCTGAGGAACGAGACCAGCACCCCGACGGCGCCGAGGGAGGTCAGAAGGATCCCGGACCGCGACGGGCGGTTTTCCGGCGAGTTCGGAGTCACCCTCGGATTATTGCATGCCCCAAATGCCGCATTGCTGGCAATGCGTGCGATAATTTGGTTTAGTCACCCGAGCCGCGCTCGATGTGACGCCAGAGAATGCTTACCGGGCATCAAACCGGGCCACGAAGAATCGGTACGTCGTAAGACAGTGCCGCTCACCAGACCGTGTCGGATAGCAAGTTCCGAGCAGTGAGAACGAAACTAAGACGAGCGAGACCAGAGCCAGCTCCAACCGGAGCACCGTCCACAAATGCCGTGCCAGGAGGCAGGGCATCACCAGGCACAGGCCGGTCTCGGAACGTGAGAATTAGCGGGATGTTCGCCGAGGCGCCAGATTCGCCGAAGCGTACGGCCGCACGAGAGAGTACCCGGTAGGCGGCGCGGTCGCCTGCAGCGGGCTAGGAGTGCACCAGCGATGGTGGAGACAACTGACAACAATGACGGCGCAACACCGAACGAGGGCAAGAGGCGCAGCCGTCTCTTCGGCGGTCGCAGGGCGAAGGCAGCCGCCGCGCCACCCGTGAGCGCGCCGGAGACCACGGCTCCGCCAGCACAGCAGGCGCCCGTGCAGCAGGCAGCGCCGGATTCCAAGCGCGAACAGCCGACGGAGGTCACCGTCCCGGTCGCCGCGCCGCGCCGTCGCAGCGCCCCGCGCGCCACGGTCACGACCGACGCGACGGCGGCGGCCGGCCCGGTTGCCGATCAGCCCGCCGCCGATCAGCCCGCCGTCGAGCAGTCGGCTCCGGCGAAGCGAGCGCCGGCCAGGCGCTCGTCCGCGCCGAAGGCCGCGCCACGCGTCGCGCCGAAGTCCGAGGCCAACCAGCCAGACGCCAACGAGCCCGGCGCCGGCACGCAGCAGGCGGAACCGAAGAAGGCCCCGGCCCGCAGCCGGTCCAGCAAGCCGGTCGACTCTCCGGCGGCCGAGACGGCGTCGCAGCCGGAACAGCCCGAACGGCCGACGCAGCCGACGCAGCCGACGCAACCGACGCGGCCGGCCCGCCCCACGACATCCCTGCTCTTCCAGGCCCCCGACCTGCCGGTGCTGATGCCCCGCCCGGCCGGACGCTCCGGTGGACAGGGTCCGCAGGAACCGCGCGACGACTTCGAAGAGACCGCGACCGTGCGCCGTCGGTCCCGCCGGCGCTCCGGCGAAGAGGACCGCGAGGCCGGCAACGGCAACCCGGCCAACACCGTCGTCAAGGTGCGCACCCCGCGACCGGCACCCGAACTGAGCAATGAGCCGACGAAGGTTCGCGGCTCCACCCGCCTCGAGGCGAAGAAGCAGCGTCGTCGTGACGGCCGGGATGCCGGACGCCGCCGCCCTGTCATCACTGAGGCCGAGTTCCTCGCCCGCCGCGAGAGCGTCGACCGCACGATGGTGGTGCGCTCCAAGTTCGACCGCATCCAGATCGGCGTGCTCGAAGACGGCGTGCTCGTCGAGCACTACGTGGCGAAGGCCGCAGACGCGAGCCTCATCGGCAACGTCTACCTCGGGCGGGTGCAGAACGTGCTCCCGAGCATGGAGGCGGCGTTCGTCGACATCGGGCGCGGCCGCAACGCCGTGCTCTACTCCGGTGAGGTGGATTGGGAGGCCGCCGCCGAGAACTCGAGCGACGGCAAGAGCCAGGCCCGCCGCATCGAGCTCGCCCTCAAGCCGGGCGACAAGGTGCTCGTGCAGGTGACGAAGGACCCGGTCGGTCACAAGGGCGCGCGCCTCACAAGCCAGGTGAGCCTGCCGGGACGCTACCTCGTCTACGTGCCAAACGGATCCATGAACGGCATCTCCCGCAAGCTTCCGGACACCGAGCGTGCGCGTCTCAAGAAGATCCTCAAGGAGGTTCTGCCAGACAACGTGGGCGTCATCGTGCGCACCGCGGCCGAGGGCGCCACCGAGGAGCAGCTCACCCTCGACGTGAACCGGCTCACCTCCCAGTGGGCCGCGATCAGCGAGACGCTTGAGAACGTGCAGGCGCCCGCGCTGCTGCACAGCGAGCCCGACCTGCTCGTCAAGATCGTGCGCGACGTGTTCAACGAGGACTTCCACACGCTCGTGATCGAGGGGGAGGATGCCCTCGGCACGATCTCCACCTACCTCAAGCAGGTTGCGCCGGACCTCATCGACCGGCTGCAGACCTACGAGGGCACCGTCGACTCGTTCGACGAGTACCGCATCACGGAGCAGATCGAGAAGGCGCTCGACCGCAAGGTCTGGCTGCCCTCCGGCGGTTCGCTCGTGATCGACCGCACAGAGGCGATGACCGTCGTCGACGTCAACACGGGCAAGTTCGTGGGCTCCGGCGGAAACCTCGAGGAGACGGTCACCAAGAACAACCTCGAGGCCGCCGAGGAGATCGTGCGCCAGCTTCGCCTGCGCGACATCGGCGGGATCATCGTCGTCGACTTCATCGACATGGTGCTCGAGTCCAACCGCGATCTCGTGCTCCGCCGACTCGTCGAGTGCCTCAGCCGCGACCGCACCAAGCACCAGGTGGCCGAGGTCACCTCGCTCGGTCTCGTGCAGATGACGCGCAAGAAGCTCGGCCTCGGCCTCATCGAGTCGTTCAGCGAGCCGTGCGAGCACTGCGCGGGCCGCGGCATCGTCATCCATCACGACCCGGTCACCAAGCACCGCCAGACGGCGCAGCCCGAAATCCGTCGCAGCCGCGGCAAGGGCGGCAACAGCGGCGGAAACGGCGGAAACGGAAACGGAAACGGCGGCGACTCCGGACGCGGCCAGTCCAGTGGATCGGCCCAGAAGTCCACGAGCGGAACGCACGCCATCACCGACGACGTGAAGAACGCGCTCGCCCAGATCGCGGCCTCCACCATCGCGCACTCGAACGAGCCGGCCCACCACCAGGCAGAACAGGCCAGGGAGCCGGTCGAGCACGCGGTGGAGCAGGCCTCCGTCGCCGCGGCGGAAGCCGCCGTGGAGATCCTTGACATCCCGGTGAAGAAGACCGCTCGTGCCCCGCGCACGATCAGTCCGCGGGACGCCGAGCAGATTCTCGACTCGGTGCTCGACGCCCTGCCCGAGCCGAAGCAGCCTGGCCAGGGCCGTGCGCGCACGAGCCGCCGCGTGTCGAGCGCGGGCCCCGTGCGCACGTCATCCAGCGACGCCGAGTCTTCGCCCGAGGTGTAGCGAGGCGCAGCGTTCCTCGCGGAACGGTGTTCTAGGATTTGGCGGGTGGGTACCCGGGCGGCTGAGCGAGAGCGAGCTCGCATCGGAGTACCCACCATCGTCGGGCTGACCGTCGGCGTGGTCGGCGTCGGTGCGGCGTTCCTGATTCGCGCGACCACGCCGAGCCTCGGCCGGTGGTCGTTGCCCAACCAGCTTCAGGACCTGATCACGCTGAGCATCAGCGTGATCGTCGAGTCCCTCCCCTTCGTGATCCTCGGGGTTCTCCTCTCCATCCTCGTGCAGGTGTGGATTCCCGATCACTGGATCATGCGGGTGCTTCCCTCCCAGCCGGCGCTGCGGCGGGCCGTCATCTCCCTCCTCGGCATCTTCCTGCCGGTCTGCGAGTGCGGCAACGTGCCTCTCGCACGGGGGCTCATCGTCAAGGGCTTCACCGTCTCCGAGTCGATGACGTTCCTTCTGGCCGCCCCCATCGTCAACCCGATCACCATTATCACGACCGGGCAGGCATTCGGTTTCGACAGCCCGATCTTCGTGGCGAGGCTCCTCGGCGGGTTCGCGATCGCGAACGTCGTCGGCTGGCTCTTCTCGCTGCATTCGCGCCAGGAGAGCCTACTCACGGACCGGTTCGCCGCCGAGTGCCGGCTGCCGGATGCCCACGAGCACCGGCAGACGCGCGCCCGGAAGAGCGTCGAGCTGTTCGCGCGCGAGGCGGGCGTGATCATGCCCGCGCTGTTCATCGGATCGCTCGTCGCGGGACTGGTGCAAGTGGTCGTGCCCCGCGGCGTGCTGCTCAATCTGGGCAGCAACCCCGTCTGGTCGATCCTCGCCATGATGGTGCTCGCGTTCGTGATTTCGGTGTGTTCGAACGTGGACTCGTTCTTCATCCTGCCGTTCGCCAGCACCTTCATGCCCGGATCGGTGGCCGTCTTCCTCCTGTTCGGACCCATCGTCGACATCAAGATGCTCACGCTGATGCGCACCACCTTCACCGCCCGCGTGCTCGTGCAGCTCACCGTCGTCGTCGCGCTCATGAGCGCGGTCATCGGGTTGGTGATCAACTATGTGGCTTAAGCTCCGCCGCGCCCGCGGAATCGTGCTCTGCATCGCGGCTCTGGTCTCCACGGTCTGGCTCGCGCTGACCAACCAGCTAATCCTTTACATCCACCCGCGCTACATCGTGTTCACGGTGATCATGGCCGCCGTGGGCCTCGCGATCGTGGTCGCGAGTCTCGCCCGCCGGCCAGACCACGATCACGACGAGCAGCCTGTCGGGTGGCGGGCGGTCGTCTCCAACACGGCCACGGTGTCCACTCTTGTGCTCGCCGCCGGACTCATCGTCGTGCCGCCGGCCACCCTCACCACGGCCACGGCCGACCAGCGGGTGATCAACAGCACGAACGTCGGACAGAGCTCCAAGACCCTGGATTCGGCCGCGGTGGCCCCCGCGAATGCGTCTGCGCGGTTCTCGGTGGCCGACTGGGCCTCACTGCTGCGCCAGACCACGGACTCGTCGTTCTATCGGAACAAGCCGGTCGATGTGACCGGCTTCGTCACGGCGGACAAGGACGATGCGAACAACATATTCTACGTCTCGCGTTTCGTGATCACCTGTTGTGCGGTCGACGCGCAGCCGGTGGGAGTACCGGTGTACCTGCCCGACTGGAGGAATGCCCTCGCGCCCAACCAGTGGGTGCAGGTGAAGGGAGAATTCGACTCGAACCCGAGCCGGTCGAGCCAGCAGCCCGTCGTGATCGTGCCCGCCTCGACCGCCAAAGTGGAGCAGCCGAGTGAGCCGTACCTCTACTGACTTCGACCGCCGCTCCGCGTCCGACCGCCGCTTCCGGCGCGCTCTCGCGCTCACCGTCGCCATCCTCGTCGCGGTCTGCGGCACCTTTGCGGTGCTCGACTACCTGCAGGGTCCCAAGCTGTCGTCCAGTCAGGTGGACGCGACAAAGGCCGTCGAGCAGCCCGGCCAGCAGCTGAGGCTGTTCGCCGACCAGAACCTGGCGCGCGTGTCGAAATCGCAGGTGACGGTGAGCCCGAAGGCCGGCTTCACCGTGAGCACCGCCGGGCAGGCGATCGCGGTGCAGTTCGACCAGCGGCTCGACTACGCCACGAACTACTCCGTGACGGTGCGCGGCGTGACGAGCGCCTACCAGCAGTAGCCGCAGACCTTCCGCTCGAGCTTCACCACACCCGGCGCCGAGTCGTTCTCCCTGGATCGCGCTGATCCCGCGTCAGGGGGCGACGACGAGATCATTCGCACGAAGCTGCGCAGCACCGGGCGCACCGTGGTCTACTCGGCACCCCACGTCGAGCAGTTCGTGGCCTTCGCCGCCCTGCTCGCCGTGGTGAGCACGGGCGCGGACGGGGCCAGCGAGCTCGCCCTGGTGAGTCTCGGCGGGGGAGCCGTCGAGCAGATCCCGTTGCCCGGAGCGGGCACGATCCGGGGGCTTCGGGCCGCTCCTGCCGCGGGCAGGCTCGGCTTCGAGTTCACGAGCACCGGACCTCCTGCCGGTCGCGAATACGACAGCACCCTGATGACCGTGGATCTGTTGGGGGCGCACACCGTGCAGCCGATTGCCGGGCTCGATTCGAAGCCGCTCGCCGTCGACGACTGGTGCTTCCTGGGTGCGGGGGACAGCATCGTCGCCCATCGATTCGATCAGTCCGTGCTCCTCATCGACCCGTCGAAACCCCGCGGAATCACGCCACTCGGCCAGTACGCCGAACTCGACGGAGGTTCGCCCGACGGCTCGACGATCGTTGTCGCGGATGCCGTCAGCAGGATGACACTGAGCATCGCCACCGGAAAGACCACCCGGCTTCCCGTGCTCGACATCGGAGGCGAACACGCCTTCGGCGGCCGGCTGGAGCTGCTGGGTGCTGGCACGGCGCGGGTGCAGAAGGTGGTCGTGACCGGCGCCGGGAACACCTTTGCGAGTCTCCTGGTGTTCGAGTCCGGCGGCTCGGCGCGCATCCTCTACCGCACGGTCGGCGACCGCGGAAGCATCGACGACTTCCGGGTGTCGCCCAAAGGCCAGTACGTGGCGATCAGCACCGTGCCCGACGTCTCGACGAGCATCTCCGACGGCTATGCGGCGAATCCGCAGTCCACCTCGGTCACGACCGTCTTCGTCGACATCGCCTCGGGCAACCTCGTGCGCGGCGTCACGGGCTTCGACGTCAATTGGTAGCGTCGAGAGCGCGCCGTTCGCGCTGAGACACCCGCAGACCGCTGGCCGCGAGGCGTTCCACCAGTTGCCTTATCGTGACCGGTTCGGCACCGGCCGCCACGAGTTCGTCGAACCGGGCCTCCGGCACGTCGTAGTGGTCCAGGTCGAACCCGCGGCGGGGGATTCCCATCCGGAGAGCGAACGCGTGCAGTTCCTCGAGCGAGCTGTCGCTGACCAGATGCGACCAGAGCATGTCGTGCGCAGGCCACCTAGGCTGGTCTATCAACACGGTCATTGGCCGATTCTAGACACGGCCCGAGCGCCGCACCCACTCACCCAAGGGGACCCTTTCGATGACAGCCCTCGCCCATCGCGTCGTGCGCCAGCGCGGCTTCCTCGTGGCGCTGGCCGCCGCGGCGCTCGTGCTCGCCGTGCTGGTGGTGCAGAGCCTCCTGACCTTCTTCGTGGCGCAGCTGGGGTATTCCGGCGGCGGGTCCCTGCGCGACCTCCCGTGGTGGTCGGTCTACGGTCGGCAGGTCGTAACGGTCTCCGTGCCGTTCAGCGTCGGAGTGCTGCTCGGCTTCTGGTTCATCGCGCCCGTCGCCGCCGAGCTGAGGCTCGCCCACGTGATCACGAGGAGCCTGCTCGCCGCCCTGGCGGGGGCGGTCCTGGTGTTCCTCACCACGACCGTCGTGGAGGCCGTGGCGACGGTTCAGGGGCTCATGGACCAGGGCGCCCTCTCGCGGCTCGGCGCCGAGACGATGCGCACCCTCGGCGTCGGCCTCGCCTTGGCTGCGCAGGAGTTCGTCTCGGCGACGCCCCTCGTGATTCTCGCGGGCATCCTGCTGTGGAATTGGGTCGAACGCCACCCCTCCAGGCACCCCATCGCGGGAATCGTGGACACGGCCTGACGGCTGCCCGGAGCCCGTTTGACCGACGGACCAGAAATCGAGTATTGTTGACCCTTGGTGTGCGCTGGGCTAAGCCCGCGAAATGTCAGCACGCCATGACTTCCCTGGATACTTCCAGTCGAATACGGACTTACCAGTCAAATAGTGAGGGTTACCAAGTGGTTTACGCAGTTGTGCGCGCCGGTGGTCGGCAGGAAAAGGTTGAGGTCGGCACGATTGTCGTGCTCGATCGCATCAAGGCCGACAAGAACGGCAACGTCGAGTTGGCACCAGTGCTGCTCGTCGATGGCGACAAGATCACGCACGACGCTGCGGCGCTTGCGAAGGTCACCGTGACCGCCGAGGTAGTCGGCGACTTGCGTGGACCGAAGATCGTCATCCAGAAGTTCAAGAACAAGACCGGGTACAAGAAGCGCCAGGGCCACCGCCAGGAGCTCACCCGCATCAAGATCACCAGCATCAAGTAATCCTCGACAGACACGTACCCAGGGGCTGAATAGTTAAATGGCACACAAAAAGGGCGCAAGCTCCACTCGTAACGGTCGCGACTCCAACGCACAGCGCCTCGGCGTGAAGCGCTTCGGCGGCCAGGTCGTCAACGCGGGCGAGATCATCGTCCGCCAGCGCGGCACCCACTTCCACCCCGGCGTGAACGTCGGACGTGGCGGCGACGACACGCTGTTCGCCCTCGCGGCGGGCTCGGTCGAGTTCGGCGCGAAGGGTGGCCGCAAGGTCATCAACATCGTGGCGGCTGCCCAGTAGTTTTCCGCTCGGTCCCGAAACGGTCGTTCGTCGGCCGTCCGGGCCGGCATGTTGTTCAACGGGTGCGGGCGAGCTTCGGCTCGCTCTCACCTTTTAAGCGGTCGCTCGGTCGACCAAGAAGGGATGCGTTGTGGCTACCTTCGTTGACCAGGTAACGCTTCATCTCAGCGCGGGCAACGGCGGCGACGGCTGCGTCTCCGTGAAGCGCGAGAAGTTCAAGCCCCTCGCCGGCCCCGACGGCGGCAACGGCGGCGACGGCGGCGACATCGTGCTCGTGAGCGACGCGGGCGTCACCACCCTGCTCGGCTTCCACCGCGCACCCCATCGCAAGTCCGACAAGGGCGGCCAGGGCATGGGCGACAACCGCAACGGCTCGGATGGCGCGGAGATCGAGTTGCTCGTGCCGCTCGGCACCGTGGTCAAGGACGCCGAGGGCAACGAGCTCATCGACTTCACCGAACCCGGCATGCGCTATGTTGCCGCGCAGGGCGGCCAGGGTGGCCTCGGCAATGCGGCCCTCGCCTCCACCAAGCGCAAGGCGCCCGGATTCGCCCTCCTCGGCATCCCCGGCTGGGAGGGTGACGTCTACCTCGAGCTCAAGGTCGTGGCGGATGTCGCGCTCGTCGGATACCCGTCGGCCGGCAAGTCGAGTCTCGTGGCCGCGATCTCCGCGGCGAAGCCCAAGATCGCCGACTACCCGTTCACGACCCTGCACCCGAACCTCGGCGTCGTGGAGTCCGGCGACTCCCGTTTCACCGTCGCGGATGTTCCCGGCCTCATCGAGGGCGCCAGCGAAGGTAAGGGGCTCGGCCTCGAGTTCCTGCGCCACGTCGAGCGCTGCTCCGCCCTGCTGCACGTGCTCGACTGCGCGACCCTCGAGCCTGGGCGCGACCCGCTCACCGACCTCGATGTGATCCTCGGCGAACTCGCCGCCTACCCCGTGCCCGACGGCCAGGTGCCGCTGCTCGAACGTCCGCAGCTCATCGCCCTCAACAAGGTGGACGTGCCGGAGGGCCGCGAGCTCGCCGAGCTCGTGCGCCCGGAACTCGAGGCACGCGGCTACCGCGTGTTCGAGATCTCCGCGGTGAGCCGCGAGGGCCTTCGCGAACTCTCGTTCGCTCTCGGCGAGCTCGTGGAGGCCGACCGCGCCAAGCGCGCGGCCCAGCCGGTGAAGCCGCGCATCGTGCTGCGTCCGAGGGCCGCCGGAGACGCCGGCTTCACCGTCAAGGTGGAGGGCGGATCGGCTGGCAACGTCTACCGTGTCGTCGGCGGCAAGCCAGAGCGCTGGGTGGCGCAGACCGACTTCAACAACGAGGAGGCCATCGGCTTCCTCGCCGACCGCCTCGCCAAGTCCGGGGTGGAGAACGAGCTGTTCAAGTCCGGTGCCGTCGCCGGATCGACCGTGATAATCGGCCCGGTCACCTTCGACTGGGAGCCGACGCTCACCTCGACCGCCGAGCTGCTCACCGCCCCCCGCGGCACCGACCCGCGCCTCGTGCAGAGCGAGCGGCCCACCTCCAAGACCCGGCGCCAGGAGTACCTGGACCGCATGGACGGCAAGGCCGAGGCCCGCGCGGAGCTCATCCGCGAGCGCGAGGCGGGCATGTGGAACGACGACGAAGGCTTTGCCATCGACCGCGATGCGGTCCAGGAGAAGACCGGCGCAGAGGCTGGAACCCCGTCGTCGGATGACTAGCCTCTTCCGGTCCGAGGTAGTCGGCGCGAAACGGGTCGTCGTGAAGGTGGGCTCGTCGTCGATCAGTGGCGCGAACGTCGGCCAGATCGGGCCACTTGTCGACGCCCTCGCGGCGGCGCACGCGCGCGGCTGCGAGGTGATCCTCGTCTCATCCGGGGCCATCGCCACCGGCATGCCGTACCTCAGGCTCGATGCCCGGCCCACCGACCTGGCTACGCAGCAGGCGGCCGCCGCCGTCGGGCAGAACGTGCTCATCTACCGCTACCAGGAGAGCCTCGACCGCTTCGACATCGTTGCGGCCCAGGTGTTGCTGACCGCGGGGGACCTCGAGAACCCCACCCACCGCAGCAACGCGCAGCGTGCCATGGAGCGCCTGCTCGGCCTGCACATCCTGCCGATCGTGAACGAGAACGACACCGTGGCGACGCACGAGATCCGATTTGGCGACAACGACCGGCTCGCCGCCCTCGTGTCGCAGCTCGTGCGCGCCGACCTCCTCGTATTGCTGTCCGACGTCGACGCGCTGTACACCCGGCCGCCGCACGAGCCGGGCGCGCGCCGCATCGACACCGTCCCGTACTCCGACGACCTCGCGGGGGTGGAGTTCGGCGACATCGGCTCCGCCGGCGTGGGCACCGGGGGAGCGGGCACCAAGGTCGCCGCCGCCAAGCTCGCCGCGTCGGCCGGCACCCCGGTGCTGCTCGCCTCGACCAGGGACGTGCACGCCGCCCTCGACGGCGCGCTGCTCGGCACCTGGTTCGAGGCCGCGCCCCTCGCCTAGTAGTCGCTGGCCCGCGTTCCTGCGCGGCTGACACGCGTTTCTCCGGAGGTTTCGCGTGTTGCGGGATGCTGTGGCCCGTGTTTACGGGCACCGTGCGGACAGAATCGGCCCGAGATCCACAAACCTCCGGAGAAACGCGGGCTGGAGCCGCGCAGCAGCGCGCTTGCGACTTCTCGCCCGACCTTCCGGCAAGACGTGCCGGCACGGCCCATTGACACGCGTTTCTCCGGAGGCTGGCCGCGTTGCCGGATGCCATGGCCCGTGTTTACGGGCACGGTGCGTCCAGAATCGGCCCGAGATCCACAAACCTCCGGAGAAACGCGGGTTGGGAGTAACGCGGGTGGGAGAAACGCGGGTGGGAGTAACGCGGGTGGGGATCGGCGCCGGCCGGAGTACCGTGGAGCGGGCGCCCCGCGCGCATCGCAAAGTAAACTTGCGGCATGTCTGAAACCGTTGTCGCCACGCGTACCTTCACCGAGAAGCTGGAGGCGGCCCGGGACGCCTCGATAACCCTCGCCACGTCCAACGCCGCCCTGAAGAATGCCGCCCTCGAGGCGATCGCGCTGGCCGTCGTGGACAACGCCGACCGCATCATCCCGGCCAACGAGCTCGACCTGGCGAACGGGCGGGAGAACGGTCTAAGCGTGGGCCTGCAGGACCGCCTCCGCCTCGACGAGAAGCGACTCGCGTCCCTTGCCGAGGCCGTGCGGCTCGTGGCCACCCTCGTCGATCCGGTCGGCGAATCCGTGCGGGGCAAGACCCTGCCGAACGGCCTGCACCTCAGCCAGGTGCGCGTGCCGTTCGGCGTGATCGGCGTGATCTATGAGGCCAGGCCCAACGTCACGATCGACATCGCGGCCCTCGCCCTCAAGAGCGGCAACGCGGCGGTGCTGCGCGGCGGAAGCGCCGCCGAGAACACCAACCGGGTGCTCGTCGCCCTCATCCAGGAGGCCATGGCGAGTGTCGGACTGCCCCGGGATGCGGTGCAGACCATCGACGAGTTTGGCCGGGACGGCGCGCGGCAGCTCATGCAGGCGCGCGGCCTGGTCGACGTGCTGATCCCGCGCGGCAGCGCCGACCTCATCAACACGGTCGTCAACGAGTCCAAGGTTCCGGTGATCGAGACCGGGGCCGGCGTGGTGCACGTCTTCCTCGACGAGTCGGCGGACGAGTCGTGGGCCGTCGACATCGTGCAGAACTCGAAGGTGCAGCGGCCGAGCGTGTGCAACGCTCTCGAGACGCTGCTCGTGCACGAGGGTTCGGCCGCCCGACTGCTGCCTGCCGTTCTCGGCGAGTTGCGGGCATCCGGCGTCACGATCCACGCCGACGAGCGCACGCGGGCGATCTTCGCGGATGCCGTGCCGGCCACCGAAGACGACTGGACGACCGAATACATGTCGCTCGACCTCTCGGTGCGGGTGGTCGACGGGCTGGACCAGGCGATTGAGCACATCCGTCGCTACTCGACCCACCACACCGAGTCGATCATCACGAACGACCTCGGCAACGCCGAACGGTTCCTCGCCGAGGTGGATTCGGCCGTCGTCATGGTGAACGCGTCGACCCGTTTCACCGACGGTGGTGAGTTCGGCTTCGGCGCCGAGGTGGGCATCTCCACCCAGAAGCTGCACGCGCGCGGGCCGATGGGGCTCAGCGAGCTCACGAGCACCAAGTGGATCGTGCGCGGCTCGGGCCAGGTGCGGCCGTAGCGCGGCAGAACGCCCGCGCGCGCCTTGGGCTCGCGCCCAGCCGCCGATTGCTAGGCTGCTCTAGTTGGGACCGAACGAAGATGGGTGGATGGCGTTGCTAAGCACGATTGTTCTGGCGGCCGCAGAGGCCAAGATTGAGTTGTTCTTTCCGGCGTGGGTCTTCCCGCTGATCGCCGTTGTCGTCTTCGCCGCGCTCGCGTTCGTCGTCTACAGCTTCCGCGACGTCGCCAACCGTCACAGTCACAAGGTCGATGGTTCGGCCACCGCCCACGGAACCGACCACCACTAGCTTCAATCGTGGTCGAAACTGCGCAGCGGCGCTCCAAAATCGGCGTCATGGGTGGCACGTTCGACCCGATTCACCACGGCCACCTCGTGGCCGCGAGCGAGGTCGCGCAGTCCTTCGGCCTCGATGAGGTCGTCTTCGTGCCCACGGGGCAGCCGTACCAGAAGCCCGGCGCCACCTCGAGCGAGCACCGCTACCTGATGACCGTGATCGCCACCGCCTCGAACCCGCGGTTCACGGTCAGCCGGGTGGACATCGACCGCGAGGGTCCAACGTTCACCATCGACACGCTGCGCGACCTGCACGCCCAGCACCCGGATGCCGAGCTGTACTTCATCTCCGGCGCCGACGCGATCGCCCAGATCTTCGACTGGAAAGACGTGCGGGAACTGTGGTCGCTCGCCCACTTTGTGGCCGTGACACGACCCGGCCACCAGCTCTCCATTTCCGGTTTGCCGGAGTCGGACGTAAGCTTGCTGGAAGTTCCCGCGCTGGCGATCTCCTCCACTGATTGTCGCAGCCGGGTAAGCCGGGGTTTCCCGGTGTGGTATTTGGTCCCCGATGGTGTTGTTCAATACATCTCCAAACATCACTTGTATCGGAGTCTTACATGACAGCCTGGCACGATGAGCCGCCTACTAGCAGGCGACAGGTTCGGCAAAACGAGCGCGCAGACGCGGCCGACACGCAGTTGAGCCTTGCCCAAATGCCCGAAGAACAGCCCCCGGTTGGGGCCTTTCCGAGGGAAGGGTGGGACGCGGATGCCCGTCGCCCCGCACCGCAAGACGACGCGTCGACGACCTCCGATCCTTCGTCGACGCCTCCCGTAGCCGGACGCCGCTCGCAGGAAACCGGCCACGAGCCCGTTCCCCCGGCCCACGACGACTACCCCACTCCGGCACGCCCCCAGGTGCCGAGCTACGACGGACCATCGTTCCGCAGCCGCTCGATCTCTGCGGTCCCCGATTCCCCGGCAGCCGCATCCGCCGTTCCCGGCTCGGAGGGCGACGCTGCAGGCGTCAAGGGCGACACGCCCGCCGACCAGACCCCGCCGTCGAGCTACCGAGTACGTGACTTCAGCCCGGACGGGCGCCGCTCGTCCTTCCCCGCGGCGTCGTCGTGGTCGCCGCCGGTCGCTCCGGGAGCAACGCCGGTCGAGCTCGACTATCACACCCAGGGTGCGTTGCCGTCGTCCCTCGCGTCGTCGCCGCCGCCCGCGGCGGCCCCGGCCCCGCGCCCAGACGCAGCCCCCGAGCGCACCATAACCCGACGCGAGATGCGCGCCCTCGAGCAGAGTGGAGCGCTCCGTCCGGTGGAGGACGCGCCGTCGCGGGAGCAGAGCGAGGCGCCCCGCCTGCGCGAACGCATCCGCAACACCGCCCCCGAGGGCATCGACCCGATCAAGGCGCAGCCCATCGCGCCCCCGGTCGGTGTCGCACCGCCGGTCAGCGCCGCACCCGCCGCCCCGGTGACCGAGCCGCCAACCCTGATCGAGCCGCCCCAGCAGCCCACGGTGTACGTCGCCTCACCGAGCGTCGCCGAGCAGCCCAGCCCGCACCTCGAGGCGCCAGCCGACGATCATGTCGTCGAGGCCACCATCGAGCCGGAGTCGTCGGCAGCGCCCACCTGGTTCGACTCAATCGCCGACGAGCAGGCCGCGGATGACGCCCCGGGCGTCGCGCACGCCGCGCCGCCCGAAGCGGCGGCCCCGACCGACGCACCGCGGTCGTTCGCCGACTCGCCCGCGAGCTTCAAGTTCGAGGAACTTCTCTTCAACGCCCCGGCGGCCGACGTGCCTGAGCCGTTCGTTGCCCAGCTTGAGCCCGAGCCGCTGCTCGAGGCGCCCGAACCTTCCGCGCAAGTCGAACCGACGCCCGCGCCGGCCGCCTGGCTTGCCGCCTTCCCGCCGACGAATGCGCCGGAAATCGTGGTGCCCCAGTACGCGGCTCCCGCTCCGGCCGCCCAGCCGCCCGTTGTGCAGGCTACGGCGGCGCAGCAGCCGACGCCCGAGGCCGCGCCGGCCGAGGTCGACGACGCCACCTCGTATTCGCCGCCCGTCGGCCACTGGTCGACCCAGGCGTCGATCGACGATGACGAGCAGGTGCAGGAGAACACGTTCAGCCGCAATGTCGGCGCGACGAGCGGTGCGATCACCACGAGCGCCCTCGTTCTGCCGTCCATTCCCACGGCCGACGACATCCTGAGCCCGTTGGGGAGCACCGGCGAGATTCTCATCACCGGTTCGATCAACCTCCCGAGCAGCATGGGCACCACGGGAGTTCACCCCGCGCGCTACGACCACTCGGACGTGGACGCCCTGCTCGAGGCCGACGACCGCGAAGACTCCGACCACCAGGACTCCGCTCCCGTGCGCGCCATTCGCGCCGTGAGCACCCATACCTCGTCCGGCGCGGTGATCAGCGCGAAGAAGCCCAAGGGCGACAGCCGCCTGCCCATCGTGCTCGCCGTCTCGGCCGCCGTCATGGCCGTCGGCGTCGTCGTTCTGTTCGTGGTCGGAATGATCTTCAAGATCTTCTAGACCCGTGACATCCACTTCTTGCCTCCACCCATCCGATAGGACCCTGTGACTGCGACCGACCATGCCCGCGAACTGCTCCAGATTGCCGCCGCGGCCGCCGACTCCAAGCAGGCGGAAGACCTCGTAGCACTCGACGTGTCCGGCCCGCTCCCGCTGACCGACATCTTCCTGCTCGCCACCGGTCGCAACGAGCGCAACGTGATCGCCATCGCGAGCGAGATCGAAGACAAGCTCATCGAGCACGGGGCGAAGCCGTTGCGCCGCGAGGGTCGCGCAGAGGGCCGCTGGATCCTGCTCGACTTCGGCGATCTCGTTGTGCACGTCTTCCACGAGGAAGACCGCATGTACTACTCGCTCGAGCGCCTCTGGAAAGACTGCCCGGCCATCCCGATCACGGTTCCGGTACGCGAGAGCGCCGAGTAACCCGCACAGCGATCGACCGTGACGGACGGCCCGCTCGAGCTTCCGTCGTGGCGGTGTGCCCCGGATGACCGGACGCGCGCCCTCGCGGCGATCGACTCGTGGGCAAGCAGCACCGCCCTCGGCGAACTCGTTGCGGCCTTCGGCGGGTCGACCGCGGCGCTGCAGAGTGACCGACTGCAGAGTGACCGCCTGCTGGGCGGCCGACTGCAGGGCGACCGCCTGCTGGACTACCTCGAGACCTTCTCGGCCGACCACTGGGACTTTCGGGCGGGTCGGGAACGGAACCTCGCGGAGAAGGTCACCCTGACCCCGGAGCAGGACGCGCTGATCCTCTCCCGGGCGCGGGCTCTCGGCCTCGCCGGGCGGGAGCAACCATCCCTGCCGCGCTACGACACCGTGCTCATGACCGGCGGCATGATCCGGGCCGGCATCGTGAAACCCAGGTTCGTGGCCGAGTTGCTTGAGCGGGGGCTCGAGGCCCGGCGGGTGGTGTTCCTCGGCGGCTTCCGTGCCTTCGTGGGCGACGAACTCGAACTCGCGACGGCGCTCGGGCTGCGGGTGGGCGACGAGTTCGCCGCCATGGTGGCGGGCATGGAACTCGCCTTCGGGCCGCTGGGCGAGCCGGAGGTGGCGGAGCGGATGACGGACAATCCCAACCTGTCCTGGCGCGAATACTCGTGGTCGACCCCCAGTGCGCGGCTGAGCGTGATCGCGGCTCCATCGGCGGATCCGACACGGCGGGCGAACTCCGTGGACACCTACCGCTTCTGGGCGCGCGAACGGCGGGGGGCATCTGAACGGTCGGTGCTTCTCGTCACCACCCCGGTCTACGTGCCGTATCAGGGCACCGCCGCGGTGGAGATACTGGGGCTCGAGCACGGCCTCGCGGTGGAGACCGTGGGGGTGAGCGCCTCGGCGAACGACCTCGGCGAGTACAGCCAGCCGTTTCTGCCCCGGCACCACCTGCAGGAGTTGCGCGCGGCCGTCGGGGCGATGCGGTCGTTGCGCAGGAGGCTGCTCGCCGAAGAGCGCTAGTCCGACGGTTTGCCCCTCGAATTGCCGCCGTCTCGTGTCGCGGCGGCCACGCGGCTTTTGTCGCCGGCGATCTGTAGTAATCTGGACAAGTTGTCTGGCTCACCAACTCAGTTGGAGGGTGGGGCGGCTTGGGTCCATGGCGCAGCCCGGTAGCGCACCTGCATGGCATGCAGGGGGTCAGGGGTTCGAATCCCCTTGGATCCACATCTGCCCCCGTGATCATTGCGATCACGGGGGCTTTCCCGTTCCCGGGCCACGAGACTCATGGTGTGGCGTCGCAAGTACCCTGTGGAGGGTGCTGGTCTGGGGACGGCCGTGAGGCCGTTCAGACGCCCCCGGCCCGCCCGAAGAGGAACAGGATGATGGACCTGGCCGGCGCCTCGGTGGCCGGCCCGCGTCCGACGCTCCAGCCGTCGTCGGCGGCCGTGAGGGTGCGCCCGCGCACGATCGCCCTCGTGACGGCCGGACCGCCCGCCGCACGGGCAATCGCGACGGCGCCCGTCTCCACGGGGGAAAACGACGGGTCGAGGCCGAGCGGCACGGCAAGGTCGTAGCCGTGCACCACGACCTCGGTGAGCTCGTGTACGGACTTGCGTCCGTGACCAGCCGCATACGCCACGGCCGACTCGCGCAGGCGCCGCACGAGTTCGGCGGGCTCGGCGGTGGCGGTCTCGCGACTGATCGCGTCGATGATTCGGGTGGGGGAGAGCGTACCCGGGCGCACTGCCCGCAGGCTGCCCAGCACGAGGTCGCGGGTGGAACCGGCGACGCGCCAGACGAGGTGGCCGGCGACATCCCGAACGCTCCAGCCCTCGCACAGGCTCGGCGTGGCCCACTGCTCGGGGGTCAGCCCGTCGAGCAGGTCGGCGATGCGCCCCAGCCCCGCGGCGATGTGGGGCCGCCAGTCGCCCGTGACGGCGCTCTCGTCGTCGCCCGACCGGTGGCTGAGCGGAAGATACCGCGCGATGTCCGGCATGTCTGCCTCCCGCCTCCCACGCTACGCCCCGTCGATAGGATGGGGGAAATGACCGACACCCGCTCCCTGCCCCTGTGGGCCGGTCGCAGCATGGCTCTGGTCGGCATCGTACTCGTGGCGCTCAACCTGCGCACCGCCGTCGCCGCGATCTCGCCGATTGCCGCGCAGATCGGCGCCGACGTGCCGCTCGGCGCCGTCGCCCTCGGCATCATCGGCATGGTCCCGCCCATCACCTTCGCCCTCTCCGGGATCTTCGGCGCCTACGCGGCGCGCAAGGTCGGGCTCGAGCGCCTCCTGGCGATGGCGATCGTGTCGATGATCGCGGGACATCTGCTGCGCGCGGCAGCCACGTCGTACCCGGTGCTGCTCGTCGGCAGCGTTCTGGCCCTCGCCGGGGCCGGAGTCGGCAACGTGCTGCTGCCCCCGATCGTCAAGCGCTACTTTCCAGACCGGATCGGTCTCGTCACTTCGCTGTACGTCACGGTGATGTCCCTCGGCGCCTCGATTCCCGCCCTCGTCTCCGCGCCGATCGCCGACAGCGGCGGCTGGCGGCTCTCGCTCGCGGTCTGGTCGGTGCTGGCGCTCGGGAGCCTCGTGCCGTGGATCGTGGTGATCGTGCAGCACCGGCGGGAGAAAGCCGCGCTCGAGAAGGCGGTCGAGCCGCCGCACGAGAGGCTGACCGGCAGCATCTGGCGGTCGCCGACGGCGTGGACGATGGCCGTGGTGTTCGGCCTGCCCAGCTTCCACGCCTACGCGGTGTTCGCCTGGCTGCCGCAACTTCTCGTCGACTCGGCCGGCGTCAGTCGCATCAATGCCGGAGCCCTGCTCGCGCTCTTCGGCATCATGGGGCTGCCGGCCGCTCTCATCGTGCCGGTGCTCGTTATCCGCCTGCACAATGTGAGGTGGCTCATGCTCTCGGGTCTCGCGGCCTTCGTGCTCGGTTACCTGGGTCTGCTTCTCGCGCCGTCGACTCTTACGTGGCTCTGGGTGGCGCTCGTCGGAGCCGGTCCGCTGCTCTTTCCAGCCAGCCTCACGCTCATCAACCTGCGCAGCCGCACCCACGAGGGGTCGGTGGCCCTGAGCGGGTTCGTGCAGGGCATCGGCTACTCGATCGGCGCGCTCGGACCGCTGCTTGTGGGAATCCTGCACTCGGCGACCGGCTCGTGGACGGCCCCGCTCATCCTGCTGCTCGTCACGGTTCTGGCCTGCGCAGTTCCCGCCGTGCTGGTGGGGCGCCGCACCTTTGTCGAAGACGAGGTCCTGCCCCGCTGAACGCCCGGCTCCCGACTCGACCGGCGCTCAGCCGACGACGTTGGCGCGGTGGATGAGGGCGGCCGCGCCGATGAGTGGCCCGTCGCTCGACAGGCCGGTGGGAACCACCTTGACCTTGGTCACGAACGTGAACTGCCAGCGCGTGGCGATGGCGGTGCGGATGTGGTCGAACAGGTCGGGCGTGACGAGCGAGAAGCCGCCGCCGATCGCCACGAGCTCCAGGTCGACCAGAGCAGTCGCAGAGGCGATCGCCTGCCCGATCGCGCGACCGGAGCGCTCGACGGCTGCACGTGCGATGGGGTCGCCCGCGCGGTAGCTCGCGCCGAGTTCCTCGCCCGTCGAGCCGGTCCACCCCTGGCGGCGCGCCCACGCGACGGTCTTGGGGCCGGACGCGATCGCCTCGACGCAGCCGATCCCGCCGCACAGGCACGGGTCGTCGAAGCCGGCGACCTCGACGTGGCCGATGTGACCCGCGTTGCCAGTGGGACCGGAGACCGTGTTGCCGTGCAGCACGAGCCCCCCGCCGATCCCGGTCGACACGATCATTCCCATGACGTTGTCGTAGCCGCGCCCGGCGCCGACCCAGTGCTCGGCGAGGGCGATGCAGATGCCGTCCATGCGCAGGGTGACCGGCATGCTCGGGAGTGCGGCGACCACGAGATCCCGCAGCGGATACTCCCGCCAGGCCTCGAGGTTGAGCGGGGAGACCCGCCCATCGACCTCGTTCACCGGGCCGGCCGACCCGACGCCGGCGCCGAGCAGGGTCGCCCCGGACGGCAGCGCGGTGAGCACGCCCCGGAGCACCTCGTTCACGGAGTCGGCGAGCTCGTCCGCGCTGCGCTCGGGACCGGTCGGCGCGCGAAAGCGGCTCCCCGCCAGCACGTCGCCGGACGGGTCGACGAGCGCTGCCTCGACCTTCGTGCCGCCGAGGTCGACGGCGACGGCGAATTCGAGACTCATCGGGTGACCCCCGTGGCCAGCACCACGAGCAGCGTGAAGCAGGCGAACATCGTCGCGATCCCGACCACCGGCCAATAGAACGAGAGCCGCCCGCGCACCCGGAACACCACGAACAGCGCCGTTCCGGCGAACCACGAGAGCACGGAGAGAACGACGAGCAGGGAGCCGAACGGCCGGAACGAGCCGCTCTGCGCGATGAGGTATGCCGCGAAGGAGGCGCTGATGAGCGTGATGGCGACGGAGGCCACGAGGTCGACCACGCCGAGTCCCTGGCGCGCCGCGGCCGGCCGGTCGAAATCTCTTCGTCGGATGGCCGTGGCGTCCGCGGGCGGTGCGCTCTCGAGCTTCGTCGTCATCATGGGATCAGCCTATTGGCCATGACGGGACCGGCCGTGACGGGACCGGCCGTGACGGGACCCAAGCCGCGCTGGCGTAAAGTCGTCCCCGTGCACACGGTCACCCTGCGATTCGAGCGAGACCTGGAATGGTCGCCGACGATCGTGTGGGATGCGCTCGTGGACCCGGTGCTCGTGGGGGGCTGGCTCGGCGACGCCCAGATCGACGGGCGCGTCGGCGGGCGGTACGACCTGTCGGGGGAGGACGCCCAGGGAGTCACGCGCATCCCAGCAGTCACGGGCTTTCGGGGCGTGATCACCGGGTTCGACGCGCCGACCGAACTGGCCGTCTCCACCGACGATCGGGGCGACCTGCGGTTCTCGCTCCGCGAGGTGGCAGGTGGGCCACGAGGCACGAGTACGGCCATGAGCCTCGCCGTCACCCTCGAGATCGAGCCACCGTTCGCCGTGGGGATCGGCGAGCGGTGGGAGACCCGCCTCGACCAGCTGCACGAGTTGCTTCGCGGGCATCCCGCGCGTCTTGCTCATTTGAGCAGACTCCCCACATCTGTTGATCCGGGCACGCGGCGCGCGTAGGCTCGACGCATGGCTGCCCGCGGTGCGACGATGAGCGACGAACTGCTCTCGGTGCGCGCGGCCGAGCTCTACTACGACGACGTGAAGACCCAGGACGAGATCGGTGCCCTGCTCGGCATCACCCGCTGGAAGGTGGGCCGGCTGCTCGCCCAGGCCCGCGAGAGCGGGATCATCCGCATCGAGATCGTGCATCCGCGGGCCAGGCGGCTCTCGCTCGAGCACGAGCTGATGGCGCGCTTCGGGCTGCGGGATGCCGTGGTGGTGCCGGTGCCGTCCGACGGGTCGACCCTCCAGGCCCGCGTCGCGGAGGCCGCGGCCGACTACCTGCAGGCCCTCCGCCCGGTGCCGCGCACGCTCGGCGTGAGCTGGGGGCGCACCCTCGACGAGATCGCCGAACGGCTGCCGAACGGCTGGTCGCGCGGGGTCGACGTGGTGCAGATCAACGGCGGCGTGAGCCTCAACACGCGTTCGAGCACGGCGGCGGCCACCGCCGTCACGATCGCCCGCAAGGGCGGCGGCCAGGCGACCCTGCTGCCGATCCCCGCCATCCTCGAACGCCGGGAGACGAGGCTGGCGATCGAGGCGGACCGCGCGGTGGCCGGCGTTCTCGAGCTCGCCGCCGAGGCATCCGCCTACCTGTACAGCGCTGGCGTGGCCGACGAGAGCTCCGTGCTCGTCGACAGCGGCTACCTGAGCCCCGACGACGTCGCCGAGCTCGTGCGCAAGGGGGCCGTGGGCGACGTGGTCGGCCGATACATCGACGCGAACGGCGCGATCGTCGACCCCGATCTCGACGAGCGCACCGTCGGCCTGGGGCTCGACGCCCTACGCACGGCGGCCACGAGCATCGCGGTGGTTTCCGGCCGCGCCAAACACCAGGTCGCGCGAGCGATCGTCGGCAGCGCACTGTGCACGGTCTTCGTGACCGATGAGCAGACTGCCGCGGCACTATTGGAGGAGAAGAAATCATGACTCTCGACATCGCGGTGGCCCTGGCCCCGGCCGAGCGGGCGACCCGGCTCATCGGGGGCGACCTCACCGAGAAGAGCCTTCGGCTGCACCTCGAGGGACTGCCGGCAGTGGATGCTGTGGGCCTCGAGGCGCGCGCCGCCGACCTCGGCACCCGTTCGATCAAGACCACCTCGAAGGCCTGGGCCCTCGACACGATCATCGAGCTCATCGACCTCACGACGCTCGAGGGGGCGGACACCCCGGGCAAGGTGCAGTCCCTGGTCGCGAAGGCGATGATCCCCGACCCGTCCGACCTGTCGACGCCAAGGGTCGCTGCGGTGTGCGTCTACGGTGACATGGTGCCGTATGCGGTCGAGGCGCTCGGCTCCTCGGGCGGCGAGGCGGGCATCCATGTCGCCGCGGTCGCCACCGCGTTCCCGAGCGGCCGCGCCTCCCTGCCGGTGAAGATCGCCGACACCCGGGATGCCGTGCTCGCCGGCGCGGACGAGATCGACATGGTCATCGACCGCGGGGCGTTCCTGTCCGGCCGCTATGGCCTCGTCTTCGACCAGATCGTGGCGGTGAAGGAGGCGTGCCGGCGCGACGACGGCAGCTATGCGCACCTCAAGGTGATCCTCGAGACGGGGGAGCTCACCACCTACGACAACGTGCGCCGGGCGTCCTGGCTCGCGATCCTCGCCGGGGGCGACTTCATCAAGACCTCCACCGGCAAGGTGGCGCCGGCCGCCACCCTGCCGGTGACCCTGCTCATGCTCCAGGTGGTGAACGACTGGTACCGCCTTACCGGGGGCGCGTCTGGTGGGCAGAGAATCGGCGTGAAGCCGGCCGGCGGCATCCGCACCTCCAAGGACGCGATCAAATACCTGGTCACCGTCGCCGAGACCGTGGGGGAGGAGTGGCTGCAGCCGCACCTCTTCCGCTTCGGCGCGTCGAGCCTGCTCAACGACGTGTTGCTTCAGCGCCAGAAACTCCATACCGGCCACTACAGCGGCCCCGACTACGTAACGGTGGACTGACCACAATGCCTGAATCCAACACCCGTTTCCTGGACTACGCCCCGGCTCCCGAGTCGACGGCGATCCTCAACCTCCGGGAGTCCTACGGACTCTTCATCGACGGCGAGTTTACCGCCGGCCACGGGGAGACGTTCCAGACCATCTCGCCGGCCACGGAGAAGAAGATCGCCGACATCGCCTCCGCGGACGCCCAGGACGTGGATGCCGCGGTCGCCGCCGCGCGTCGTGCATACGACCGCACCTGGTCGAAGCTCTCCGGCGCGGACCGCGGCAAGTACCTCTTCCGCATCGCCAGGCTCGTGCAGGAGCGAGCTCGCGAGCTCGCCGTCGCGGAGAGCCTCGACAACGGCAAGCCGATCAAGGAGACCAGGGACGTCGACATCCCGCTCGTTGCCGCGTGGTTCTTCTACTACGCGGGCTGGGCGGACAAGCTCGACTACGCGGGCCTCGGGCCCAACCCGCGGTCGCTCGGTGTCGCCGCGCAGGTGATCCCGTGGAACTTCCCGCTACTCATGCTCGCGTGGAAGATCGCCCCGGCGCTCGCCGCGGGCAACACCGTCGTGATCAAGCCGGCCGAGACGACGCCGCTCACCGCGCTGCTCTTTGCGGAGATCCTGCAACAGGCCGACCTGCCGGCCGGAGTCGTGAACATCATCACGGGAGCCGGCGACACCGGGGCGCTGCTGGTCAACCACCCCGACGTGAACAAGGTCGCCTTCACAGGCTCGACGGCCGTCGGCCGTGCGATCGCCCGCTCGACGGCAGGCAGCGGCAAGAAGCTCACCCTCGAGCTCGGCGGCAAGGCGGCCAATATCGTCTTCGACGACGCGCCGATCGACCAGGCCATCGAGGGCATCGTCAACGGCATTTTCTTCAACCAGGGCCACGTCTGCTGCGCAGGTTCTCGCCTGCTCGTGCAGGAGAACGTGCACGACGAGGTGGTCGACCGGCTCAAGCAGCGGCTGACCACGCTCCGGCTCGGCGACCCGCTCGACAAGAACACCGACATCGGCGCGATCAATTCGCGCGAACAGCTTGACCGCATCCGCGAACTGTCGAATGTGGGGGACGAGGAGGGGGCCACCCGCTGGACCGCCCCGTGCGAGATTCCGGCGAAGGGGTTCTGGTTCGCCCCGACGATCTTCACCGGAGTGTCGACGAGCCACCGGATCGCGCGTGAGGAGGTCTTCGGGCCGGTGCTGAGCGTGCTGACCTTCCGCACTCCGGTCGAGGCGATCGCCAAGGCCAACAACACCCCGTACGGCCTCTCTGCCGGCATCTGGAGTTCCAACGGCAGCCGCGTGCTCGCGGTGGCCGACAAGCTCCGTGCGGGCGTCGTGTGGGCCAACACGTTCAACCAGTTCGACCCGTCGAGCCCCTTCGGCGGCTACAAGGAATCCGGCTACGGCCGCGAGGGCGGCCGCCACGGACTCGCCGCGTATCTCACAAGCGCGGCCCTCGAGTCCGCCGGCTGGGGCAGCCAGACCACGATCGCCAAGGGAGCCACCAAATGAGCCGAATCGCCGTCGCCAAGACCTACAAGCTCTACATCGGGGGCACGTTCCCGCGCAGCGAATCAGGGCGCGTCTACGAGGTCTCGACGGCGAAGGGCGCGTTCCTCGCCAACGCCGCCAAGGCGTCCCGCAAGGACGCGCGGGATGCCGTGGTCGCGGCCCGCGCCGCGGCCCCCGGCTGGTCGGGCGCCTCCGGATACAACCGCGGCCAGGTGCTCTACCGCATCGCCGAACTGCTCGAGGGACGTCGCGCCCAGTTCGTGCAGGAGATCAGCCAGGGCGAGGGCGTTTCCTCCGCTGTCGCCGAGAGGCAGGTGGATGCCGCGATCGACGTGTGGGTCTGGTACGCGGGCTGGGCGGACAAGTACGTGCAGGTCGCCGGCAACGGCAACCCGGTGAGCGGGCCGTACTTCAACATCTCAACGCCGGAGCCGACCGGGGTGGTGGCGATTGTCGCTCCGCAGGAGTCGAGCCTGCTCGGCCTGGTCAGCGTCGTTGCCCCGGCGCTCGTGAGCGGAAACACCGTGGTGGTGGTCGCGAGCGAGGCGGCGCCACTCAGCGCCATCAGCCTCGCCGAGGTGCTCGCGACGAGCGACGTGCCCGGCGGTGTCGTCAATGTGTTGACGGGTTCGGCGGCCGAGATCGCCCCGTGGCTCGCGAGCCACGCCGACGTCAACGCGATCGACCTCGCCGGGGCCGGTGACCTCGCCGGCGACCAGACCTGGGTCGACCTGCAGATCGCCGCGGCCGAGACGCTCAAGCGCGTGCTTCCGCCCGAGGTCGGCGTTCCTGCCCCGTCGGTGGAACGAGTGACCTTCTTCACCGAGACCAAGACGGTCTGGCACACGAAGGGGCTCATCTAACCCGCCGGCGGCGGAGACCGGGCGGGGACGTTCTAGGCTTGGCGAATGCGGCCACCGACAATCAGCACCGGAGCACGCGGCCTCGCGGCCGTCCTGCTCACGGCGACGCTCGCCCTCGTGGGTGTCGGCGCGGTCGGTGTGCAGTCCGCATCGGCGAGCGAGGCCGACACCATCGGGTCCCTCGTGAACGAGGCCCGCGCGGCCAACGGACAGGCCGGCCTGCTGCGTAACGCCGCGATGGATGCGGTGGCCCTGAAGTGGGCCCAGCAGATGGCGGCCTCTAACAGCATGGTCCACAATCCGAGCTACAGCGCGCAGATCCCGGCCGGGTGGACGCGGGCCGGCGAGAACATCGCGATGGGCCAGCCGACACCGACCGCGATGCACACCGCGTGGATGAACTCGCCGGGCCACCGGGCAAACATCCTCGGCGACTTCACGGACATCGGCATCGCCTTCATCACCGTGAATGGCGTGACCTGGGGCGTCGAGGACTTCGGCAAGTATCCGGGGCACGTCGGCCAGCCGGCGCCGCCCGCGCCGGCGCCAGCCCCCGCGCCGCCCGCTGCGGCTC
>NZ_DATCQQ010000041.1:0-6302 GCF_036569425.1 Lacisediminihabitans sp.
AAACTCGGCGGAATCCGCCAATGGGTCGAGTCCGTCTTCGACACGATGAAAGGCCAACTCACCCTCGAAGAACACGGCGGACGCACCATCCCCGGCGTCTACTCCCGCGTCGCCGGACGCCTACTCGCCCTCGCCGCCGGAATCTGGCACAACTGGCTCACCGGCCAACCCAACAAACGATCCCTCATCGCCTACGACCATTAGGACTCACTCATCTAGTGGTAGAAGTGGCGTTCGCCGGTGAAGTACATCGTGACGCCGGCCTTCTTCGCGGCCGCGATAACCTCTTCGTCCCGCACGGAACCGCCCGGCTGGGCGACGGCCCGCACACCGGCCTTCAGCAGGATCTCGAGGCCATCGGCGAACGGGAAGAACGCGTCCGATGCCGCAACCGAGCCGAGCGCGCGGTCTCCGGCGCGGTCGACAGCGAGTCGACAGGAGTCGACCCGGTTGACCTGGCCCATGCCGACCCCCACCGACGCGCCGTCGTCGGCGAGCAGGATGGCGTTGGACTTGACCGCCCGCACCGCGCGCCAGGCGAACTCGAGGTCGGCGCGGGTGGCGTCATCCGCCTCGTCGCCGGAGACGAGTTGCCAGGAGTCCGAGGTGAACTCGTCGAACACGTCCGGCTGCTGCACGAGCAGGCCGCCGCTGATCTGCTTGAACTCCACGTCGTCGCGGTGGTACCCGGCCGGAAGCTTGAGCAGCCGCAGGTTCTTCTTCGTCTTGAGAAGCTCGAGCGCCTCCTGGTCGAAGTCGGGGGCGATCACCACCTCGGTGAAGATGTCCTTCACGCGCTCCGCCATCTGGACGGTGACCGGGCGGTTTGCCGCGATCACACCGCCGAACGCCGAGACCGGGTCGCACTCGTGGGCGCGAAGGTGCGCGGAGGCGATGGGGTCGCCGGCCCCCCTCGCCACGGCGATGCCGCACGGCTGGGCGTGCTTGACGATGGCGACGGCTGGCTCGCTGAAGTCGTAGGCGGCGCGCAGGGCGGCGTCCGCGTCAACGTAGTTGTTGTACGACATCTCCTTGCCGTGCAGCTGGGTGGCCTGGGCGATCCCGGCGCCACCCTCCGAGACGTAGAGCGACGCATCCTGGTGCGCGTTCTCGCCGTACCGAAGCACGTGGGCGAGGCTCGCCCGCACCTCGAAGACGTCGGCCTCGTCCCCGGCCGCCTCGGGCAGGGGATGCGCCGCGCGGATGCCGATGCTGCTGGCGAAGAACGCGGCCACCGCCGTGTCGTACGCCGCGGTGTGAGCGAACGCCTCGCCGGCGAGCCGCTGGCGCTGGGCGAGGGTCGTGCCGCCAAGCGTCACGGCCTTGATGATCTGCTGATAGCTCGCCGGAGACACGGCGATCGCCACGTTGGCGTGGTTCTTGGCGGCCGCGCGAACCATCGCCGGGCCTCCGATGTCGATCTGCTCGATGGCGGCGTCACCCGTGACCCCGGAGGCGATCGTCTCCACGAAGGGGTAGAGGTTCACGACGACCAGTTCGAACGGTTCGATGCCGAGATTCGCGAGCTGCACCTCGTGGCTCGCGAGCCTCAGGTCGGCGAGGATGCCGGCATGGATGGCGGGGTGCAGTGTCTTCACCCGTCCGTCGAGCGACTCGGGGAATCCGGTGATCTGGGCGACCTCGGTGACCGGATGCCCGGCATCCGAGATCGTCTTGGCCGTCGACCCGGTGGAGACGATCTCGACCCCGGCCTTCGCGAGGACGGCGGCGAGCTCGAGCAGGCCGGTTTTATCGCTCACCGAGATGAGCGCGCGGCGGATGGGGATGGCGTCGCGGGAGCGGAATTCGGATGGGGCGTGGCTGGGACCGCTCATGCGTGGGCGAGCTCCTCGAGGTTGATGGTTCCGTTGGCGATGTCGAGCACGGTCTGCACGAGCAGTTCGCGCTCCACGGGCTTAATGCGCTCGTGCAGGGTGGACTCGGTGTCGCCGGGCAGGATCGGCACCCGACGCTGGGCGATGATCGGGCCGGCGTCGACGCCGTTGTCGACGATGATGATGCTCGCACCGGTCTGGTCGACTCCGGCGGCGAGCGCATCCCGCACGCCGTGCGCGCCCGGGAACTCGGGCAGGTAGGCCGGGTGCGTGTTGATGAGGGTGGGGCTGAGCGCGGCGATCACGCGCGGCGGCAGGAGCTTCATGAACCCGCTGAGGATCACCAGGTCGGGCTGCCACTGCCTGATCTGCTCGAGGATGGCGTCCCCCCAGCTCTCCCTGTCCGGATAGCTGGAGAGCGCTGCGGCAAAGGTGGGGATGCCGAAGGCCTCGGCGTGCCCGAATCCTTCGGCGTCGCGGTCGGCGCCGACGGCGACGACACGGGCGGGAAACTCCGCGTCTTCCGACGCTTCGAGGAGTGCGCGAAGGTTCGACCCGCCGCCGGAGATCAGGACGACCAATGAAAGCACCCCCTGAGCCTATCGCGGGTGAGCCGGGCGGCCTCGTCATGGGCGTGCACCCCGACCTGCGCATCCCCGACCGCATCCCGACCGCGCATCCCCACCCGCGTTTCCCAACCCGCGTTTCTCACCCGCGTTTCCCAACCCGCGTTTCCCACCCGCGTTTCCCACCCGCGTTTCCCAACCCGCGTTTCCCAACCCGCGTTTCTCCGGAGGTTTGCGCTCCAAACGGCATTTCGAGCTCCCACCGGGCCGAAAAACGCTCTCGCGGAGCCGAACCTCCGGAGAAACGCACGGGCGGGATGCGCACGGGCGAGAAGCGCATGGGCGAGATGCGGGTGAGCCGGGCGGCCTCGTCAGGGGCGGGGCGGGCGGCCGACCAGGAGGCCGATCACGGCCGCGACACCGAACTCGAGTGCCGCGAACGCGCCGACGAGCAGCGGCGACGGGCCGACATCCACGAGCCTGCCCGGCCCGGCGGCGCCGGCCGACACCCAGGCGAGAAGGCCGAGCGTGACGCCTCCGACCACCCCGATGAGCAGGCCCGTCCCGATGAGTATCCCGGCGGGCGGGCGGGTGTCGAGCGCCGCGACGAGCCGCGGGCGCACCAGAATCGCGGCGAGGAATCCGGCCAGCACCGGAAGGAGAAGGCCGAGAAAACCCCAGGCGAACTGCCCGCTCGGCAGCGCGCCCAGGATGGGAATGGCCGGGATCGGGCCGAGGCTCGTGCCGAGCGGACTCACCGCCGAGCCGGTGCCGATCGCGAACCCGGGTCCGACCAGCCAGGCTGCGGCCCAAATCACGAGGTTCGGCAGGAACGCGAGCTGGCCCACCGTGATCGCGATGCCGCCGAGCACGGCCGCGTGCACCCCTTCGTAGAGGGAGATGATCTTCGCGTAGCTCAGCAGCAGGAGCACGGCAACGAGAACGGCCGACACCGCCATCACGACCGATGCCGCCCCGATGCCGCCGGTGAGCGCCGCCGTCGCGACGGCGCGGGACCGCGGTCGACCGCCGCCCAGACGGTCCAGGAGCGAGCGCCCGGATGCCGTGCCGCGAACCGCCACCGACGTGCGTGACCCGAGCACGAGTCCCGTGCCCAGCCCGATCGCGAAGACGATGGTCGGCAGGAGCGCGCCCTGCCAGATCGACGGCCTGGCCGACGCGGTGAGGGTGCTGAGGGTGACCCCCAGCGAGAGCACCCCGAACGTCGCGATCGCCGCGAGGATGCCGAGATAGTCGTGCGGGATCTCCCCGATCCTGCGCCCCGCCCGCGCACCGAGCAGCACCGTCAACATGGCGAACCCGAGGGGGGCGATGGTGAGGACGAACGGGGTACCGGCGCCGGCGAAGCCGAGGCTCGACGCGATCACCGGGTTGAGCGTCATCGTCACGTCCACGCCGGAGCCGAGCAGCCAAATGTCGGCAGCCGCTCGCCAGAACACGATCCAGTCGATCTGCAGGCCGTACTGGAACGCCCAGAGGATCGTCAGCGGCACGAGGGGGATGCCGATGCCGATACCCACGACGAGGAGCGCCTCGAGAGCGGCGAAGAGTGTGGTGAGCGGACGATTCATACCGGTCGGAGCCTACCCGCGCATCGCTCGCCGACCGGCCCGCCCGTGCGGCGTTCCGGCAATCTCCCGGCCGAACTCGTGTTCCGGCCGCACGGTTCAGCCGGCGAGTGCCCCCGCCAGCGACTGGAACAGCATCGCGGTGGATGTCGCCCCCGGGTCGAGGTGGCCCGCGCTCCGCTCGCCGAGATAGCTCGCCCGCCCCTTGCGCGCCACGAGCGGGATGGTCGCCTCCCGGCCGGCCTCGGCGGCGGAGAACGCGGCCGCGGCCGCATCGGACACGCTCGCCCCACTCGCCACCGCCGCGTCGAGCGCGTCGATCGCCGGCGACATCGCGTCCACCATCGTCTTGTCGTTCAGCTCCGCCTTGCCGCGAGCGATAACGCCCTCGAAACCTGCTCGGAGCGCCGCCGCGAGGGCGGCGCCGTCGAGCTCGGTCACGGCTCCGGCCGTCGTTCCGAACCGGAGGAAGAACGTTCCGTAGAGCGGACCGCTCGCGCCGCCGACGGTGCTCACCATGGTCATGCCGACCATCTTGAACAGCGCGTCGACCGCCTCGGGCGGGGCGGCACCGATCTTCTCCATGACCGCGGTCATCCCTCTCACCATGTTCACCCCGTGGTCGGCGTCGCCGATCGCCGAGTCGAGCTCCGTGAGATAGGTGCGGTTCTCGGTGACGAGCGCGCTGAATCGCGAGAGCCAGTCGAGAAGCTGCGGGAGGGTTACGGTGCCGTCGCCCATGGTGCCTAGACCCCCCAGCGCAGGCCGGCGGTGTTCACCGGGGCGTCCCACAGTGTGAGGATCTCGTCGTCGGCCTTGAGCAGCGTCACGGAGCATCCGGCCATGTCGAGCGAGGTGATGTAGTTGCCCACGAGGTTGCGGGCGACCTCGACCCCGGCGGCGTCGAGCAGCTTCTTGACCTCGCCGTACATCAGGTAGAGCTCGATGAGCGGCGATCCGCCCATGCCGTTGAGCATCACGATGTTGGGGCCTCCCGTGAAGTCGAGGTCGGCGAGGATCGGCTCGACGAGCTGGCGGGCGATCTCGGCCGCCCCGGCGAGCGGCACGCGGTGGCGGCCGGGTTCGCCGTGGATGCCCACGCCCATCTCCATCATGTCGTCCGGCAGGTCGAAGGTGGGCTTCCCCGCCGACGGCACCGTGCAGCTCGTGAGGGCCATGCCCATGGAGCGCCCGGCGGCATTCACCCGGCGGGCGAGGTCGGCGACGCTCCTGAGGTCTCGGCCTTCTTCCGCCGCCGCCCCCACGATCTTCTCGAGCAGCACCGTCACGCCGACGCCACGGCGGCCGGCCGTCCAGGTGGAGTCCTCCACCGCAACGTCGTCATTGGTCACCACCGATTCCACCGTGATGCCGGACTCCGCCTCCGCCAACTCGGCGGCCATCTCGAAGTTCATCACGTCGCCGGTGTAGTTCTTCACGATGTGGAGCACGCCGGCGCCCGCGTCGACGACCTTGGTCGCCTCCTGCATCTGGTCTGGCGTGGGGGACGTGAACACCTCGCCGGCGCACGCGGCGTCGAGCATCCCTAGGCCGACGAATCCGCCGTGCAGCGGCTCGTGACCCGACCCGCCGCCGGAGATGAGGCCGACCTTTCCCGCCCTGGTCTTCTCGCCGCGGTAGATGATGCGGTTGACGTGGTCGACGTGGAGTTCCGGATGGGCCGCCGCGACACCGACCAGCGAGTCGGCAAGCACATTCGACGGGTCATTGATGAGCTTCTTCACGATGAAACCTCTTCCTCGAGTCTCTCGCTCCGGCCTCCCGGCACCGATGCCGCAGAGCGCTGTCGCAGGGTAAGGCGACAGTTCGCTACAACGCTAGACCGCGCGCCGCCCGCGCGCCACAAACGTGAGGAAACAGTGGGAGGAGTGGCTCGCCCTCGCGTCCCTTGGCGCCGTCGCGGGCATCCGAGGGCTCCGGCAACTCCGAGCGGAGTGCACGAATGTGCAGGGCGAACCCGATCCGCGTTCCACCGCCGCGGGGGCGGATTCGTCCGTCCTGTCGAGCCGCCATCGGCCCCGGTGCACGTTTGTGCAGGGAGCGTTCAACGATTGCCCGGATGCCCTAGGTTCGCAGTGGCGGAGCGGCCCGCTGCGAGGGCGCCGCCCGCCGATACCCCCGCAGTCAGTGTTAACGAAGGAGTTACGTCAATGACCGAGTACATTTTGTCGATTGATCAGGGTACGACCAGTACCCGGGCGATCATTTTCGATCACGCGGGTTCGATTGTTTCGTCGGGCCAGTTGGAGCATGAACAGATTTTTCCGCAGGCAGGCTGGGTGGAGCACAAC
>NZ_DATCQQ010000042.1:0-20656 GCF_036569425.1 Lacisediminihabitans sp.
GTCATGCTCCGAAGCGTATGGGAAATGTGCTGATTGCGGTTCGGGTTCCCCTCGCGGGAACAGAGCAAAGGCCGTCGATGGCCTGAACGAACTGCGCAGACGAGTACTGAAATTCGTGCAGACGAGTACTGAAAATGACAGCCTGGCTAGGCCTCGGCGGGGGCCTCTGGCGCGGGGGACGGCTGCGCTGGGGACTGCGGCGCTGGGGACTGCGGCGCCGTCAGAAGCAGCCCGAGCGCCGCCTTGATGCGGTCCTCGTCGGCCTCGTCGGCCTGGGCCGCTGCCAGGTTCGCCTCGGTCACGGCGCGCAACACCTCTTCGCGCTGGATCTTGACACCCCGGGGCGCATCGATGCCGATCCGGATGCCGTCACCCCGACTGTCGAGGATGGTGATGACAATGTCGTCGCCAATGAGAATGCGCTCCCCGGCCTTACGCGTCAGCACCAGCATCAGGTCAGCCTACCGAACCACTTTCCACCCAGCCGACCTGAAGGCCAAGCTCGTTGACCGTGTTGGGGCTGGATGTGGCCCCGCGGCCGATCACGGCCACCGCATCGACATGGCTGATCGCGGCGACGGCGGCCACCCAGCGACCGGTGTCAGCGGGCTTGCGGCCCGCATCCACCGCCACCCAGACCTGGTCGCCCTGCAGAAACTCGAGCGCGTCCGCCCCGGCCTCGTCGAGCCCGACGCGCTGCAAACCGAGGGCGACGATGATGCCGAACTGGTCGCGCACGCCCTGCGCCCGGGCGGCGAGCACGCCGCGGCGATCGCTCACCCGCTTCACGCCGTCCGATGAGCATTCGCCGGCCACCCGCAACTCGGCCGTTCCGGAGGCGATGGTCATCTCGCGCGCGATCGTGAGCGCGTCACTGCCGAGACCCACCACGATCACGAGGTCTCCCGGCGCCGAGAGCGGGGCCTGCAGCCGAGGCGCCCTGGCCGTGACGATCGGCAGACTCGGCGTCGGCGGCGCCGTGTTGAGTGTGAGATCGGCCATGAGCGTGTCGAAGCTCTCCGACGACGTCGACACGTCCGGCAGCGTGTCGGCGGCCCGGATGCGTGCCTCGACGCTGTCCGCGTCGTCGAGCAGCAACGCGATGCCCGCCCGGGTCGGCAGGTCGAACGCGTGCACGTCCCTCGCCGTGCCATCCGGCACGTCCACATCGATCTGGAATCGACGCTGCGCGAAGAAGCCCTGGATGCCGCCCGTCGTCACCGCGCGCACCGCCACGACCCTGGCGTGCGGGCCGTGCTCCTCGAGCACCCTCGCGTTCAGCTCGTCGAGCGACGTGCCCTCAAGCTGAAATCGATTCGGTGACACGCACCACTCCCACCGTCTCGATGTTCACGGTTGCCGAGGTGACCTCCTGGTAGGAGAGCACGGGCAGGCCGCCGGTCTGCGCGGAGACCAAGCGTCGGATGGCCGGGCGCAGCGCCGGCGCGCACACGAGCACGCCGGAGGAGCCGGTCGCTTCGAGCCGCGCCACCACCTCCTTGGTGGAGTTGAGCACGGCCTCGAGGCCGGCCTGGTCCATGACGATCTGGGTTCCGAGCTCCGAGGGACGCATCGCCTCGAGCATCGACTGCTCGAGCATCGGGTCGATCATGATCACCCGCAGTGTCTGGCCGTCGAGGTGGCTCGCGGTGAGGGCCGGGCCGAGCGCGAAGCGGGCGGTCTCGATCAGCCCCTCCGGATCCGTCGACACCTTCGCCCGCAGCGAGAGTGCCTCGTAGATTCTGGGGAGGTCGTTGATCGGAACCTGCTCCATGAGCAGGCCCTGCAGCACGCGCTGCACCTCGGCGAGGCTGAGCAGACCGGGCACGAGTTCGTCGACCGCGGAGGGGTTCACCTCCTTGACTCCCTCGGTGAGCACCCGCACGTCTTCCCGGGTGAGCAGGCGGGCCGCGTTGTTCGTGATGATCGAGGAGAGGTGCGTGACGACGACGGACACGCGGTCGATCACCGTCGCGCCGCTCATCTCGGCGCTGTGCCGCATCTCGCTCGGAACCCACTTGCCGGCGAGCCCGAATACCGGCTCGATCGTGACTGCGCCCGGCAGGCCGTCGAGGGCGTCGCCGAGGGCGAGCACCTTTCCGGCCGGCGCCGTGCCTCGGCCCGCCTCGACCCCGGCGATCCTGATCACGTAGGTGGCAGGCGGCAGCTCTACGCTGTCCCGCGTGCGCACCGGCGGAACCACGATGCCCAGGTCCATGGCGATCTTGCGCCGCAGCGAACGCACCCGGGCGAGGAGGTCGTCCGACGCGTCGGAGACGATGTCGACGAGGTCCGGAGCGAGCAGGATCTCGAGGGCGTGCACGCGCATCTGCTCGATGAGCGACTCGGTGGTCACCACCTGCGACGAGTCGGCCTGGCTGGAGGCCGCGCTCTCGAGGGTGAGCTTGGTCGCCTCGCGCGCCTTGATGCGCTGGGCCAGAAGCAGGAGACTCGCCCCGATCACCACGAACGGGATGATCGGCATTCCGGGGATGAGCGCCATGAGGATGGCGGCGCAACCGGCGATCATGAGCGCGTTCCGCGACTGGGTGAGCTGGGCGGATGCCGTGGAGCCGATGTCCGATTCGGCGTTCGAGCGGGTGACGATCATGCCGGTGGACACCGCCATGAGCAGTGCAGGGATCTGGGTGACGAGGCCGTCGCCGATGGTGAGGAGCGTGTACTTGGCCACCGCATCGCCGATGGACAGGCCGCCCTGCAGCATCCCGATCGCGATACCGCCGACGATGTTGATGATGATGATGATGATTCCGGCGATCGCGTCACCCTTGACGAACTTGGACGCGCCATCCATCGCGCCGTAGAAGTCCGCCTCGGCCGACACCTCCGCCCGCCGCTCGCGGGCCTGGGTGTCGGTGATGAGGCCGGCGTTGAGGTCGGCGTCGATCGCCATCTGCTTGCCCGGCATGGCGTCGAGGGTGAACCGCGCGCCCACCTCGGCCACGCGCTCCGCGCCCTTGGTGACCACCACGAACTGGATCACCACGAGGATGAGGAAGATCACGGCGCCGATGATGATCGAGCCGCCGACCGCGACGTGGCCGAACGCGCCGATCACCTCGCCCGCGTAGCCCTGGCCGAGCACGAGCCGCGTGGATGCCACGTTGAGGCCGAGCCGGAACAGGGTGGCCACGAGCAGCAGCGACGGGAACACCGAGAAGTCGAGCGGCTTCTTCACGAACATCGTCGTGAGCAGGGTGACGAGCGCGAGCATGATGTTGAGGATGATGAGCACGTCGAGCACGACGGCGGGCACCGGTACGACGAGCAGCAGGATGATGCCGACGACCCCCACCGGAACGGCGAGCTTGGAGAGATTGCGGTTCACGTCAGTGGCCTCCTGCAGTCATGGTGAGTTCCGGCATCTGGTGCACTCCGCGGCTCGAACCGCGCGTGCGAAGGGAGAGCACGAACGCGAGAACGCGCGCGACGGCGTTATAGAGCTCCACGGGGATCTCGTCGCCGAGGTCGCACGCCGCGTGCAGGGCCCGCGCGAGCGGGATGTCCTTGACGATCGGCACGCGATCGGTCTCCGCCTGCTCGCGGATGCGGGCGGCGATCACCCCGGCGCCCTTCGCGACGACGCGGGGCGCCGACTTGCCCGGTTCGTACGTGAGCGCCACGGCGAAGTGGGTGGGGTTGACGAGCACGACATCCGAGGTGGCGACCGCGGCGATCATCCGGTTGCGGCTGATCGCGAGCTGCCGCGCGCGGCGCTGCCCCTTGATCAGCGGGTCGCCTTCCGAGCTCTTGTTCTCGTCCCGGACTTCCTTCTTGGTCATGCGGGTTCTCTTGCGGTTGCGGCGCATCACCACGAAGACGTCGGCGGCGGCGAGGATGAGCCCCGCAGCCACGGCCGACTGCACGAGGGCGCCCGTGCCGTCGCCGGCGGCCTTGATGAGCGCGGTGGCCGGGAGGCCGCCCGCCGTCATGAGGATCGGCATGAGGCCCTGGATCACGGTCATGAGGACCACGCCGACGACGGCGGTCTTGAGCAGCGCCTTGAACCCGTTCCACGCCGCCTCGGCGCCGAAGGTGCGCTTGACGCCGCTGAGAAGGTTGAACTGCTCGAATTTGCCGGCCATCTTCTTGAAGTGGATGCCGCCCTGGGCGGCCGCCGCGGCGAGCACCGCCACGGCGACGACCACGAGCATCGGCAGCACCACCCCGGACATCGAACCGAGCCCGGCGCCGAGGGCCTCCATGACCTTGGTGGGGTCCGGGTTCATCGCGGCGGCCTTGACAGCGGCGAACTGGGCGGATGCCGCGTTGGCGCCGGCGGACACCGTTGCCGGGATCATCACGGCGGCCGTGCCGACGCCGACCCACGCGGTGAGGTCCTGCGACTTGGAGAGCTGCCCCTTCGAGCGCACCTCCTTCATGCGCTTCTCGGTGGCCTGCTCGGTCTTTTCGCCGACGTCCGACATCTACTTCACCCCCACGAGAGCGCCGACGGCGTCCCCGGTGATGGATTCGACGATGCGCGGCATCGCCGCGAACACGACGGACCCGAGGGTGAGGGTGATGAGGATCTTGAGCGGGAAGCCGAGGGCGAAGGCGTTGAGCGCCGGAGCGACGCGAGTGAGCAGGCCGAGTCCGGCATCCGCGAGGAAGAGCACGACGATGAGCGGACCGGCGATCTGCAGGGAGGCGAGGAGCATCTGCCCGACGGCCGCGGTCACGGCGGCGAGGGGCGTGGCGAGATTCAGGCCGCCGGCCACCGGCAGGGCGGTGAAGCTGCGCGCGAGGCCGCCGATGATGAGCTGGTAGCCGCCGGAGGTGAAGAGCAGCGCGAGCGCGGTCATCTGGAAGAGCCGCGTGTACTGGGCGCCGTTGATCATCATCTGGGGGTCATACCCCTGGGCGAGCTGGAACCCGCCGAACAGGTCGATGAGGTTGCCGGCGGACTGCACCGCCGAGAAGACGAGCATCACGAGGAATCCGAGGAGCGCCCCGACGACGAGCTCGATGAGCAGGGAGATGATGAACTGGCCGGTGTTCGGCGACACATAGTTGCGAGCCACCTGGGGCGCGACGGCGAGCGCGAGACCGAGGCCGAGCATGCCCTTGATCCGCAGCGGGAAGGCGTTATGGGAGAACGGCGGCGCGATCACCAGGAACGTGATCATGCGCACCGAGGCCAGCATCACCGCCTCGATCCACTGGAAGTTGAGGGTGATCGCCATGTCAGCCGCCGCCGAGCAGCGAGGGGATCTTGTCGAACATCGCCTGGGTGAACGACACGAGCTCGGAGATCATCCAGTGCCCGGAGACGATGAGGGCGACGGCCACCGCGATGGCCTTGGGCACGAAGGAGAGGGTCACCTCCTGGATCTGAGTGATCGACTGCAGCAGCGAGATGGCGAAACCGACGACGAGCGCGGTGATCAGGATCGGCGCGGCGAGCTTGGCGGCGATGATGAGCCCCTGCAGAGCGATGTCCATGACGGCGTTGGTGTTCATCAGCCCCCCTTATAGCTGGAGATGAGGGTCGTGATGATGAGGCCCCAGCCGTCGACGAGCACGAACAGCAGGATCTTGAAGGGGAGGGAGATCATCACCGGCGGGAGCATCATCATGCCCATGGACATCAGGGCGGCCGAGACGACGAGGTCGATCACGAGGAACGGCACGAAAATCACGAAGCCGATGATGAACGCCGCGCGAAGCTCCGAGATCATGAACGCGGGCACGAGGGTGAGCAGCGAAACGGACTGCGGGTCCTTGGGGTTGGCCTGGCCGGCCGCCCGCGTCATGAGCGCGAGATCCTCTTCCCTGGTGTGCGCGAGCATGAACTTGCGCAGCGGCTCCGAGGCGAGGTTGACCGCGTCAGTGAAGTTGAGGTGCCCGTTGAGGTAGGGCTGCACCGCGTGGTTGTTGATGTCGGTGAGGATGGGCGCCATGATGAACAGCGTCAGGAACAGGGCGAGGCCGGCGAGCACCTGGTTGGGCGGGATCGACGGCAGCGCGAGCGCGTTGCGCGCCATCGCGAGCACGACGAAGATCTTGGTGAACGACGTCATCATGAGTAGCAACGCCGGGGCCACCGAGAGCAGCGTGATGCCGACGAGGGTGACGATCGCCGAGGACGGCGTGCCGTCCGGGCCGTTGATGTTCACCGAGAGGCCGCCGCCGCTCGGTGCGGTCGGGTCGACGGGGGGCGTCGGCGGCACGACGGCCGCGTGGCTCGCGTTGCCGGTCATCATGACGAGCGCCGCGGCCACCACCACGGCGAGCAGCACCATCACGAGGATTCTCGCCGCCCGGCCGGAGAGCCAGGGGCTGGTCGGCGTCTTCATCGGCCCTGCCGGAGGGCTGCGGCCGCGCGCTTCCACGTGGTGGGGGAGAGGATCGAGCTGCCGAGCGGGCCGGTCGTGAAGCCGCCTGTGCCGAGCGCCCTGCCGGCCAGCGCCTTGCCGTCGGCGTCGGCCATCGCGCGGCCGAACGCCACTGCGCTATCCGGCGTGGTATCCGGCACGGCCTGCGGCACGGCGATGAGACGCGCCGGGGCGCTCTCCGCCACGATCGGCGTGGGCAGTTCGCTCGTGTTGAGCACGGTCACCGACTGCTCGGTGACCCCCAGCAGGAACCGCTTCCCGTCGACGTCGAGAACGACCACCGAGGCCTTGGGGGCGATCACCTGGCGGGTGACGACGGAGATGATCTTCGTGGCGCGCGACGCCCGCGCGCCCTTCGTCAGTCGGCGCTGCAGCATCCAGAGCACGCCGAGGACGGCGGCGAGCGACAGCAGGACACGAAGCGCGAGGAAGACCGACTCCACTTAGCTCAGACCCTCTGTCACGTCGAGGATCTTGGTGATGCGGATGGCGTAGTCCTGGTCGACGACCACGATCTCGCCGTGAGCGATCAGACGGCCGTTGAGCAGCACATCGGCCGGCGCCCCGGCGGAGCGGTCGAGCTCGATCACGGCGCCCGGCTCGAGGCTGAGCACGTCGCGCACCGACATCCTCGTCTTGCCGATCTCCACGGTGAGCGCCATTTCGACGTTGCTGATGCGGCCGAGGTTGATCGCCATCGACTCGTCGGACATGGTGTTCGCGCCGGTGATCACGCCGTTCTCCCGAATGCGGATGGCAAACCACCCGGCGGCGACCCCCTCGCTCGAGAGGGCGAACACCTCGGTGGCCGGGTCCTGGAAGAGAGCGGTCGCGTCTTCGATGCGCGAGTCGGCGACGACCCCGGTGCCGAGCACCGCGGCCGCGGCCTCGAGGGCGGGGCGCAGCACGTCCACGATCGACACGAGCGCCGAGTCGGTGCCCGCCGCGGCCTTCATCGACTCCGCGTCGTGCAGAATCACGGCGAGGTCTGCCGACCGGTCGCCGACGAACGAGGCGACGACGGCGGAGTCGAGGGGTCCGGCCGGGTGGCCCTCGATGGCGATCGCCTGGAGGATGCTCGGGCTCGGCAGCATTCCGGCGAGCGCCTCGGCTGCCTCGGCGCGCGGGTCGGTTGCGGTGGTCTTCTTCACGATTTCTCCTCGGTGGTGACGACGACGCACGCGAGACGGGAGCCGTTGGATCCGACCGCCGCCCGCGCCATCGGCTGGCCGTCGACGGTCACATCGAGCGGTCGGTGCTGGGGATGCGGAATCTTGATGACCTCGCCGACGGCGAGCGCCAGGATGCGGCTGGGCCGCACGATGGCCGGGGTGAGGCGCAGCGACACCTCAACCGGCACGGCCGCCATCTGCGCCGATATGAGCTGCCGCGCGTTCGCGACTGTGCTCGTGGGATTGGCCTGGCCCAGTTGGGGCAGCAGCACCGCGGCCGGAATGGCGAGCGTCGCGGTAGCGGCGTTGTCTCCGACCCGAATGGCGAAGGTGGCCACGATCATGAGATCCGCCGTGGCCGCGGCCTGGGCGAACTGGGAGTTGTACTGGATCGCGTCGACGGCGATGGACGTGACGAGCAGGGACCCGAGCGAGTAGCGCAGGTCTTCGAGCGCGTCGTCGAACAGTCGCCGCACGAGGGCCTGCTCGATGTGGGTGAACTTGCGGTCCGGCGCGACCTGCGCGTGGTTGCTGCCGAGCATGTACGACACCCAGGCGAGCGCCGAGGAGGTGGGGAACTGGATCACGGCCTTCGCGTTCGACCCGTCGAGCACGCACAGCACCATCGCGGTGGTGGCCGGAAGGCCGGAGGCATACTCGTCGTAGGTCTGCATCGCGACCTGCTCGCAGGTCACCTGCGAGACGACGCGCACCTTCGCGGTGAGCTGAGTGCCCCACTGGCGGGCGAAGGTCTCGAAGACAAGCTCGAGCACCCTCGCGTGTTCGCGGGCGAGCGTGGTCGGACGACGGAAGTCATAGGGCTCGGCTGCTGCACCCTCGTTCGCGAGCACGCCGATAGAAATCTGTTCCTGGACCGTCACACAGCAAACTATCGGCCGGGGACCCCCACCGGTAAGGTGAATTGCGCAATCCCGGTCGGCGGGTCCACCGGCGGTTTCGCGGCGGCGGCGTTCTCCGCCGCGACGATGCCCGGCATGAGCGCCCGCACCCCCTCAGGCTGGTTTGACAGCACGACGATGTCCACCCGCCGATTCCTGGCCATCTCCGCCGGACTCGTGCCGGTCGCGATCGGGCGAGACGACCCGTAGCCGACCGCGCCGATCCGATCGGACCGGATGCCGCCGATCTCCACGAGGTGCCGCAGCACCGAGACGGCCCGGCCGGAGGAGAGCTCCCAGTTGGTGGGGTATGGGCTCGTCGACTGGCGCGCGTCGGCGTGACCCTCCACCGAGACCTCATACGGCGACGCGACGATCGCCGGCGCGATGTCGTTGAGCACCTGGGGAGCGACCCCGATGAGGGCGGTGCTGTTGGTGTCGAAGAAGGTCTGGGAGCCGACCAGGCGGATCACGAGTCCCCGTTCGGTGATCTGGAACGTGACGGTGCTCGTGAGCCCGGTGGTGGCGAGGTTCGCGGAGATCGCCGCCTGGAGGGCCTTGAGGGAGTCGACCTCCTTCGTCGCGAGCTGGGCCGGCGCGAAACTCTCCGAGTTCTTCACCGCCTTGGCCGGCTGCACGACGGTGCCCTTCGCCGTGTCGATCTTGCCGATGTCCTTGACCCCGAACCCGGTGGCGAGGGAGTTGCGCAGGGCGACGAACTTGGCCGAGTCGACGGTCGACATCGCGAAGAGCACGATGAACATGCACATCAGCACGGTGACCATGTCCATGTAGGAGGCCATCCAGCGTTCGTCCGGCCCGTGCTCTTCCTCCTCGTGATGCTTCTTCCGGCGCGCGCTCATTAGGCGGCTTTCGGCAGCTTCGGGGTCTTCGGCAGCGCGTTGGCCGGCACCATCGCGCGGAGTCGTTCGCCGAGTAGTCGGGGCTGGCTGCCCGCCTGCACGGCGAGCACGCCCTCCATGATGAGCGTCATCCGCGCGTTCTCCAGGTCGGAGAGCCGCCGCAGGCGGGATCCGATCGGCAGCCAGAGGAAGTTGGCCGAGAGCAGGCCCCAGAGCGTCGCGACGAAGGCGGCGGCGATGAGCGGGCCGAGCTTGCCCGGCGTTGACAGGTTCTCGAGCACGTGGGTGAGCGAGACCACGGTGCCGATGATGCCGACCGTGGGGGCGAAGCCGCCGAGGGTCGTGAAGAATTTGCCGGCAATGCGGTCCGAGGCGGTTCGCGTGTCGATCTCGTCTTCGAGGAGCTCCCGCAACTCCTCGCCGTCCGTGCCGTCCGCGATGTTCTGGAGGGCGTTGCGCAGGAACGGGTCGGTGACCTTCTCGGCCTCCTGCTCGAGCGAGAGGAGTCCCTCCTTGCGCGCCTTCTCGGCGAGGGCCACGACCTGGTCGATCGTGTCGTGCGGCTTCGGTACCTTGCCCGTGAAGGCGCGGGGAAGCGCCTTGATAGCGAGCATCATGTCTTTGATCGTGCCGCTCGCGATGCCGACGGCGATCGTGGCACCGAAGACGAGAACCATGGGGGCCGGCAGCAGGATCGCGCTCACGGCCGAGCCTTCGAGGGTGAGCATCGCGTAGAGCGCGCCGAACGCGACGGCGATGCCGATCAGGGTTGCCGGATCCATCAGATGATCCTCGGGCGTAGGGTCACGGGTATGTCGAGCTCGACGAGGCCGTCGTCGCCGCCGTCCTCGTCATCTTCCTCTACCGAGTCGACAATGCCGAACGGCCGGTTGGCCGGGATGCGGCCGCTCGCGGATAGCTCCTGTGTCAAGGCAATGACGGTCGCGCGGTAGTGCAGGATGCGGTCGATCACCTCGGTCATCGATTCGGTGACGATGTACTTGGCGCCATCGACCATTACGAGGGTTGTGTCCGGGTTCGAGTTGATTCGCTCGATCAGATCCGGATTGATCGCGAACTGGCTGTCATTCAGCCGCGTGACGACGATCATGAGCACATCCCTGTTTCGTGTAGTGGGCCCTTCCTGGGCCCTTATACAGCACTATCGGCCGCCCCCGCCCAATGGTTAGGGGGGACGGCCGATGGCTGCAGTCGACTAGCGCTTGAGGTTGGTGAGCTCCTGCAGCACCTCGTCGGAGGTCGTGATGATTCGCGCGTTGGCCTGGAAGCCGCGCTGCGCCACGATGAGGTTGGTGAACTCCTGCGAGAGATCGACGTTCGACATCTCCAGGGCACCGCTGGTGATCGACCCGATGCTGCCCGAGCCGGGCGCCCCGATCTCGGCGTTGCCGGAGTTGAAGGTCGCCTTGTATGACGACCCGCCGGCCTTCTCGAGTCCGCCGGGGTTGGTGAAGGTGGCGAGCACGACGCGGGCGATGGCCTGCGACGCGCCGTTGCTGAACGAGCCGACGAGCGTTCCGTCCTGGCCGAGGGTGTACGACTGGAGCGTGCCCGCCGCGCTGCCGTCCTGCTTGCTGACGGAGACCGTCGTGAGGGCGGCGAATCCGGTGAGCTTGCTCATGTCGACGGCGATTCCGCCGATCGTCATTGTGCCCGCGGAGGTCTGCAGCCCGCTGGCGAAGGTGAGCGCCGTGCTGCCGGTCGATCCGTTCGGGTCGACCCCCGCGACATCCCAGCCCGCCGCCGTCTTGGTGAAGGTGAGGGTGACGGTGCGGGCCTCGCCGGCCGAGTCGAAGACCTGCTTGTCGCGCACGAGCGCTGTGCCCACCGCCGCGTCGTCCGGCAGGTTGCCCGCGACGGTCGCCGTTGTCGTGGCCACGGCTGGCGCCACGGTGCCGAGCGGCAGGGTGATGTCGCTCAGCGCGCCGCCGCCATTGACGACGCCGTTGACGGCATTCCAGCCCTGCACGATCGCCCCGCCGGGAGCCGTGAGACGACCGGCGGAGTCGAAGCCGAACGAGCCGGCACGGGTGTATTGGGTGGACGTGCCGAGCTTGGTGACGAAGAACCCGTCTCCGGAGATCATCAGATCCTCCGCGCGCCCGGTCGCCTGGGTGGAGCCCTGCGCGAAGTTGGTGGAGATGCCCGCCACGCGCACACCGAGTCCGACCTGCGCCGGGTTGGTGCCTCCGACGTTGGCCTGCGGGCCGCCCGCCGCCTGCGTCATCTGCGACAGGGTGTCCTGGAACTGGGTGGCCGAGGCCTTGAAGGCCGTGGTGTTGACGTTGGCGATGTTGTTGCCGGTCACGTCGAGCATCGTCTGGTGAGAGCGAAGGCCGGAGATGCCGGAGTACAGGGAACGAAGCATGGGATGCTGCCTTTCGGTTGGAGTCGGAGACGGATTATGCGGATGCTGTGGTGATGCCGGAAATAAGGTCGAGCGCCACGTCGACGCCCCCGACGCTGACCTGGGGTACTGAGCCGGCGAACGAGACGCTCTTGGCGATGCCCGAGACGGTCGCACCGTCCTTGCCGGTGTATGTGACCTGCTTGCCGACGAAGTTGGCCGCCGCGACGCGCATTTGCAGCGAGAAGTCCTCGGTGCTCGTGGTCGAAAGCTGGGTCATCTTCTCCATCATGGAGAGCTGGGTGGTCTGGGCGATCATGGCGTTGCTGTCCATCGGCGCGCTCGGGTCCTGGTTGCGCAGCTGGGTCACGAGAAGCTTCATGAACACCTCGGAGTCCATGGACTGCGACGGGCTGCGCGCCGCGCCGGTCGTGTAGATGCCCGTGGTCGAGGTGGGCGCCGCGGCCGGCGGCACGATGCCTATGGGGTCGGTTGTCATTGCCTGCTCCTTGTTCTCAGACCATCACGTCGATGGTCGTTGACGTGCCGTACGGCCCTCGGGGGGAGGCGGGCGTCTGGTCGGTGGTGGGGGCGGTTTCCCGCTGGCGCGGCGACTCGGGCGCGAACCGCTCCCGCGGCGCCCCGCCGTCTCCGCGGTCGGTCGGCTGGTTCTGCGACGACAGGTTGAGGTTGGAGTTCATGCCGGAGCTCGCGAGGTCCTTGCGCAGGTCGGGCAGGATCGCGCGGATCGCGTCGCGCCCGACATCGGTGGGAGCGAAGAGCTCCACGCGGATGCCGTCGGCGCTCACAAGGGCGCGCACCGTGACGGGGCCGAGGTTGTCCGGTGCCACGTTGACCACGATCGTGTGTTCGCCCGTCGGCGCCGTGGCGAGCGTGAACAGTGGGCGGGACAGCTGCGTCGCGAGCGGCGGCGTGGCGGTCGGCATTGCGGTCGGTGCGGCGGTGGCAGCCGGTGCCGCGACGGTCGGCGCCACCGGGGCGGGTATGGCCGGCGTGGCCGCGGGCGCCGGGCCGGTCGCGGCATCCGCGGCGCGCGCCTGCGACGGCCGAGCGGTGAGGGAGCTCGCGGAGAGGCCGGCGGCCGCGGTGGCAGCAGCAGAGGTGGCGACCGGCGCAGCGGCTGCGGCGATGGACGAAGACGCCGCGGTGGTGACCATCGGAGGCACCGCGGCAGCAGATGTGGTGCCCGGCGCGACCGTGATCGCGCTCGCGTCCGGGCCCACGACGGCTGAGCCGGATGCCGGTTGAGGCGGCATCGCGGTCTCCGTCGCGGGAGCGGTCGGCGACGGGGCGACGGACGACAGGGCGGGCGCGACACTCTTCGCGCCCTTCCCGCCCCTCCCGCCGGTGGGGACGGCCTGGGCACTCTCCACCGTCGAAGCCGTGAGGGTGGCCGGGGCCGCCTGGGCCGCCTGGGCGGGATCGACCGCTCCGACAACCGCGGACGTCGCTGCGATCGCGGCCGCAGACGGCAGCACCGAGTTCACCGCGGACGGTAGAGCAGCCGGGACTGGAACGGGGATCGCGGCCGGGATCGGCGTGAGGGCCGCGACGACGGCAGCCGGATCCGCCGCGATGGTCGTGGTGGCGTCGGCAGCGGTGGGGGAATCGGCGGTCGCCGGCGCGCCACCGGGAGAGCCGCGGAGGGCGCCGGTGAGCGTGGCCGCGGTCTCGGCGGCCGACTGCGCGGGGTCGTTCGACTGCGCGGGGTCGTTTGACTGCGCGGGGTTCGACCCCGCAAGCGCGGCGGTCGCGCCCGTCAGCGCCGCCCCGAAGAGCGCGGCCGCGGCCGGGCTCGACTTCGCGGTCGGCGCCGGCGTCGACGAGGGCGCGGCAAGCAGCCCGACCATGGTCACTGGAGGGCCTCCGACCGCGAGCGGTGCCAGCCGGTGGAAGCGATCTCGTCGAGCACGGCCTGCTCGGCCACGATCTCGCCGCTGGCGACGGCGGCCGAGAATCGCACCTCGAGCTTCTCGAGGCCGACGGATCTCGCGCGCGCCTCGGTGAAGGCCGCGGATGCCTCGTCGCGGGTGGCGCGGTGCACGGAGTCGAGGGCCTGGAGCTCGGCGAGCATGCTGCGGGATGACGCGCGCGCGGCGGCGACGGCGTAGAGCACCGCGGCGCTCGTGGCCTCGGCCGGCACGACGCTGAGCGCGGCGCGGGCCCGTCGCTGCCTGGCCGAGCTCTCGTTGGCGCGGGCGTTGGCCGACGCGAGGTCGCTCGCCGCCTGGTCCTGCTGGATCTGACGCAAGCGGAGCAACCCCGCGAGCGGGAACATTCTGGCCATCATGAACCTCCCAGTGTGCTGACGAGCCTGTTGAGCTGGGCCCACGCGTCCTGCGCGGTGGACTGTTCTGTCATCCGCTGCTGCAGGAAGGCGTTGATCTCGCCCTCGTGGTCTACGGCGGCGTCGACGAGCGGGTTCGCGCCGCGCTGGTAGGCGCCGACGTCGAGAAGGTCCTGGGCGGCGCGGCGCGCGGCGAGGGTCTTGCGCAGGAAGCCGGCGGTGGCGGTCTGCTCGCCAGAATTGACGCGGGAGGCGACTCGGGAGATCGACCCGAGGGCGTCCACGGAGGGAAAGTGCCCGGCGACAGCGAGCTTGCGGTCGAGCACGACGTGGCCGTCGAGGAACGATCGGGCGGCGTCGGCGATCGGCTCGTTGTGGTCGTCGCCGTCCACGAGCACGGTGTAGATGCCGGTGACCGACCCGCTCTCGCCGGTGCCCGCACGCTCGAGCAACTGCGCGAGGAGGGAGAAGGTCGACGGCGGGTAGCCGCGGGTGGCCGGCGGTTCGCCGACCGAGAGGCCGATCTCGCGCTGCGCCATCGCCACGCGGGTGAGCGAGTCCATCATGAGCATGACGTTCGCCCCGGCGTCGCGGAACGACTCCGCGATCCTGGTCGCGACGAAGGCGGCGCGCAGCCGCATCATCGCGGGCTCGTCGGAGGTCGAGACGACCACGATGGAGCGCGCGAGACCCTCAGCGCCGAGGTCGTCCTCGAGAAATTCGCGAACCTCTCGACCTCGCTCGCCGACGAGCGCGATCACCGATACCTCGGCATCCGTCCCGCGGGCGATCATCGAGAGCAGCGAGGACTTGCCGACGCCGGACCCGGCGAAGAGGCCGATGCGCTGGCCCATGCCCACGGTCGTGAGGGTGTCGAGCACGCGAACGCCGAGCTGCAGCTGGGTGTCGATGCGGGCGCGGTGCATGGCGGATGGGCTGTCGTTGTCGAGGGGGACCATCGCATCTGGCCGGAGCGGACCCTTGCCGTCGATCGGGCGGCCGAGGCCGTCGATGACCCGGCCGAACAGGCCGCTCCCGGTGGGCACGAGCATCGGCACTCCGCGCGACCGCGCCGGGGCGCCCGCGTTGATTCCGGTCATGCGGCTCAGAGGCATGCACCGGATGCCGGTGCGCGTGGTCGCGATGACTTCGGCGTCGAGGGCGCCGTCGCCGATGGTGACGAGGTCGCCGATCGCGCAGTCCAGGCCGGACACCTCGAGGCCGAGGCCCACGATGGACGAGACGACACCGACCCGCTCGGGGCGGCCGGCGGAGAGCGCGGCGGCGAAGCGCTGCGGATGCGGGCGGTAGGCGACGCTCACGATGTCTCCCCCGCGATCGCGGCCTTCGCGCGGGCGAGCGCGGTGGAGATCCTGGCGTCGAGGTAGCCGACCTCGAACTCGGTGACGGCGTCGCCGCGATCGAGCGAGTCATCCGGGGCGAAGAGCACCCCGGTCGCGGCGATGGTGTCCTCGTCGAGGCCGGCGAGGTCGACGGGGTTCATCCGCACGACTCGAACGGTCGTGGAGTCCGCCCGGGCGAGCGCCCGGGTCAAGGCGGTGCGCGCCGAGTTTTCGTCCCGGCTGAGCTCGGAACCGAGGATCGCCTCGGCGAGCGCGATCGCCGCCGCGGCGAGCGCGTCCTGGGAGCGCTCGATCAGGGGAAGGCTGCGCTCGTCGAGAGCCCGTGCGGCCGCCCCCAGCAGGGCAACGACCCGGTCGACCCTGGCCCGACCGTGCAGCACTGCCGCCTCGTGTTCGGCATCGAGGCGCGCCGTCCGCTCCGCGAGCTCGCTGCTCGCCGCCCGCAGCCCGGCCGCGTAGCCGGCGGCGTGCCCGCTCGCCCGCGACTGCACCTCGAACGGATCCGTCTCGACGCTGCGCAACGCCGGGAAGGTCACCGGCAGAAACTCCCGGTCAATCGACATAGTCGTCCTCGTCGCCGCGCTGCACGGTGATGATTCCCTGCGCCTCCAGGTCGCGGATGGCGCGGACCACCTCGGCCCTCGCCTCCTCGATCTGGGTCATGCGCACCGGGCCGAGGGCCTGGATCTCGTCCTCGAGGATCTCCCTGTTGCGTTCGGAGATGTTCGACCGAATCACCTCGGTGACTGCCTCGGACGAACCCTTCATGGCGACCGCGAGCACGGCCGCGTCGATGCCGCGAAGCACCTGCTGCACGTCCTTGCGCTCGAACTTGACGAGGTCGGCGAAGGTCAGCATCCGCGAGCGCACCTCTTCGGCAAGCTGCGGATCGAGGCCGTCCAGGCCGTCGAGCACCGCGCGTTCGGTCGAGACATCCGACCGGTTGATGATCTCGACGAGGGGCTGGATGCCGCCCACCACATCGGTGGTCTCGCGCGACGTGACGACGGCGCTCGCGCGCTGCTTGAGGTTGTCTGCCACGATGCGCACGGCCTCCGGTGCCGCGGTGCCCATCGTGCCGATCGCCTGGGCGACATCGGTGCGCAACTGCGGGTCGAGGGCGGAGAGCACCGGCGAGGCGCGCTCCGGGCGCAGGTGCGCGAGCACGAGCGCGATCGTCTGGGGAAGTTCGCCGTCGAGGAGCGTGATGAGCTGGCCGGGTTCCGCGGTGTCGAGAAACTCGAAGGCGCGGCCCGCCATCGACGACGCGACGCGGTTCATGACCCCCGCCGCGCGCTCCGACCCGAACGACGCCTCGAGCAGTCCGGCCGCGAAGTCCTTGCCGCCGCGTGCACCGCGGCCGCCCTTGATCGTGAGCTCGTGGAACTCCTCGATCGTGCGTTCGGCTACTGCGGAGTCGACCCGGCGCAGCCGGATGATCTCGGCGGCGATCTCTTCGGCCTCCGCGTCGTTGAACTGCTTCATGACCTCGGCCGCGCGCAGCGGGTCCATGTTCATCAGCACGACGGCGACCTTCTGGGTGCCGGTCAGTACGGCGGTTGCCTCGCTCATGCCGGCTGCCTGTCGTCCATCAGTCCGCGCAGGAAGTCGGCGGTGCGCTGCGGGTCCTTGCCGGCGAGGGCGTCGATCTCGGCGCGCTTGCGGTCGTTGTCACCGGGCGCGACCGGCGGAAGCTGGGTGTAGGTGAGCGGTGCGGCGGCCGGCGCGGTGAGGGCGATGGGCACGGTCTGGTCGTTCATCATCGCGCGCATCTCGGCGAGTTCGCCCATGTCGCGCAGCTCCTGCTCCTCCTCGTTGCGGCGGCGCAGGCGGCGGGCGATGAGGAACAGGGCGACGGTCGCCGGGATGGCGATGCCGAAGATGGTGATGGCCGTGCGGATGATGCCGGCCGTGCGGTCGGCGGTGGCCGCAGCATCCGCCGCGGCGAGCGCCTTCGCGGCCTGCACCGCGCCCACCTTGTTGAAGGACACGACCTCCACGGCCACCTGGTCGCCGCGCGTCTTGTCGATGCCGGCGGCGGCGTTGATGAGCGCCTTGATGTTGGCGATGTTGAGTCCGGAGGCGACGCTCGAGTTGAGGGCCACCGACACGGTCTGCCGCGTGATCGCGCCGGCCGGGATGGTCGTGGACTCGGTGACCTTGTTGATGGCGTTGTTCTTGGTGACCGATTGCGAGGTGACGCCGCTGCCCGTCTGCACGCCGCTCGGAACGGCGATGTTGTCCGGTCCGAGAACGCCGGTGCTCGAGCCGGTGGCGCCGGCGGCGCCCCCGCTGGAGTCGCTCGAGAACGACTCGTTGAGCGACGGGGCGTCGGTGGGCGAGGTGAACGACTCCTCGGTGCGCTGGCCGGAGTTCTGGCTCAGGTCGGCGGCCACGACGACCGTCGCATTGCCAGGCCCGACCACCTTGTCGAGCATCGCCTGCACCGAGGAACGCACGCGCGACTCGTAGTCCGAGGCGACCTTGCCCTCTGCCCCGCTCGTGACACCGGCCGCGGAGAGCACGATGCCCTGCGCATCGATCACCGAGACGTCGGTGGCCTTCATCCCGTCGATCGACGCGGAGGTGAGGTGCACGATGGCCTGCACCTGCTCGTCGGTCAGCGTCACGCCGTTGTCGGTGGCGATGAACACGGAGGCGGTGGGGTCGGTCTTCTCCGACACGAAGACGGTGTCCTTGGGGATGGCGAGCTGCACTGAGGCGGTCTTGACGCCCTTCATCGCCTCGATCGTGTTCGCGAGCTCGCCCTCGAGCGCGCGCTTGTACGTGACGTTCTGCTGGAACTCCGATGCCGTGACGCCCATCTTGTCGAGCAGCGAATACCCGCCGGTCGTCGAGGAGGGCAGGCCGGCCGCTGCTGCCTTGAGCCGCTCGTCGTACACGTTGGCCTCTGGCACCATGATCGTGCCGCCGCCGTTCGTGATCTCGTACTGCACGCCGTCGGTGCGCAGCTGCTCGACGATGGTGTTCGCGTCCGTGCCGCTCAGGCCGGAGAACAGCGGGGTGTATGCGGGCTTCGTGATCCAGAAGCTGAGCGCGACGACCCCGAGGGCGAGAACGGCAACACCGATGATCGCGACGGTGCGCTGCGCGATGGTGAACTCGCGGATGGTGTGGGCGAGGCGCCGGAGCGCGGTGCTGACCTGGGTGGGCATTAGGACTGCATCCTCATGATCTCGTTGAAGGCGTCGACGCCCTTGTTACGAACCGCGGCGACGAGTTCGAGGGTGACCTGCGCTCGCGTTGCCGCGATCGTGGCGTTGTGGATGTCGTAGAGATTGCCCGTGACGGCCTTGATGGCGAGATCGTTGGAGATCGACTGCTGCTGCTGCAGGCCGTCCACTGCGCTCGAGAGCTCCGTGGCGAAACCCGACGAGTTGCTCGCGCTGGTGCCCGTGGTCGATGGGAGGTATCCGGTGCCCGCGACGCCCTGTACGGACGTGATTGCTGCTACGTTGATCAACTGCGTCCGATCTGGAGTGCTGCCTGGTAGGTCTCTTTCGCGCGGTCGACGACCGCGGCGTTCGCCTGGTAGCCGCGCTGCGCCATGATGAGCTGGCCCATTTGCGAGGCGAGATCGATGTCGGGGTAGCGCACGTATCCCTCTTTGTCGGCGAGCGGGTTCGCCGGTTCGTAGACGAGGCGGCCCTCCGCGCTTCCGAAGGCGGCGCCCTTGACGTAGACGCCGGTGGTGCCCTCGCCCTCCTGCGCGACCACGTAGCGGGCCTGGAAGGCGGCTCCGCTCGTCGGCTTGGCGGTGTTGACGTTGGCGATGTTGTCGGCCACGGCGTCGAGCCATTTGCGGTGAACGGTGAGCCCGGTGGCGGCGATGCCGATCGCGTCGAAGGTCATCAGCTCGTCCTGATCGCCGCGCGCATGGCGGAGAACTCGTTGCCGGCGGCCTGGCTCGCGAACTGGTAGCGCAGCACGGTGTCGATGTTGGAGAGGGTCTCGGTGTCGAGATTGACGTTGTTGCCGTTGAGTTGGGTCGGTTCGAGCGACCGCGCGACGGATGCGGTGACGTGACCGTTGCCGGCGTCGACCGACTTTGCGAGGGCATCCTCGAACAGCACGCGCTTGGCGTGGTAGTTCGGGGTGTTGATGTTCGCGATGTTGTTGGCGATGGTCCTTTGCCGCAGCGCCAGCCCGTCCAGTGCGCTGTTGAGCGCAGCGGAAGTAACCGATTCGAGCACAGTCGTCCGTTTCGTCGTCGGGGACAATACGGCCGATCCGTGGCCTCTTCGGTGAGCAATCCGTGCTCTGTACTACCAGCTATCGACCGAGGCGAATCGGACGTTAGACGTTCGCCCCGAACGGGGGGTCAGCTCGTGACGTCGAGGTAGGCGGATGGCCCGCCCGGGTTCACCGGCGGCACGGCCTCGATCGCGGCGAGGTGCTTTCCGATGGCCCTCTTTCGCTCCTCGAGGGCATCGATCGACTCGCGCTGCTCGTTCAGGATGCGGTTGGCGCGGGAGCGCAGGTCGGGCGGCATGGGGCCGAGGTAGCTCGGCATCACCCAGACGGGAACCCCGCCGTCGTCATCGCCGGTCTCGGCGGTCGCCGGCAGCCTGGACGCGACGATGCTCTCCTCCATCGCGTTGAGCACGGACGCCCAGTTGTCCCAGTTCGCGCTCGAGCTACGCAACTCCGAGCTCCCGGCTTTCGCCGGTCGACGCGCCGTGGTCCGGCACCGAGAGCTGGCCAGCCGCCTCGTGCCAGGCCCGCGCGAGCGGTTCGAGCAGTTCGATGCTCTCGCGGATGCTCGCCGCGTCGCGTTTCACGTTCGCCATCACCAGGAGGCTCGTCGTGTAGTTGTAGAGGGAAAGCAGGCCCTGGCCGCCATCCCACAGCTCCACCTTGAGCGAGACCGTGAGTTCGGAGATGATCGCTTGCGCGTGCAGCAGGTTTGAGGAGGCCACGGGCCAGTTCTGCCCGGTGTGCGCGATTTCGGCGCGGTGAAGGTCGAGCAGGAGGCGGTCGTAGAGCATCGTCAGCAACCGCACGGGTGAGGCCGACAGGATCGCGTCATTGTTGTACTGCGAACGCTGGGCGTTGAGGGTCATCGTCATGATGTCTATCCCGTCGTGGTGGTCGAAGCCGAAAGAGAGGCAAGCTGCGAGGAGAGGGCGGAAGACTGCGCCTTCAGGTTGCTGAGCATGACCTCCATCTGCGAGTAAGTCTGCTCGAGCGTCGACTTGCGGATGGCGAGGCGGGTATCCCAGGCGGAGATCTGGTCGCCGAGGCTTCTCAGCTGGGTCTGGTCGCCGGTGATCCGGTTGGTGAGCGTTCCGTCGTACTTGTC
>NZ_DATCQQ010000043.1:0-18866 GCF_036569425.1 Lacisediminihabitans sp.
GAGCCGCTCGAGCCCCAACTGGCCGGCGCCCTCGAGGTTGGCCTGCCGGGACTCGAGCGACACGAAGTGCGGATGCGCCACTCGCAGCTCGGCGACATCCTCGATCGCGATGATGCGGTCGGCCGGCGCCGCGCTCGCGAGCAGGGCCGCGAGCAGCGTGGTCTTTCCCGTGCCTGCCGCACCGGTGATGAGGAGGTTCTCGCGGCGGGCCACGAGCCGGGCGATCGTGTCGAGGGGAACCAGGGAGAAGAAGCCGGTCGCGTGGAGATCGGCGAGGCTCGGTCGGTCGACGCGCGGCAGCCGAATAGAGAGGAGCGTGCCACCGGTCGAGATCGGCGGCAGCACCGCATGCACCCGGATGCCGTCGTGCAGGCGCACGTCCACGCACGGGGTCGCCTCGTCGATGTGGCGTCCGCCGAGGGCGATGAGGCGCACCGCCAGCTCCCGCAGCTGGGACTCGGCCACGGCCGGCACCCGCTCCCGCTCGGCGCCCCGGCCGCGGTCGACCCACACCTCGCCCGGTCCGTTGACGAAGACGTCGGTGACGGCCGGATCCGACACGAACGGCCCGAGCGGGCCGAAGTCGGACAACTCCTCTCCGGCGATCCCCCGCCGCATCGGATCGCCCGACCGCTCGTTTCGCGGGCCGCCAGGGTAGTGAGAGGCGTCAGAGTAGTCCGGGCCGCCAGAGTCGTCCGGGCCACCAGAGTACTGGGCGCCGTGGGAGCGCTGTGCACCCTCGCCGCGTGGCCCTCCCGGCCTGCCCGCGACGAAACGCTCGGCCTGCCCGGGCGACGGCATCCGCTCGGACGGCTCGTCTGGCCCGGCCGGACCGGAGGGCGCCGGCAGCGAGTCGAAGCGATCGAACATCGCACGACCGTATCCGTCGGCGAAGCGCCATTCGACATCGCGGCGACCCCCGGTGGTGCGTCGAGGTTCGTGTGCCGCCGGGGAGGAGGGGACGCGGGAACCCTGCGCCAGCCCGCCCGTGCAGAGACCGAATTGTCTACCCGGGGCCGTCGTGTGCCTGCCCATTAAAAGAAGAGGGGCGGCGCCGGTTGGGGGGAACAGACGCCGCCACAGCAACGCTGGATTGGGGGGAATCACTACGCGCTGCTTACCGAATTTGCATTCGACGGGTCTCAGTGTACTCCAGCAAACCCCTCATGCAAGAGAAGATGTTCTCGCAACACAGCGCGTTCTCAGAGTGGGCGGCCCCACCACTGGTTCCGGGCCGCTACGAAGCGCAACCTGCGCTCGGTCTAGGATCGGAAAGACGAATACAACGGCCACCGCGCCGCACGCTCGAACAGGATAACGATGTCCAACACCTCCATCGACAGCCTTCAGCATGAAGAACGCCGATTCCCGCCGACAGCCTCGTTTTCGGCCGCCGCGGTGGCCACGAGCGCTCTCTACGACGAGGCGAAGGCGGATCGCCTCGCCTTCTGGGCCAGGCAATCCCGAGACCTGCTGCACTGGCACAAGGACTTCACCCAGACCCTCGACTGGTCGAACGCGCCGTTCGCCAAGTGGTTCGCCGACGGCGAGCTGAATGTCGCATACAACTGCCTCGACCGTCACGTTCTCGCCGGCAACGGCGAACGGATCGCCATCCACTGGGAGGGCGAGCCGGGCGACAGCCGCGACATCAGCTACGCGGAGCTCACCGCCGAGGTGAAGCGCGCCGCGAACCTGCTGACCAAGCTCGGCATCGGAAAGGGCGACCGGGTCGCCATCTATCTGCCGATGATCCCGGAGGCAGTCGTCTCGATGCTCGCCGTCGCCCGCGTCGGCGCCGTGCACTCGGTGATCTTCGGCGGCTTCAGCGCGGAGAGTCTCCGCTCCCGCATCGACGACGCGAGCGCCAAGCTCGTGATCACCGCAGACGGCGGATGGCGCAAGGGGCGCGTGAGCCCCCTCAAGCCCGCAGTGGATGGCGCCCTCGCGAAGGAGGGCGACCTCACGGTGGAGCACGTCCTCGTGGTGAAGCGGTGCGACAACGACGTGGAGTGGACCGAGGGACGAGACCTCTGGTGGCACGAGGAGATCGACACCGTCGACGCCGAGCACGAGGCGGAGGCGTTCGAGGCGGAGCAGCCCCTCTTCATCCTGTACACGTCAGGCACGACGGGGAAGCCCAAGGGCATTCTGCACACGACCGGCGGCTACCTCACCCAGATCGCGTTCACCCACAAGAACGTGTTCGACCTTCACCCGGAGACCGACGTCTACTGGTGCACCGCCGACGTCGGCTGGATCACCGGGCACAGCTACGTCGTCTACGGCCCGCTCGCCAACGGGGCGACGCAGGTGCTCTACGAGGGGACTCCGGACGCGCCGCACCCCGGCCGCTGGTGGGAGATCATCCAGAAGTACGGCGTGACCATCTTCTACACGGCGCCCACCGCCATCCGGTCGTTCATGAAGCTCGGCCGCGAGATTCCCGACTCGTTCGATTTGTCGAGCCTGCGCGTGCTGGGAAGCGTCGGCGAACCGATCAACCCCGAGGCGTGGGTCTGGTACCGGGAGGTGATCGGCGGGGGGAACACCCCGATCGTCGACACCTGGTGGCAGACCGAGACGGGCGCGATCATGATCTCCGCGCTGCCGGGCGTGACGATCACGAAACCCGGCTCGGCGCAGGTGCCGATACCCGGCATCACGATCGAGGTGTTCGACGAGGCCGGAACCCCCGTCCCGGCGGGCGGCGGCGGCCTGCTCGTCGTGACCGAGCCCTGGCCGTCGATGCTGCGGGGCATCTGGGGCGACCCGGAGCGCTTCACGGAGACCTACTGGGACAAGTTCGCCACGGTGCTCGAGGCGCCCGTGTACTTTGCGGGGGACGGCGCCCGCCTCGACGAGGATGGCGACATCTGGCTGCTCGGCCGCGTCGACGACGTGATGAACGTCTCTGGCCACCGCCTCTCGACCGCCGAAATCGAGTCGGCGCTCGTGTCGCATCCGATCGTGGCCGAGTCTGCGGTGGTCGGGGCCGCCGACGAGACGACCGGCCAGGCCGTCGTCGCGTTCGTGATCCTGCGCAGCGAGCATGTCGAGCACCAGACACCGGATGAGGCGAGCGCGTTGCTTCGCGCTCACGTGTCCGAGCAGATCGGCGCGATCGCGAGACCGCGGGAGATCTTCATCGTGGCCGAGCTGCCGAAGACCCGGTCGGGCAAGATCATGCGCCGTCTGCTTCAGGATGTCGCGGAGGGACGGGCCATCGGCGACACGACCACGCTCGCCGACACCTCGGTGATGCAGATCATCAGCGACAAGCTCACCAAGGGGTAGTGCGGCGCGGCTCCGTAGCGTTTAGTGCGGCGCGGCATCCGTCCCCGGTCCCCGTCCCTACGCGTTTCTCCGGAGGTTTGAGGCCGAAAGCCGATTGTGCACGTTCACAGTGGTCGGTTTCGCGATGAATCGGGGAAACCTCCGGAGAAGCGCCGGGGGTTGCTCCCTGCACAGGGGGGAGCGTGGGCCGTTCGTGCACAGACGCCGCGCGGTCGGCCTTCGTGCCGGAGCCGCGCGAACATACTGACGCGCATGCATCGACAACTGCCGATTGATCAGTTCGTGCGGGCATCCGGTGGCATTGCGCCTCGACAACAGATCCTGAACGCCGGCCACTCCCCGAACGCGATCGCCTGGAATGTCGGGCAGGGTCGGCTGGTGCGAGTGCGCCGGGCCTGGTACGCACTGCCGGATGCCGAACCAGACCGGGTGAACGCCGTGCGACTGGGCGGGCGGCTCGGCTCGTTCTCCGCCGCGGCAAGTTACGGAATCTGGCGCGGTCTGGATCGCGATCTCCACGTCAGCTGGAAACCGCACGGGAACGTGGCCAAGCCGGGTCGCGTGCAATTCGACTTCCCCACCTCCCGCAGTCTCCCTCCAGGGCGGAGCGTGATTTCTCACTGGAGGGTCGATGGATTCGACGAGGGGCCGGATGCCTGGCGCGAGTCGGTGCCGCAGACCCTCGCGCAGATCCTCCTGTCCGCGGACCAGACCGCCGCGATGTGCTCGTGCGACTCCGCGCTCAACCGGGGGCTGCTCGACGTCTTCCAGCTGTTCGAACTCTTCGAACGACTGCCTCGCCGGTTTCGACGGCTTCGCCCACTGCTCGATGAGCGGGCGGATTCGGGGCTCGAGACCATCGTGAGGCTGTGGTTGGTCTCGATCGGGCTCGGCGTGCGCTCGCAGGTCATGATCGGTGGGCGCGCGGTCGACCTTCTGGTCGGTACATCTCTTGTCATCGAAACCGACGGGCGCGAATGGCATTCCGAGGAGGAACGCTTCAACAGCGACCGTATCCGCACTGCCCAACTTCAGTCGCGCGGCTACACGGTCATCAAGCTCAGCTATCTCATGATCATGTTCAACTGGCCGCTGGTCGAGGCCGTGGTGCGAAGCGCCCTGCAGTCCGGCCGTCACCTAGACTCCGTGCGCTGACGGCGGCAACCGCGTCGAGCCCGCCGCTGCTCGAGTCCCCGCGCCGCAGCATCCGGACCCCGCGCCGCATCCTGACCCCCGCAGCATCCGGACCCCGCGTTTCTCCGGAGGTTTCGCATCACGAGCTCGACTTGCACGTTCAAACTCGACATATTGCCTCGAAATCACGGGCGGAACGCAAAACCTCCGGAGAAACGCGCGGGAGGCGGAGTGGCGCGGGGACGCGACGAGGTGCGGAGGCGACCGAGGAGGGCCGCGGGGGCTACGCGAACTCGAGGATGAGCTCCACCTCGACGGGCGAGTCGAGCGGCAGCACGGTCACGCCGACGGCGCTGCGCGCGTGCACGCCGAGGTCGCCGAAGATCTCGCCGAGAAGCTCGGATGCCCCATTGATCACGCCGGGCTGGCCGGTGAACGAGGGGTCGGATGCCACGAAACCGACGACCTTCACGACGCGCGTGACGCGGTCCAGGGATCCGATCGCCGACTTCGCCGCGGCGAGCGCATTGAGCGCACAGGTCGCCGCGTAGCCGCGGGCGTCCTCGGGGGTGACGGTGGCGCCGACCTTGCCGGTGGCGGCGAGGGTGCCGGCCACCATCGGTAGTTGGCCGGAGGTGAACACGAGGTTGCCCGTCACGACCGCCGGAATGTAGGCGGCGACAGGCTTCGCCACGTCCGGGATGGTCAGTCCTAGTTCGGCGAGGCGGTCATCCAATTTCGACATCAGGCGTCTTCCTTCTTTTCGCGCTTGAGGTAGGCGACGAGGCCGCCCTCCGGTCCCTGCACCACCTGAACGAGCTCCCACCCGTCGGATCCCCAGTTGTTGAGAATGGCCGCCGTGTTGTGCACGATCAGGGGGGTTGTGACGTATTCGAAGCTCGGCATCACGGCATCCGTTCAGGTTCAGTTCGGGCAGTAAACGTAGCTTTGATTGTATGGGTGAAGATTTGCGTCGCTCCGGCATGCCCACAGTGGTGGCCGGATTCTTTGGTCTCAGCGTGCTCGCCGGCGTGCTGGTGATGGCAATGGTGACCCCCGCGGTGGCCGTGACGAGTCAGACCGCCGAGGCATCGATGACGGTGTTCGACAAGCTCCCCGACTATCTCGCGCTCGGCTCCGGCTCGCAGCAGAACACCATCTACGCCACCCGCGCCGGCGCCCCGGTGCAGATCGCCACCATCTACAACCAGAACCGCCAGGAGGTGGCCTGGGATGCCGTGTCGCCCTTCCTGAAGAATGCGGCCGTCGCCGGCGAAGACCGCCGCTTCTACAAGCACGGCGGCGTCGATGTGGAGTCGGTGGCCCGCGCGGCGATCGGGAACATCGCGAGCAACGGCATCACGAGCGGAAGCTCGACGCTCGACATGCAGCTGGTGAAGAACATCCTCGCGCAGCAGGCGCTGCAGGTCGATGACCCCAAGGCCCGGCTGGTGGCGTACCAGGCGGCGATCGACGACACCCTGCAGCGCAAGCTCAAGGAGATGAAGCTCGCGATCGGCCTCGACAAGACGTACTCCAAGAAGCAGGTCCTGCTCGCCTATCTCAACATCACCGGCTTCGGCGGCAACACCTACGGGGTGGAGTCGGCGGCGCGCCAGTACTTCAGCGTGCCGGCGAAGGACGTGACGCTCCCGCAGGCGGCGAGCCTCATCGCCATCGTGCAACAGCCCAACCGGCAGAATCTCAGCGACCCCAAGTATTACAAGGCCAACAAGGTGCGGCGCGACCAGATCCTCACGGCGATGTACGACGTGAAGGACATCACCAAGAAGCAGTTCGACGAGGCGATCGCCACCCCGATCGCCTCCGAGGTGAAGATCACCGCCCCGAGCAGCGGATGCCTGTACGCCGCCGACGCGAAGTTCGCCTGCGACTACGTGAAGCGACTCGTGCCCACCCTCGCCTCGCTCGGCCCGAACGCCGCGGCACGGACTGCGGCGTGGGCCAACGGCGGCTACAAGATCTACACGAGCATCGACCTCGACCAGCAGGATGCCGCCCAGGCCGCGCTGACCAAGAGCGCGCCGGCCAACGAGTCCCGTTTCGCGCTCGGCGCCTCGGCGGTATCGGTGCAGCCGGGCACGGGGAAAATCCTGATCATGGCCCAGAACAAGGAGTACGACAACTCGGCAAACGGTGACCCGCTCACGACCACGGCCGTCAACCTCAGCACCGACCGTTCGTACGGCGGGTCATCCGGCTTCCCCACCGGATCCACCTACAAGATCTTCACCCTTACCGACTGGCTGCAGAACGGCCACGGCCTCAATGACGTCGTCAACGGGAGCGTGCGATCGTTCCCGCAGTCGAGCTTCAAGGCTCCGTGCGACCCGGGGGCGCTGAGCGGCTCTCCATACGCGCCCAAGAATGACTCCTCCGGCGAGGGCGGTCCGATGACGGTGCTCAACGCGACGAAGAATTCGGTGAACGCGGCGTTCGTGGCCATGGCGCAAAAGCTCGACCTGTGCGACATCCGCTCCGACGCGACCGCGATGGGCGTGCACCGTGCGGACGACACTCCGAAGAAGCCGTCGCTCCTGCACGTCGACCCGTCGTCGGTGCTCGGCACCAACGAGATCGCTCCGCTCACCATGGCCGCCGCGATCGCCACGATCGGGGCCAACGGCCTCTACTGTGCCCCGACCATCGTCGACAAGATCGAGGGGCCGGATGGCAAGGAGCTGGCCGGGCAGCAGTCCAACTGCAGCCAGACCGTCACCGCGAACATCGCCTCCACCGTTGCCTACGCCCTCTCGACCGTCTTGAAGTCCGGCACGGGAGCCCCGGGCGCGCCCAAGGACGGCGTGCCCATCGTCGGCAAGACCGGAACGACGGACGGCTCGTACCACAACTGGCTCATCGCCACCACGACGAAGGCGGCGCTCGCGGTGTGGGTCGGCAACATCCAGGGCACACCGAGCCTGCGCACGACCAAGAACCCGCAGGGCGACCAGAGCCTGCGCAACATCAGCATCGCCGGAACGAACGGGTACAACACCAAGTTCAACATCTTCCGCGCCACCATGAAGTCGCTCGACTCCAATCCCGCATACAAGGGCGGCGCGTTCCCACTGCCCGACCAATCGCTGCTCAAGGGTCGTGGCGTGCCGGTGCCCGACGTCACCGGCCAGCAGCCCGCCGCGGCGAAGACCCTGCTCGAGAGCCTCCAGTTCACGGTCGCCGACGGTGGCCCGGTGCCGTCTTCCGTTCCTGCGGGCCAGGTCGCCAGGACGGACCCGCCGGCCGGAACCGTCGGGGCGCTCGGCGACACCATCACCGTCTACACCAGCGACGGAACGCTCGCGACGACGATGCCGGATGTCGTGGGCACCGCCCGCGCCGCGGCGGTCACCGCCCTCGAGGCGGCCGGTTTCGCCAAGTCGAAGCTCAGCTACAGCTGGGTGTCAAGCGCCGCGGCCGACCTGTGCAAGGTGCTCGCCACCAACCCGGCGGCGGGCGCCCAGACGGGCACTGACGCATCCGTGGTTCTCACGATCGGCAACGGCGGCTCGGTGAATGGGGCCGACCCCGGACCGCTGTGCCCCTGAGCGTCGCCCCAGACCCGGCACGACGCCAGTTTTGATCGGTTACCCTAAGTTTTATGTCTGCCCTCAAAGTGAAGCCGTCAGGCGTGATCGGCGGCCTCATCGGCCTCGTCGGTTTCAGCGTGCTTGCCGGCGTGCTCGTCACCGCCATGGTCACCCCAGCCCTCGCCGTGACAAGCTCGGCCGCCAAGGGCGCCATCGGCCTCTTCGACAACCTCCCCGACTACATCCAGATCGGTGGCCAGTCGCAGCGCAATGAGATCTATGCGCTCCGTGCCGGCGCGCCGGTGCCGATCGCCACGGTGTATGACCAGAACCGCCAGGAAGTGGCCTGGGATGGCGTGTCCCAGTTCGTGAAGGACGCCGCGGTCGCCGGCGAAGACCGCCGGTTCTACCAGCATGGCGGCGTCGACCTGCAGTCGCTGCTGCGCGCCGGGGTCGGCTTCGTGACGAAGACGGGAACGACGGGAGGTTCGACGCTGGCAATGCAGCTCGTGAAGAACATCCGTGTGCAGCAGGCTCTGCAGGAGGACACCCCGGCCAAGATCAAGGCCGCCTATGCGGACGCCATCAAGGCGTCGCCCGACCGCAAGCTCGCGGAGATGAAGCTCGCCATCGGCCTCGAGAAGCGGTACACCAAGAACCAGATCCTTCTCGCCTACCTCAACATCACGGGTTTCGGCGGCGTCACCTACGGAATCGAGGCGGCGGCCGAGCGCTACTTCAGTGTCAGCGCCAAGGACGTGACCCTCGCCCAGGCCGCGAGCCTCGTGGCGATCGTGCAGCAGCCGAACGACCAGCGGCTGGACAACCCGGCGCACTATCCGGTGAACAAGCTGCGTCGCGACATCATTCTCGGCGACATGCTGGAGCTCGGCAAGATCACCCAGAAGCAGCACGACGAGGCGGTCGCCACCCCGATCGCGTCCTACATCAAGCTGAGCCTGCCCAACAACGGCTGCCTCAACGCCGCGGACGCCAAGTTCTTCTGCGACTACGTCGTGCGCAACGTGACCAACCTCACGGCGCTCGGCGCGAGCAAGGCCGAGCGCGCCGCCAACTGGACGCACGGCGGGTACAAGATCTACACGAGCCTCGACCTCGACCAGCAGGACGTGGCCCAGGCCCAGATCAACAAGACGACCCCGAACACCGAGACTCGCTTCGCGCTGGGTTCGGCGGCCATCGCCATGGAGCCCGGCACCGGCAAGATCCTCGTGATGGCCCAGAACAAGGACTACAACAACACGAAGGATGCGACCGCGGCGCAGACCTCGATCAACTACAGCACCGATCAGGCCTACGGCGGTTCGACCGGATTCCAGACCGGATCGACCTACAAGGTCTTCACGCTCACCGACTGGCTGCAGAACGGGCACGGGCTGCAGGAGCGGGTCGACGGCACACCGCGCACGTTCGCGCCGAACTCGTTCAAATGCAAGGGCCAGCCAACCGGGTCGGTCTATTCGCCCAAGAACGACAGCGGAGGTGAGGGCGGCTCGAGGACGGTGCTCTCCGCCACCACGAACTCGGTGAACGTGGCCTTCGTCGCGATGGCCCAGAAGCTCGACCTGTGCGACATCCGGGACGACGCGACCGCGATGGGCGTGCACCGGGCAGACGGCAAGGAGCTTGAGGCGATTCCCTCCTCCACTCTGGGCACCAACCAGATCGCGCCCCTCTCCATGGCCGGTGCAATCGCCACGATCGGAGCCGGCGGCGTGTACTGCGCCCCGACGGCCGTCGACAAGGTCGTGGCTCCGGATGGCAAGGAGCTTCCCGGCCAGGAAAAGAACTGCACGCAGGCCATCGACCCGAAGATCGCGGCGACCGTGGCGTACGCGCTCAAGACGGTCTTCACGGCCGGCACGGCCACCTCGGCCAACCCCCGCGACGGCGTCGACCTCGTGGGAAAGACCGGAACCACCGACGGTTCGTACCAGAACTGGCTCATCGGCACGACGACCAAGGTCGCCCTGGCCGTCTGGGTCGGCAACATTCAGGGAAATCCGGCCAAGCGAACCGCAAAGAATCTCGGTGGCGAGCAGAGCCTCCGGCAGATCAGCGTGGCAGGCTCGAACGGTTACAGCCTGAAGTTCACCATCTTCAAGACGGCGATCAAGTCGCTCAACGCCAACCCCGCCTACAAGGGCGGATCGTTCCCCGCGCCCGACTCCGCACTGCTCGCGGGGCGCAGCGCGATCGTCCCCTCCGTGGTCGGCCAGTCACCGGCCGCCGCCCAGGCGCTGCTCACGAGCCTCCAGTTCAACTATGCGGACGGTGGTCCAGAGGCCTCGGCCCAGCCAGCCGGCGTGGTGTCGCGCACCGACCCGCCTGCCGGCACATCGACCAGCCTCGGGCAGACGGTGACCGTGTACACGAGCGACGGTTCCCTGGCCACGACAATGCCCAACGTCGTGGGTCTCGACCTGCAGAAGGCGGATTCCACGATCGCGTCGTACGGCTTCAACCCGAGCAACATCACCTACACGTGGATCGCGGGGTCGCCCGGACCCGGCGCCAACCAGACCTGCACCGTCGCGAGTTCCAACCCCGCGGCCGGTGCCGCGGCCTCCAAGCAGGATCCGATCACGCTCACCGTCTACGGCAAGCCTGACGGCACCGAACCGGGTGGGGGCGCGTGTCCTCACTAGGCGGCGAGCGGAGCGCCGGCCGGGTCGTGACAACGGCCCTGGCCGGCGCCGCCGTGGCCGGGCTCGGGGCGCTCGCCTGGGGCAGCCTCGTGGAGCGCAATCGCTTCACGCTGCGTCGCCAGGTGGTCCCCATCCTTCAGGCCGGGGCCCGGCCGCTCACCGTGCTTCACATCTCGGACCTGCACATGGCCCCGTGGCAGCGCGCCAAGCAGGAGTGGGTTCGCGGTCTCGCCGTGTTCGAGCCTGACCTCATCGTGAACACGGGAGACAACCTCGGGCACGAACGTGGCAATGAGGGCGTGGAGTACGCCCTCGAGCCATTCCGGGGCATCCCGGGCATCTTCGTGCACGGCTCGAACGACTACCACGGCCCGGTGCTCAAGAACCCGTTCACGTACTTCACCGCGCCCTCCGAGAAGGGCCATCACGCGCCGAACCTCGACACGAGGCGGCTGAACGCCTTCTTCGAGGGCCTCGGCTGGCTCCAGCTCGACAACACCGCGCGCGCCATGAGCATCAAGGGTTCACGACTCGAGTTCCTCGGCGTGAACGACGCCCACATCGGCTGGGACAAGCTGGAGCGGATCCCGGGTGCGATGGACGAGATGCGGGAGAACGTGGGCTGGCAGGACGAGGAGGGCGGCCCCGACCCGGTCACGATCGCCGTCACCCACTCCCCGTACCAGCGCGTGCTCGACACCTTCGTCACCTACGGCGCCGAACTCATCTTCGCCGGACACACCCATGGCGGCCAGGTCTGCGTGCCCGGCTACGGTGCCCTGGTGACCAATTGCGACATCCCGCGGGAGCAGGTCAGCGGCCTCAGCCTCTGGAAGCACGCCGGTCATGTGGCCTATCTGAACGTCTCCGCGGGGCTCGGAACCTCCATCTACGCCCCCGTCAGATTCGCCTGCCCGCCGGAAGCGACGCTGATGACACTCGTCGCTCGAGATTTCAGCTATTCTTGATGAGGCTCAGGGTTGGAACCGCGAGGTTCCCGCTCTCAGTCGATCGGGGTGTGGCGCAGTTTGGTAGCGCGCTTCGTTCGGGACGAAGAGGTCGTGGGTTCAAATCCCGCTACCCCGACACACAGCAAAGGGCCGCAGATTCTGCGGCCCTTTCGCGTTGGTGCCTACTCGAAGTCGGGATCCGGCGCCTCGCCGTAGGCCGTCTCGGCCGGCTCGACCAGCACGCGGCGGCGACCGCTGCCGAGGAGTCCCCTGCTCTCCTCGAGGTAGCACGCGCCGCAGAGCGACTCGTACGTGACGGTGAGCCCGTCGATCGCCACCTGGTCGCCGTCGAAGATGAACTCGCCGTCGATCTTGCGCGCGTTGAAGAGCGCCTTGCGCCCGCACCGGCAGATCGTCTTCAGTTCCTCGAGCGAGTGGGCGGTCTCGAGCAGCCGCCGGCTGCCCGGGAAGGCGACAGTCTGGAAGTCGGTGCGGATGCCGTACGCGAGCACCGGAACCCCCTCGAGGATCGAGATGCGCAGCAGGTCGTCCACCTGCTGCTCGGTGAGGAACTGTGCCTCGTCGATCAACAGGCAGCTCACGTCGAGTCCCGTCGCGGCACGCACGCGGCCGCGTTCGCGCTCGAACGACTCGTAGATGTCGTCGCCAGGACCGACGACGAAGTCCACCGGCCGACTCACGCCGAGGCGGGAGACGATGTTCGCATCGCCCTTGGTGTCGATCTGCGGCTTCGCGAGCAGCACCTGCTGCCCGCGCTCCTCGTAGTTGTACGCGGCCTGCAGCATCGCCGTGCTCTTGCCGCTGTTCATGGCGCCGTAGCGAAAGTAGAGCTTGGCCATTACTCGAGGTATCCGTCCTCGGCGGCCCGGCGGATCAGTTCCGCCTTCTTGCTCGCCGGTCTATTTGCCTTGGCGTACTTTTCGCGCACCCGACGCAGGTAGGTCTTGGCGGTCTCGTACTGCACATTCATCTGTCGTGCCACCTCGATCGTACTGAGGCCGGACACGTACAGCTTAAGGGCCTCCGCCTCGCCGTGACTGAGCTTCGGCCTCGACTGCTGGGTCGCGCCGACGGGCAGCGGCCGCCAGTCCTTCTGCAGGTTCTCGCCCGTCTCCACCCCCATGACAGCCCGCGCCGTGTCCATCACGTCGCGCATCGGCAGGGTCTTGGAAAGGAACGCGGATGCCCCCGCATCGAGGGCGCGATCCCTCGCCTCGCGCGTGTCCAGGCTGCTCAGCACGATCACCTTCGCGCCAGCCGCGCGGCAGGTGCGCACGCGCGCCTCGATCGACACCGGTTCCCTCAGTTGGAAGTCGATGAAGACGAGCTCGGTCGGAAAATTGTCGCTGTGCACAAGCTGCAGCCAGGTGTGAGCGCTCAACACGAGGTCGAAGTCCGGGGCGTTGGCGCCGATCCAGCTGCTCAGGCTGTCGAGCAGCACCTCGTGGTCGTCGAGGATCGCGAGCCTCACCCGGCTGCCGGGGCGGGCGGGCGTCGGAGAGTTACTGGTGCTCATAAGAAAACCTTAGGGTGAGGGTCGGGGCGTCGAAGTCGATCGACATGTCAGTGAATACCGAGCGGATAACCGCGAAGTACGGGGCGAAATTCGAGCGCAGCAGGAAGTCGCTCAGGCTGAGGTTGGCCACGAGACGGCCGAGGCACTGGCGCCCCGATGCCGTGAGCGAGATCCGCAGGTCACTGCGGTCGAAGTTGGACGTCTCGATCAGGGCCACGAGCAGCGCGCGCAGCGCCGTTCGCTGGTCGGTGGCCATAGACGCGGCCAGGCGGTCCTCGTCGTCGACCACGACCTTGGCGGCGCCGGATCGTCCCGGCCCCGCGCCGCCGGCGAGCTCGATCACGTTCTCGAGCCAGCTGCGATCCACCTCTTCCACCATCACCCGGCGAATCGAGTCGGCGATCTGCCGAGCCCTGGCGCGGTCCTGGTTGGAGATCCGTCCGGTGGCGAGGAGTTCGGTGAAGAACGGAAGCACGTCGCGATTGAGGATGGTCACCCGGTCTTGCTGCACGCTGCGGGTCACGCCATCCCGCAGCTCCTTGACCAGGCCGACGGAGGCCTCGGCGGCGCGGCGTTGCCAGCGGGCGATGGATTCGACGATCTCGCGGGAGAAGACGGCCGACGCGTAGCCGAGCGAGAGCAGCGGCACGATCGCCACGATCACGAAGACGATCGGCGGCGCCGTCGTCGACAGCTGCGGCGCCTCGAGCAGGGTGAGAAAGCCGAGAAGGAGGGCGGAGACGGATGTCCCCACCACGATCTCCTTCGCAGGACGATAGGAGCCGAGGGCGACGAGAAGCACGCCGAGGCAGATCGCCCCCCAGTCATCGCGAATCGACTCGTTCCGCGTCCAGTGTCCGAGTGCCTCGAACAGCGCCGCCGCGAGCGCGAGCCCGTGCACGACGAAATGGGTGCGCGCGGTGAGCGGTGCGCGATAGGGGCTCGCCATGGCGATCAGGATGCCGCCCGCGGCGGCGAGGGCCACGAGCGCCCCCACCGCGAACATCGGGTTGGTCACTTCGCTCGCGCCGAGCGCCGTCAAGACGAGGGCGTACACGAACGCGCCGACGCTGAGGGCGATTGTCACGATGCGGATTCCGGTGGTGCCGGCCGGATCAAGTTGCTGCCTGGTCCGCTCCCGCATCACGAGCCGCCCTCGACCAGCGAAGGACGAACGGCCGGCACCCGGATCATGATCGAAGTTCCGCGTCCGGGCGTCGACCAGACCTGGACGGCACCGCCCACCGACTCGATGCGACGTCGAACCGAGTTGCGCAGGCCCAGTCGGTCGGCACCCGCGTCCGCCTCGGAGAAGCCGCGGCCGGAGTCGATCACCATCACCGACACCTCCGCCTCCGAGCCGTAGACGGCCACCTCGGCCCGATCCGTGCCCGAGTGACGCAACACGTTCACCAGGCATTGCTTCACCGCGAGGCCGAGCGCGGTGGATGCTTCGCGGTCGAGGCGGGACACCGCGGAGAGGTCGCCCGTCGACTCGATGTCGATGCCCATCGCGCGCGACTCCTGGATCGCGGCGAACAGCCCGCTCTGCTGCCAGTCCGTGCGCGATCGGGAGTCGACCTCGGGTGACTCGTCGCTCAGCCATTCCTCGCCGATCAGAATCTGCAGGTCGCGCTCGATCGGGTCGCGGAGCGATCCGATCGGGGTGCCCGGCGCGGCTCCCGCGATGGCGGCGAGGTGGCTGAGCACCGTGTCGTGCATGAGGGCCGCCGCCTTGAGCTCGATGCGGTAGCGCATCGCCGCGAGCTGTTCGTCGCGCGCCGCCCGGTAGAGCAGCGGCTGGGAGAGGCGCGAACGCCGACGGCTCAGGTGGGCGAGGGACAGGATTCCGACGGTGGCCGCGACGGTGAGAAGGGTCGTCGCATCGAACTCGTAGCGCTGCCCGCTCCGCAGGATGGCGAGAGTCGACGCGATCTCGGCCGCGGCATACCCGGCCACGCACCAGGCGATTCGCACCGAGACGCCCCGGCCGACGCCGCCCACCATCACGAGCGCGATCTTGGACAGCGCGATCGAGAACGCGTCGCTCGACACGATCGGGTCTGTCTGCGAATAGAAGGTGAGGATGTACCAGTAGACGCAGGCCGCCCCGACGATGAGGTAACTCGCCGCGTAGAACGACGATCGCCTCCGGTCGTCAAGCCACAACAGGGCGAGCATGGGAAGCAGGGCGATCATCGCCGGCCAGAGCACGTCGTCGGGGCTCGCTGCCTGAAACGCGAACGTCGCAAGGAGGCTGCCGATCAGGCTCGAGAAGCCGACGGCGTGGATCGCCTTCGCATACGACCGATTGATGGATTGGGGCGCCAGATGGGACGGCAAACCGAGGGTCATGCATCATCCTCCTCGTCCATCGCCAGCGTGTTCAGTATGACACCAGCTGGCCTGCAGCTGTCCCCCGATTTGCGCCCAGATATTGCACATATTGTCGCAATCCGACCCGTTCTGTGCCCCGTCGGCCGCCGCGTCCGCCGGCCTGGGCGGGGACCGGGCTGGGCCAGAAGCGGGTCGGGCTAGAAGAGGGTCGGCTGGAGTTCTGGCGGCAGTTCTTCCGCGATGAGGGAGCCGGCCCCCGGCGTGCTGCCGAGGGCGCGCGACCGCACGGCGCCGGTCGACGGGGCGGCCGTTCCGCGCTCGAGGCCGTGCGCCCGGATCAGCGGGGCGATCTTCGCGGCGAGCCACCGGCGATAGCCCTTCGGCGCATAGGGTCCGGCCGCGTACAGCTCCTCATAGCGCGGAACGAGCTCCGGCCGCGCCCGTGCGAGCCACTGCATGAACCACTCCTTCACGCCCGGCCGCAGGTGCAGCGCCGAGTACAGCACCGACGTCGCCCCGGACGCCCGAATCTGGGCGAGCGCCGAATCCAGGTGGTCTCGAGTGTCGGTGAGATGGGGCAGGATCGGCATCATGAACACGGAGCACTCGAGCCCGTGGTCGCGCGCGGCGGTGACCGTCGCCAGTCGTGCAGACGTCGTCGGCGTGCCCGGCTCGACGGTCTGCTGCAGCTCGTCGTCGAAGATCGCGATCGACATTGCCAGGTCGACCGGAACAAGCGCTGCCGCCTCGGCGAGCAGCGGCAGGTCCCGCCTCAGGAGTGTGCCCTTGGTCAGGATGCTGAACGGCGTGCCAGAATCGGCGAGCGCCGCGATGATGCCGGGCATCAGCCGGTAACGGCCCTCCGCGCGCTGGTACGGATCGGTGTTGGTGCCGAGGGCCACCGGATGCGCGCCCCAGGACGGCCTGGCGAGCTCCTTCGCGAGCACCTCGGCCACGTTGACCTTGACGATGATCTGGCTGTCGAAGTCCCGGCCGGAGTCGAGGTCGAGGTATTCGTGCGTGCTGCGGGCGAAGCAGTACACGCAGGCGTGGCTGCAGCCGCGATACGGGTTGATCGTCCAGCCGAAGGGCATCGCGCTCGCCCCGGGCACGCGATTGAGCGCCGACTTGGCGAGCACCTCGTGAAACGTGATTCCGGCGAATTCGGGCGTCTGCACGCTGCGCACGAGGTTGGACAGCTTCGCGAGGCCGGGCAGCGCGGCGGACTCCTCCGACCCCAGTTCCTGACCGCTCCACCGCATCCGGGTAGTCGAACACAGTTTCGAATGTGCGTCAAGTCGCGGGACGACCGTCGATCAGGTTCAGCCGTTCACCCGTCCAGCGGCGTCGCAGCCACCGGTCATGACTCGCCACCACGATCGCCCCCGGGTAGCTGCCGAGAGCCTCCTCTAGCTCGGTGGCGAGGGCGAGCGAGAGGTGGTTGGTCGGCTCGTCCAGCAGGAACACGTGCGGAGGCTTCGCGATGATGAGCGCGAGGGCGAGCCGTCGCTGCTGCCCGGTCGAGAGCCGCCCCACCTCGCGATCGAGGTCGCGCGGCGCGATCAGTCCGAGGCTCGCGAGGGTGAGGCTCTCCGCGCGCCTCTCCCCCACGGCACGCTCGTAGATGCTGCGGGGGGACGCCGACGGATCCCCGAAGCGCACATCCTGCTCGAGCATCCCCACCCTCAGCCCCCGTCGGCGGTGAAGGGTCCCCGCATCGAGTGGCAGCGCGCCGGCGAGCGCGGCGAGCAGCGTGGACTTTCCCGCCCCGTTGCTTCCGGTGACCAGCAGGCGGGCGCCCGGCTCCACCCGGAACGACGCGAGCTCGAGTCGCCCGTCGACCCGGGCATCGGTGAGTTGGAGCAGGATGCCGTCGTCGAGGGCGTGCGAGCCGTGCGGGATACCCGAGAAGGCGAGCAGCTCGGACGGCCGCAGCACCTGATTGGCGGTCAGCTCGTCGAGTCGACCCTGCGCGTTGCGCACCCGCCGGCTGATCTGGCGCGCCACGGTGCCCGACTTGAAGTCGTAGCCCATCTTGTCGTTGTCGCGCGGGCCACGGTTGTGGGCGACCTGCCGCGCGGTCGTGTCGACGGCGAGCGCGAGGCGGCGCAACTCCTCCCGCTCGGCCGCGAACTGCTCCTCCCAGCGCGACCGCTCGGCCGCCTTTTCCACCAGGTACGCGCTGTAGGCGCCGGTCGAGGGCCCGGCCCCGAACCGGCGCGGACCGCCCCGCGACGGGTCGATGTCGAGCAGGCCCGTCGCCACATCGTCGAGAAACTGCCGGTCGTGGCTCGCGAACAAGACCGGCCCCCGCCAGCGTGCCAGCTGCCCCTGGAGGTAGACGGCCGCCGAATCATCGAGATGGTTGGTCGGCTCGTCGAGCAGGAGCGCCTCCGGCCTGCCCAGCAGCAGCGCGGCGAGAGCGAACCGGGACCGCTGACCTCCCGAGATCTCGTCGAGTCGGCGCGTCACCGGGATGTCCGCCACCCCGAGGCCGGCGAGCACCTCGTCTCGGCGGGAGTCGACCGACCACACGTCCGCCCGCTCGGCGGCGTCGAGGGCGGCGGCGTAGCGGTCGTCGGCCGCGCTCCCGGTGCCGATGGCGGAGGCCGCCCTCTCCAGCTCACGCTCGACCGCGCGCACGTCGGCGAGCGCCTCCTCGATGAGGTCTGCCACCGTGTCGCTCGGGCGGTGACGCACCTCCTGCCAGAGCAGACCGATGCGCCGCGGGCCCGTGACCACCCCGGCATCCGGCACCTCGGCTCCCGCCATGATGCGCAGGAGAGTGGACTTGCCCACCCCGTTCTCGCCGATGAGGCCGAGCCGGTCGCCCGGGTCGACCGAGAAACCGACGTCGGTGAGCACCCGGCGTTCGGCGTAGGAGTGCGAGACGCCGTCGACGCGGAGGTAATGGGTATGAGTGGTATCAGTGTGAGTGGTGGCGGTGCGGTGCATGGATGGCTGGGCCGTCATGGCGGAATCCTTCTCGAGCGCGAGTCGAACGATTCCCGCCGGGCAGACGCGAGCGTGATCCCGAGGCGCGCCGAAAGGCACGACCGAAAGGGGGAACCGCCGTCTACTGCGTCACACGATGGCGGGCCGGAGGGGCCAGGCCATCAGCCTCGGACGCGGGACTGGTAATTCGTCAAATCCACATGATCATCGACGCTAACAGCGCAGCCGGCCGCTGTAAAGCGCGGCGCTGTGAGGGCGGCCGCTGTAAGGGCGGCGCTGTAAAGATGCAGTGGCGCCGTCTAGATGAGTGAGTCCTAATGGTCGTAGGCGATGAGGGATCGTTTGTTGGGTTGGCCGGTGAGCCAGTTGTGCCAGATTCCGGCGGCGAGGGCGAGTAGGCGTCCGGCGACGCGGGAGTAGACGCCGGGGATGGTGC
>NZ_DATCQQ010000044.1:0-36603 GCF_036569425.1 Lacisediminihabitans sp.
GATCCCTCGCCGCGGCGACCGCGGGGTCGCCGGATATGGCGAGAAGCTCGTCGCAGCGGAGGATTCCGGCGGCGAGCGCGCGCTGGCGGCCCTCGCTCGCGATCGGCAGGGCAACGCTCGCGGCTCGCGCGGCGACGAGAAGTCCGATGTGCGGATCCGTGCCGTTCAGGCCGATCACCGAGGGGATGAGGGTGACGAGTTCGCCGCGTGCGGCATCCGAGCTGCAGTCATTCACCATCCTCGCGAGCGAGGCCAGCGAGGGAGGGGTGCAGGCCGGATGGTCGCTCCACTTTTCGCCGGCAAGCCAGGACGCGTACTCCATGAAGCACGCGCCACTCTTGGGGCTTCGATGTTTGCCTCGTGACAGCACGGGCATGAGTTCGGGTGAAACGTTCCTTGATCGCGACATTTGAGGTGCCTCCTGCCACTCTCGCAACTGGTAAATCAAGTGTGCGCCTCGAAACGCGCCAAAACCAGACCCTGTATGGCCGGATGCGGCGGTCGGCTCCATATTCGACCGGCTCGGTGTGCGCTCAGTATGGTTGGCCCATGGCCAGCATGGTGTTCGAACGTTCTCTTCCCGACCCCCGCATCGTCGCGGCCTCGCTCGACGGCTCGAGGCTCGCCCCGTTCTGGCTCGACGACCTCGGCACGCCGGCATCCTTCCCCCGTCACACCGGCACCGCGAGCGTCGATCTCGCGATCGTGGGGGCCGGGTATACGGGCCTGTGGACGGCGCTGCAGGCGAAGGAGCGGGATCCCTCCCTCCGGGTGATCGTGCTCGAGGGCAAGACGGTGGGCTGGGCGGCATCCGGACGCAACGGCGGCTTCTGCGAGGCGACCCTCACCCACGGTGAGGCAAACGGGCAGAACCGGTTCGCCGACGAGCTGGAACAGCTCGACCGGCTCGGCGCCGAGAACCTCGATCAGATCGAGGCCACCGTCGTGCGCCTCGGTCTCGACTGCCAGTTCGAACGCACGGGATCTCTCGCCGTGGCCGTGGAGGACTACCAGGTCGCCGAGCTCCGGGACGCGCACGACGGCGTGAACGAGGTCTTCTTCGACGCCGACCAGATTCGCGGCCAGGTGAATTCGCCCACCTACCTCGGCGGCCTCTGGAGTAAGCGCGACACGGCGATGGTGCACCCGGCGAGGCTCGCCGCCGAGCTCGCCAGAGCGTGCGTCGAGGCGGGCGTTCAGATCGTGGAGCACTCCCCGGTGCGCGCCATGGACAGCGAGCTGCCGAACGGCCCGGTCACGCTCACCGTCGACGGCGGCTTCGTGCGCGCCGACCGGGTTGCCCTTGCCACCAACGCGTTCCCCTCGCTGCTCAAGCGGTACCGGCTGCACACGGTTCCCGTGTACGACCACGTGCTCATGACGGAGCCACTCAGCGACTCGCAGCTCGCGTCGATCGGCTGGCAGGGCAGGCAGGGCGTGGCCGACCTCGCCAACCAGTTCCACTACTACCGGCTGACCGCCGACAACCGCATCCTGTGGGGCGGGTACGACGCCGTGTACCACTACGGCGGCCGCATCCGGAGCGAGTACGAGGATCGTCCGCAGACCTTTCGCACCCTCGCGAGCCACTTCTTCACGACCTTCCCGCAGCTCGAGGGCGTGCGGTTCAGCCACCGCTGGGCGGGCGTCATCGACACGAGCAGCCGGTTCTGCGCGTTCTACGGGCTCGCCCGTCAGGGCCGCGTCGCCTACGCCGCCGGGTTCACCGGTCTCGGGGTGGCGGCGACCCGGTTCGCGGCGAACGTCATGCTCGACCACCTCTCCGGCGAGCACACCGAGCGAACCCAACTGCGCATGGTGCGCGAGATTCCGCTTCCCTTCCCTCCCGAGCCGGCGACTTATGCGGCGGTGCAGGCAACCCGTTGGGCCCTCGACCGGGCAGATCACAATGCCGGCAAGCGCAACGCGCTTCTGAAGACCCTGGATGCCGTGGGCCTCGGCTTCGATTCGTAGGGGCGCACCCCGCTCGATCTCGTCGCGCCACCGAGAGTTCATCGAATCGTCGGCCATCGGCAACCAACTGGCATGGCCCCCCGAACAGGGGTGGAGCAGGATTGCCTGTGGCTCCGGGATGGGCCCGCCGCCACTCCATCGAGGGGACACTCATCGTGTTGAGAACTCGCACTATTGTCCGGACGGCGACCGCCATCCTGGCGGCGGCGCTCGCCGCGGCTGCCGCGGCCGCCATGCCGGCCATCGCATCATCCGGGCCGGCCGGCCCCGGCACGACGACGCCGATCAGTCACGTCGTCGTCATCTACCAGGAGAACGTCTCATTCGACCATTACTTCGCCACCTACCCGCAGGCCGCGAACACGGTGGGCGAGCCCAGGTTCGTCGCGACGAAGAACACGCCGAGCGTGAACGGACTGGGTGACGCTCTCCGCGCGCCGAACAACCCCAACTCCGTTCAGCCGTTCCGCCTGGCCCGCAGCCAGGCCGAGACCTGCGACCAGGATCACAGCTACACCGACGAGCAGAAGGCATTCGACTCCGGTCTCATGGACAAGTTCGTGGAGACGGTCGGTCGCGGCACCGCAGCGTGCACCGACTACGGCAAGGGCGCAGGGCTCGTGATGGGGTACTACGACGGCAATACCGTGACCGGCCTTTGGAACTACGCCCAGCACTTCGCCATGAGCGACAACTCGTACGGCACCACGTTCGGTCCGTCGACCCCCGGTGCGCTCAACCTCGTCTCCGGCCAGACGCACGGGTTCGCTACGACCTCGCCCGCCGTCACCGCCACCGGCGGCATCATCGGTGACCCGCAGCCTGCCGGCGACGCCTGCGACTCCCGCGACAGCACCACATCCACCGACAGCGCGAACACGAATATCGGCGACCTGCTCAACGCGAAGAAGGTGAGCTGGGGCTGGTTCCAGGGCGGATTCGCCAACTGCGCGGCGACGCACGCCAACGTCGCGGGCGTCACGAGCAAGGACTACATCCCGCATCACGAGCCGTTCCAGTACTACGCGAGCACGGCGAATCCCACCCACGCGCGACCGGCATCCGTCGCCGAGATCGGTCACGCCGGCGCGGCCAACCACCAGTATGACCTCGCCGACTTCTGGTCGGCCGTCGACGCCAACACCATGCCGGCCGTGAGCTTTCTCAAGGCGGCCGCCTACCAGGACGGTCATGCCGGCTACTCAACACCGCTCGACGAGCAGCAGTTCGTGGTGTCCACGATCAACCGACTGCAGAAGACCCAGGACTGGAAGAACACCGCGGTGATCATCGCCTACGACGACAGCGACGGCTGGTACGACCACCAGATGGGGCCGATCGTCAACCAGTCGAACGACCCGGCCGTGGATGCCGTCGCCGGCGGCGCCTCCTGTGGCACCGGAACGCCGCTTGGCGGATTCGCGGATCGCTGCGGGTACGGCCCCCGGCTCCCGCTGCTCGTCGTGTCGCCGTACGCCAAGACCAACTTCGTCGACCACAGCGTGACCGACCAGTCATCCATTCTTCGGTTCATCGAAGACAACTGGAAGACCGGCCGCGTCGGCAACGGCTCGTTCGACGCACGAGCGGGCGGCCTCGGCAACCTCTTCACCTTCACCGCGGACGACGGACGGCACAGCGTGGACCAATCGAAGCTCTACCTTGACCCGGCTACGGGTCAGCCAACCCGAGGCTGATCCCACCGCACGGCGGATCGGGCGGGCGCCGGGAGGCTCCCGCCCGATTTCGTGCCGGCCTTTCCGCGGTGTCGGCGGCCCGGGGTAGCCTGCGTTCATGAATCAACAGGATCTCTTTCTCATGTCAGACGCGGCGCTGCGTGACGTGATCGACATGATCGACCACGACCAGCTGTCCCAGCCCGCCCCCGCCGAGTGGTCGCGCAAACCGAATGCGACGCTGCGCGACATCATTGCCTACCACGCCTACGACGAGGCGTGGGTTTCGGATGTGCTGGCTGGCCGCACCGCGGAGGAGGTCGGCACCCGCCACGACGGGGACCTGCTGGGCGACGACCCGATCGCGAGCTACGACGACATCAACGATGCGGCAACGGAGGCCGTCTCCCGCGATCTCGACTACGACCGGATCGTTCACCTCAGCTACGGCGACTTCCCGCTCGGCGACTACCTCGTGCATACGAGCACCTACCGCGCCTTCCAGGCGTGGTCGATCGCCCACTCGCTCGGCCTCGACTTCTCCCTGCCCGAGCCTCTCGTCGACGGTCTCTGGGAGATCCTCGGGCCGCAGATCGGCGACTTCCGGGCGATGGGCGTGTTCCCGCCAGAGGTGCCGGTTCCCGCCGGGTCCGACCGCGAGGTGCAGCTGCTCGGCAAGGTCGGGTACTGGAAGCCGTGACGCTCGACGCGGGCTCCGCGGTCGCCGCACTCGCGCTCGACCTCGACCTCGAGGCGGTGGCAGACGACCAGGTTGTCGCCGGCGCGCCGACGACGGGCTCGGCGGCCCTCTGCACGCTCGGCGCGGTGGAGAGCGGCGCGGTGGAGAGCGGCGCGGTGGAGGTCAGCGCAGTGGAGATCGGCGTGTGGGAGATGACCCCCGGCTCGATGAGCGACGTGGAATCCGACGAGGTCTTCGTGGTGATCGCGGGGAGGGCGACCGTGCGTTTCGACCACGACGGCACCGTGCTGCACCTCGGTCCGGGAACGGTCGGACGGCTCGCCGCCGGACAGTGCACGGTGTGGACGGTCACCGAGACGATTCGCAAGGTCTACATCGCCTAAGTTGGTGAGCATGCGCCTCCACATCGCCACCGATCACGCCGGACTCGAATTCAGCACCGACCTGCAGGAGCACTTGCGCTCCGCCGGCCACGAAGTCGTGGACCACGGGCCGACCGTCGTCGATCCCCTCGACGACTACCCGAGCTTCTGCATCAATGCGGCGCGCGCGGTCGTCGCCGACCAGCGCTCCGGCATCGAGGCGCTCGGCGTGGTCTTCGGCGGGTCGGGCAACGGTGAGCAGATGGCCGCGAACAAGGTGCTCGGCGCCCGTGCGGCGCTGGTCTGGAACGTGTCGACCGCGTTGCTCGCGCGCCAGCACAACGACGCGAACCTCATCTCCATCGGCGCCCGCCAGCACACCGTCGACGAGGCCAAGCTCTTCATCGACACGTTCATCGCCGAACCGTTCTCCGGCGAGGAGCGTCACGTGCGCCGAATCGCGCAACTCGCCGAATACGAGGCGACGAGCCTCATCGCCGGCCACGAGATCGACTGACCGTGCCAGAAGGCCACTCCGTCCACCGCATCGCCCGCCAGTTCGCGCTGCACTTCGTCGGGCATCCGGTGCACGTTTCCTCGCCGCAGGGACGCTTCGTGGACGGTGCCGCGCGGCTCGACGGCCACACGATCGCCGAGGCCCGAGCCGTGGGAAAGCAGATGTTCCTCCGCTTCGACAATGACCTGTGGCTGCGCGTGCACCTGGGAATCTACGGCGCCTGGGACTTCGCGGGCGACATCACCGCCGACGCGACGGTCGCCGCGGCGAACGGTCGGATGGGTCAGACCAACCAGCGCGGAACGGTTGCCGACCGGGACGGCGCGAACGGTTCGGAGAGCTCCCTGTCGAGCATTGGCGCGCCCCGGCGCACCCGCCTGCGCATGGCGGAGCAGGAGAAGATCGGGGCGCCGATCGACGTCTTCCCGCCGGAGCCGATCGGCGCCGTGCGGGTGCGGTTGCTCACCGAGGATGCCGTCGCAGACCTGCGCGGCCCCACCGCGTGCGAGGTGCAGACGCCGGATCAGGTGGAGGCCACGATCGCGAAGCTCGGCCCAGACCCGCTCGAGGTCGACGCGGCGGAGGGCGAGGAGCGTTTCGTGAGCGTCGTGCGCCGGAAGCCGACTCCCATCGCCCTTCTGCTCATGGACCAGGGCGTCGTCAGTGGAATCGGCAACGTCTACCGGGCCGAACTGCTGTTCCGGGCGCGCCTCAACCCGCACACGCCGGGCAGGCTCGTGCCGGAGCAGACCCTGCGGGAGCTGTGGCGGGATTGGGCGCGGCTCCTCGCGACGGGCGTCGCGACGGGCCAGATGCTCACCATGGACGACCTCGATCCTGACGACTACCGCAAGGCGCTCGCCTCCCGCGACGACCGGCACTGGGTCTACCACCGCGCCGGACTGCCCTGCCGGGTCTGCGGCACCAACATCGTCATTGAGGAGCTCGGCGGTCGCAAGCTCTACTGGTGCCCGAAGGACCAGGCATGAGGCACACGCCGGCCTTCCTGCTCGAGGACGAGGCCGAGGTCAAGAGGCTCGTCCGGGAAAACCCGTGGGCCACGATCGTGTCGAGCACGGCGAACGGGATCGTCGCGTCCCACTACCCGGTCGTGCTCGAGGAGGACGCGGACGGCATCAGCATCGTGAGCCACGTCGGGCGACCGGACGAGCAGTTGCACGAGCTGGGACGACACGAGGTGCTCGTGATCATCCAGGGCCCGCACGGCTACATCTCGCCCGGCTGGTACGGGGCGGTGCCGGCCGTGCCCACCTGGAATCACGTCACCGCTCACCTCTACGGCATCCCCGAGATACTCTCCGACGAGGAGAACTATCGCGTGCTCGGCGACCTGGTGGACTTCTTCGAGAACCGGATGCCGCATCCGGCCCGGCTCGAACAGAACGAGGAATATGCCAGGCGGATCGTGCACGGCACGGCGGGTTTCCGCCTGCGTGTCACGCGCTTCGACGCCCGGCTCAAACTCAGCCAGAACAGGTCGCCCGAGATCGTCGAGACGATCATCGGCGAACTCGAGCACGGCGAGAACTACGCCCAGCCCGGTCTCGCGCGCGAGATGCGACGGGTGCACGGCGAATGAGCGTCGTGCTGCGCAACGCGCGGATTGTCGGCGCGGGCGGACCGCCGACCGACCTGCTCGTGTCTGACGGGTCGATTTCGGCGATCGGCGGCGAGTTGTCGGGTGACGAGTCTGTCGACCTCGGTGGCCGGTTCGTGATCCCGGGGCTGTGGGACAACCACGTTCATCTCACGCAGCATGCTCTCGCCCAGCGCCGGGTCGACGTCTCGACCACGACATCCGCCGCCGAGGCCGCCCGAGTGATGGGTGAGGCGTTTCGAGAGGCTCCGCCGGTGGCCGGGCTTCCCCTCGTGGGGTTCGGGTTCCGCGACGGGTTGTGGCCGGATACGCCGTCCGCCGCCCTGCTCGATTCGCACGTGGACGCGGTGCCGGTGGTGCTCGTGAGCGGTGACCTGCACTGCTGCTGGCTCAACTCGGCCGCTCTCGCCCGGTTCGGGTATGCCGGCCATTCGACCGGCATCCTCCGTGAGGACGACGCCTTTCCGGTGACGGCGGCGCTGCAGGACGTACCGGATGCCGTGCTCGACGCGTGGGTGAGCGAGGCCGCTCGGGCGGCCGCTGCCCGTGGTGTGGTGGGCGTGGTGGACTTCGAAATGGCGGACAACATCCCGATCTGGAGTCGTCGATTCGCCGCGGGCTTCGATTCGCTGCGAATCGCCGCGGGCGTCTACACCGAGCACCTCGGTGCGGCGATCGCCGCCGGACGGTTCACCGGCGAGGTGATCGAGGGCACCGGCGGCCTGCTCACGATGGGGCCGTTCAAGGTGCTCATCGACGGCTCGCTCAACACCCGCACGGCCTACTGCGCGCACAGCTACCCGGGCCTTGAGCTTTCCGATCGGGCGCACGGCATCCTGACGGTGCCGGGCGACGAGCTCACCGAACTGATGATCCGGGCGTCTGGCGCCGGGCTGCTTCCCGCCGTGCACGCTATCGGTGACGAAGCCAACCGGATCGCCCTCGACGCGTTCCAGACGGTCGGATGCCACGGCCGAATCGAGCACGCCCAGTTGCTGCTCGACGCGGACCTGCCGCGCTTCGCCGCCCTCGGAGTGGCGGCGAGCGTTCAGCCCGAACACGCCATGGACGACCGCGGTGTCGCCGACCGGTACTGGGCCGGACGCACCGGCCGGGCGTTCGCGCTGCGCAGCCTCCTCGATGCCGGGGCGAAGCTCCTGCTCGGGTCGGATGCCCCGGTCGCTCCGCTCGACCCCTGGGTGACTGTCGCGGCGGCGGTCGGGCGTTCGCGCGACGGGCTGGAGCCGTGGCATCCGGAGCAGGCGATTTCGGCGGCCGAGGCGCTCGTCGCGTCGACGAACGGCCGTTCGCGTGTGGCGGTGGGGGAGGCCGCGGACCTCGTGGTCGTGGACCTCGACCCCCTCGCCGCCGCCGCAGACGACCTCCGCCGCATGCCGGTCGCCGCGACGATGCTCGCCGGAACGTGGAGCTTCTCGGCCCTCTAGCTGCAGTGCCCGTGGCCGTCCGACTGACTCTGGTTGTGCAGGACGGGGTTGTGCAAGGCCCGTTGTGCAGGACGGGTTGTGCAGGACGGGGTTGTGCAAGGCCCGTTGTGCAGGACGGGTTGTGCAGGACGCGGCCCGAGGCATGAGTGCCCGCCGAAGTGACTCTGGTTGTGCAGGACAGTTGTGCAGGACGCGCCGTCCCGCACCCGTCGGGTTGGCTCGAGTTGTGCAGGACGCCCACATCGGTCTCGCGTCGATCTTCACCGCTGACCGGCGCAGGTGTCCTGCGCAACCTGTCCTGGCAGAACCTGTCCTGAAAAACTGGAGCGTGCAGGGCGTGCTTCCGTGAGACCCCCGGGAGTCCTGCATAACCCGTCCTGCATAACCTGTCCTGCATAACCCGTCCTGCACAACGGGCCCTGCGCAACGGAAAGCGCACGAGCAGGAGCGGGCCGCGCACGATCGGGAACGGGCGGCGGACCGGGGGTAAACCCCACCACGGATCCGTGAGCCAGCCGGGTGGGCCGGCCGGGACGCAATCGCGATGCTGGAGCCATGACAATCACCGACCCCACCCCAACGACCTCAGAGTCTGGCACTCTGGGTGCTGTGAGCACCCCGCCCCCGAAACGACCGGCCGCGTACTGGCGACTGTGGGCGAAAGTTCCCCGAGAGCTCGGATTCCTCATCCTGACCCTCCCCATCGCCGTGGTGGGATTCACCGTCTCCGTCGCCCTGTTGAGCGCGGGCGCCGGCACCCTCGTCACCTTCTTCATCGGCGCGTTCCTGCTGATCGGTGCGCTCTACGTCTCGCGCGGCTTCGGCATCCTCGAACTCGTGCGCCTCGAGTGGGCGGGCCGGCCGCGCATCGAGCGTCCGGAGTGGCAGGATGCCCGCGCACGCCAGGGCTTCTGGGGCTGGCTCCGATCGGTGCTCGGCAACGGACACTACTGGCTGTACCTGCTGCACACGCTCGTCATCAACTTCGCCATCTCCCTGATCACCTGGGTGATCACCGTGGTCTGGGTCTCGGTGGGCCTCGGCTCGCTCAGCTACGGACTCTGGTGGCGCACGTTGCCGACCAACCGCGGCGAATGGTACTTCGCCGACTGGTTGCTTGGACTCTTCGGCGCGTCGGCCCAGGGGGCGGCGCGGGACGCCCTCGAGGTGGTCTTCACGATTCTGCTGGGACTGGTGGTGATCGCGCTGCTGCCCTTCGTCACGCGCGGACTCGTGCTGCTGCATCACGCGATCGCCCGCGGGGTGCTCGGCGCATTTCGGTCCGATGCCCTGCAGCGCGAAGTGACCGCGCTCAGCGCGTCTCGCGGCGCGGCAGTCTCCGCCGAGGGCCACTCGCTGCGACGCCTCGAGCGGGACATCCACGACGGCCCGCAGCAGCGACTGGTGCGCCTGCAGATGGATCTCGCCGCAGCCGACCGGCAGCTCGACACCGACCCGCAGAAGGCCCGCGTCCTCATGGCGGAGGCGATGGTGCAGTCGCGGGAGGCTCTGGAAGAGCTGCGCGCCCTCTCGCGTGGCTTCGCCCCGCCGATCCTGCTCGACCGGGGGCTCATCGCCGCCCTCGAATCGCTCACCGTGCGCAGTCCCGTGCCGACAAGGCTTGTCAACGAATTGACGGTCGGTGTCGACCTTCCCCAGGAGATCGAGCGCAACGCCTATTTCGTGGCGAGCGAACTGCTCACCAACGTGGCCAAGCACGCGTCGGCGACCGATGTCGAGCTGCGGGTCGCGCTGCGCCGAGTGCCGGAGCCGGACTCGACCTGGCTCGACGTCACCGTCACCGACAACGGAACCGGCGGAGCGGCGGTCACGGACGGGCACGGCCTCGCCGGCCTGGACGAGCGTGCGCGCGGCCTCGGCGGCATCCTCTCCGTCTCGAGCCCCGTCGGCGGGCCAACTCGGGTGAGCGCGCACCTGCCCATCACCTACTGAGGCGAGGCCCGCCCGGGCGCCCGAGACTCGGTCGACCGGGCGGGCAATAGGGTGGTGTCGTGATCGATACCCCCCCCTGCGCGTTCTCGTCGCCGACGACTCGGTGCTGCTGCGCGAAGGGCTCGTGCGGGTTCTCGTGGAGGCGGGCCACGAGGTCGTCGGCGCCTTTCCGAACGCCGACCTGTTGCTCGAGCGCCTCGTAGACCTGGCGCCCGACCTCGTCGTGCTCGACGTGCGGATGCCGCCCACCTTTCGCGACGAGGGCGTGCGCGCCGCGATCCGGGCGAGGCAACTGCTGCCCGGGGTGGGAATCCTGTTGCTTTCGCAGTACGTGGAGGTGGCATACGCCCAGGACCTGCTGTCGTCGGGCACCGGCGGCATCGGCTACCTGCTGAAGGATCGGGTCGCGTCCCTCGACGAGTTGAAGGACGCGATCGAGCGCATCGCGTCGGGCGGCACCGTGCTCGACCCCGAGGTCGTTGCCCAGCTCATCGGTCGCCGGCACGACCCGCTCGAGAGGCTCACGCCGCGCGAGAGCGAGGTCATCACCCTCATGGCGGAGGGCCGCACGAACGCGGCGATCGCGGCCCAGCTGGTGATCGGCACCGGCGCCGTCGAGAAGAACGTCACATCGATCTTCCAGAAGCTGGGACTCGACGATTCGGGCAGCGACCATCGCCGGGTGCTCGCCGTGCTCGCCTGGCTGCAGCGCTAGCCGAGGCCGGCGCGAGCCGCCTGTCGATCAGCGAGCGTCGGCCGTCGCCCGATCCACGCTCGCGGCGATCTGCAGTTCCGGGCGCGGTTCCTCGACCTTGTTGGTCCAGCTCATGCCGTTCCACCAGCGCAGCTGGGGCAGGCCCAGCGGATCGCGGTACCAACCTGCGGGCACGGAAGTGTCGTTGAGTGACATGGTGAAAGCTCCTGGGGGTGGAGTCCTCTTCGGGGAGGGCCAAGCGGGTGAATGCAAAAACGGGTGAAGGCACAGCGGGTACGGGCAAAGCAGGTACGGGTGAGTCGGGTAGTGGCCTCTCGGGTGAGATTATTTCGACACTAGTCCCCCCTTTAGAGGACAGACAGCCCCCCTTCCGGGGGGTACTACCGCAGGGACCGGATGCGCGTCGCGAGCGTCGCAAGACCGCGCATGCTCTTCTCGAAGCGGGCGCTGAGGACCACGATGATCACGCCGCCGACGGCGAGCCACAGCCACCACTCCACCGACTCGTAGACGAGCCGGATCTGCGGGGAGAAGGTGGCAATCGCGTGCGCAAACGCCACCGCGGCACCGATCAGGAACGGCGCCTGCAGCCGCCAGCCGACTCCCGCGATCACGACGGCAACGCTCGCGACACCGAGGCCGACGAGGCGCCAGAGCGGGGCATCCACCGCCGTCGCGAGCAGGGACGGAACGAGAAGCACGGTGATCCCCGGGGCGAGCCATGCCCAGCTCCGGGCCGAGGGGGTGCGGGCGAGCACCAGGGCCCCGGAGGCGAGCAGGGCGAGGGCCACCGGTACCGAGGCGAGCTCGATCGAGTCGAGCGCGCCGGATGCCACCCCGCCGATTCCGGCGACCGTCGCGTAGGCGATGGCGAGCCAGCCCACCGCTCGGCTGAACGGCGAGCGGTCGACGAGGAAGGCGATCACGTGCACGGCGGAGAAGAGCAGCACGAGGCTCAGCGCTCGCAGCGGCCCCAGGAGGTCGGCAGAGAACACCGAGAGCTCGATGAGCAGGGCGGAGGTCATCGCGATGATTCCGAGAACCTGGCTGGCGACCGAGCGAATCGCGTCGTGGGCGTCCCCGCGCAACCTCGCCTGCCCGAATGCCGCGGCGACGAGCAGGATCATTCCGCCGACTAGCCAGGCGTCGAGGATCGCCCCCGCGCTGCCCGGCTCGAGGGCGACGGCAATCGAGCGTCCGGCCGTCACGACGATGACGCCGATCGCGCCGGCTAGCGCGGCGGCATCGAGGTAGGGGCGGATGGCGGCCTCTCCGAGGACCACGCTTCCGACCAGGAGAAGGGCGGCCGACAGGATTCCCACCACCAGCGCGCGGGCCAGGCTGCCGGTCGCCGATTCCAGCCCCAGCGGCAGGATGGCGACGAGCAGGCCGCCGAGCGCGATGAGCGGCGCGGACCGGCTCGGGGTGCCGTGTGGCTCGCGAGGTTCGGCCCGCCAGACGAGCAGCGCGATGAGCAGCAGCGCGCCGGCCAGGGGCAGCACGTAGGGTTCGAGGCCGAGCACCTTGTCGTCTGACAGGTGCCACCATAGCCCGCCGGTGGCGAGCCCCAGCGCCACCCAGCCCACCTGGCGGCGGGGAGACTTCGAGGCGAACAGGCCGTCGCGTCCGATCGCGAGCATCAGGGCGGCAACCGCGGCGAGCACGAGCACGAGCCAGCCGGATTCATCGCGCTCGAGGATGGCCCTCGCGAGGGCCGGCAATCCAACGAGACCGATTCCCACCTCGCGCGGCCAGCGTGCGCTTCCCGGGCGAATCATGGCCACGGCGAGGCCCCCCGCACTTGCGAGCAAAGCGGAGGTGACCGGCACCACCGCGAGGGCGAACTCCGGCAGGTGGAGCATGCGGGCGAACGAGTCGACCACGAGCAGCAGGGCCGGGCCGAGGGCGATCGATGCGATGATCCGCTCGGTGCGCAGCGCCGTCCGGGTCGGCACGGCGACCCAGGCGACGAGCACCGCGAAGAGCAGAGTGTTCACCACTAGCCCCGTGGCCGGTTCGGGCAGGAGCAGTCCCCGCTCGCCACCCGGCGCGGCGAACGCGACACGGGCGATCGTGGCGGAGCCGCCAGCCGCCGCGATCGACATCCAGAACACTGTGCGCCGGTCGGCCGCGGAGACGAGTCGTCCGCGGCCGAACGTGGCGAGGGCGAGAAGCACGATCGCGGCGATCTCGACGGCCCGGCTCAGGTTGAGCAGATCCACGGCGGGGGAGGGCCTGCCGCCGAGGGCGAGCTGCCTCGCGAGCGCGGCGGAGCCGATGAGGGCGACGCCGACGGCCGTGCCGAGCAGGGCCGCGCGAACGACCGTCGCCGGGGCGGACGGCGTGCGCGGGATGCCGCGGGCCGCGAGCAGGAGCAGGACGGCCGCGATCGAGGCGGTGAGCCAGGTGCCCGTGCTCGCCCATCCCGAGAGGTAGGCGAGCACCGTGGATGACGCGAGCGCGCCGACCAGCGGGCCCCGGCCCACGAGAGCGACGAGCGGGCGGCCGGGCACGGCGACGAGCAGCGCGAGGGAGACCACGGCGAGAAGCAGCCAGCCGGCCAGCATGAGCCAGAGCACGGAGAGCAACGGCACGGCGAGCACGGCCACCGCTGCAGCGAACGACGCGAGCACGGCGGCCCGCCGGCGGAGGGAGCGGCCGGCGGCCCAGAACGCGGTCGTGATCAATCCGATCGCCGCCAGGGCCAGGACGGCGAGTCCCAGGTTGCGGTCGAGCCGAGAGATCTCGGCCGTTGGCTGCACCGTCCATACCCTAAGCAGGGAGGTGGCCACGGGCACGATCGTCCCGATCGCCGCGTAGTAGACGGGCACGAGCCCGGTGATCGCCGCGATCACCGCGGCGGCGATGGCGGCCGTGCGGGCATGGAGGGCGAGGGCGACCGGGCCGCGTCGGGAGACCAGCTCGAACAGCAGAGCGACCGTGACGGCGGCGACGGCCGGCGCGATCACGGCCACTCGATCGTCGACGCCGCGGATCACCGTCGATCCGACGACAGAGGCGGCGAATACTCCGCCGAGCACCGCAAAGACCGCCCCGAATGCCTTCGAGCCAGGTCGCACGGGTGTGGCCAGGTCCAGGGTCGCGACATGCAGAAGGGCGATCACCGCGAGGGCCGCGATGGCGAACGCGCTCGTCCACGCGCCGGCGCCCGGCAGCGCGAAACTCGCGGCGAACGCGGCCATGAGGGCGAGGGACGCGCTCGACAGCAGGATGACCCGCTCCGGGGTGCCCGCGAATCCGCGTCTCGTCGGCGTGCCTGGGCGTCCGGCCGCGACGTGGACGAGGCCGGCCACCGCCACCGCGCCGAGGGCGAAAACCGTCCTGGTGGCGTCATCCGCCCGCTCGCCGAGACCCGCGACGAGCAACCCGGCTCCTGGCGCGATCGCGGCGAATCCGACCACGCTGGCGGTTCGGAGCCCGGACAGCCGGTTCCAGCCGACGAACAGCACGGCGGTGGAGACCAGGGCCACGCCCCAATAGAGTTCGCTGCTGCTGCTGCTGCTGCTGCTGCTGCTGCTGCTGGCGCCGAGGCCGAAGAAGTCGTTTGCGCGCAGGGCGTAGACGTCCAGGTAGGTGAGCACGGTCGCGAGCACCGCGATCCCCTCCGCCGTGGCCGTGAGGTCCCGCCGACGAAGCAGGGACGCGACGGCGAACGCCGCGACGGTGATCGCGCCGATGATGAGCGACCGGCCGAGGATACCGAAGTTGATGAACGCGTAGACGAGGAAGAAGATGGCGGCCACCGAGAGCAGAGAGATGCCCACGACGAGCAGGATCACCTGCACGCTGGAGCGCCGCGGCGCCGCCGGAAAGGTGGGCGATTCCGCGGCAGGCGACGCGGGAGGCACGAGCGCCCCGGGAGGTGCCGACGCCCCGGGAGGCGCGAGCGCCCCGGGAGGTGCCGACGCCCCGGGAGGCACGGACGCCCCGGGAGGCGCGGTCAGCCCGGGAGGCGCGGTCTCTCCGAGCGACTCACGGACGGGCACGGCTTCGGGGGTGGGCGACGACAGCACGGGCGTGGCCGCGGCGAAGGCGGCCGCCGTTGACCGGCGCGCCGCGAGGGCCTGCGCCGTCTCGAAGCGGATGTGGCCGATGATGTCGAGCCGGCGGTCGAGCAGGGCGGCGGCGTGTGCCGAGGTGGCCGCCAGGTCTGCGGATGCGGGGTTGCCGAGGTCGAGACCGCATTCGCGGCACACCTCGCCGCGGAGTTGGCTGAAGCATGCCGGGCAGGAGGTCGGCGAGGTGAGGTCGCCCGGGTTGCGTGGAAAGGCAACCATCCCGGCATACGCCCTGAAATCGGTCTCTGATTCGGCCATTGCTCTCGTGCCCCTCTGAACGGTCGTGCGCTCAGGTTAGCGGCAGTCCGAGCGGGCATATCCTCGCACCGCTCAACTTGTGAAGAATTCCTCGGTTAGTCCGGACGGCCAGCGGTCCATGTTCCGCACCGCGGAGGCGATGATGCCGGCCGGCCGCGCGTGGAGGTTGGGCATGCTCCTGCTCGACCGCAGCGGAAACCTCTTCGCGACGGGATCCGTCACTCGCGCGGTGGAGCCGGGTCGAGTCACGAACCAGTCTCCCGCCGCCGAGGTGCGCCGTGCCGCCAGGCGCACGGCAGCTCGAGGCCCGTTTGCCCGAGGCCCGTTCGCTCGGGGCCCGTTTGCTCGAGGTGACGTGGTCAACTTCGGGTTCGCCCCCTCCATCGACGCGGAGAGCCTGCGCGCGGGATCCGGGCCGCTCTCCCTGGTCGACGACTCCGTCCTGGTGCGCTGGGGCGGGGGAGCGGATGGGCAGGGCGTTTCGACCCTGGACGCCTATCTGGCCGCCCGCGTGAGCCTCCTCACGGCCGGCTGACGGACCGTTTGCGCTCTGGGGTACAAGGGCGTCCCCCCTACTGGGGACTGGGCACGCATCGCGGGATGCGCCATCGTTAGAGGATGAGGCCCTATGCGCAGGTTCACTACCTATCCCGGCAGACGTTCGATCCCAGCGACTCGGCGGTCGCCGCGAAGGCGATCATCGACGCCGAGATGGCCCACCGGATGGACCTGGTGCACCAGCTCGCCGTGCGGCTGAGCGCGCTCGAGGCCACGATCATCGCGGTCGACACCGCCCGCCACGCCGCGATTGCGGCGGGCTGGAGCGAGGACCAACTGCTCGAGCTCGGCCTCGGCGCCGTCGAGAACTCCACCCGCTCGGCCGGGCGACGTGTGGCTCGCGCCGAACCGGAGTCCGAGTCGGAGCCCGAAGCAGAGCACGAGGCGCCGATCAGCGTCCAACTCGTGGAGGAGCTCGTCGGCTGAGGTCGACCGGCTTCCGACCGGCGCCTGGGCGGATCGATTCAGCGCTCGCGCTTCGGCATCCCGAACTCGTTGATCGGCTCGTTGTGCTCCGCCAGGGGCTGATGCGGCGCCGGGCAGGTCAACAGCGTATTCGGTGTCGAGTGATCGATGATGTGTTCGGCCATCGGCTTGCCGCAAATCGGGCACACGGCATCCCCGACCTTCTTCACAATCGCGTCGTACGGGCCAAGCGGTGGCGGACCCATCACCCCGATCAGCTTGTGGTTCAACCAGTCGACGAAATGGACGAATCCGTGCCCTCCATGGTGCTCGTCGACGCCCTTTTCCTCATTCATGGACGCCACTGTACGCCTCATTTCCCGGAAGGTGCAGGGCCTTTGGTCGCCACGTTCGAAGTGTCCATCACCACAGCAGCTTGTGCCATCCTGGCGAACGCGGGAGCGACGGGTCTGGCCAGAATGGAGAGGGCGCGGAGCGCGAAGAGGGGAACATGATCGGTGCGCGCCGACGACTCGGTCGCCGCGGTCAGGCGCGCTGCCAGTTCGTTGAAGGTGATGTCGTCGGCACCGACGATGTCGACTGTGCGGTCGCGCCACTCTTCGTCGAACACAGCTCGCACGACGGCACTCGCTACCTCCGTGACGCCGACGAAGTTGATCGGATTGTCTCCGCGACCGAAGACGCGGGCTGCGCCTCCGCTCGGCAGCTTCGCCCCGATCAGCTGCGTCCAGGTCTCGAGGAACGCGGTCGGGCGGATGATCGTCCAGTGCAGTCCGCTGCCGCGCAGGGCCTGCTCCGCCGCGAACTTCATCCGGTGCAGGCTCATCGGATGCGATGCGGACGCGCCGTAGGCCGAAACGAGAATCATGTGGTCCACGTCGGCGTCGAGGGCGGCGCGCACCAAGGAGACATTCGCATCGCGATCGATGGCGGCCGGACTGATTCCTCGCCCAGAAGCGAACCCGTGGATGGCGCTGATCACGGTGTCGCACCCGGCGACGGCCGCGGTGACGGTCGCGGCGTCGCGAATGTCTCCCACTACGGCCTCGACACCGGTTGCTCGCAGCGCCGCGGCGTGATTCGAGTCTCGGGTGAGCGCCCGCAGGGTCGCCCCGCGCGCTATCAATTTGTTGACGAGGGGCCCGCCGAGAGTTCCGGTCCCGCCGACAATGAGGATCATGGGCGCGGGACCGGTCGTGAGCCAGGAGCCGCCACTCGAGCCGCCGCCGAGTCGGCGTCGACGCTGTTGTGTTCCACGGGTTCGAGGTAGAACCGCGCGGAAGTGGCCCGGCCCTCGGCGACTGTGAAGATATTGACTCCGCGCATCAGTTGCGGCTCACCGTCGCGGCGGGTTCCTGACAGCTCCCACTCGCTCCAGACGACCGCTCCGTCGACGGCCGTGTTGAGCACCAGCGCCCGAATGTCAGGAATGCCGGCGAACAGCTGAGTCCAGTTTCGCCGTACCTGTTCGGCGCCGGTGAACCCCTGCGCCGGGTGAACTGGTGTCTCGTTGACGTAGTCATCAGCAAAGCAGTTGACGAGTGCATCCAGGTCGTGGGCATTGGTCGCGGCGGCGAGCCTCGTCACGAAGGACGCGGGATCGGTTGCTTCATCCATCGCGCACTCTCAATTCGATCAGGTTGGCTATAATGAATACCGTAACATAGAATGAAATGCGTGGATAGACCGAAGAGCACCCGAATTTACGACTCGCGTAGCCGGCAAGTGCAGGCGCGCAACAATCGCGAGGCGATTCTTGACGCGGCCCGCCAACGCTTTCTTGCCGACGGCTATGCCTCAACCACGATTGCGTCGATCGCCGCGGCCGCGGTACTGTCAGCGGATACCGTGCACAAGGCCTTCGGCGGCAAGCCGGGTTTGGTACGGGCGATCTACGATCGGAGTCTGGCCGGCGAGGGGCCCGTCGCCGCGGAAGAGCGGTCGAACATCCTACAGAGTGCCGAACTGGACCCCCGCGCCCTCGTGCGGGGATGGGGAGTTCTTACCTCCGAGGTGGCGCCCCTGGTTGCACCGATTCACCTGCTGGTTCGCGACGCGGCAATTGCCGACCCGGAGATGGCGACTCTCCTGCGGCAGAGCGATGCACAACGCCGCCAACGCATGCGCCACAACGCGCGAACACTCGCCGACCGTGATCTTCTGAGGAAAGGGATCTCGCTCGACCAGGCCACCGACGTGCTGTGGACCTACAGCTCGCCCGAACTCTACGAGCTGCTCGTCGTGCGCTGCGGATGGGATCCGGTGCGGTTCGGCCAATTCATCGGTGATTCCATTGCCTCGGCGCTGGTGGACTGAACTGCTCGTCGGCGGGATCGGACGGCACGCTTTCGTGCCCAGCCTGTCAACTATCCTTCGATCTTGATGCCGAAGTGCCGGGCGAACACGGTGGCCAGATCCGACACCTGGTAAGGGTTCACGGTGGCCCCGCGCAGCCCCTCAATGCCCGTGAGCCCGCGCAGTTCTGCGCCGCGCAGGTCCACGTGTTCGAGCTTGGCGCGGGTGACATCGAGGCTCGTGACCGTCGTGTTGACGAAGGACACCCGGTGCGCCGCCGCTCCGCCGAGGTCGAGTTCGTCGATGGTGCAGTCGGTGAAGAGAACGTCGCGCAGCTCCGCGCCGCGCAGGTTCACGAAGCCGAGCTTGCAGTTGCTGATGTGCACCGACTGCCAGCTTGCGTCGTAGAACTCGGCCGAGCCGATTCGGGAGCCCTGCAGCGCTACATCACGAAAGCGCGACCGCGGGGCCGCGAGAATCGGCGCGTCGAGACGCTCGATCCTGGTCTCGACGAAACTCGCGGATCGCAGGTCGCAGCCGTTCGCCGAAAGGTCCAGGAACTCGCATTCGCTGAACGACGCCGCGGCGAGGTCCCGCCCGCTCAGGTCCGCGGAAACGAACCGCAGTCCGTCGTAGCTTTCGCGGGCCTCGAGCGTCTCGGGGTCGCCCTCAACGAGGTCGACGAGGAGGATGCTGTCGATCTTGGGGGACACGGTCGTGAGCTTTGCCATGGTCCAAGCATGCCGTGTGCGCGGCCGCGGGGGCGCCCGCCATTAGGCCGTGGGTTCGACGTCGACCCGGGAGGAGACTGCTCGGCCGGGGAATGACAAGGCGGTCACGAGTGCGAGGATCACGAGCAGGAACAGGAGGCTCGTGCCGGTGGTGCCGAGTCCGAGGCCGCCATCCTTGGCGCTCTGGGAGAGCAGGTCCCCGGTGGATGCCCCGAGGGGTCGGGTGAGCACGTAGGCGATCCAAAACGCGAGCACGGCGTTCAGGTGGAACGCGAAATACGCCACGGTCACGATCGCGATCGCGACCGCGAAAACGACGAGGGACAGCAGGTAGCCGAGGTCGAGGCTTTCGGCGACGAGGTCGCCCGCGGCCGTGCCGAGGGCGAAGGTGAACAGCACGGCGAGCCAGTAGAAGGTCTCGCGCCGGGTCGTGAAGATCGAGTGGATCGACAGCGTCTTCTCCACGGCGAACCACGCGACGAAGGTGACGGCGAGCGCCGCGGCGAACACCGCGGTGGTCAGCCAGAGAGGCACCCCGAAGTTGTCCACGAGGTTGTCGGTGATGAGGGTTCCCACGATGCTGATCAATACCACGGCGGTCCAGTACACCGCCGGCACGTATCGCTCCGACCGAAACTGCGCCACGAGCATGAACGCGAGCAGGGTGGCCATGATCACTGTGGTGATCGTGAGGCCGAGATTGAGGTTGACGCCAAGAAAATCGGCGGCCGTCTCGCCGACCGTGGTGGCGAGTACCTTGACGATCCAGAAGATTGCGGCGACCTGCGGCACCTTGTTGAGCATCCTGCGGATGTCGGGGGATTCGTGGTGTGTCGAAGTCATGCCAGAACGCTCCTAAGTAGGGGTGTGAGGTCCAACAAGCCAAACAGCGCAGCGGAAAGAATTCGCGGAGAATGAGCGGGCCGAGACGCGCGAGTTGCCAGCGGGCGTGACGGGTGTAGCAACGAGACACGACATTTGACCAGATTGTTGAGGGCGTCGGTAAGGTCATCGATGCCGGCGATTCGCCGAGCGGGCGCGCCGCGTCGTCAGGCGAGCAGCTCTGGCCGCTTCCATTCCTGCCCGTGCACGTGCTGGTCGAGGAACGCGAACACGGTCTCGTACCAGACCACCGCGTGCTGGGCCCCCAGAACCCAGTGGTTCTCATCGGGGAAGTAGAGGAACTTGTGCCGCGTCGAGCCGTCCGGCTCGGCGTGGTGCTCAGCCAGCTCCGACCACAGCCGCAGGCTCTCGCCGATCGGCACGCGGTAGTCGTGGCCGCCATGGATCACGAGCATCGGCGTCACGATGTCGCGAACGGCGTGGTGCGGCGAGCTGTCGATCATGCCCTGCGGCGAGAAGATGCTCTGCCAGTACCAGGAGTTGTCGGTCGTGCCGTTGAACTGGTCGAGCGCCCAGAGGCTGGCGTGGCTCACGATCGCCCGGAACCTGTCCGTGTGGCCGGCGACCCAGTTGGCCATGTACCCGCCGAACGAGCCGCCCATCGCCGCCGTCTTCGACTCGTCGATGTCTGCGCGGGCCTCCGCGGCATCCGTGATCGAGAGCAGGTCCGTGTACGGCCTGGCGCCCCAGGCGTTCCAGCCGCGCGCGATGAAGTCGAGGCCGTAGCCGGTCGAGAGCGCGGGGTCCGGCAGCAGCACGGCATACCCGCGAGCCACCGCGAGGGCCGGGTTCCAGCGCCAGCTCCAGGCGTTCCAGCTGTTGAGCGGGCCGCCGTGGATCCAGAGCAGCAGCGGCGCCGGATGCTCGGCCGAGGCCCCATCGGGCAGCAGCAGCCACCCGCGCACGCGCGCTCCATCCTCGGCCAGCGTCTCCACCTCGGTGATCGAGCCGGGCACCTCCGGAAGCGTCGCCGGAGTCGTCAGGGTCACGATTGCTCCGTCGCGGCAGATCCGCACCGGATGCGGCGGGGTCACCCACGATGAGCGGAGGGCCACGAGGTCGCCGGTGGCGGTGTCGACGGCGACGTTGGTGTAGCTGAAGTCGTCGGTGGTGAGCCGGGTCGGGGCGCCGCCGTCGAGCGGGACGCGGAAGACCGGGCCGCGGCCGTCGTGGTCGGCGGTGACGATGAGGGCCCGGTCGTCGGCGTCGAAGACGAGGCTCGACGGCCAGCGATCCCAGCCATCCGCGATGCGCGTGGCGTTGCCGCCGTCGATGTCGGCGACCCAGAGTTCCTGGTCTGCCGGGCCGCTCGGCGTGCTGAATTCGGCGCGCACGAACGCGATCCGGCGCCCGTCGTGACTGACCGCCGGCACCTCGAAGTCCACGCTCTCGACGTCGAAGAGCGTCGTGCGCCGCCCGGTCTCGACGTCGATCGACACGATCACGAATCGGCCGGAGCGCTGCTCCGGCCGTCGCAGGGACGCGATCAGGGTTCGGCCGTCCGGCGTGAGCGCCTGGCCTGCGGTGTCGGCCGAGCGGCCAGGCTTCGGGGTGAGGTCGCGAGGGCGAGGGAGGTGGGGCGGGTAGGGCGTCGGGGCGCCGGCGTCCGGGGCGGGTCGTGCGGGGGTGAGCGTCTCGGTGAGGTCCGATAGGTCGAGAGAGAGCAGGTGCGGCTCGGCCGGCCCGAGATCGTGGTCCCAGTACCGCACGGGGTAGCTCTCGTGCAGTATCGCGGCCACCTTCTTGTCCTTGCGCTTCTTTCGCGCCTCGGCGTCCGCCTCGAGCCCGTCGGCGCTGGACACCAGGTCGGCGGCGATCACGATCGAGTTCGATTCGGTCGCGACGGCCGCGATCCCGGACACCCCGCCGGCCAGCCGGGTCACGGCGCGGGCCTCGCCACCCACGGCCGGCAGCACCCACAGTTGGGCGGCCTCGGTGTCCTTCTCGGCCGACGCATCCGGCCGGCCGGAGACGAACAGGATGTCGCCGGATGCCGTGAATGAGACCCCGGATTCGCCCTTCGCCGAGCGGGTCAGCCGCGTCGGCACCCCCGATCCGTCCGCCGGCACGGACCACAGGGCGCGCTCGTACGACGTCGCGTCCCTGGCAAGCGTCGCGACCGTCAGAACGACTTGGTTCCCGTCCGGGGAAAGCGCAAGACCCTCCACCCGGGGCAGCGCGATGTAGTCGTCGAGCGAGCGAAACGGAAGAAGCTGAGTCTCTGATGACATGCTTCTACGCTAGCCGCGACCGTGGCGCGACCCGCGCCATCCGCAGTTCGGGCCCGCCGAGACCGGTGCGACGAAGTCTCGTTCGCCGTGGCGCCTCAAGCGGCGGGGGCCTGCGAGATGCGAACCGTGTTGCCCGACGGGTCGCGGAACGCGCAGTCCCGCGGACCCCACGCCTGGTCGATCGGCTCCTGAAGCACCTCGGCACCGGTGGCCAGCACCCTCTCGTAGGTCGCGTCGAGATCGTCGGCGCTGAAGACGATGATCGGCAGGGATCCCTTGGTGAGGAGCTCTTGCATGGCGTCGCCGTCGGCCTCCGACCGGCCGGCATGCGGTTCGGAGAGGACGATCTCGACACCGGGCTGGGTGGCGCTGCCGAGGGTGATCCAATGGAACCCGCCGGATGCCACGTCATTGCGCACCTCGAGGCCGAGCGCGTCGCGATAGAACGCGATCGACTCGATCGGGTCGTTGACAGTGATATTGCAGTAGTGGAGTGCGATGCTCATGCGGCCACCCTAGGACGACGCTGCGGCGGCCGCTTCTCGAATCCTGCTCTGTCTGGCCGGCGTCGGCCGCGTGTGCGCCTTCGCCACGCAGGCGGGCATCGCCTTCACCGCAGTGTGTTCCCGTGCGCGATACGCGCTCGGCGATTCCCCCACGAGGGCAGTGAAACGGGTGCTGAACGAACCGAGCGAGGTGCAGCCCACCGCCATGCACGCCTCGGTCACGGTCATCCCCTCGCGCAGCAGGGACATGGCCCGTTCGATGCGTCGAGTGCTGAGGTAGTTGTACGGCGTCTCGCCGTAGGCAGCCCGAAACTGCCTCGAGAAATGCGCCGGCGACATGAGCGCGCGGCGAGCCATTGTCGGAACGTCGAGCGGGCGCGCGTAGTCCCGGTCGATCAGGTCCCGCGCCCGGCGCAGGTGCGCGAGGTTGGCCAGATTCTCCGGGGTCATGACTCGAAAATAGCACTCCGCGGGGTGTGGATGGATGGGTCGAGTGGGCCCAGATCGGTGGTCGCCTTTGTAGCGTGGCTGACCAGGCTCGACCCGTGACAATCCCGAGCATTGTTCTCTTGGTCGTCGATCTTCTCGTTTCCGGGGTGATCGTCGCGTGCGCGAGGGGCCGCATCCGCGTGAACTCGTTGGCGGGAATCCGCCTTCCGAGAGTGATGGCCAGCGAGAGTGCGTGGCGCGCCGGGCACGCGGCCGCCCTGCCGGCGACCCTGATCATCCCCGTTCTCCGCCGAGGGCAGCCGTGGGGTGACGCGCGTGTCGCTGCTTCCCGCGATGTTCGGCTTCCGGCGCGGGATCAACCGACTGACGCGAAGAGCCCGCCGATGACGGTGATTACGGCAATTCCGGCGAGAATCGCCACGACCAGGATTCCGGCACGAATGATCCGGCGCCGGCTGACGGATCCGCGCTGGAAGGAGTTGCGCGAGATCCCGTCCAGATTCGGCGCCACGATGGTGAAGAAGGGATCCTGGTTCGACGCGGTCGGATCGTATGTCACCTCAGCGTGCTTCTCGTCATCCATAGGCTGATCGTACGGGTTCGTCTACCGCGGGGCCGCAGGGCAGTATCGCTCCATGGACTTCACCGAGTCGAGCCTGGCCCGTGCTGCCCTCATCGTCATCGACGTGCAACGCGGTTTCGACGACTCCGCGTGGTGGGGTCAGCGTGACAACCCGGCCTGCGAGGCGAACATCGCCGAGTTGGTGGCCACCTGGCGCGCCCGCGACCGTCCCGTCGTCTTCGTTCGGCACGATTCAACGAATCCCCGATCGCCGCTGCGGCCGGGCCAGGCGGGGCACGAGTTCAAAGACGTACTCGTGGGGCACCCCGACCTGCTCGTCGTCAAGTCCGTCAATTCCGCGTTCCACGGCACCCCGGACCTGCATGCCTGGCTTCAGTCCGAGCAGCTGGAGGGCATCGTCATCTGCGGGATCACGACCAATCACTGCTGCGAGACGACGGCCCGTGTGGGCGGAAACCTCGGCTACACGGTGCTCTTCGCGCTCGACGCGACGCACATGTTCGACCGAAAGGATCTGCAGGGCGTGTTGGTTCCGGCGTCGGAGATCGGGCGAATGACTGCCCTCAACCTCCAGGGCGAATTCGCGACCGTCGTGAGCACGCAGGACCTCGTCGTCATCTGACGTGCAGGCGACGAAGTCGCCGCGCGCCCGGTGGCTCGGTGCCATGGGTGGCTCGGTGCCATAGTATGAGGCCGATTGCACGAAACTGAGCAAAAGGCGGATTCATGAACGTGGGCCGAACCTCCATTCGCGTGCTCGCGGCATCCGGTCTCGCCGTGAGTCTCCTCCTTGCCTCCATCACCGTGATCATCGCCGCTGTCTGGCTGCCCATCGACGACGCGATGATCGGTCGTGCGGACGATGCGGGTTGGGACGAGACCATGCTGTTTCCGCATTGGGAAGTGTTGTGGCTGAGCATTGTCGGGGCGGTGATCGTGAGCTTTGTCTTGCTGGCGATCAACCTGGTCATCTGCGTCATCGCCTTCCGCGGATCCCGGGTCGATTCGGGCGATCCAACGGTGGCGCGACTCGACAGGCTGGGTGCGGTTTAGTCGCGCCAGTGCAGGTCGATGCCCTCGCGAGTCAGCGCAGATTCGATGATGCTTCTGGCGCGGTCGACCTGCGCCTCCAGCACACCCGCGTCCGTCGTCAGATCAGCCACAACGTCGTCCAGCGCTCGAACGTCGTCCGGGTCGAAGGTGCCGCGATAGTAGATCGAGAAGTCCCAGTTGCTGTCCGGCCTGCTCGTTCCCTCGGCGCGAGAGCCGCCAAGCGCAACACCGACGGCGCCGGGCAATCGGATGAGGGAGTCGGCCACGAACTTCAGGAAATCCTCATCAGTTGCCGTCCTCCAAGACTATCGGCACGACTCGCGGAGCGCTGGAGCAGGGAGTCAGCGCGCTGGAACGTCCAACGGCGACGCGAACCGAACCAGGTATCCGTCGGGGTCCTGCACCAGGAACTGGCTCAGGCCCGCCCGAGTATGGCCCGTCTGATACCACCGGGTCTCGGGGGCCATGAACAGCGGCCAGCCGGCGGATGACAGGCGCTCGACCAAGGGCGCTATGGCGGCAACCGAGATTTGGAGATTCACGCCGCGACCGAACGGCTTCTCGAGAGGGCCGGGGATCCAGTCTCGACCGATCCCGATCTGATCGAGCATGATGTGCGATGGTCCCGAGTGCAGGTAGGCGAACCCCTCCTCCGGCCGGTCATAGAGAACCTCGAAACCGCAGAGTGCGCCCCAGAAGTCGAGGCTGGCGGCGAGATCGGTCACCAGGAGTTCGGGCACGAGGCCAGGAAAGGCGGGAACGATTTCTCCCGACGCGGAGTTCATCTCCTCAGTATGAGCGGCCGCGCCAGGCGTTGAGTGCGTCGCTCCAGACCCATAGCGCGTCTGGCGCTGAACGGTCGCGATGGCGGGGGAGTGGGACGAAAGACCCTCTCGCGCCAGCGGCCCACCGGAATCATGGCAATGCCGGGCACGATGCCCAGCACCGTCTCGAAAGGTCACACTCCATGTCCCGCACCTACGTCGTCACCGGATCCGCGAGCGGCATCGGAAAGGCCACCCGAGAGCTTCTGCTCGAACGCGGTGAGCGGGTGATCGGGGTAGACATTCGGGATGCCGATGTCACCGTGGACCTGTCCACGACTGGGGGGCGCACGGCCCTCGTCGAGAAGGTCACCGAACTGAGCGGTGGGACGGTGGATGCGGTGCTTGCCATCGCCGGCCTGGCGACGCCGACGGCGAAAACCGCCGCCGTTAACTTCTTCGGAACCGTCGCGACGCTTGAGGGCCTGCGCCCCCTTCTCGCCAAGTCATCCGCACCACGCGCGGTTGCGGTGTCGTCGATGGCGTCGCTGTTCCCGCCGGATGACGCCCTGCTGGCGGCCCTGCTTGCCGGAAACGAGACGGAGGCGTTGGCCCGCGCCGCGGTGCTGGAGGAGGGCGGCCCGGAACAGGGCGGCCTGATCTACGGAACCACCAAGCGCGCTCTCGCGCTATGGATCCGCCGGCACGCCGCGACCGCCGAGTGGGCGGGGGCCTCCATCCCACTCAACGGTGTTGCACCGGGCGTGGTCGAGACGCCCATGACGGCGGACCTGATCGCCACCCCGCAGCAGCGCGAACAGCTGACCCAGATGGTGCCCATGCCGCTCAACGGAATCTTCGAGCCACGGGCGGTCGCCTACCTGCTGGCCTGGCTGTCGAGCGAGGAGAACGCCCACCTCTGCGGGCAGGTGGTGTTCATCGATGGCGGATCGGATGTGGTGATCCGCGGAGACTCCACCTGGTAGCCGAACGAGACGAGGTGCTGCGGACTCTCACTGTGCGCAGTATCGCCCCACCCAGTCGTAGAACTCCGACTTGACCTCGGGAGACACGGCCACGCGAAAGAACATGTCCGCGAACGTTCCTGCTTTGGCGTGGAACGGGATGAGAGTGCCGATCTTGTCTTCGGAGATGACGTGGGTTCCGCACCGGGACGGAACGTACTCCAGTGTCAGGGTGGTCAGTGGGGTCGACGACGTGAACGTGAGCTCGAGCATTCTCTGCTCGCCCTCGAGCGGGATCAGGAGTGTCGTTCGCGTCGTCGAGAGGAGTCGCACCGATCCCCAGGCGCCGGTTGGGGCGATCACGACGTCGAGAAGCGCGATCTCCTTGCCGTTCCGCTGCTCGAACCGAAGATGCGGGGCGGGCACGATGGTGGCGATCCGTTCGAACGCCTGCTGTCCACAATCCTGGGAGTGCAGGGTGTGGAGAGAGTCGGGCGGCACGGTTGGCGCGAGGGTCTGAGAATCCCGGCCAGGAGGCGAATCGACCGGCTGGACGGGCGCCTCATCATCGGTCTCCGCTCGGGGTTGCGTCCGCTTCTTGATGCCGCAGACGAACTAGTACACTCCAGAATTATGGTCGGTCTCCGGGTTCCCAATCGCGCGGCGTCACGACGCGCGTGGGTGCTCGGCGGTGCACTGCTCCTTGCGACGGTGGTGATCGGTGTGGCCGTGCAACCCGGCACGGTATTCGTCACCGTCTCGAGCATCCTCGAGACGGTCCTCTTTTCCGCCTCGCTGCTGGTATTCGCATTCGGCATCCGCGGTCACGGCAGCCTCACGGCGCGCAGGCCGCTGGGAACCGCGGCGCTCACGGTGTTGGCGATCTGGGCGCTGCTGATGCCGCTGCTGCAGAACTTCTATTTTTCCCGCGACTACCCTCCGGTTCCGCTGCTGGGTTTCGGCTATCTTGATTCGTTCGTCCGGTTCGCCGCGGCGCTCGTGGCCGTCATCCAGATTGCCCGCGCCGGAGTCGTGCCCCGCCCGTGGAACTGGGCGCCCACCTGGGCGCTGGCGGCGATTGCCGCGCAATGGCTGACGGAGGTCGTCGCAATCGGATCCGTGCAGGATGGCCAGCTGGCGGCCGTGGGAATCCTGGGGAGTCTGGGTGCCCTTGTCCGCGTCGGCAGCGCGGTGTTCCTCGGCATCCTCGCGATCGTCCTCGCGAATCGTCCGAGCGGCTCGCAGACCGTGGCGGTGTACCCCACGTCGGACTAGCATCCGCCGCCGTGGTTAGGGCCGGTAGTCGTCTCGCCGCTTGTACAACGCGGTCGCGTTGTCGTGGTCGAACGTCTTGGCGCCGCCCGACGTGCCGGCCGACATGCCGCCGATCGTCTTCGCGATGCGCAACGTGCTCGCCGTGCTCGCCGAGGCCGGAACGGGCCCCGAGTATGCGGCCAAGCTCACGATCTATCTCGCTGTTGGAGTCGACCCCGGTGTGGCCTACGCCGCGACTCGCTCGGTGTGGGGCGATCACCGCACCGCCGTGACCGTGCTTGCCGTCACGCCGGCGCGGCCCGGCGCGCTCGTCGAGATCGAGGCCGTCGCCACGCTGCCCGATCGTTGACGCCGGGTGCTGGGAGAATCGTCGAATGGTCACCGAACACGCGCTTCTCCCCGTCATCCCCGGCAAAGAACGAGAATTCGAAGCGGCGTTCACCGAAGCGCGGGTGATCATCTCCTCCATGCCGGGCTTTCGGAGGCTGTCGCTCTCCCGATCGCTTGAGTCCCAAAGCACGTACTTGCTTCTCGTGGAGTGGGAACGCCTGGAAGACCACACGATCGGCTTCAGGGAATCCGAGCAATACCAGCAGTGGCGCGCCCTGCTCCACCGGTTCTACGACCCTTTCCCGCTTGTCGAGCATTTCGAAGAAGTGCACCCGATCGTGAGCTAGAAGCTCGTCAGTGCGCAGCGCCGTCCGTTGGCTGGAACCGCCGGTCGTGGCGCCCGACGGCAGACTCTTCCTTACCGGTGGCCGGTGTGGCCCCATGAGGTCATTGCTTCGAGGATGTGAGCCGGCGTGAGCATGAACTTGGGCTCGAGTTCTTCCCAGCCAGGCTCTTTCACCCGCCGCGAGAAGGCAGCATGGTCGGCGTCGATCTGATTCGACTCGTCAAGGCCACCACCGCCCTCACCCACGAGGCTGAGGTGGTAGATCCACGTGGATCCGTCGGCTTCCGTGTGGCGGAATGTCGCTTCGAGGACGGCCCGTTCGGCGGGGATCGCCAGAAGGCTCTCGTCATACCGATCGTTGAGCATCTGCATCCACTCCTCGAACTCGTGCTCACGCCCGTCCCGAATTCGAGCGCGGCTGAGCTCGAGTCGGAGGCCGTCTGGGACCGTTGGTGGCATGGCATAGCCCGGAAAGTCCCGCGGGGTTGGACAGAACGGGACGAACGGCTTCTCATCGGTCATGCGACCATTCTCCGCGCAAGGGCGGCACTTGTAAGGGGAACCCGAACCGCAATCGGCACATTTCCCATACGCTTCGGAGCATGACCGAACCCTCCGACGTGAGCGCCACTCGCCGGGCGTACGACGAGGTCGCCGTCGACTATGCGGTGCTCCTTCGCCACGAGTTGGCAGGCAAATCGATCGATCGGGCGATGATCTCGGCATTCAGCGAGCTCGTTCAGGCCTATGGGAACGGGATGGTTGCCGACATCGGGTGCGGCCCGGGCCGCGTGACGGCGCACCTCGATTCGCTCGGGCTGACCACGATCGGCATCGACCTCTCGCCCGGAATGATTGCCGTGGCGCGCAAGGATCACCCCACGCTCCGGTTTGAGGAGGGGACGATGGAGGCGCTCGCCCTCGAGGACGGATCACTGGGCGGCATCGTCGCCTGGTACTCGATCATCCACACCCCGCCGGAACGGCTGCCGGTTGTCTTCGCCGAGTTCGCGCGGGTGCTTGCCGCGGGCGGATACCTGCTGATTGCCTTCCAGTCGGGGGACGAGCCCCGACACATCACACGGGCGTATGGCCACGACCTTGACCTCGACGCCTACCGACTGCCAGCCAATCGCCTCACGGTTATGCTGGCCGACTCCGGACTGGCCGTGCACAGCCAGCTCCACCGGGCACCGGATGATTCGGAGAAGACTCCCCAGGCATTCCTCCTCGCACGCAAGGTTTAGTCCATCAGCCCCTCCGAGAGGGGATCGAGGACGCGGACTCGTCCCAGATTGTCGAACGTTTACTGGGCCAACGCAGCGTGCGTGCCGAGCGGCTCCGCAGTGTCAATTAGAAGCGCCAGCTCAGCAACGAAACCGGTCGTGTTCTCACGCAAGGGAGCGAAGAACGTACGGTCGGCGGCTTCGACGTCTTGGGTAGCGCGCTGGGCGTACAAGATGCCCGCCGGCGTTGCGCGCAGTGCCCGGGCGCGGCCGTCGCTCGGATGGTGATCCCGGTGGATCAGCTGTTTCGTCTCTAGTGTGCGAAGCACCTGGGAAGTCATCATGCGATCGGTTGTCGCGAACTCAGCTAGCTCCGCTTGAGTGATCGGCTCGCTGTCGTGGGCCTGCATCCACACCAGGGAGGCCAAGAGAACATATTGAACGTGGGTGAGGTCGTGCGATTTCAGCGCGGCACGCATGACGGCTTGCCATCGATTCGTCACCTGCCGTAGCGCCAAGCCCGGGCTTTCCGCATCGGATTCAAAATTGCTGCCCAGAGCCGGCTCATGCGCACTGAGTTCAGGCACGCACGCCGCTCTCCGCGCTGGTGAGCAGTTCCGCCATCGCGATGGGGAAATCGCTGCTGATCTGAGATCCAAGCTCGGGGCCGACGTCGTCGGAACCGGCACCGGTGATTTCAAGTGTGTGCGTGACCGCTGTGCCGCCGATTGCGGTGGATACAAGTTGGTGACGAAAGGTGAGCAGCAAGTCTCCAAAGGAGGTCTGGTCTGCGTAGACGACAGCCGGCTCCAGCTCCGTGATGACCGATTGCATCGGATCCTGCCCTTGAGGTGTGACCGTGACCTGGGTGCCAACCTCAAAGGGTCCGTGGAGCTCGAACTTATCCGAGGCCGGCCCGAGAGCGATTCCCGAGTGAAGTGCGCGGAGGGCTTCCCACACGTCGGTTGATTTGGCGCTGGTCTCAACGGTGTAATTTGTCGTCCACACGACAATCCTCCTAAGTAGTATGCGCACTTACTATAGTAGGAAAGTGGAATGCCCTGAAGAGGGACCGCACACGGTCGGAAGCCCTAGGATCGCTCACAAAGACACAGAGGTGGGTATGGCGGATCGCGGCAAGTCACTGGAGCAGCTGCTCTCCCTGAGCGCCGAACAGCTCGACCAACGCCTCGGCATGGACGACAACCTTTCAGCGGTTCGCGAGGTCGAACACTTTTCATACTTTGCGCGACGCAAGAACGCGGACCAGGCGCGTGAATCGCTTGCGGCGCAGGGGTTCCATGTTGAGATTGGTCGACGCGGTCTAAAGACGATCCTGATCGCCAGGCGAGATGAGGACGTTTTGCCGGCGACGGTTGAGGCGACAGTTCGAGCTGTATTCGCGATCGTGACGAATACCCGAGGCGACTACGACGGTTGGGGTGGCACCGTCGAGATAGCGTGATGCGCATCAGCGATCGCATCTGCTGAACATGCCCGCAAGCGAGACGACCAACGCGACAGATCTAGGGCCACTCCACCCAACGGCCGAGCGCGCCGATGCTTTGTCACTTGGGAACCTTCAGCGGGCGCTCCACTCCATCGTCGTGGTCGCGGGTCCCACGCGCCGTCAGTTGTAGCTTGCTGTGATTGCTTTTGCCCGACCGTCGAGCCGAATTCGTCCGCCGTACGGCACGATCCACTGCGGGCGCGTGTGGCCGAAGGGCACACCAACGCAGACCACGGCCTCTGCGTTGTAGCGAGTGACCTCGCTGATGACCGCATCGCGTTGAGCGGCGCGAAGACGCGCACGCTCTTCCGAGGGCGGGACCACCTCGCGGCTGCTCACGGGAGGCCTTGCAACGATGACGCCGACTACTGCGGCGAGGATTCCCCGCTCTCCGAGGGATCGAACCCACCGCTTCACCCACACCGCTGGCGGCACTTCCTCGCTGGATTCGAGAATCAGGATCGTCCCTTCGAGATCCTTCAGCGACGGCAGCCGGTCAGCCATCGCCAACTGGTCGACAACCTCGACGCAACCGCCCCAGGTACGACCATCGACCTCGCGTTCCGGCCCAGCCCATGTCCACTGTTCTGTGGGTTCTCTCTCGCCGAACTCGGTCAGGGCGCGCGGCAACAGCCAATCTGGGCCGAAATCCTCCGACTCTCCTGGCTCCACAATCTCAAGTTCTCCGCCGGTGAAAAGCGCGGCCCTCAGCGACGCGAGATGGACGTCATCGATCCGCGGACCCGGCCCGAGGTGGACCTGAGTCGATCCGCCGTAATATCCGACTATCCCGAGCGACCAGAGCCAGTTCAGGAGGTTGGTGTTGTCGCTGTAGCCAAGAAAGATCTTGGGGTCTGCTGCGGCAAGGCCCGCATCAAGGTGAGGGATTACGGTGATCTGATCATCACCGCCGATAGTCGCGAGGATCGCACGGATTGTCGGGTCACCAAACGCCGCATTGATGTCAGCCGCGCGATCCTCGGGCGTGGCGCCGAGCCTGCGGGTCGTGGCGTACTCCACGGGGACAAGCCCCGTCGCCGTGATGAGTCGGCGCATCGCCTGTTCGTGGACCCCCGGCGCGAATCCGGGAGCGGCGAACGAAGGCGACAGAATAGCGACCCGATCACCTGGCACGAGCTTCGGCGCGGACGAAAGCGCGTGATCCTTAGACATTTCCTCATTCAACCAGAAGGAACCGCCCGCCCAGCATGTCGATTGGCCGGACTCCTCCTGGCTCACTTGGGTGAAACAGGGACGTGGCTACGTGCTCTCGACTGGGCTGCCGCCGAGGATGCTCTTGCGAACCAGTTCGGTCGCCGACTTTCCAGGTTTCTCGTCGGCCTCCTCGAGGCGCGATTTTTTCCGTCCGACCGAAAGCGGGCCGAAGTGGGTATTCGATCTTCCGAGGATCGATTGACTTAAGTATCAACAATTGTTGACACTTAGTAGTGCGCGAAAACGAGTCAGCTACACGGCGGGACGGGTCGACCGTCGTATCGAGTGCAAGTCAGCTTCGCGCTCTGGCGAACGAGGTGCGGTTGCGCATCGTCGGGTTGCTTCGCAACCGTGTGTGGACGATGAGTGAGCTGGCAACGGAACTCAACCTCGGCAAAGGGAGCGTCAGCTATCACCTGAAGCTCCTCGAGCGCGCCGGGATAGCCCGTCAGGTGCAGGGTCGCACTGTGCGCGGCGGCCTGCAGCAAAGCTGGTCACTGACCGCGCCGGCCATCGCCGTGGAGCTCGACCACGAGAACCCCGGCGCGCGGGCCACGGTGTTGCGCACTCTCGCTTCCCAGATGGAAGGTGCCACTGATCAGCGTCTGTTCATCTCGCAGGTTCGCCTGTCCGGCGGGGCGCGGCGGTCGGCGGTTGCGATTCTCGAACAGGCATTGGAGAGCATCCGCGGTCTCGAATCCGAGACCGGCCGACTGGTCACGCTCGCATCCTTCGCCTTCTCGCAGCCAGCGCCAGGAGACACCGTTGACTAGGCAGAGCAGTCTTCCTCGTTCGTTCTGGATTCTTTGGACGGCGACGACGGCCACCAACCTCGGCGACGGCATCCGCCTCGTCGCGCTGCCACTTCTCGCCACTCAGCTCACGCGGGACGCGGGTCTTATCGCCCTCGTAACCGTATTCACTTATCTGCCCGCGCTTCTGGTCGGCCCGATAGCCGGAGTCTTCGTCGACCGTGCCCGAAAGCGCGGGCTGATCGCGGGCGCCCACATCGCCCGCGCCGCCGTTCTCGCGCTCGTCACAGTTCTGACTTGGCAAGGATCTTTGACGATACCGGCGCTGTGCGTGGCAGCGTTTCTTTACGGGGTCGGAGAAGCAGTAGGCGACCCTGCGGCGCACGCGATCTTGCCCCGGCTCGTGTCCACTTCCGACCTTGGACAAGCCAACTCGCGCCTGCAATCAGGGATGATCATGGGAGAGATGTTCGTGGGTCGGGCAGCCGGCGGCGTCCTGTTCGCCGTCGCGTCGTTCTGGCCTGTTCTTGCGAATATGCTCCTTCTCGCTGCGGCCGCCGCGATCGTCCTCGGTCTTCGAGTTGACGAACCGTCTCGTGCTCGCTCGGCCGCGAGACGCAATCGTCTCGCCGAGTTCCGACACGAACTTCTCGAGGGCCTGACTGTTGTCGTGCATTCCAGGCTCCTTGGACGCATGTCGATCCTCCTTGCCGTGTGGGCGGGAGTTTCGGGAGCGTTCTGGGGGATCGCCACGATCTACGCTCTCCGCGACCTCCACTCCGGCGCCACCGGTTACGGGGTCATGCTCGCTCTCTCCGCGCTCGGTTCCCTCGCTGGTGCCACCGTGGCCATCCGCTTCGTGCGCGCCCTTGGCGCAGCGCGCGCGACGGCAGTTGCGGTGATCATCAGCGCAGCATCCATTGCAGCTCTCGCCTTGACGACTGACTCCTGGCTCGCAGCACTCCTCCTCGCGTTCAACGGCTTTGCCGTCACCATTTGGAACGTCATGAGCGTGACCGTCCGTCAGGCCACGGTCGAGCCGGCGCTCCTCGGGCGAGTCAGCAGCATGTACCGCATCCTTGCAACCCTTGCCATGCCGCTTGGTGCCGGGCTCGCGGGGTTGCTCGCGAGCGACGTCGGAGCGACTCCGGTATTTGCGGTCGTAGCCGCGGTTCTGGCCCTGGCCGGCGCGATCATCATCCCGGGCCTGTGGCCGATCCTTGAGAAGAGCTGGCCCCGAGGGCAATCCAGCGCCGAATCCCTGGGCGGGGTAGAGGCACCGATGCGGGTGGATACCTGATTCGATTGCGCGCGGGCGCGTTTCCAATGCCTCCGCAATCCGGGGGTTGCTCAGCTCACGTGGACAGCGGGGCGGCGTTTGGGATTGTGCTCGGTTGTGCGCAGTACTTCGCGCGTAACAGGGGCAACTTCGCCGACGCCGACGATCAGGAATCGGAACATGTTCGAGAGGGGGTTGCCTTCGGTCCATTGGAAATAGATTTCGGGCACAATTCCTGTTTGATCTCGGATTTCCAGAAGCACTGCCGCAATGGTATTTGGCACGTTCGCGCTGACGACTTCGAGGACACGGTATCCATGTCTGGCGACCCCGTGCACGACCAAGTCTTCTTCGAAGTCGGAAGAGTCTGCCGGATGCACCTCCAGGAAGATGATGGGGGAGCGTTCGGGGATGTGGGCGTAGATGCGTTCATTGCGGCTCTTCTTCTGGTATTCGTCGTCAGTGTCGACGTCGGGCTCGTGGGAAATGATGCGGATGGCAGCGTGCTCTTCAGCATCTTCATTGACGAAATCGAGTGCGTTCTCGTCAAGGACGACGGAGGTTGCGCGAAGTTGGAACGAGCGGCGCACGCGGGAGACGATCGAGACTGTCAGGATGCCGAGGATGAACAACCCGGCGATGCGGACCCCGTCGGGTCGTTCGATGACGTTCACGATGGTCGTGTAGGCGAGGATGAGTGAGATCACGGCGAACCCGATAGCTTGCCAAGGTTGCCGTTTGCGACGGGCGGAGAGTGTGACGGCGACGGCGGCGGACGTCATCAGAACCAACACGCCCGTGGCGTACGCGCCGCCTTGCGCGTCGACGTTGGCGTTGAAGACGATGGTGATGACAAACGCGATTCCTGTGAAGACGAGCACGAGCGGACGGACCGCCCTGGTCCACTGGGGCGCCATGCCGTATCGGGGCAGGTACCGCGGTACCAGGTTCAACAGGCCTGCCATTGCCGAAGCGCCGGCGAACCAGAGGATGCAGATGGTACTGATGTCATACACGGTCCCGAACGCAGGCCCGAGGTATTCGTGGGCGAGGTAGGCGAGAGCGCGACCGTTGGCGGGCCCTCCCGGCTGGAACGCTTTCTGGGGGATGAGCAGGGTGGTTACCGCGCTGGTGGCAATGAGGAAGCAGCTCATGATGATTGCTGCGCTGGTCAGTAGTCGTTTTGTCCCATGGATGCGACCCGCCGGGTTTTCGTCGTTGTCGTCCGGGCGCCCGGTGACTTGCGGCATGACGGCGACGCCGGTCTCGAACCCCGACAGGCCTAGGGCAAGTTTGGGAAACACGAGCAGCGCGATACCGACCATGATCAGTGGATTCCCGTGTTGTACGGTAAGCGCACCCCACCAGTCCGTGATGACTGCGATGTGTCCGGCGATGCGGGTGGCTGCGACGATGACCACGACCAGGTTCAGCGCCAGGTATGTGACAACCAGGACCACGGCGATCCCAATGGCTTCCTTGAAACCCCGCAGAAACACCGCTCCGAGCAATGCCACAAGCACGAGTGTCACGAGGAGTTCGTTCCCGTGCAACCACGACGGGACGAAAGGGTTCTCGACCGCGTGGGCGGCGGCATCCGCGGCCGACAAGGTGATGGTGATGATGAAATCGGTGGCCGCGAACCCGAGCAGCACCAAGACGAAGAGTTTTCCGCTCCACCATGGCAGCAACCGTTCGAGCATGTGGATGGAACCTGATCCCTGGGAGCTTTCCTCTGCAACCCGGCGATAGACAGGAAGGACCCCCGCGAGGGTCAACACGACCAACACGATCGTCGCAATGGGGGACAGCAAACCGGCAGCCAGCGCCGCGATCGCCGGCTGGTACCCGAGGGTGGAGAAATAGTCCACACCGGTCAAACACATCACCCGCCACCACGAATGCGTC
>NZ_DATCQQ010000045.1:0-20103 GCF_036569425.1 Lacisediminihabitans sp.
GTCGTCACCGACACGCCGGGGCCGGCCAAGGATTGCATGGATTTCGGATTTCGGATTTCGGATTTCGGATGGCAGGGGCAGGGGCAGGGGCAGGGGCAGGGGCAGGGGCAGCGCAGGCGGGGCGGTCTCAGCGGTCGGGGAAGTCGTGCGGGAGCGTACGGAGCACCGGGGTGAGGTGCTCGAGGCGCTCGCGTTCGAGCTGCAGCGCGCGGAATTCGCGCTCGCGGCGGATCACCGAGGCGCCGGCGAGGAACAGCTCGGGGTGCACCCGTGGCAGCGGCGAGACGAAGGCCGACGCCTCGTTGGCGAGGTCGCGGGCCAGCCTCGCCCGCGCCTCGGGCGACAGGCGGGCGGCCTGGCCGAGGAACTGGGTGATCCGCCGCGCCAGTCCGTCCGGCAGACGCGCCACATCCGCGGTCTTCGACCACTCGAGGAGCTCCACCGGCATGCCGAATACCGCCGGGGTGGGGCCGGAGACCCGCTCGTTCTGGCTGTAGGTGCCGGCGAGCAGGTCGCCGAGCCGCTTCGACCGACCGTTGAGCATGGCCACCGTCGCGGCGATGCCGCCGAGGGTGAAGAAGATCTCGAGCACGCCGGTGAGCGCGCGGATGAAGGCGTGCCGAAAGGCGATCGAGCCCCCGTCGTCCCGCACGATCCTGGCGCCGATCGCGAGCCGGCCGAGGGACTTGCCCTGCGTCGCCGTCTCTACCGCCGTCGGCAGCACGATGAGGCAGAACACGAGGGCGGCGACGGCGGCCGCGGCCCCGCTCGCCTCGTCGAGGATGCTGTCGAACAGGGGGGAGGAGAGGGCGAGGATGATGAGCAGCCAGGTGCCCAGGTAGACCGCGAAATCGATGAGCGCTCCGGCGGCCCTCAGCACGAAACTGGTCGGCCGTAGATCGAGCGCGACCGCCTCGCCGGTCATGAGCTCGGCATCGTCCTCCGGCGTCGTCGGCGCGGAAGATGCGACAAAAGCGGAGCGGGGCTCGTATGCCATGTCTAGTATTTAAGCAGATGGATCTTGACGCCTATTCCGCCGCCCACCGCGATGAGTGGGACGAGCTTGCCCGGCTCGGCAAGAAGCGCCGCTTCACCGGCGCCGAAGCCGACCAGCTGATCGAGCGCTACCAGTCCGGGTCGAGCCAGCTCTCGGCGATCAAGACCACGGCCGGCCAGACGATTCAGGGCGACCGGCTCTCCGTCGGGCTCTCCCGCGCGCGCCTGCGCTTCACCGGCGCCGGCCGCAATGTGGTGAGCCGGGTGCCCCAGTTCTTCGCCGCCCAGTTGCCCGCAGCGCTCTTCCGCATCCGCTGGCTCTGCGTCGCCGTCGCCTTCGCGACCGCACTCGTCGCCACGCTGTACGCCCTGTGGGCGCTCAACACGCCCGGGGTGATCGCGAACTTCGGCACGGAGGAGTTCCGCAAGCAGTTCGTGGAGCAGGACTTTGTCGACTACTACTCCAACCACTCGCCGTCGTCGTTCACCGGCCAGGTCTGGACCAACAACGCCTGGCTTGCCGCGCAGTGCATCGCGTATGGGATTTTCGGGGTCTGGGCGCCTTTCCTCATGCTACAGAATGCGCAGCAGATCGGACTCTCCGCTGCGCTCATGGCGTCCCACGGCCGGCTCGACATCTTCTTCCTCTACATCGCACCGCACGGCCAGCTCGAGCTCTACTCGATCTTCACCGCGGGGGCGGCGGGCATGGCCATCTTCTGGGCGTGGATCGCGCCGGGCGCCCGCACGCGGGCCAGGGCCCTGGCCGAGGAGGGTCGAGCCCTGTTCACGGTCGTGATCGGTCTCATCCTCTCCCTCCTGGTCTCAGGGATCATCGAGGGGTTCGTCACGCGCCAGGACTGGCCGTGGGTGATCAAGATCGGGATCGGCTCGGTCGCCCTCGGCGCGTTTCTCTTCTACCAGTGGGTGATCGGGCGGCGCGCGCACCGGGCGGGCGAGACGGGCGATCTGGGCGAGTTCGAGGCGGGAGCCCGCCAGATCGTGGCGGGCTAGCAGTATCCCCACCGGGGTCGCGTGTGCCCCGCCAATTATGAATCGTTCACGATAAGTGGCAGAGTGGAGCGAGTGACCGCGCCCATCGAATCCCAGCTGCACGGGCAGGGGCTCCGCGTCACCCCCGGTCGGCTCGCGGTTCTCGCGGCGCTCGAGCGGTTGCCGCACTCCGACGCCGAGACGCTCTGCCACGCGGTGCGTTCCGAGCGCCCGGACATGTCTGTGCAGTCTGTGCACAACGTGCTGGCCGACCTCACGGCCGCCGGCCTCGTGCGGCGCATCGAGCCCGCACGCTCCCCGGCGCTGTACGAACGCCGCATCGGTGACAACCACCACCACATCGTCTGCACCGGCTGCGGGGCGGTCGCCGACGTCGACTGCGTGCACGGCTCGGCACCGTGCCTCGCACCGAACGACCCGAGCGGGTACATCATCACCACCGCCGAAGTGACTTTCTGGGGCCTCTGCGCCCCCTGCCAGCACGCCAACGACCGCAAGAAATGAAGGAGACATCGTGACGGAACCCACCACATCCCAGACCGGAACCCCGGTAGCGAGCGACGAGCATTCGCTCACCGTCGGGGCCGACGGCGCTGCGGTGCTGCACGACCGGTACCTCGTCGAGAAGCTCGCGCAGTTCAACCGCGAGCGCATCCCGGAGCGGATCGTGCACGCCAAGGGTGGCGGGGCGTTCGGCACCTTCGAGGTGACCGAGGACGTGTCACGCTTCACCCGCGCCGCCGTCTTCCAGCCGGGCACCACCACCGAGACGCTGCAGCGTTTCTCGAGCGTCGCCGGCGAGCAGGGCAGCCCGGACACCTGGCGCGATGTGCGCGGTTTCTCGGTGAAGTTTTATACCACCGAGGGCAACTACGACATCGTCGGAAACAACACGCCGGTGTTCTTCATCCGCGACGGCATCAAGTTTCCGGACTTCATCCACTCGCAGAAGCGTCTCCCGGGATCCGGGCTGCGCGATCCAGACATGCAGTGGGACTTCTGGACGCTGTCGCCGGAGTCCGCCCACCAGGTCACCTACCTCATGGGGGACCGTGGCCTGCCGCGTTCCTGGCGCGAAATGCCCGGCTTCGGCTCGCACACCTACCAGTGGATCAATGCCGAAGGCGCGCGCTTCTGGGTGAAGTACCACTTCACCTCCAACCAGGGCAACGTCGAGATCGGCGGCGCGGAGGCCGAGCTCATCGCCGGCGCCGACGCCGACTACTACCGCCGCGACCTGCACGACGCGATCGAGTCCGGCGACTTCCCGTCCTGGGATGTCCACGTGCAGGTGATGCCGTACGAGGACGCGAAGTCCTACCGCTTCAACCCGTTCGACCTCACCAAGGTGTGGCCGAAGGCGGACTACCCGCTCATCAAGGTGGGCACGCACACGCTCGACCGCAACCCGGAGAACTTCTTCGCGCAGATCGAGCAGGCGGCGTTCTCCCCGGCGAACACGGTGCCCGGCATCGCGGTGAGCCCGGACAAGATGCTGCTGGCGCGCGTGTTCTCCTACCCGGACGCCCAGCGCTACCGGGTCGGCACCAACTACAACGAGATCCCGGTCAACGCCCCGATCGCGCCCGTGAACAGCTACACGCAGGACGGCGCGGGGCGTCACGGCTTCAAGCCGGCCGCGTCTCCCGTCTATGCGCCGAACTCGTTCGGTGGTGCGGTGGCGGATGCCGCGGCCGCCGCCGAGGGAAGCTGGGAGAGCGACGGGGACCTCGTGCGCTCGGCGGCCACCCTGCACTCCGAGGACAGCGACTTCGGGCAGGCCGGCACGCTGTACCGGGACGTGTTCGACGACACGGCGAAGGACCGCTTCCTCGACACCATCACCGGTGCCGTCGGCGGCGTCCAGTCCGCGGAGATCCGGGAACGCGCCATCCAGTACTGGACCAACGTGGATGCCGGCCTCGGCGACGCGCTGCGCACGGCGCTCTCGGTTTCCGACTCGAGCCCGGAGTTCGTCGGGGTCGCCGAGTAGGGCCCGCGGGGCCTTTCGGGTCTCGCGGGTCTCTCGGGTCCTTCGGCGCTCTCGGGCTCGTGGTGGGGCCCGTCGTCGGGACTGTTCCCGGGCGACGGGCCCCAATCGCGACAGAGGGACGGCACTACTCCGGCAGACTCCAGTTGTGCAGGACGCGTTCTGCAGGACGCGTTCTGCGCTGGCCTTCCTGCAGAACCTCTCCTGTCCCGCAGAAGCTGTCCTGTCCTGCACATCCTTGACTTGAACATCCGTGTCCTGCACGACCTGTCCTGCACGACTGGAGTCTCCCGGGGCGGCAGGCTGCAGCAGACTCCGGTTATGCAGTACGCCGCCTGCAGGGCCCGTCCTGCACGACGTGTCCTGCGCGACGTGTCCTGCACAACGGGAGTCTTCCCGGGGCGGGGCGGGGCGCAGAGGCGCGGGGAAGCCTACAGCCGCCCGGCGGCCTTGAGCGCGATGTAGCGGTCGGCGAGGCCCGGCGGGAGATCCGCCGGGGTGCCGGTCACGACATCCGCCCCCAGCTGCCGGATGGCGGCCGCGATCCTGGTCGAGTCGAGCGCCGAACGCTCCGCTGCCGCCGCGCGGTAGACCTCGTCCCGGTTCGAACGCTCGCGGGTCGCCTCGGCGATCGTCGGGTCGACCACCGACGACACCACGACCATGTGTTTGCGGGTGAGCTGCGGGAGCACGGCGAGCAGGCCCTGGGATGCCCCGGCCGCCTCGATCGAGGTCATGATCACGACGAGCGCGCGATGGCTCGTGATCGACGCGACCAGCCCGGGCACCGCCGACCAGTCCATCTCGATGAGCTGCGGGTCGATCGGCGCCATCACGTTCACCATGCGGGACAGCAGTTCGGCCCCGGTCGCTCCCTGCACCCGTCCGCGCACCCGGCGGTCGTAGACCACGAGGTCGACGCGGTCGCCGGCCCGCGTCGCGAGGGCGCCGAGCAGCAGCGACGACTCGAATGCCGTGTCGATGCGCGGCTCGTTGGCGATGCGGGCGGCGGAGGTGCGGCCGCTGTCGATCACGATCACCACCCGACGATCGCGCTCGGGGCGCCACGTGCGCACGACGAGTTGCGGCCCGGCGCCGGTTGACGGATCGGTGCGCCGCGCGGTCGCCCGCCAGTCGATCGATCGCACGTCGTCCCCGCGCACGTATTCGCGCAGGCTGTCGAACTCGGTGCCCTGGCCCCGGATCATCACACTCGTCTTGCCGTCGAGCTCCCTCAGCCGCGCGAGCCGCGACGGAAGGTGCTTGCGTGAGTTGAAGGGCGGGAGCACGCGGATGGCGCCGGCGAGTTCCAGGGTGGCCTGGCGGGCCAGCAGGCCGAGCGGTCCGAACGACCGCACCGTCACCTGCGCGGCCCTGCGTTCGCCGCGGCGGAACGGGGTGAGGGTCGTCACGATCGCTCGCCGCTCCCCGGGTGGCAGGTCCAGCCGCGCGCGGCTGGGGCTTGCCCCGGCCGACGGCTGCCAGCCGTCGCGCACGATCCCGCGAACCCGCCGCCGGCCGGCGTTGGCCAGGTACAGGGTCGAGGCGACACTCTCGCCGAGACGCACGCGCTCCGGCAGGTCGCGGTGGAGCACGAGGGTCCGGGGCGAGCCGGCGAGGATGAGGTCCCCGGTCCCCACGAGCGCGACGACGGCGAGCCAGCCGAGCAGCCATACCGGGTCGTCGAGCAGCACGATCGGCACGACGCCGAGCGCGACGAGCAGCACGAAACGACCGGAGACCGCCATGGCTAGATCGGCACCTGCACCTGTTGCATGATCGAGCGGAGGATCGAGTCGGACGACACGCCCTCGAGCTCTGCCTCCGGCCGGAGCTGCACCCGGTGCCGCCAGACCGGCAGAAGCATCGCCTGCACGTGATCGGGCGTGATCGCCGTCGAGCCGTTCAGCCAGGCCCACGCCTTCGCGGCCGAGAGCAGGGCCGTCGTTCCGCGCGGGCTCACCCCGAGCTTCACCGACGGGCTCTGCCGGGTGGCGCGGGCGAGGTCCACGACGTAGGCGATCACGTCGGGGCTCGAGCCGACGAGGGCGACCTCGGCCTGCGCAGCGGCGAGACCCGCGGCGTCGAGCACGGCGTTCACTCCGGCGGCCTCGAGGTTGCGCGGGTTGAAGCCGGCGGCGCTCCTGGTGAGCACCTCCACCTCATCCGCCCGCTCCGGGATGTCGAGAACGAGCTTGAGCAGGAAGCGGTCGAGCTGCGCCTCGGGCAGCGTGTACGTGCCCTCGTGCTCGATCGGGTTCTGGGTGGCGGCGACGATGAACGGCACCGGGAGCAGGCGGGTGTCGCCGTCCACACTCACCTGGCGCTCCTCCATCGCCTCGAGCAGGGCGGCCTGGGTCTTCGGGGGAGTGCGGTTGATCTCGTCGGCGAGCAGGATGTTGGTGAACACCGGACCTGCCCGGAAGTCGAATTCGCCGAGCTTGGCGTCGTAGACGAGGGAGCCGGTCACGTCGCCGGGCATGAGGTCCGGGGTGAACTGCACGCGCTTGGTGTCGAGCCGCAGCGCGCGGCTCAGTGTGCGCACGAGCAGGGTCTTGGCGACCCCTGGCACTCCCTCGAGCAGCACGTGGCCGCCGGCCAGCAGGGCGATGATGAGCCCGGTGACCGCTCCGTCCTGGCCGACGACGGCCTTGCCCACCTCGGTGCGCACGCGGGCGAACTGGTCGCGCACGGCGGACGGGAACTGCGGGCGTGGCTCGTGCGCTGCCGGGGCTTCCGGCGATCCTTGGGCGGTGTCAGTCATGCGTTCATTCTCCATGGTCGGTCAGGCGGGGCGAATCGAGCGGGCGACCGAGCGCTCGAGTTCGAGGAGCCGGTCGGACAGTCGCACGAGTTCGCGGTCGGTGCGGGGGGTCTCGTCGAGCAGCAGCGAGCGCAGCTGCCTCGGGTCGGCGCCGGTGACGGCGCATGCCGCGGCGATCACCTCGTCCACGGGCGCGAGGCGCGGCAGCCCGCACTGGGCGGCGACGCGGGCGATCGTGCCGACCCGCAGCGAATCGAGGGCGCGCAGCCGCGCCCCGCCGCGCTGGTAGAGCCGGGCCCGCCCCTCCATCGTCTCGCTCGCGCGCACGGTCACCGGAAGGTTCTCGACCACCAGCGGCCCCATCCGGCGGCCGCGCCAGAACGCGGCGACGATCGCCACGATCACGAGCAGCGCCATCACCGAACTGACCCAGACCGGGGTGAGCTCGGCGATGCTCGGGGCGCCGGCGGCCGCGCTGTCGTCGATCGTCGGCAGGTACCAGACGAGCCGCTGGTTGGCGCCGAGCAGGTTGAGCGCGAGGGCGGCGTTGCCGCGCTCAGCGACGTGCTCGTTCGACAGGGCGTCCGTCGTGCCGAGCACGGTGATCGTGTGGGGGCCGCGCTCGAGACGGATGAGGGAGAAGGCCCGCGACCCGCTGCCCAGGCAGCGTGTGGCCACCGTGTCCTTCCCGGTCACCCGGTAGCCGCGGCCCGCCCCGTTTACCGAGTCCGCCTTCGCCACCGCGGGCAGTGTGCAGTCGCTGCGCAGCACCTTCCGGTTCACTGTTCCGGCCTGGGCGACCTCGGGGGCCACCGCCCTCAACTGGGCGAACCCCGGGGTGAGCACCACGACATCCCGGGCGAGGCCGGTGATCTCGGTGAGGTGCGCTTCGTCGAGGAAGTCGCCCGAGTCGTAGAGGAACAGGGTGGAGTCCGGCTGGGCGACGATGGCGGACTTTGCCGAGCCGAACGAGCCGGCCACCCGCACGTCCACCCCCTGCTGCCGCAGCACCTCGGCGACGGCCATGCTGCCGATCGGCCCGGGATTCGTGGCCGAGAACTCGGTGCCCCGGGAGAGGGCCGACCCGGTGAGGGCGATCCCGAGGATCGCGACCAGCACGAGGAAGGCCGCGGCGAGAATCCAGAACAACGACCGCCGGGTGGCCCGACGAATCGTCGGCGTGGTCGGTGCCGCCGTCATTGGTGTCGCGGTCATCCGCCGCCGCCCGCGGTCGCCAGGGGGGACCGGATGGACCGCAGCTCGGCCTCGAGCTCGGCGGCGCGGCGGTAGGCCGCCTCCGTGCCGAGCCCGTCGAGGTAACGCACCTCGTCGAACACGGCGGCCGTGGAGGCGAGTGCCGCGGAGAGCGACGGGAAGAGGGCTCCCGCCCGAGCGGAGAACTCCCGGGCGGTGGTGCCCGGCGAGGTTGTGAGGATGGTGCGCTCGGCGAGGCCCCGCGCGATCGAGCGGAACATCTCCTCGATCGCAAGCGCCCAGTCGTCCACTGCCGCCGCCTGGTTCGCCGCGCGCCGCATCGCCGCGGCATCGCGTTCGTCGCCTACGCCGAAGAGGGCGCCGGTGACCGCGCTGCGGCGCCCCAGCCGCGGCACGCCGAAGATGAGAAAGGCGACCACGACGACGGCGAGCACCACGAGGGCCGCGACCGCGAGGATGGGTCCCTGGAACGAGCCGCCCACCCCGGCGGTGAGCGACTTCAACCAGTCCCAGAACGCGGCGGACACCCGGTCGAACCAGGTGGGCTGCGCCGCGCGGTACTGGGTCTTGGCGAGTTCGGCAATGATCCACTGCTGGGCCTGGGCGGCATCCGGGTCGACCGGAACGTTGAACTGCAGGTTCATGCCCAGGGCGAATCGTCCGCCGCCGGCACGGGCACGCCGGTCTCCCTCGGCAGGTACGGGTCGGCGACACCGGTGTCGCCGGACTGCCTGGCCTCGACGAAGCGCACGAGTTCCAGGTCCAGCCCCTCGCGGCGCATCCGCAGGTCGACGTAGAGCAGCGCGATCGTCGCCGTCTGCACCACGGTGCTGATCGCGAGGAACACGACGGTCACGATCACCGTCACCACCAACAGGCCGACCCTGACGACCCCCGTGACCGCGCCCCGCTGGCCGTTCGGGTCCAGGAGGCCGACCACGATCGGCGCGATGAAGCTGAGCGGCGCCGAGACGACCTGCGAGATCACGCTGATGATCACACTCACCAGCAGCTGGATGCCGAACACCCGCCAGAACGAGCCACGCGTGAGGTTCCAGGAGCGGGCTACCGCCTGCCGGATGCCGAGGCGTTCGATCATGAGCACGCTCGGCACGAGGCTGAGTTTGGTGGTGAACCAGGCGGCGGCCACCACGAAGCCGAGGCCGCCGAAGACGCCGAGCAGCACCCCGATCACGATACCGGCCACGCCGAGCGTCGCCACGACGAGGGCAACGAGCCCGACGAGCACGACGAATGCGACCAGGATCACCGCGCCCACGATGAGGGTCCAGCCGACGAGGGCGCCGATGCGCCCGCGCGCCCGACGGTACAGTTCGCGGAAGGTCTGCTTCTCGCCGAGCGTGGCGCGGGAGATCTCGAGCACGATGATTCCCTGCACCAGCGCGCCCACTATCGCCGACAGCAGCACCGGCACGAGGCTCGCGAGACCGATCGTCGCGACCGACCCGGCCACGATCGTGGCGTTGTCGGCGCTCGTGCTTGAGTAGATGCGCGAGAACGACAGGAACGTGACGAGGCCGATTACCGCGTAGAGGAGGAGGTACGCCGACCCCTGAAGTAGCAGGGCCGCCCCAAAAGTGGGGCGCGGATTGCGCCGGAGCACGCGGAACGACGCGCCGAGGATGGTGCCGAGGTCGAGTGGTCGCAGCGGGATGAGCCCCGGCTTCGGCGGCGGCGTCCAGCCGGGCTGCCCCTGCGCCGGCTGCGGTCCGGACCCCTGCCCGGGCGGGGTGTAGTAGCCGGAGGCGGGTGACGGCACGGGCGGAATCGGCGGGATTCCGGGCGCGCCCGCTCCGTTTGCGCCGCCTGGACGGTCTCCGGGCGACTGCCACTGCGTGTCGTCGGTCACTCGCGTTCCCCTCGGTCGGCTCCAGTGGGCTTCACACCCTCGGCAATTATGCTTTCACACTCGACTACTCTTGTGCGAAAGCCTCATGAAACCCGAAATCACCGGGGGCTCCGATCCAAAGACGGGACGATGATCGCACGAATTCTTGTGGTGGACGATGACACCGCGCTCGCAGAAATGATCGGCATCGTTCTCCGTTCGGAGGGCTTCGAGCCTATCTTCTGTTCCGACGGCTCTCTTGCCTTCGAGGCCTTCCGCGCGGCCAAACCCGACCTGATCCTTCTCGACCTGATGCTCCCGGGCAAGGACGGCATCGAGGTGTGCGCGGAGATTCGCACCGAATCCGGCGTGCCCATCATCATGCTGACCGCCAAGTCGGAGTCGTCGGATGTGGTGCGCGGTCTCGAGAGCGGGGCGGACGACTACGTCGTCAAGCCCTTCAATCCCAAGGAACTCGTCGCGCGCATCCGCACCCGCCTTCGCCCGACGCCTACCGGCACCGCCGACGTGCTGCAGGTGGGCGACCTGCGGCTCGACGTGGCCGGCCACGAGGTGCGGCGCGGAGACAACAAGATCAACCTCACCCCGCTCGAGTTCGAGCTGCTGCTTGCGCTGGCGCTCAAACCGCAGCAGGTCTTCACGCGCGAGATGCTTCTCGAACAGGTGTGGGGTTACCACTACAAGGCAGACACCCGCCTCGTGAATGTGCACGTGCAGCGGCTGCGCGCGAAGGTCGAAGACGATCCGGACAACCCGCGGATCGTGATGACCGTTCGCGGTGTCGGCTATCGCGCGGGTGCCAGCACCTAACTCGTCCGGCTCCCCATGAAAATCCTCGACTGGCGGTCGTATCTCGGTCGGCTCGTTCGGTTCTGGCGCACGTCGCTGCAGTTCCGCACGGTCACCATTACCGTCGTGCTCTCCGGCCTCGCCGTGCTCATCATCGGGTCGTCGATCGTCGTGAGCATCGGCAACAACCTCTTCGCGTCGCGCAGCAACCAGGTGCAGGATGAGGCGCGCAGCGCCCACAACCTCGCCCAGGGCATCTTCGACGCGGCCACGCCCGTCGGCGACCAGGGTCCAACGGTCGAGCTGGATAGCCTCCCGGGCACCGTGCGGGACAAGATCCTGCCCTCCACGACCGCCCAGGGCGGCACGGCGTTCGCGATCCTGCGTACTCCGGGGCAGACCACCTCGGCGATCATGCAGCCGGCGAGCTCCACCAACTTTCCGGATGTCGTCACGGAGGCCCTGCGCAAGAGGGTCGTCGCCGACCCCCAGCACGTGCAATTCCAGTCGGTGACGCTCACCGACGGGTCGCCGGGGCTCGTCGTGGGTTCGAACGTGACGGTGCCGTCGGCCGGCAGCTACGAGCTGTACCTCGTCTACGACCTCTCGCAGGTTGCCGTCACCCTCACCTTCGTGAAGCAGACGCTCCTTCTCGGCGGGCTCGCCCTCATCCTGCTCATCGGGGCGGTCACCTACATCGTCGTTCGACTCGTGGTCGGGCCGATCAGGGTGGCCGCAGAAACGAGTGAGAAGCTGGCCGCCGGGCAGCTCGAGCAGCGCATTCCGGAGAAGGGAGACGACGTGATCGCCACCCTCGCGCGCTCCTTCAACGGCATGGCAGACAGCCTGCAGGAGCAGATCACCAAGCTCGCCGAGCTCTCACGACTGCAGCAACGCTTCGTCTCCGACGTGTCGCACGAACTGCGCACCCCGCTCACGACGATCCGGCTCGCCGGAGACGTGCTCTACGACCAGCGCGAGTCATTCGAGCCGTCGACCGCGCGCACGGCAGAGCTCTTGCACACCCAGGTGCAGCGCTTCGAGGTGCTGCTCGCCGACCTTCTCGAGGTGAGCCGCTACGACGCGGGCGCCGTCGAGCTCGAACTCGAGCCGACCAACCTGGTGCGGCTGGTGGAGGGCGCCGTGGAAACGATGCAGCCGCTCGCCGACGAGCGGGGATCGGCCATGCGGCTCGTCGCCCCCGGCGGGTACTTCGAGGCCGAGGTGGATGCCCGGCGCATCCGCCGCGTGCTGCGCAATCTCCTCGGCAATGCGATCGAGCACGGCGAGGGACGGCCCATCGTCGTGATGGTGGACAGCAACGAGAGCGCCATCGCGCTCGTCGTGCGGGACTACGGGATCGGGATGAAGCCGTCGGAGGTGTCCCGCGTCTTCGACCGGTTCTGGCGGGCCGACCCGTCCCGGCAGCGCACCATTGGCGGCACGGGCCTCGGGCTCGCGATTTCGCTCGAGGACGCCGCGCTGCATGACGGCTGGCTCGAGGTCTGGTCCGAGTTCGGGGTCGGCACCTGTTTTCGGCTCACCCTTCCGCGCGAACGCGGCAAGCCGATCGTGTCGTCGCCGCTCGACCTGCCCCCCGACGACTCGATCCCCCTCGGGGGTGAGAATGCCTGAGCGCCCCGTCTTGCGCCGCGCGCTCGCGGCCGTGATCGCGCTCGCCGTCGTCGGCGCAGCCAGCGGTTGTGTCGGCATCCCCGGCGATGGACCGGTGAACCAGGGACTGTCGCTCAGCGCGGGGTCCGGCGGAGCTAACTTCGACTTCAACCCGGAGGGACCGGAGATCGGGGCGAGCAAGGAGACCATCCTCAAGGGATTCGTCGCCGCGTTCACCTCGGCGACCGGCGGCTACGCCGTGGCCAAGAAGTTCCTCGCGTCAAGCTTCAAGGACAAGTGGGACCCGCGCGCGAGCGTGCAGGTGCGCACCGGGCAGCCGCGGCTCGCGCCGGTGAACGACACCACCATCCTGTACTCGTTCAACACGATCGCCACCGTCGACGCCCTCGGCGCCTACACCGAGTCCTCCCAGCCGTCGACGCTGCAGTTCGGCTTCGTGAAGGAGGCCGGCCAGTGGCGCATCAACGCCGCGCCGGCCGGGATCGTGCTCTCCGACCAGACGTTCCAGCGCATCTTCACCCAGCAGACGCTGTACTTCCTCGACTCGAACAACGAGCACCTCGTGCCCGACCTGCGCTGGTTCCCCCGCGGAACGGCCGCGACCGGCGTCGCCACCTCGTTGCTCGCCGGCCCTCCCGCCTGGCTCAAGGGGGCGGCGTTCTCGCGCTTTCCGGAGGGCACCCAGCTCAGCGACGCGGGCAGCATCGTCACGCCGGAGGACGGGGTCGCCACCATCGACCTCTCCAAGGAGGCGTTGGCGGCGAGTCCGCGCGAGCGCCAGCTCATGAAGGTGCAGCTCTCGGAGAGCCTGCGCTCGGTCGGCAACATCTCGAGCGTGAGGATCTCAGTGGAGGGGACCCCGCTGCAGAGCGACGACCTCGGCCCGAGCGGCCCGCAGGCCGACACCAAGGTGGACGCGCAGGCGCTGGTGCTGCGCAAGGGCGAGTTTGGGTTCTACTCCAACGGTCAGGTCGCCGCCCTCAGCCTGAGCCGGGCAGTCGTCGCCCTCAAGACGCGCGCGGCGACCCTGTCGTCCGACGGGGCCTCGATCGCGGTGCTCGGCACCGGAGGGGTGTCCCTGCTGCGCAAGGGCGTGGCCCAGACCGCGCCGATCGACGCACGCGACGATCTCGTGCCGCCGTCGCTCGACGAGAACGGCTATGTCTGGTCCGTGCCGTCGAACCAACCCAACGCCATCACGGCGTTCGACCAGGCGGGCGTCGCGCACGCGGTCAAGGCGGCCCTCCCGGGCGATTCGCAGATCCAGTCCCTCGAGGTGTCGCGAGACGGCGCCCGGGTGGTGATCCTGCTCTCGACCCCCACCGGCCCGCGGCTCATCGTCTCGGCGATCCTGCGCGACCCGGACAAGCAGGCGCCGCTGAGCCTCAAGGCGCCCATCGTCGACCTGCCCCTCGGCGACGGCGTCGCGGTCGACGCGACGTGGGTGGACCAGTTGACCGTGGCGACCCTCGTGTCGACCGGCGAGGGGTCGAGCGTCGAGGCGTTCACTATCGGGGGCCAGCGCCAGTCGCTCGACAGCCTGCCGTCCGCCACGGCGACCGCCATCGTGGGCGGCAACGGCCAGACGGGGTTGCGCGTGCTCGCCGGCGACTCCACGATCTGGGCCTATCAGGGCAGCAGCTGGCAGAACACCAGGGTCAAGGTCGACTTCATCGCCACCCAGCGCTGACCCGTCGGTTGTGCACAAATCCCTGGCCCGCCGGCAACGGCGGGCCCTCCTGAGGGCACGCTTGGCCGATGAATCGGTTTCTCCTCGACGCGGCGCTCGACGCCTGGTCGGTGTTGCTGCCGGTGAGCTGCGCGGGCTGCGGTGCGGACGACCGCGGGCTCTGCCTCGGCTGCCGAGCCGCCCTCGAGCCGCTCCCGCGCGGCATCCGTCTCGCCGACGGCACCACGGTGACGTCGGCGCTGCGGTACGACGGGCTCGTGCGGCGGGCAATCCTGGCCTTCAAGGAGCAGGGAAGGACGGATGTCGCTCGGGCGCTCGCTCGACCGCTCGCCGCAGCGATCACCGCCGCCGTGCACGGCCCGGTGGAGCTCGTGGCCGTGCCGTCCAGCCGTGGTTCGTACCGCCGGCGCGGCTTCGACCCGGTCGCGGTGCTCGTGCGCAGGACCGGACTCGGGCCGCCCGCGAGGGTGCTCGCCCCCTCGGCCGCCAGAACCGAGCAGAAGTCCCTCGGCAGGGAGGACCGCGCGCGCAACCTGCCGGGATCGATGCGGGCGACGATGCCTCTCTCCGGGCGCCGTTTCGTGCTCATCGACGACGTGCTCACCACCGGGGCGACCATCACCGAGGCGGCCCGTGCGCTGCGCGCGGCGGGCGCGGAGGTCGTCTCGGCGGCCACTCTCGCCGATACGCCGAAGCGGTCAGGCAATTCCTAGGACACACACCGGCAAACCAGTGACACGGCACGTGCAACAGGTCTACGGTGGGCGAAAGAGGCGCGGATTGATCGCCTGGTTCCACCGGGCATCGCGCCAACCAGGAACTGGGGAGAGCCATGGAAATTTCCATCACCGGCCGCAACCTAGGGATCACTGATCGATTCCGGGCGTATGCAACCGAAAAGGCCGAGAAGATCGCCCACCTGGCCGACAAGGCCCTCGCGTTCGAGGTGAAGGTCAGTCGGCATAACGAGAAGCTCGGCTCGAGCGGCGACGATCGTGTCGAGCTGACCCTCATCGGACCTGGCCCCCTGGTCCGCGCAGAATCCACCGGCCCGGACAAGTACGTGGCCTTCGACCTCGCGATCGACAAGCTCGTCGAGCGACTGCGCCGGGCCAAGGATCGACACAAGGTGCATCGAGGCAAGCATCGACCCACTTCCCTGCGCGAGGCGAGTTCGAACGGCTTCAGCGTCACCGACATCCGCCCGGCCGACCCGGCCGTGATGGAGAAGGTGCGCACCGGTTCGATCCCCACCGTGGAGAGCGTCGAGGAGGTGGCGGAGGTAGAGCCGGAGTGGAGTCCCGTCGTCATCCGCAAGAAGGTCTTCGCCTCCGTGCCGATGACCGTGGATGACGCGCTCTACTACATGGAGCTCGTCGGGCACGACTTCTACCTGTTCATCGATGCCGAAACGGGGCGGCCGAGCGTCGTCTACCGGCGCAAGGGCTGGGACTATGGCGTGATCGGTCTCGACCACGACGCCGAGGAGTTCCAGGAGGCCGCAACGGCCAACCGCAAACTGCGCGGCTGACTCCGGTCCCGGCGGGTGGCGAGTAGCCGCCCGTCGGGACCGCACGTTAACGGGGGTGCGGATGCCGGGAAGCGCCCGGTTGTCAGGCGGGGCGCAAGCTAGGCTTGCTACGATTACGGATTGGTCACGCGCGTCGCGCGAGTGGCACGGCGTGACCGAACCGAAAACTCGGGTCCGGCACCGACACAGGCGCCGCGCGGTCGAGATGACTGCGGCCAGCACCTGACCCGACTTGATGCATCTGGAGTGAGCAGTGGCCAACGTTCTTGAAAAGGTCCTTCGCGTCGGCGAAGGACGAACCCTTCGCAGGCTCGAGCGATACGCGCTCGCCGTGAACCACCTCGAGGACGACTTCAAGGAACTCAGCGACGAGGACCTGAAGAACGAGACGAACGAGTTCCGCGAGCGCTACTCGAACGGCGAGTCCCTGGAAGACCTGCTGCCGGAGGCCTTCGCCGCCGTGCGCGAGGCATCCACCCGCACCCTGGGCCTGCGTCACTTCGACGTGCAGCTCATGGGTGGCGCTGCCCTGCACCTGGGCAACATCGCGGAGATGAAGACCGGAGAGGGCAAGACCCTCGTGGCCACGCTCGCCGCGTACCTCAACGCCATCCCGTCCCGCGGTGTGCACGTGATCACCGTCAACGACTACCTCGCCAGCTACCAGTCGGAACTCATGGGGCGCATCTTCCGTGCTCTGGGTATGACCACCGGCTGCATCCTCTCCGGCCAGACCCCCGCCGAGCGCCGCGAGCAGTACGAAGCGGACATCACATACGGCACGAACAACGAATTCGGGTTCGACTACCTGCGCGACAACATGGCGTGGCAGGCGAGCGACATGGTGCAGCGCGGACACAACTACGCGATCGTCGACGAGGTCGACTCGATCCTCATCGACGAGGCGCGCACCCCGCTCATCATCTCCGGCCCGGCATCCGGCGAGGCCAACCGCTGGTTCAACGAGTTCGCGAACCTCGCCAAGAGGCTCATCCCCGATGCCGACTACGAGGTCGACGAGAAGAAGCGCACCGTCGGCGTGCTCGAACCTGGAATCGAGAAGGTCGAGGACTACCTCGGCATCGACAACCTGTACGAGTCGGCGAACACCCCGCTCATCTCGTTCCTCAACAACTCGATCAAGGCATCCGCCCTGTTCAAGAAGGACAAGGACTACGTCGTCATGAACGGCGAGGTGCTCATCGTCGACGAGCACACCGGCCGAATCCTCATGGGCCGCCGCTACAACGAGGGCATCCACCAGGCCATCGAGGCCAAGGAGGGCGTCGCGGTCAAGGCCGAGAACCAGACCCTCGCCACGGTGACCCTGCAGAACTACTTCCGCCTCTACAAGAAGCTCTCCGGCATGACCGGTACGGCCGAGACCGAGGCCGCCGAGTTTATGAGCACCTACAAGCTCGGTGTAGTCGCCATCCCGACCAACCGCCCGATGCAGCGCCTCGACCAGCCCGACCTCGTCTACAAGAACGAGGAGGCCAAGTTCGGCCAGGTCGTCGAAGACATCGTCCGACGCCACGAGAAGGGCCAGCCGGTTCTGGTCGGCACGACGAGCGTCGAGAAGAGCGAGTACCTCTCCAAGCTCCTCGCCAAGCGCGGCGTCAAGCACGAGGTGCTGAACGCCAAGAACCACGCACGCGAGGCCGCGATCGTCGCCCAGGCCGGCCGCCTGGGCTCCGTCACCGTCGCCACCAACATGGCCGGCCGCGGTACGGACGTGATGCTCGGCGGCAACGCTGAGTTCCTCGCCGTGGCCGAGATGAACCAGCGCGGCCTCAGCCCGGTCGACACCCCTGACGAGTACGAGTCCGAGTGGGATGCCGTGTTCGACCGGGTCAAAGCCATCGTCGGCGAAGAGGCCGAGAAGGTCGTGGCGGCAGGCGGACTCTACGTGCTCGGCACCGAGCGCCACGAGTCGCGCCGCATCGACAACCAGCTGCGCGGCCGCTCCGGTCGCCAGGGCGACCCGGGCGAGAGCCGCTTCTACCTCTCGCTCACCGACGACCTCATGCGCCTCTTCAACTCGGCGGCCGCCGAATCCCTCATGGGCCGCGGCAACGTTCCGGACGACCTGGCGATCGAGTCGAAGGTCGTGAGCCGCGCCATCCGCAGCGCCCAGAGCCAGGTCGAGGCGCGCAACGCCGAGATCCGCAAGAACGTGCTCAAGTACGACGACGTGCTCAACCGCCAGCGTGAGGCGATCTACGGAGACCGTCGCCACATCCTCGAGGGCGACGACCTGCAGGACCGCACGGCCAAGTTCCTCGAAGACGTGATCACCGAGGTCGTCGACGTTCACACCTCGGAGGGCCACGCGGATGACTGGGACCTCGACGCCCTCTGGACGGAGTTGGGCACGCTCTACCCCGTCTCGATCACGATCGATGAGCTGTACACCGAGGCCGGGTCGCGCAACAAGATCACCCGCGACTTCCTCGCGAACGAGATCCTGTCGGACGCGAAGCTCCAGTACGAGGCGCGCACCAAGGCCCTCGGCGAACCGGCCATGCGCGAGCTCGAACGCCGCGTCGTGTTGAGTGTGATCGACCGCCGCTGGCGCGACCACCTCTACGAGATGGACTACCTCAAGGACGGCATCGGCCTGCGGGCGATGGCCCAGCGCGACCCGCTCGTGGAGTACCAGCGCGAGGGTTTCGCCCTGTACCAGAGCATGATGGGCCAGATCCGCGAGGAGTCTGTCGGCTTCCTGTTCAACCTCGAGGTCGAGGTCACCGGCGGTGGCGAGGCGACCGCGGCCGTGCCGACCGTCGCGGCGAAGGGGCTCGGTGCCCCGGCGGCGCCCGTGGAGCGGCTCAGCTACTCCGCGCCGAACGCGGACGGCGAGGTCGAGGTGCGCAACCAGCGCGGACAGCTCGACCAGGGCGCCAGCGCCAAGGCGACGGATGCCGAGCACCAGGGCGGCCAGCGCGGAGCGTTCGGGCAGCGGACAGCTCCTGCGGGCCCCGCCCCGGCGAACCGGGCAGAGCGCCGTGCGCAGGAGAAGCGCAAGAGCAACTAGTGTCCTGCGCCGGTAGTTCGTTGTAGAAGTCGTTTGAGGCTGTCGAGGATCTGTTCCGCGGACTTGGTCCAGATGAACGGTTTCGGGTCCTGGTTCCAGTTCTTGACCCAGTTGCGGATGTCGGACTCGAGTGCCTGGACGCTGCGGTGGTCCGAGCGTTGCAGCAGGTCAGCGGTGACGTAGGCAAAGAATCGTTCGACCTGGTTGATCCAGGAGGAATAGGTGGGGGTGTAGTGCATGTGGAATCGAGGGTGCGTTTCTAGCCATTTCACGATCGTGGGGCTCTTGTGGGTCGCGTAGTTGTCGCAGACCAAGTGAACATCGAGTTCGTCGGGGACCTCGGTGTCGATCTTGTTCAGGAACTTCTTGAACTCGATGGCCCGGTGCCGGCGGTGAAGGCTGGAGATCACGGTGCCATCGATCGTGTTGAATGCGGCGAACAGACTGGTCGTGCCGTGGCGGACGTAGTCGTGGGTACGTTTCTCTGGCATGCCGGGCATCATCGGGAACGCGGGCTGGGACCGGGCTAACGCCTGCACTTGGGATTTCTCGTCCACGCAATAGACAACGGCCGCCTCGGGCGGGTTCAGATAGAGGCCGATGACGTCGTAGACCTTCTCCACGAACTGCGGATCGTTGGAGAGCTTGAACCCGTCCTCGCGGTGCGGTTTCAGCTCGAACGCCTTCCAGATCCGTCCGATCGTGGACTTCGACAAGCCACTGCGATCGGCCATCTTCGCCCTCGACCAATGCGTTGCATTCTTCGGCGTCGATTCCAGCGTTGCCACAACGACTTCCTCGACCCGCTCGGCCGTGATCGTCGGCGGGCGCCCCGGGCGCGGCTCGTCGACCAGCCCATCCAGTCGAGACTCCAGGAAGCGTGCACGCCACTTGCTGACCGTGTTCGTCGAGCAGCCCGCCCGCTCGGCCACCGCCTTGTTATCCAGACCTTCACCGCAGCCGAGCACGATCCGTGACCGCAACGCCAGAGCCTGCGAGGACTTCGCCCGTCGCGACCAGCGCAGCAACGTCTCCCGCTCCTCATCACTCAGAATCAGCTCAGTCTTCGGGCGTCCGGTCCTTGGCATGCCTCATTCTACAACTTAACCAGAGAATTTCAGGCGCAGGACACTAGTAGCAGTCGGCGATCTCAACATTGACGGGTCCGCCCATCGTCCAGGCACTCTTTGCGATGTGCGCCCACCTCGCGCGAAAAGCTCTCTCATGGCCACGACGGATCAATGTGGTCGCGAATGCCGCCTTGGACAGTTTCCAAGATGGCTTCGGTCTTCCAGACACGGCCAATGTCGGATTCACTATTAATCCGCCCAGAGTAGATGCCCAACAGCTCGTGTTGGGGCGGCAACCCCACAAACATGTTTCCGGTCTTGTCCACGAGCGATCCTCCGCCAAAAAAACTGATCACCGGCGAGCCCGATTGCCCAGGTCTTGTTCGGCTATCGATGAGGAACATGGGCTTGTCGTCGTAATCAAGTTCGGGCTCACTGGCAATACTTCCTTGGGCCCAGATCCCGATGCCTGCATTGGAAGCTAGCCCGAATGGAAACCCCA
>NZ_DATCQQ010000046.1:0-3451 GCF_036569425.1 Lacisediminihabitans sp.
GGCTCGGGACCGGTGCGTACGCGCCGGTCCCGAGTCGGTGCCCAGTGTCGCGATTGTGCACGTTCGACTGGCACAATCGCGACGAGGGGGACCAGTCGCGATGACTCGGGTTCTAGCCCTTGATCTTCGCGGCGACGTTCGTGGCCGCGGTGGTCCACACCGTTGCCGGGTCGCCGTCACCCTTGGTGAGCTGCAGTTCGGCGGCTCCCCAGTCCGCCCAGACCGATGCCATCTCGGGGATGGCCGGCATGGGAACACCGTCGAGGCCGATGCTGCCGAACGACTTGACGTCGGCATCCGTCTTCGAGACCGCGTCGTAGGCGCTCGTGAGGGCCGGCGGACGCCCGCCCACCTTGTAGAGCTCCTCCTGCACGGCGTTCGAGCCGAGGTAGTCGACCAGGAACTTGGTCGCCGCGATCTTGTTCTTGCTCTTCGAGCTGATGAAGAAGGCGTTCACGCCGAGGAACGGCTTGGCGGTCTGGCCGCCGGCCGAGGGCAGCGCGTCGATCGCGTACTTGATTCCGGCCTCCTTGATGGCCGGCACGTTCCACGGGCCGGTGAGGTAGTACGCCGACTCGCCCTTCTTGAACGCGTCGATCGCGATGTCGCCCGTGATGTTCGGGTTGAGGATGCCCGCGGCGCCCCACTGCTTGACTGCAGCGGCGAACTTGAGGCCGGCCGCGTCGCCGAGAGTGAGCTTGGACGGGTCGTACGTGCCGTCGGCGTTCTGGGCGAAGACGGACGACCCGAACGAGGTCTGGAACGGGTACATGTGGTACGGATCCCCCTGCTTCGGGTCGAGTCCGAGCAGGAACGGGTATTTCACCGTGGACGCGTTGGCGGCCATGGCCGCCTTGCCGTTGGCGATTACCTCGTCGAAGGTCTTCGCCGCGGCGGGGGCGAGCGCGGTGTTGCGTAGTAGGGCCACGTTCTCGATCGAGTACGGTAGGCCATAGACGGTGCCCTCGTAGGTGACCGCCTGGATGGCGACCTTGGCGAAGTCGCCTGACTTGTCGCCGAGCTCCAGCGGGGCGACAACGCCGTTCTTGACGTAGGCGCCGAGCTTGTCGTGCGGGCTGACGATCATGTCCGGGCCTTTACCGGTGGGAACCTGGCTGATGAAGTCCTGGTCGACGGTGGCGAAGTCCTTCACGACGAGCTTCACCGTGACGCCGGTGTCCTTCTTGAACTGCGCCGCGACCGCCTTGAGCGCGGGGGCACGCTGGGTGTCGACCCACAGGGTGAGCGTGCTCGCCCCGCTCTTGGAGAGGTCGCTCCCGGTTGTCGAGGAGGACGAGCAGCCCGCGAGCGTCGTGGCCGCGAGAGCCGCGATCGTGAGCGTGGCGATGCCCAGCCAGGATCGTTTGGTCACCTTCATTGGTGTGCCTTTCTTCTGTGAGAGTGGGAAATGAACCCCTCCGCGCAGTGGCGGGAGGACGTTCTCCCTGAGGCTTTCTGCAAGCGTTTACATGTATAGCAAGCCGGCAGAGCATTCGCAACATGGTGGATCGCATCGATACACGACCGCAAACACCGAGATCTCTCGGCGAATCGGGCGAGCGGGATCGGAGGATTCCCCATTTCCCGGGTGATTCTCGAGTTGTTCTCGACACGATTGCAAACGCTTTCACGCCCAACGCCGCCATCCGACGATTGCCTGCCCGCCGCGAGCGCCGGATGCAACCGCTTCCATTCCGGTAGCCGGGATGCCCTAGGGTTTTCGCATGACTATGGGCAACGAATGGTGGCGTTCCGCCGTCATCTACCAGATCTACCCGCGCTCCTTTGCCGACGGGCAGGGGGATGACGGCGTCGGCGACCTCATCGGGATCGCCGGGCGCCTGCCAGCCCTCGTCGACCTCGGGGTCGACGCGATCTGGCTGTCGCCCTTCTTCACGTCGCCCCAGAAGGACGGCGGCTACGACGTCGCGGACTACTGCGACGTCGACCCCCTCTTCGGCACCATCGCGGACTTCGAGGCGATGGAACGCCGCGCCCACGAGCTCGGCCTCAAGGTGATCGTGGACCTCGTGCCCAACCACACCTCCGACCAGCACACCTGGTTCGTCGAGGCGCTCGCCGCTGACGAGGGCAGCCCGGAACGCGACCGCTACCTGTTCCGCGAGGGCAAGGGCGTCAACGGCGAGCTGCCGCCCAACAACTGGGAATCCGTCTTCGGCGGGGCGGCCTGGACCAGGCTCACCAGGGCCGACGGCACTCCCGGCCAGTGGTACCTGCACATCTTCGACACCTCCCAGCCCGACCTCAACTGGGAGAACCCGTGGGTTCGCGACCAGTTCCGCGACATCCTGCGCTTCTGGCTCGACCGGGGAGTGGACGGCTTCCGGGTGGATGTCGCCCACGGCCTGATCAAGGAGGCCGGCCTCCCCGACTACACGGCCCCGGAATCCGGCGGCAGCATGGGCGGTGGAGCCGTGGGTCTCGAACCGGAGATCCTCGCCCACGCGGACCACGATCCGCCCACGCCGCCTTACTGGGCGCAGGACCGGGTGCACGAGATCTACCGGGACTGGCACACCGTGCTCGAGGAGTACGAGGGCGACCGAGTGCTCTGCGCCGAGGCGTGGGTGGAGCCGCTCGCCAAGCTCGCCCGCTGGGTGCGGCCGGACGAGATGCACCAGGCCTTCAACTTCTCCTACCTCGAGACGCCGTGGAGCGGTCCGACCATGCGCCGCGTGATCGACGCCTCGCTCGAGGCGTTCACCGGGGTGGGGGCGCCGAGCACGTGGGTTCTCTCCAACCACGACGTGGTGCGCCACGCCTCCCGCCTGGCGCTCACCGCCCCCAACCCCCAGGGTCACGGCATCGGCCCCAAGTCGCCCGGCCAGCCAATTCGCGCCCTCGGGCTCACTCGCGCGCGCGCCGCCACCGCCCTCATGCTCGCGCTCCCCGGCAGTGCGTACATCTACCAGGGCGAGGAGCTCGGCCTGCCCGAGGTCATCGACCTGCCGGACGCCGAGCGCCAGGACCCCACCTGGTTCCGCACTAACCACGAGCGCTACGGGCGTGACGGATGCCGCGTGCCGATCCCCTGGGAGGCCGACAGCCCGTCGTACGGCTTCAGCACGGTCGGCGCGAGCTGGCTGCCGCAGCCGGCCGACTGGGGCCCGTATGCGCGTGATGCGCAGAGCGGCGTGCCCGGGTCGACCCTCGAGCTCTACCGCACCGCCCTCGCGGTGCGCGCCGAGCACGATCTCGGTCTCGGCGAGCTCGAGTGGCTGCCGGGCTACCCCGAGACGGTCGTCGCGTTCCGCAACGGCAACATCGTCGTGATCGCGAACACCGGAGGCACCGAGCCCACCCTGCCGGAGGGGGTCGTCGTACTCGCCTCCGAGGCGCTCACCGGCCGCACCGTTCCGAACGACACGGCGGTGTGGCTGCGGGTCTAGACGCCGGCCCGACTACCTTCGTGCCCTGGGGACTTCGTGCC
>NZ_DATCQQ010000047.1:0-12543 GCF_036569425.1 Lacisediminihabitans sp.
TACCCTCGCGGAGTTCATCGCCGGGCGTCATGCGCTTTTCCGTACTCGTCGCGCGGAGGAGTCGGTGAGTCCCCACGGGTTCGGTTTCGCGGCGTGGGTTGTTGCAGCCTCGATGAATTCCTCAATGACGGTGAGGGGGAAGACCCGGACTCGGCCGAGGCGAAGTGAGCCGATCTTGGGGCGGGGTCCGGTGGCGAGTGCGGTGAGTTGCGTCTCGGTGAGTTTGAGGTGTGCTGCGGCCTCTGCGAGGGAGAGAACCGGGGTGAGATCGTTCATGCTGCGACCTCGGGGAAGAGAAGGTCTTGCAGTGGCATGTCGAGCGCGATTGCGATTGCGATTATGTTGTGCAGCTCGAGCTTTTCCGGGTTGGTGCGAAGTTTGCGGCGAAGTGTTGGGTAGGCCATTCCGATCTCATCGGATAGCCATGTAAGTTTGCGGTTGTTGGCTTGGAGCCGTTCTCCGATTGTTGTTGCGAGGTGTTCCCCGGCGTCGCGATTGCTCATATGAACAACATAATGCCCCGATCCGGTAACCGCAACTGTGTAAAACCCCCTAAACGGGGCACATAGTTACCCGATCTGTGTATATTAGGGGCGTGGATAATAAATCGCTCGCCAAAGACATGCGCGCCGCCGTGCTCGCTCAGCTCAACGCCGAGATCAAGGCAGCCGGCAAGACCCCCAAGTCACTCGCACAGGAGATGGAATTGAACTACGGTTCGTTCCGTCGCTACCTCAATGGTGAACAGCCACTCCACGCATCCATGCTGTGGGATATACTCGCCCACTTAGAAATCAAAGGCAGCGACTTCACGATTGCAGCGGAAGAGCGTCTCGCCCGAGACTGAGGACCCCCCAGAAGTCCCGTCCGGTGTTCAGACATTCCAGCGCCAGCGCGTAGATTGTTGGATCGTTCGTCAAAGCAATTCCCCCGAATGGTGGTGTGGCCGTCGCCCGCGACCGTAGGGATGTGCGTTGACATTAGCCGAGGTCTTGGGCTTGTGGTTACTACCACAGATATTCGGGTTACTGCGTCTAGAGGTTGAAAGCTACCACGGATAAAGTGCCGTACCTAGCGCGCAAACGAACATGAGCCCGGCCTGTAAGTTTCGCCTTGTGCCGAGAGGAGCGAGAAGACCAGTGGGCGCTACTTCCCGCGCTAGCGCCGGGATACTTCGCGCGGAGGTTGAGGACCAAGGCTTGTCCCAGTCTCAGGTCGGCGTCATGCTCGGACGTTCACAACAGCACGTCTCCAACCTTCTTAGCGGTAATCGTTCCATCACCGTTGATGAGTTGATCGAATTGTGTGATGCGTTGGGGCTGGACTGGCTTGAAGGTGTGATGAGACCTGCGATCGCTACTTGACCAGTTGCGGCATTGCCCCGGCGAGGATGATCCCGATACCGTCTCCGGCAGCGTTCAACCGTTCCTCAGAGATGTGCCCGTACACGTCGAGGGTGGTCTTCACGGACTCGTGTCCGAGCCTGCGCGATACCACGTCGATGCCGTAACCCTCAGCGAGCAGCCAGGACGCGTGGGAGTGTCTGAGGTCGTGTATCCGCGGGAACTTCCCCAGAGGCTTAGAGGCCGGTTTGCGGGCGTCCCAGACACCATTGGTGCGTGGCTGCCACGGTTGTTCCCGTTTGGCTCTGGATTTGTCGAACGCGGGTAGTCCGTTGGCGAGTCTCCGAGCTGGCGACCACACCCATTCCCAGAACTGTTGTTGCCGTAACGGGTTGCCTTGCGCGTTGGTGAACACATACTCGTGATCTTCCGCGATGAGTGGTTCGAGGAGGGAGCAGAGGTCTTCGGGCATGGACACGGTGCGTCTCGAACGGCGGGTTTTCGGAGGGCCGATGTAGGTTCCCTTCTCGCTCGAGTACTTCCAGGCGCGGGACACGCGAACGGTTCGCCGGTCGAGGTCGAAGTCTCCCGCCCGGAGTGCGGACGCTTCACCCCACCGCAGGCCCGTGGTGGCCAGTAGGAGGACGAACGGTTGGTACTTGACCGGAATGTATGCGAGGAGGTTTGTGAACTCGTCAGGGGACAGGAACACCATTTCGAGTTGTTCCGATTCGGGCAGCCGGGATCTGGCGCACGGGTTCTTCGTGATCAGGTCGTCATCGACGGCGGATTGGAACATGGCCGACAGGAACCCGTGCCGGTTTTTGATCGACTTCGCCGCAGCACCGGCCACAGTTTGGGCGTTGATCCATGCGGCGACAGCATCAGCGGTTACAGCGTCGATGGGTAACTGTCCGAGGGTGGGGGAGACGTGCAGGCGCATGTAGGTGCGGTAGTGGTCGAGAGTTTTCCCCTCCACCCCGGATTTGCCGTTGATGTATTTCGCGGCGTAATCGTCCACCGTGGGAGAGGTGTCGAGGGTGGCGATGTTCAGCATGGCGAGGGCGTCTTTGGGGCCGATCGCGCGGAGGATGTTGGCCCACTTCTCGGCCGCTCGGGAGGTATCGAAGGACACACGGCGGGACTTGCCCTCTTCGCGGTATCGGACATCGAACGCGGTAGTGCCGTCAGCTCGTGGGCGGGGGCTAACTGATGCTGAATAGGGAGGCTTGATGGGCATGGGGATTTCTTTAGTTGGTTGAGTGGGAGCGCATGAATTCCACCAGCTTCATCTCGGCCAGTCCATGTTCTCCCTCGCGCAGGTATTCGAGAACCTTTTCGAGGGCCTTACGGTCCGTCTTCGTCATTAGGAGGCCCTTCCTTGACACAACGTGTCACGATGACACACGTCAAGTATCCCACGGTTCCGGGCTTTTGTGTCATGATTCTGTGTCATTGCCCCGTGGGAGAGGCACCCTTGCACTAAAAGCGCTGGTCAACCCCACGTTGTACCGTGCCGGTGGGGGGACTCGAACCCCCACGCCCTTTCGAGCAAAGCATTTTGAGTGCTCCGCGTCTGCCATTCCGCCACACCGGCGCACGATAACGTCTCAAAGAATACCGTAGGCTTTAGCGCGTGACAGACCAGGAAAGCGCTCCTCAGACCCCCCGCCGCGTCGTTGTGGCCGAAGACGAGTCGCTCATTCGCCTCGACATCATCGAAACACTCCGGGACGCCGGATTCGAGGTCGTCGGCGAGGCCGGTGATGGCGAGACCGCCGTCGCTCTCGCGACCGAGCTGCGACCAGACCTCGTGATCATGGACGTGAAGATGCCCCTCCTCGACGGCATCTCCGCCGCCGAAAGGCTCTCCAAGAACCACATCGCACCGGTGGTGCTGCTCACGGCGTTCAGCCAGAAGGAGCTCGTCGAGCGGGCCACAGAGGCCGGCGCCCTGGCCTACGTGGTGAAGCCGTTCACGCCCAGCGACCTGTTGCCGGCGATCGAGATCGCCCTCGCGCGCTACGCGCAGATCATCACCCTCGAGGCCGAGGTGAGCGACCTCGTCGAGCGTTTCGAGACCCGCAAGCTCGTCGACCGCGCCAAGGGCCTGCTCAACGAGAAGATGGGGCTCACCGAGCCGGAGGCGTTCCGCTGGATCCAGAAGGCATCCATGGATCGGCGCCTCACCATGCACGATGTCGCCCAGGCGATCATCGAGCAGCTGTCCGCCAAGAAGTAGCCGCCACAACGCCCCCGTCGGCCGCGCCCGGAACCAGCGTCGGCCCCGGCATTCGGGCGTGCCTGCATCCCGCGTGCCTGCATCCCGCGTGCTTGCATCCCGAGTGCCGAAAACGCAGGAGAATTTGGACCGTCGGGTCCAACATCCCGCGAGTTCCGCTCATCGGTCACGCATCTCCTGCGTTTTCGGGATGAGCGTGACGGGACGGGATGGACGGGACGGGATGAGCGGGGCGTTTCGGGATGAGCGGGGCGTTTCGGGATGGACGGGACGGGATGGACGGGACGGGATGAGCGGGGCGTTTCGGGATGAGCGGGACGGGATGGCGGGACGCTTCAGGACCGGATTGGACCGGACCGGATGCCGGCGACCCGGGGACGGACTTACTGCTCCTTGAGGAAGTTCGTCATCCGCACCGTGGAGAGGCGACGGCCCTGCTCGTCGCGGATCACGATCTCGTGAGTCGCGAGCGTGCGGCCGAGGTTGAGGGCGATGCAGGTGGCCGTGACCGTGCCGCTCGAGACCGACCGGCTGTGGGTGGCGTTGATCTCGATGCCGACCGCGATGCGGCCGGGGCCGGCGTGGATGGCCGACGAGATCGAGCCGAGCGACTCGCCGAGCACGACGTGGGCGCCGCCATGAAGGATTCCGACCACCTGGGTGTTGCCCTCCACCGGCATGGTCGCGACCGAGTGCTCCGCTGACAGCTCGAGGAACTCGATTCCCATCTTGCGGGCGAGATCGCCGCCGCCGCTGGCGATCAGCCGGTCGAAGAGTTCGGGCGCGAGGTGCTCGGGGAGTTTGGTCATGGGCTTCCTAGCGCTGTGACTTCGACGTGTCGGCAGCCACGGTTAGGCTGGCTGCGTGCCGGACAACGAAAAGCCTACCCTCCTCGTTATCGACGGGCATTCGCTCGCCTTTCGGGCGTTCTATGCCCTCCCCGTCGACAGCTTCCAGAACCGTGAGGGGCAACACACCAACGCCATTCACGGGTTCATCGCGATGCTGATCAACCTCCTGGCGAACGAGAAGCCCACCCACCTCGCCGTGGCGTTCGACATCTCCCGCTACTCCTTCCGCACCCGCGAGTACCCCGAATACAAGGGCACGCGTGGAGAGACGCCGCCCGAGTTCGTGGGGCAGATCCCGCTGCTCGAGGAGGCGCTGCATGCCATGGGCATTACCACGGTGACGAAGGAGGACTACGAGGCGGATGACATCCTCGCGACTCTCGCCGCCCAGGGGGCCGCCCAGGGCTACCGGGTGCTCGTCGTCTCGGGCGACCGCGACGCCATCCAGATGGTGAACGACGACGTCACCCTGCTCTACCCGAACGCGCGCGGAGTCTCCGAGCTCAAGCGCTACGACCGGGACGCCGTCTTCGACCGGTACGGCATCGAGCCGCACCAATACCCAGACGTCGCGGCTCTCGTCGGCGAGACGAGCGACAACCTCATCGGCATCGACAAGGTGGGGGAGAAGACCGCCGTCAAGTGGATCACCCTCTACGGCGGCCTCGACGGGGTGCTCGCCCATGCGGACGAGATCAAGGGCGTCGTCGGCGAGAAGCTGCGCGAGCAGAAGGACAACGCCATCCGCAACCGGCGGCTCAACCACCTCCTCACCGACGTGGAACTCCCGGTGGGGCCGGCCGACCTGGCCCGCCGACCCATCGACGAGACCGCGGTTCGCTCGGTCTTCGACCGGCTCCAGTTCCGTACCCTCCTCGAGCGCGTGCTCAAGATCGCTGCCGCCGCCGGCGACACGCTGTCGACGGATGCGTCGCAGGCCATCGCCACGGACGCCGACTTCGGCATCCCGGTGGTGCGCACCCTCGTGGACGAGGAGCTCGGACACTGGCTCGATAAGGTTTCCGGCACGGGGACGGTGCCGCTCGGCCTGCAGCTCGAGTACGGTCCCGAGGGCCTCGCCGGTCTCGGCATCGCGTCGATCGACGACAGCGCGTACGTGCCGTGGGCGCCTGGGCGGCCGGACTACGTCGCCCTCGAGAACTGGCTCGCCGGCCCCGCCCCCAAGTACCTCTACGACTCGAAGCCGTCCATCAAGGCGCTCGAACGGGCCGGGCTGAAGCTCGGCGGCATTGCGTTCGACACCACGATTGGCGCCTGGCTCGCGAAGCCGGGCGGCCATGCTCAGAACCTGGCCGCGCAGGTCTACGACTTCCTCGGCGACCGCCTCGTCGAGGCCGACCCGAACCAGCTCGTTCCCGAGACGGACGCCCAGAGCGTCGCCACGGAGGCCTGGTACATCCTGCGGGTCACCGAATATCTCGCCGAGAGACTGGATGCGGGCTCCCGCGCGGTCCTCGACGAGATGGAGATCCCGCTCATCCCGGTGATCTCGCAGATGGAGCGCACCGGCATCACGGTGAACCGGGAGATCCTCAGCCGGCTGAACCGCGAGCTGGGGGAAAAGGCCGCCGAGCTGGCGAGCCGGGCCTACGCGGAGATCGGGGGCCGCGAGATCAACCTCGGCTCGCCAAAGCAGCTTCAGCAGGTGCTCTTCGAAGACCTCGGCATGCCCAAGACCCGCTCGAACAAGACCGGATACTCCACCGACGCGGCGTCGCTGGCCGACCTGCAGGAGCAGAACCCGCATCCGTTCCTCGGCCTGCTGCTGCAGCACCGGGACGCCACGAAGCTCCGCCAGATCGTGGAGACGCTCGAGAAGGCCATCGAATCGGACAACCGGGTGCACACCCGCTACGACCAGACGGGGACGAGCACCGGGCGCATCTCGTCGACCGACCCGAACCTGCAGAACATCCCGGTGAAGACCGAGGTGGGGCGCGAGATCCGGTCGGCCTTCGAGAGCGGGCCGGATTTCGTGACGTTGCTCACCGCCGACTACTCGCAAATCGAGATGCGGATCATGGCCCACCTCTCCGGTGACCCCGGACTCATCGAGGCCTTCAACACCGGCGAGGACCTGCACCGGTTCGTCGGCGCGCGGATCTTCGGCGTGGCGCCGGAGGACGTCACGTCGGCGATGCGCGGCAAGGTCAAGGCGATGTCGTACGGGCTGGCCTACGGGCTGAGCGCCTTCGGGCTCTCGAAGCAGCTGCGCATCGACAATGCCGAGGCGAAACAACTGATGACCGACTACTTCTCGCGATTCGGAGCGGTGCGCGAGTACCTGCGCAGTGTCGTGGACCAGGCGCGGGAAGACGGCTACACCGAGACGATCTTCGGGCGTCGCCGTCCGTTCGGTGACCTCAAGTCGTCCAACCGGGTGTTGCGGGAGAACGCGGAGCGGCAAGCGCTCAACGCCCCCATCCAGGGTTCGGCCGCCGACATCATGAAGCGCGCGATGCTCGGTGTCGCGCACGACGTTGCGGAGGGCGGCCTCGCCTCGCGCATGCTGCTCCAGGTACACGACGAGCTCGTGTTCGAGGTGGCCGACGGTGAGCTGGAGACGCTCACGGCGATCGTCACCGACCGGATGAGCCACGCCGCGGACCTCAGGGTGCCGCTCGACGTGCAGGTGGGCACCGGCAAGAATTGGGATGCGGCCGCGCACTGAGCGTTGACCACGCCGAGCGTTGACCACACTGAGCGTTGACCGCACTGAGCGTTGATCGCGCCGAGCACATCGACACCGACGGAGCACTAAACATGGCCAGGAAGACCGCACCGGCCCTCGCCGCCCTGCTCGCCGATGGCTCGATTCGGCTCGGGCAGTCGGCGGTGGGCCGGGTTGACGCGATCCGGCAGGTCGGCGCTGCCCTTTGTGACGCTGGGGCGGTCGACGATTCGTACGTCGAGGCGATGCTCGAGAGGGAGCGGTCGGTGTCGACGTACGTCGGGGAGGGCGTCGCGATCCCGCACGCCACCTTCGCCGGCAGCGATGCCGTGCGCCACGATGCGCTCGTAATCGTGCAGTTTCCGGCGGGAGTCGACTGGGACGGCCACGACGTGCGGGTCTGCGTCGGCATCGCCGCGCAGGGCAACGGGCACATTGCCTTGCTCTCGCAGCTAGCCACGGTGCTCCTCGCGCGAGACAATGCAGCAACGCTTCGCGCCGCGACCTCGCACGAGCAGGTGCTCGCACTGCTTCACCCGAAGCATTCGAAGTAGACCGCGAAACACACCGCGCACGCCCGTAAGGAGTCAGAAATGCCACAACGCACCGTCTCGGTCGCATCGAGCATCGGCCTGCACGCGCGACCGGCCGCCCTGTTCAGCCAGGCCGCGGCACAGGCCGGGGTTCCGGTGACCATCACGAACGCGGCCGGCAAGACCGTGAACGCCGCGAGCATTCTCGGCATCCTGTCCCTCGGCGTGGACCACGGCGACCAGGTCACCATCGCCGCGGAGGGGGAGGGTGCGGATGCCGCGGTCGACCTGCTCGCGCAACTTCTGGGCCGCGACCTCGACAAGGAGTAGCCGCCGACTAGCCGCCGGCGCGGCCTCCCGGGCGAAGGCTTCCCCGGCGATTGGCGCCCTGTCATAGGCTCGGGGCATGACCGATTCCACCGAGACCCACGAGGTCCGCACCCCCACTCCGATCGATGCCATCGCCGAAGCGTGGGTCGACACCGAACTCGACCTGTTCCCCGAGTACCGCGTGTACCTCGGCCGGGAGGGCAGGGAGGGCGAGTACGCCGACTATTCGCCGGCCGGTGCCGAACGGGTGATCGCCGAGGTGAAGAAGACCCTCGGGCAGATCGCGGCGTCCACCCCCGTCGACGCGGTCGACGCGGTCACCAAGATGGATCTCTCCCGTGAGCTTCAACTGCAGATCGACAAGCACGAAGCCGGCTTCGACCAGCGCGATCTTAACGTGATCGCCTCCGCACCGCAGAGCCTCCGGGACATCTTCGACCTGATGCCGACGGAGTCCGAGGAGAACTGGTCGCACATGGCCACGCGCATGCGCAACCTCCCGGCGGCGATGAACGGCTACATCGAGACCCTCCGCACGGGCATCGCCGCCGGCAACGTGCCGGCGATCCGCCAGATTCGCGAGGTGGTGGCCCAGGCCGCCAAGCAGGTGGCAGACACCGGCTTCTTCTTCCAGTTGGCGAGCGGCGCGAAGGCGGGGGAGGCCGAGCTGCCCGAGTCGCTGAAGAGCGACCTCGCGTCCGCGGCCAAGGAATCCGCCGGCGCGTACGCGGTGCTCGCCGACTTCCTCCAGAATGAGCTCGCGCCGCACGCGCCAGAGCGGGATGCCGTCGGCCGCGAGATCTACGCGCTCGCCTCGCGCGACTTCCTCGGCGCCGTCGTCGACCTCGACGAGACCTACGAATGGGGCATCGAGGAACTGGCCAGGATGACCGCCGAGCAGGAGGCCATCGCCCGCGAGATCAAGCCCGGTGCGTCGGTGCTCGAGGCGATCGCGTTCCTCGACGAGGACAGCTCGCGCAAGCTCCACGGCACCGACGCGCTGCAGAAGTGGATGCAGGAGACCAGCGACCGTGCGGTCGAGGAGCTCTCCCGGGTTCACTTCGACATCCCCGCCGAGGTGCGCCGGCTCGAATGCCTGATCGCCCCCACCCAGGAGGGAGGCATCTACTACACGCCTCCCACCGACGACTTCTCTCGGGCCGGACGCATGTGGTGGAGCGTGCCGGAGGGCGTCACCGAGTTCGACACCTGGCGCGAGCTCACCACGGTCTATCACGAGGGCGTGCCAGGGCATCACCTCCAGATCGGGCAGGCCGTGTACAACAAGGCGCTGCTCAACACCTGGCGGCGTAACGCCGGCACGTCCGGTCACGCCGAGGGCTGGGCGCTGTACGCCGAACGGCTCATGGAGCAGCTCGGCTACCTCGACGATCCGGCCGACCGGCTGGGCATGCTCGACGGCCAGCGGATGCGCGCCGCGCGTGTGGTGCTCGACATCGGCGTGCATCTCGAGAAGACCCTGCCAGACGGATCGGGCCCCTGGACGGGCGACTACGCCTTCGAGTTCCTCGGAAACAACGTCAACATGAGCCCGCAGTTCGTGCGGTTCGAGGTGAACCGCTACCTCGGCTGGCCGGGCCAGGCCCCGTCATACAAGATCGGGCAGCGGATCTGGGAGCAGCTTCGCGACGAGTCGGCCCGCCGCGAGGGCGCGGACTTCGACATCCGCGCGTTCCACAAGAAGGCGCTCGACATCGGGGGCGTCGGCCTCGACACCCTCAAAGCGGCGCTGTTCCAGTAGTCGTGCCGGCCGCTCCCGGCGACGGGTCGCCGTACCGTGCGGTCGTGGGAGGAGCTCTCGACGAGCTCCACCCGCGGCTGCGAGCCTACTTCGGCGCCATTCCGGTCGGAAGCCTCGGCCGTGGCGACGGCGTCTTCGACGTGGTGGGCACCCCGCGCCGCTGGCTGTGGCCCGCCCTCTGGGTGCTCGGCCGGCAGGGTGTGCTGTTCGCGGTGTGGCAACGCGACGTGCCATTCACCGTGGTCAACCGCCCGATCGTCGACGCCGCCGGCCGCACCGCGGTGGCCGCCGAGCGCACCTTCCACCTCGCCGGCGGCGACCGCACGATGGTCGACGCGATCACCGCGGACGCGGGCAACCTCGTGGACTTCCTCGGCCGGTCCCGGCGCCTGGAGGCCCGGCTCGAGGCGACGGTGTCCGACGGCGCCCTGCAGCTGCGGTCCACGAGCCTGGCGGTGCGAGTCGGACCGTGGCGGATGCGGCTGCCGCGTGCGCTGAGTCCCCGTGTCAACCTCGTCGAACGATTCGACGACGGGTCGGGGCGGCAGCACGTGAGCGTGACCATCGACGCACCGCTGGTCGGTAGGCTCTACGAATACTCCGGGTCGTTCCACTACGAGATCCGGACGGGGGAGGCTGGCTCGTGACGGACCATGTCGTGATCGCCGGGGCATCCGGATTCATCGGGCGCTACCTCGCGGACGCCTTCCGGGCCGAGGGGGCCAGGGTGTCCACCATCGGGCGCTCGGGCGCGGATGCCGAATGGGGAGACACCGCCGCGATCGCGAGGCTCCTCGACGGAGCGGACCTCCTGGTCAACCTCGCCGGCAAGAGCGTGAACTGCCGATACACCCCCGCCAACCGGGCGGAGATCCTTCGCTCGCGAGTCGAGACGACGCGGGAACTGGCCTCGGCCATCCGCTCCTGCGCAGCCCCGCCACCGCTCTGGATCAACTCGTCAACGGCCACCATCTACCGCCACGCCGACGACCGGCCGATGACCGAGTCGACCGGGGAACTCGGAGAAGGCTTCTCGGTGAGCGTCGCGAAGGGGTGGGAGGAGGCGTTCTTCGCCGACGAGCTGCCCGGCACCCGCCGGGTCGCGCTTCGGATGGCGATCGTCCTCGGCGATGGCAGCGCCCTTGTGCCGCTGCGCCGGCTGGCGCGCCTCGGCCTCGGGGGTCCGCAACTGGACGGGCCATGGTTCTCCACGCCGGCGCGACGCGCGGCGGGCACCTACCACGCGTTCCGCGCCCCGCACGGTGGGCAGAGATTCAGCTGGATCCACATCGCCGATGTGCTCGGCATCATCCGGTTCGTGCGCGAGCACGACGACATCGACGGGGTCGTCAACGCGAGCTCGCCGAATCCCACAGACAACGTGGGCTTCATGGCGCGCCTGCGAGACGTGCTCGGTGTGCCGTTCGGCCTGGCCGCGCCGCGGTGGATGCTCGAGATCGGCTCGGCGCTGATCCGCACCGAGACCGAACTCGTGCTGAAGAGCCGGTGGGTCGTGCCGGAACGCCTCGAGGCCGCCGGCTACCGGTTCGCGCATCCCGTTCTCGACCGGGCGCTGCGGGACATCGTCGGCCGATGACACCCCGCCCGCGAGCGGCCACTCAGGCCGGACGGGCCAGACTCGCCGCCGAACACCCTCGCGCCCACTGCCGAGGTGGCGCGAGGCTTGGCGGGGCGGTAGACTAGAACGTCGCAATTCTGCGAAGTTTCATCCACCTGCCTGTCGCGGGACTTACCTCACCAGAAACACCAACACCAACAACACCCAGAGAACCACGCTGCGACCGGCCAAACACATGTCCATCCTGGAGCAACTACTACATGACAATCGTAACGACCGAAAAGGCACCGAAGCAGGTCGCCATCAACGACATCGGATCTGCTGAAGATTTTCTTGCCGCGGTCGAAAAGACTCTCAAGTTTTTCAACGACGGCGACCTCATTGAAGGAACCGTTGTAAAGATCGATCGTGACGAGGTCCTCCTCGACGTCGGTTACAAGACCGAGGGTGTCATCCCCTCCCGCGAACTCTCCATCAAGCACGATGTGGACCCCACCGAGGTCGTCCAGGTCGGCGATGTTGTCGAAGCCCTCGTCCTCCAGAAGGAAGACAAAGAAGGCCGCCTCATCCTCTCCAAGAAGCGCGCTCAGTACGAGCGTGCGTGGGGCGATGTGGAGAAGATCAAGGAAGCGGATGGCGTCGTCACCGGTTCCGTGATCGAGGTCGTCAAGGGTGGCCTCATCGTCGACATCGGACTCCGCGGCTTCCTGCCGGCGTCGCTCATCGAGCTGCGCCGCGTCCGGGACCTCACGCCGTACCTCGGCCAGGAGATCGAGGCGAAGATCCTCGAGCTCGACAAGAACCGCAACAACGTTGTGCTTTCGCGTCGCGCGCTCCTCGAGCAGACCCAGTCCGAAAGCCGCACCACGTTCCTCAACAACCTCGCCAAGGGCCAGGTTCGCAAGGGTGTCGTGTCGTCGATCGTCAACTTCGGTGCGTTTGTCGACCTCGGCGGCGTCGACGGTCTCGTCCACGTCTCGGAGCTCAGCTGGAAGCACATCGAGCACGCCTCAGAGGTTGTCGAGGTTGGCCAGGAGGTCACCGTCGAGATCCTCGAGGTCGACCTCGATCGCGAGCGTGTCTCCCTGTCGCTCAAGGCGACGCAGGAAGACCCGTGGCAGGTCTTCGCCCGCACCCACGCCATCGGCCAGGTTGCACCGGGCAAGGTCACGAAGCTCGTCCCCTTCGGCGCGTTCGTTCGCGTCGCGGAG
>NZ_DATCQQ010000048.1:0-26480 GCF_036569425.1 Lacisediminihabitans sp.
GACGTCTCCCGCCGCATCCGCTGGGCCATCGGCCTCGCCGACCCGGCCGACCCGGAGCGCAGCCTCGACGACATCTACGAGCTCGTCGGCACGAGCCTCGCGACGCAGGAATCGGTGCCAGCGGCGTTCGGCATCCTCGCGACCTTCCCCGACGACCCGTGGCAGGCATGCCTGGCTGCCGCGTCGCTCGGCGGGGACAGCGACACCGTCGCCGCGATGGTCGGCGCGGTGGCCGGCGCGACCCACGGCACGGCGGCATTCCCACTCGAGGCGAGGGAGACCGTCGACCGAGTGAACGGCCTGCGCCTCGACCCGGTCGTCGACGCACTGCTGGCGTTGCGATGAACGCGCGGCTGGTCAGCGTCGGAAACGTCGTCATCGACATCGCCGCGAGGGTGCCGAACCTGCCGGAGCGTGGCGGGGATGTGCTCGCCGAGGCGGCGGGGGTCTCCGCGGGCGGCAGCTTCAACACCATGGTCGCCGCGGTGCGCCAGGGTCTGCCGACCGCCTACGCGGGCGCGCACGGCACCGGCGTGTTCGGCGACCGGGTGCGGGCCGAGCTCCTCGCGGCGGGAATCGACGTGCTCCTGCCGCCGACGCCCGGCCTCGACACCGGCTACGACATCGTCCTCATCGACGCGGGAGGCGAACGCACCTTCGTCACGGTCTTCGGCGCCGAGGCCGCCCTCACCGCGACGGCGGTCTCCGCTGTACTTCCGGGCGAGCACGACCTGGTGCACGTGTCCGGCTACGGTCTGCTGGAGCGCACGAACGGCGCGGTGCTGTCGGCCTGGTTGGGCACCGTGCCGGCCGGCACCCGGGTGCTGTTCGACCCCGGACCGCTCGCCACCGACATCCCGGACGAGGTGTGGCGGCGGGTCACCGGACGGGCGGACTGGCTGAGCTGCAACGCGCGGGAGGCCATGATGCTCACGGGGGAGACGGATGCCGTGGCCGCGCTCCGGGCAGGATGCTCGACTCGGGGCGGATGGCCGCTTCGACCGTCCCAGAGCGGCCATTTGCCCCGGGTCGGCGGGGTCGAGGGCGGCGTGGTCGTGCGCCTCGGACCGGACGGCTGCCTGCTCTGCGTGCGCGGCGAGATCACCCACGTGCCCGGGTTCCCGGTGGCCGCGGTCGACACCACCGGCGCGGGGGACGCCCACGCCGGCGCGTTCCTCGCCGCGCTCGCCGCCGGCGAGCATCCGGTGGCCGCCGCCCGCCGCGCGAACGCGTGCGCCGCCCTCGCCGTCACCCGCTCCGGTCCGGCGACCGCCCCGACCCGCGCGGAGGTCGACGCGCTGCTCGGGGCAGGTCGCTGAGGAGTGCAGGTCGCTGAGGCAGGCCGCTGAGGAGTGCAGGCCGCTGAGGAGTGCACGCCGCTGGGAAACGCGCGCCGCTGAGAAACGCGCGCCGCGGGGAAGGGCCCCGGGCTGGTAACATGATCGGGTCGCGACTGGCGTTGAGGTGGGTAACCATCGGGGAGCGACCTTCTACGATTCGGCCGTACGCCTGGGCCGAACCGGATAGCCTTTTGTCGTCCGGTCATGTCTAAGGAGCAACGCCAGTGTCCGCTGAAAACGCAGTAACCGACAAACTTCCCACCACCTTCACGGATCCGCTCTCGAGCGTCGATCCCGAGATCGCGGCGGCCCTCGAGTCCGAGCTCGGCCGCCAGCGCGGCACGCTGGAGATGATCGCGAGCGAGAACTTCGTCGCCCGCGCGGTGCTCGAGTCCCAGGGCTCCGTGCTCACCAACAAGTACGCAGAGGGCTACCCCGGCCGCCGGTACTACGGCGGCTGCGAGTTCGTCGACATCGCGGAGAACCTCGCGCTCGAGCGCGTCAAGTCGCTCTTCGGCGCCGAGTACGCCAACGTGCAGCCCCACTCCGGTGCCACCGCCAACGCCGCAGTGCTCGCCGCGATCGCCACGCCCGGCGACACCATCCTCGGCCTCGAACTCGCGCACGGCGGGCACCTCACCCACGGCATGAAGCTCAACTTCTCTGGCAAGCTCTACAACGCCACCGCCTACGGGGTGGACCCCGAGACCTTCCGCGTCGACATGGACGTCGTGCGCGAGAAGGCCCTCGAGCACCGGCCGACCGTGCTCATCGCCGGCTGGTCCGCGTACTCGCGCCAGCTCGACTTCGCCGCGTTCCGTGCCATCGCCGACGAGGTGGGCGCCAAGCTCTGGGTGGACATGGCGCACTTCGCCGGTCTCGTCGCGACGGGCCTTCACCCGTCGCCGGTGCCGTACGCGGATGTCGTGTCGAGCACCGCGCACAAGACCCTCGCCGGTCCGCGCTCGGGCTTCATCGTCGCCCGCGACCTGGCGCTCGCGAAGAAGCTCAACTCCGCCGTGTTCCCCGGCCAGCAGGGCGGGCCGCTCATGCACGTGATCGCCGCGAAGGCGACCGCGTTCAAGCTCGCCGCCGAGCCCGAGTTCAAGGACCGTCAGGAGCGCACCGTGCGCGGCGCGCAGATTCTCGCCGAGCGCCTCACCGCGCCGGACGCGACCGCGGCCGGCATCGACGTCCTGACCGGCGGCACCGACGTCCACCTCGTGCTCGTCGACCTGCGCACCTCGGCCATCCACGGCCAGGACGCGGAGGACATCCTGCACTCGGTGGGCATCACCGTCAACCGCAACGCCGTGCCGTTCGACCCGCGCCCCGCCATGACGCCGTCCGGAGTGCGGATCGGAACGGCCGCCCTCGCCACGCGCGGCTTCGGCGACGAGGAGTTCGCGGAGGTCGCCGACATCATCGCGATCGCCCTCATGCCGAACCCGGATGTCGCGGCCCTCCGTGCGCGCGTGCTCGCGCTCACCGACGGCTACCCGCTCTACCCGGGACTCACGAGCCCCGGCGCGTGGGCGTGACCGCAGTCAGGATGGATGGCGTCGCAACCGCGTCCGCCGTCAGGTTGGAGCTCGTCGACCGCATCGCCGCGCTCAAGGCACGCGGGGTGTTCCCGGGCCTCGGCACGCTCCTCGTCGGCACGGATCCAGGCTCGCTGTCCTACGTCGCCGGAAAGCACAGGGACAGCGTCGAACTCGGCATCGAGTCGATCCGCGTCGACCTGCCGGCCACGGCCACCGAGGACGAGGTGCGCGCCGCCATCGTCGCGCTCAACGACAACCCGGCGGTGACGGGCTACATCATCCAGCTCCCGCTGCCGGCCGGCATCGACGAGAACGCGATGCTCGAGCTCATGGACCCGGCGAAGGACGCCGACGGACTGCACCCGATGAACCTCGGCCGGCTCGTGCTCGGCGTCTCCGGCGAGCTCGACTCGCCGTTGCCGTGCACCCCGGCGGGACTCGTGGAGATGCTGCAGCGCTACGGCGTGCCGATCGCCGGCCGGCGCGTGATCGTGATCGGCCGCGGGCTCACCGTCGGCCGGCCGCTCGGGCTCCTGCTCACCCGCAAGGGGCTCGACGCCACCGTGACGCTCGCGCACTCCCGCACGGTCGACCTGGCCGACGAGGTTCGCCGCGCGGACATCGTGGTCGCGGCGGTCGGCGTGCCAGGACTCGTGAAGGCCGACTGGGTGAAGCCGGGAGCCGCCGTGCTCGACGTGGGCATCACCCGCCGAGTGAACGAGGAGACCGGCAAGGCGAAGCTCATCGGCGACGTCGACCCCGCGGTCGCCGCGGTCGCCGGCTTCCTCTCGCCCGTGCCGGGCGGGGTGGGCCCGATGACCAGGGCCATGCTCATGGCGAACGTGGTCGCGGCGGCCGAACGGCTATGAGCCGCGAGGACCGCGCGATCCCGGCCAGGATGCCGGAGAAGTATCCCGGCCGGGATCGTGCGGCCCTGCACGCCCTCGTCGCCGACGCGCGGGTGGGGCACGTCGCCTTCGTGGTCGACGGCGAACCGCGCGTGCTGCCGATCGCCATCGTCTCGACCGGCGACGACATCCTGGTGCACGGGTCGACCGGCTCCCGCTGGCTGCGCCTGCTCGCGACGGGGACGCCGGTGGCCCTCTCGGTGACGGCGCTCGACGCCGTCGTGGTGGCGCGGTCGGCGTTCGAATCCTCGATGCACTACCGCAGTGCCGTGCTCTTCGGCGGCTGCCGGCCGGTCACCGACGACGCGAAGGTGCACGCCCTCGACCACATCACGAACGCGATCATTCCCGGCCGCGTCGGCGAGATCCGTCGGCACAACGCCAAGGAGCTCGCGGCGACGCTCGTTCTGCGACTCGAGGTGGAGGACTGGACCCTCAAGGTGTCTGACGGCTGGTCGGAAGACGGTCCGGATGACGTGGCCGGCACCGCCTGGGCCGGCGTGCTGCCGGTCGCCACGGGTTTCACGACCGCGCTGGCGGCCCCGGACCTCGCCCAGGGCATCCCGCTCCCGCCGTCGGTGCAGAACCTGCTCGAGCGGCGCCGATCGGGCTACTCGCCCACGTAGCCGATCTGGCACGAGGTGCCGTCGGAGTCCGGGCTGGCCCAGCCGTCGATGCCGTTCACGACCGACTTGCCGAGGTCGGTGACCGTGATGGTGCAGGCCTCGATCGTGGAGTTGGACTCGAACGGCACGCTGAACCCGTACTTCGCATAACGCCAGGACTTGAGGTCCGGGCCCGGGTTGCCGCTCTCGAAGACGGCGACGGCGTGCACCGCGCCGGATGACGCCCAGGTGTAGCCGGAGTTGCACGGCTGGCTCGAGTCGGCCGGGGCGACCCCCTTGCCCGTCGCGGACTGGCCGCGGTACTGGTTGCCCAGCGAGAGGGTGATCGGGTAGACGAAGACCTTGCCGGTGGAGCTCGAGGCGATGTCGATCGGCATGAGGATGCTGCCGTTCGCGGCGAGACTGTCGTTCGTCACCGGCACGCTGGCGGTGCCCGCGCCGCAGGAGGCGATGAACGCGTCCTTCAGCGGTTTCGCCGCGCTCACGCTGTAGGCGAGGGGCTTGTGCGCCGTGAGAAGGATGGCGATGGTGCTGCCGTCCTTGCCTCGAACGTTCGCGCCGATGGTGAACAGCACGTCCTTCGGCTCGGCGGTCGAGCTCGCAGAGGGGGCAGCGCTCGGCGTGGCCGTCTTGCTCGCGACCGGGGCTGCCGGCGTCGCGCCGGCACATCCGGTGAGAAGCGCGGCGAGAAGTACGGCGCCGACGGCGATCGACGCGGTGGGGTGAAACGCTCGCACTCGTGTCTCCTTGCGGCTCGAAGAGGAGCTCGGGGGTCAGGGTTCGCGGGATGCGCCCTGCGCAGCCGTCACGACGAAGGTATCAGGCTGACCATAGCCATGTTCTGCGAAGGCGCCATCAATAGCAACCTGGAGTCGCGAAAGATCGTCCGGCCGCACGAGGGCGATCGCGGCCCCGCCGAAGCCGCCGCCGGTCATCCGCGCCCCGAGGGCGCCGTTGGACTGCGCCGTTTCGACCGCGAGGTCGAGCTCGGGCACGGAGATTTCGAAGTCGTCGCGCATGGACACGTGGGAGGCGTCGAGCAGGTCGCCGATTGCGGCCGGCCCCTTCTCGCGCAGCGTGCGCACGGTGTCGAGCACTCGCTGGTTTTCGGTGACCACGTGCCTCACCCGGCGGAAGGTGATGTCGTCGAGAATCGCACGCGCCCGGTCGAGGTCGTCGACGCCCACGTCGCGCAGCGACTCGACGCCGAGCTCGCGCGCCCCGAGTTCGCAGGATGCCCGGCGCTCCGCGTAGCCGCCGGTGGCGTGCGAGTGGCTCACCCCCGTGTCCATGATGAGAAGCACGAGGCCGGCGGCGTCGAAGCCGAGGTCCACGATCTGGGCCTCGAGGCTGCGGCAGTCGAGGAAGACCGCGCTGTCCTTCTGCCCGAGCAGCGAGGCAGACTGGTCCATGATGCCGGTGGGGGCGCCGACGACCCTGTTCTCGGCGAGCTGGCCGACGCGGGCCAGGGTCGGGCGGTCGAGGCCGAGCTGCCACACGTCGTTGAGGGCCAGGGCGACCGCGCTCTCGATGGCGGCCGAGGACGACAGGCCGGCTCCGACCGGCACGTCCGACTCGATGTAGACGTCGAACCCGGGCACGGCGGCGAGGTCGGCGCCGTGCTGGCCGAGCGCCCAGGCGACCCCGAGCGGGTAGGCGGCCCAGCCGTGCACGGTCTCGGGGGAGAGCGCCGAGAGGTCGATCTGCACGACCTCGTCGGCGAAGTCGCTCGCGACGCGGGCGACGCGGTCCTGCCGCAGGCCGAGCGCGATCACGGTGCGACGGTTGATGGCGAGGGGAAGCACGAAGCCCTCGTTGTAGTCGGTGTGCTCGCCGATGAGGTTGACCCGGCCCGGCGCCGACCAGAGCCCGCTCGGCTCGTAGCCATACAGTGCCGCGAATCCCGTGCGGACGTCGTCCCTGATGTCGGTCATGGCGTGCTGGTCCCTGCTGTCTCGATGGCGGTTCGGATGGCGCTGGCCGTCTGCTCGGGCGTCACGTCGCCGATCCACGCTCCCATGGCCGCCTCCGAGCCGGCGAGGTACTTGAGCTTGTTGGCGGCCCGGCGGGGGGAGGTCACCTGCAGCATGAGCCGGATCTCGTCCCGCTTCTCGCGCACCGGCGCCTGGTGCCACGCGGCGATGTAGGGCGTCGGGGTGTCGTAGAGGGCGTCGATGCCGCGCAGTAGCGTGAGGTAGAGGCCGGCGAGCTCGTCGCGCTCCTCGGTGCTCGTGGCGGCGAAGTCCGGCACGTGGCGGTGGGGGAGCATGTGCACCTCGATCGGCCAGCGCGCCGCGAACGGCACGAACGCTGTCCAGTGCTCGCCGCGCAGCACCACGCGCTCTGAGGCGCCCTCGAAGTCGAGGATGCTCTGGAACAGGTCCGGACCGAAGCGCTCGATCGACTCGATCAGCCGCGTCGTGCGCGGGGTCACGTACGGGTACGAGTAGATCTGGCCGTGCGGGTGGTGCAGTGTCACGCCGATCGCCTCTCCCCGGTTCTCGAACGGGAAGACCTGGGCGACGCCGGGCATCGCCGAGAGGGCGGCCGTGCGGTCGGCCCACGCCTCGATCACCGTGCGCGCGCGGGAGGGGGTGAGGCTGCCGAACGACCCCTCGTGCTCCGGGCTGAAGCAGACGACCTCGCAGCGCCCGATCGACGGCAGGGTTCGCCCGAGGCCGATCGTGCGCAGGTCCTGCTCGGTGTAGCCCGCCGAGACGTCGGGTCCGAAGGAGGGCGAGCGGTTCTCGAAGACGGCGACGTCGTAGTTGTCCGGGATCTCCGAGGGGTTGGTTGCCGAGGCCGGCGCGAGCGGGTCCTTGTCGGCCGGCGGGAGAAAGACCCTGTTCTGCCGAGCGGCGGCGATGGAGATCCATTCGCCGGTGAGCGGGTCCTGGCGCATCGTCGCCGTCTCCGGTCGCGGGTCGAGTACGCGGGCATCCGGCTTGCGGTCTGGCGCCAGGGTGGTGTCGGCGTCATCGAAGTAGATGAGTTCGCGCCCATCGGCTAGCCGGTGCTCGCGTTTGACGATCGGTGACATGGGCCTTCTCCGGTCAAGTTTCGAAAACGAAGGAAACAATACCGTCGATTGACAAGAAAACGCAAGTAATCGAAGATAAGTCCATGACCGACGCGCAGCACACCCCTCCGGCGGCCGCTCGTCGCGTGCAGATCCGCACCCTGATCGAGGAGCGTGGCTTCGCCAGGGTCGCCCAACTGAGCCGGCAGTTCGGCATCTCCGAGGTCACGGTTCGGGCGGACCTGGACGCGCTCGCCGACGACAACGTCGTGCAGCGCGTGCACGGGGGAGCCGTGGTCGGCACCCCCGCCCGACCCGCCGGGCTCGAGCGGCCGTTCGAACAGTCGATGCTCGCGAGCTCCGACGAGAAGGCCCGCATCGGCCGCGCGGCGGCCGCGCTCATCGAATCGGACCAGGCCGTCGTGCTCGACGTGGGCACCACCACGACGGCGATCGCCGCGGCCATGCTCGAGCGGGACGACCTGCAGAACGTGGTGGTCATCACCAACGCGCTCAACATCGCCCTGGCGCTCGAGCCCGCCATTCCCCGCTTCACGGTCGTGGTCACCGGCGGCACGCTGAGGCCACTTCAGCACTCGCTCGTCGACCCGCTCGCCGGGGTGGTGCTCGACCGCATCCGGGCGGACATCGCCTTCATCGGCTGCAGCGGGGTGCACGTCACGGCGGGCATCACCAACGTCAACCTCCCCGAGGCGGACGTGAAGCGTCGCATGATCGCGACCGCCGCGCGCACCGTCGTCGTGGCCGACAGCTCCAAGCTCGGCGTGGCGCAGCTCAGCCGAGTCGCCCCCCTCGCCGAGATCGACACGCTCATCACCGGGGGCGAGGCGGATGCCGCGGTGGTCGAGACCCTGCGCGATGCCGGCCTCCGGGTGATCCAGGTCGACCACGGGCCTCGGTAGGCTTGACCGGTGCACTCGCCAACGGGACTCCAGTTCGAACTCTCCGCTCCGACTCCCCTCGGTGAGGCGCGGGCCATCATTACCGAGGTCGCCGCGTCGCTGCGCACCCTGTCGATCGGCGGTGTCCATCTCACCGAGCCGTACGCCGACGATGTCGTGCCGCCGTTCGGTGACGGCATCGTGCTCGTCCCGTGGCCGAACCGCGTCGAGGACGGCCGCTGGCCGCTCGACGGCGTTGAGCAGCAGCTCGACCTCACCGAGCCCGAGCGCGGCAACGCCCTGCACGGCCTCCTGCGCGACCGGCCGTACACGGTGGCCGAGCGAAGCGCCTCGGCCGTTACCCTCGCCGCCACGGTGTTCCCCACCCGCGGCTACCCGTTCCAGCTCGACACGACCGTGCGCTATGAGCTCGTCGACGACGGGCTGCGTGTCACCCACGGCATCACCAACGTCGGGGCGCGGACCGCGCCGGTCGCCGTCGGCACGCATCCGTTCCTCCGCCTCGGCGACGTGCCCACCGACGAACTCGTTCTCACCGTGGCCGCTGGCACGAGGTTCGAGACGGATGCCCGGCTCAACCCGGTGAGCGAGAACCCGGTCGAGGGCACCGGCTTCGACCTGCGCGGCGGCCGGCCCGTCGCCGAGTTGCACCTCGACGACGCCTTCGGCTCCGTGACGCCGGCGGGCGAGGTGAGCCGGCACCGCCTCGGCGCGAGCGACGGCCGGTTCGTCGAACTCTGGCAGGACGCCGACTTCGCCTTCGTGCAGGTCTTCACCACCCGCATCTTCCCCCGGGATGGGGGCCTCGGCACCCCAGTCCTCGGCACCGCAGTCGCGGTCGAACCGATGACCGCTCCGCCGAACGCATTCAACAGCGGTCAGGGCCTGCGCTGGCTCGCACCGGGCGAGACCTGGTCGCTGTCCTGGGGAATCCGGTACTCTGGGAAGCACGAAGGGGAGTAGTTCCCCCCGCCGCCCGTGTTCTGGGCAGCGGGCGCGGACGTATCGACATACTGGCCGGTCTCGATGACTGGCCCGGTACTCCACCCGAACGGCCCGAGCGGTCGGTAGGGCGAACGAGACCTTCGGTCAAACGGCCACGGAGCCGGGATGCGCACTGTCGCCTGCCCTCCGCGTGCCCGACCGGAAGGATCCCGTGACCGAGACTCGACGCCCAGGCGAACGACCGCCCACCCCGGCCGAACTGCGGCGGTGGCGCCAACACCTCGCCGACGAGCGGGCAGAGGCCGCCGTCTATCGCGACCTCGCCGCACGACGCACTGGCGAGGAGCGGGAGATACTGCTCGCGCTCGCCGAGGCGGAGGGCCGCCACGAGGAACACTGGAGGGCGCTGCTTGGCGACGACGTCGGAAAGCCGCGCAACGGTGACATCCGCACTCGCCTGCTCGGGTTTCTCGCCCGCCGGTTCGGCTCCGTCTTCGTTCTCGCGCTCGCCCAGCGCGCGGAGGCCCGGTCGCCGTACGCCGGGGACTCCGACGCCACTGCGGCGATGGCCGCCGACGAACGTATCCACAGCGAGGTGCTGCGCGGGCTGGCGATGCGCGGACGCAACCGCCTGTCCGGCACGTTCCGCGCGGCGGTGTTCGGCGCGAACGACGGACTCGTGAGTAACCTTGCCCTCGTGATCGGCGTGAGCGCGAGCGGTGTCGCCACCCACGTCGTACTGCTCACCGGAGTCGCGGGGCTCCTCGCCGGCGCCCTCTCGATGGGGGCCGGGGAGTACGTGTCCGTGCGCTCCCAGCGGGAACTGCTCGAGGCATCCACCCCCGACCCGGAGAGCAACGATGCGCTTCCGTACCTCGACGTGGACGCCAACGAGCTCGCCCTCGTCTACCGATCGAGGGGCATGGATGCCGCGGAGGCGGACGCCCACGCGAGGGACGTGTTGAGGGACCACAGCCTCGACGTCGCCGGCCCGCCGCCGGCGTACCTGCACGAATCGGTCGGCACGGGCATCGGGGCCGCTGTGTCGAGTTTCTGCTTCTTCGCGTCCGGGGCGGTCATCCCGGTGCTGCCCTACCTGTTCGGTCTCAGCGGGCTCACCGCCATCCTCGTGTCCTCGGGCCTCGTCGGACTCGCCCTGCTCGGCACCGGTGCGGTCGTCGGACTGCTCTCGGGCGCCTCGCCGCTCAAGCGAGCGCTGCGCCAGCTCGCGATCGGCTTCGGGGCGGCGGCGGTCACCTACGCGCTCGGCCTGCTGTTCGGTACGAGCACGGGCTAGCTGCTGCCCACGTTCGCGAGCCTTGCGGGATCGAGGGACGCGAACACCAAAGCACTCCAAGGCACGCTCGGCCACGGCTCAGCGAACGAAGCCGCGAACACATACAGCGACCTCTCCGACGAAGACCTGAATGCGATCGGAGTGGCGTTGATTGCTGCAGGCGCCTGAGAAGTTGTGCACCGAGTGTGGCAGAAGACTCTCGCGCGACCGAATGAGGATCGAAAGTGGAGCCAAAGTCCCCGCAAACAAAGGCAGCCGGATGGGTGGGCCCCGTCGGGCTCGAACCGACGACCCACGGATTAAAAGTCCGATGCTCTACCAACTGAGCTAGAGGCCCCTGCGGTTAAATCTAGCGTGGATTACGCAACCCGCGGTCCGGCCCCGATGGCAGAGCATCGGTGTTGGTGATGACGGGCCGTCAGGTGCGGCGCCCGGACATGCTGCGAACGATCCAGGCGATTACTGCGATGACGGCGAGCACGATCCCGACCCAGAGAAGAAACTGGAGGGAACTGACCAGACCGCCCGTGATGGCGAGAGCCACGGCGATGACGATGACAACAATGAGCAGAATATTCATGGTGAAATGCCTCCTCGTGCCGGAGAGGCCCGGCATCTGATTTTACCTCTTTTACCGGGCCGTCGGTGGAGAATTGTGCCGAAACGCCCCGTTATCTGAGAGGGCAATTCGCGCCGGTGCTGGCGGCCGCCCGCTGGCCTAGGCTTGAACGGATGACCGACGAGTTCCACAAGCCCACCCAGTTCTCGGGATCCAAGTTCGAGAGCTTCCAGGGCGGAGAAGACCCCGCCCAGATCAGCCGCGTCGCGCACGAGACCGCCCACGCGCTGCTCAACAGGGTGCGCGAAAGTCCGGAAACCGACATCGTGGACCGTCTCGTGGCGTTCACCGACGAGCACGGCATCGATGCTGTGGCCGAACTCTGGTCTCGTGCGAGCCCGCGCAGCCTGCCCGGAGCGCTGTGGCGCATCTACCTCATGCGCGCGATGGTGCGACAGGATGCGGAGGGCACGAGCTACCTGTACCAGCGCGGCACCGAGCTCGCCACGACGATCGACCCGGTGGTCGCCGGAGCGACGGCGCCGACCGGACCCGCCGAGATAACCGCGCTCGCCGACCAGATCCTGCGCGGGCTCTTCCAGGGCGACTTCGCGGTGGCGCTCGACCGTGCGGCGGCGTTCTGCCGGCTGTCGTCGCTCGGCTGCACGAGCGTCGCGGATGACGTCGAGCTGACCGCGCCGGAGCGCGCATCCGAACTGACGACGCGGGCATTGCGCCTCTCCCAGACGGCGACGGAGTTCGTCTCCTCCGCTCGGCTGTGGCGGGCCGGCACCCTCGACTAGCGCGGAACTGGTCGGTCGACCGGCAAGGCTTGGTAGACTGGTCAACGGCTCGCAAGGGCCACGGCCGGGCCGCAGTAACCCCGGGCTCCAATATTCGCCGCTTCGAGCGGCCACGCGCCGAGAGGCGTTCTGCGGCCCGGCCTCCTCTTTGCCTCCGGGAAGGATTCCTGTAATTTTGCGCCCTCGACCAAACCGGTCGGCGCAGGGTTTCGAACTCCCTGTGTGACCGGCTGGAGCGGCAGTGAACGGGGATCCACGAGATCCTCGGGCGTGACGCGTGGTCGCGTCCACCTGAATAGGGAAGCTGCGATCCGCGATGTAAAAGTCGGGCTGGCCACATCGGTGCACGCCGGAGCAGAAATTGTTTGAGGTGCTCGAACTTGTGCCCGAGAGGCCAACCAGAACCCGGACCAGGAGTCTGTGGAGGAACCCGTCTCGAAGGAGACCCTCCTGGCTCGAATCGCCGGCGGCGACCAGGACGCGTTCAGCGCCCCGTACGACGAGATCTCACCGAGAGTCTTCGGCCTGATTAGGCGATTGCTCGTGGACCACTCCCGGTCCGAGGAGGTCACCCAGGAGGTGTTCCTCGAGATCTGGCGGTCGGCTTCCCGCTATGAACCGAGCAAGGGCGGCGCCGGCACCTTCGATGCTGCCCGGTCGGGAAGCACCCTGCGGGTGCTCGACGGGGCGATCGTGAGCGGCGACACCGTGGGCATCACGGTCGAACCGAGCGGCGGCTCGAAGAAGCCCACCACCAAGCCGATCGTCGCGAGTCCGAGCGCATAGCCGCCAGGGTCTGCCTCCCGGGCTCCTCGCGCCGCGCACGCTTCTCCGGAGGTTTCGGGCCGCCGGGAAAACCTGCGCAGGGAGTTACCCGTATCCGCGGGCTTCTCGGCCGCGCTTGACGCGTAACCTCCGGAGAAACGCGTGTTGGCTCGGCTCGGGTCGCGAGCGGGCAGGGCGAGCGGGCAGCGCGAGCGACGAGTCCGAGCGGGTAGCCGCCAGGGTCTGCCTCCCGGGCTCCTCGCGCCGCGCACGCTTCTCCGGAGGTTTCGGGCTGGTGCGGATCAGCGCGCCCGGAGTTACCCGTATCCGCGGGCTTCTCGGCCGCGCTTGACGCGTAACCTCCGGAGAAACGCGTGTTGCGGGAGGCGCCGGAGAAACGCGTGTTGCGGGAGGCACCGGATGCCGCGGTGCTGACTAGCCGAACTTGCCAGAGACGTAGTCCTCGGTGGCCTGCACGCTGGGCTTCGAGAACATCGTGTTGGTGTCGTTGTACTCGATGAGCCTGCCCGGCTTGCCGGTGCCGGCGATGTTGAAGAACGCGGTGCGGTCGGAGACCCGGCTGGCCTGCTGCATGTTGTGGGTCACGATCACGATCGTGTACTCGAGCTTGAGCTCCTCAATGAGGTCCTCGATCGCCAGGGTCGAGATGGGGTCGAGCGCCGAGCACGGCTCGTCCATCAGCACGACGTCCGGCTGCACCGCGATCGCCCGCGCGATGCAGAGGCGCTGCTGCTGCCCGCCGGAGAGCCCGGATCCCGGGTTGGCGAGGCGGTCCTTGACCTCGTTCCACAGGTTGGCGCTCTGCAGCGACTTCTCGACAAGCGCTTCCGCGTCACTCTTGGAGATCTTGCGGTTGTTGAGCTTCACGCCGGCGAGCACATTGTCGCGAATCGACATCGTGGGGAAGGGGTTTGGCCGCTGGAAGACCATTCCGACCTGGCGTCGCACGAGCACGGGGTCGACGCCCGGACCGTAGAGATTGTTACCGTCGATCAGCACTTCGCCCTCGACGTATGCGCCGGGGATCACCTCGTGCATTCGATTGAGCGTGCGAAGGAACGTCGACTTGCCGCAACCGCTCGGCCCGATGAAGGCGGTTACCGTGCGGGGTTCGATTGTCAGCGTCACGTCTTCGACGGCCTTGAACTTGCCGTAATAGACGTTGAGATCGTTCACTTCAATGCGCTTGGACACGGGTTTCCTTCTGTTGTGCGGCGCTCAGCGGCCGAGCTTGGGGGCGAAGATTCGGGCGATGAGACGCGCGACGAGGTTGAGGGCCATGACGATGAGGATGAGGGTGAGAGCCGATGCCCAGGCCCGATTCAGGAAGTCTGAGGCATGCGGGCCCTGATTGGCGTACTGGGTGTAGGTGAACATCGGCAGCGTCATCATCTGGCCGCTGAAGAGGTTGTAGTTCATGCTCGTGGTGAAACCGGTGACCAGGAGCAGCGGCGCAGTCTCGCCGATGACCCGCGCCACGGCGAGCATGACACCCGTGGTGATGCCGGCGATCGCGGTGGGGATCACGATCTTGAGGATGGTGAGCCACTTCGGCACGCCGAGGGCGTATGAGGCCTCCCGAAGTTCAGTGGGCACGAGGCGGAGCATCTCCTCAGACGACCGCACCACGATCGGGATCATGAGAACTGACAGGGCTACCGCGCCGCCGAACCCGGAGCGGTAGCCCGGGTTGCCGGTCACGAGCAGGAACAGTGCGTACGCGAAGAGGCCGGCAACGATGGAGGGGATTCCCGTCATCACGTCCACCATCAGGGTGATGGTCCTGGCGAGTTTGCCTCGACCGTATTCCACGAGATAGATCGACGCGAGCAGCCCGATCGGCACGGAGATCACTGCCGCGGAGATCGTGATCAACAGGGTGCCGACCACCGCGTGCACCGCTCCCCCCTCCGGGCCGAGCACGTTGCGCATCGAGCTCGTGAAGAAGCTCGGCTCGAGCATGCGCGGAAGTCCGTGGAGCGCGACCGTGTAGATCAGCGACACGAGAGGCAGAACGGCCACGATGAAGGCCGTGGCGACGAGGGACGTCGCCAGCCGGTCCTTCGCCTGCCTGGCGCCCTCGACGAGGGAGGCGACGACGAAAATCAGAACATCGAACAGCACGGTTCCGAGCAGCAGAGCGCCGACGAGGTTGAATTCCCTCGTTACCCCGGAGAGCTGCATGATCAGGAAGACGATTCCCAGAAGCACCCAACTGCCGATGAGAAGCATCCAGGGGGAGCCCTTGGGCAATTTACCCGCGGTCAGCGTGTTGGACATCGGGCCGACGTTGGCTGCGGTCATCCGTTGGCTCCCGAGAATTCTTTGCGGCGGTTGATGACGTACCTGGCGACGATGTTCACGATCAGGGTGATCACGAAAAGGACGAGACCCGACGCGATGAGGGTGTTCACGCTGACGCCAGTGGCTTCGGGAAATTGAAGCGCGATGTTGCCGGCGATCGTGTTCGGGTTGCGTGAGGTCACAAGGAAGATGGAGACGATCGACGCGGGCGAGAGCACCATTGCGACGGCAAGCGTCTCACCAAGCGCACGCCCGAGGCCGAGCATGGTGGCCGAGATCATCCCCGAGCGCGCGAACGGCAGCACCGCCATCTGGATCATCTCCCAGCGGGTGGCTCCAAGAGCGAGGGCGGCTTCTTCGTGCAGTCGCGGTGTCTGCAGGAACACCTCGCGGCACACGGCCGTCATGATGGGCAGGATCATGACGGCGAGAACGATTCCCACGGTCAGGGTGGTGCGGCCGGTTCCGGAGACCTGGCCGCCGAACAGCGGAATCCAGCCGAGGTTGGCGTTCAACCACACGTAGCCCGGCTGGACGGCGGGGGCAAGGACGAGGATGCCCCACAGGCCGAAGACGACGGATGGCACTGCCGCGAGAAGGTCGATCACATAGCCGAGGAAATCGGCGAGTCGACGCGGAGCAAAGTGCGAGATGAACAGCGCTACGCCGATGGAGATCGGCACGGCGATGACGAGCGCTATGGCGGCGGTCCACACCGTTCCGAAAACCAGTGGTCCGACATAGCTGAGAAAATTGGGGGCGCCGTGGGGGAGGGTGCCCGACTTTGCGACAAGCGCCGGCAGGCTCTCCATCAGGAGGAAGAGTGCCACGGCGGCCAGCACGGCAAGAATGATCGAGCCGGCCACGACGGTGCCGGTGGAGAAAATGCGATCGCCGAGTCGAACTTTGGCCTTTCGCATGGCCGTGGCTGGGTGTGCGGATGTCATTTGTCGCTGCCGATCGCTCGGGATAGTCGTGGGAACCGGCAGATCGGCCTGGGCCAGTGGACAGCCCAGGCCGATCTGAGAGATGTTGTTACTTGATGGTAGCGATTGCTGCGCTCACCTTGGAAGCGAGGTCGCTCGCCAGGGGAGCGGACTTCGCCTGAGCGGCCCCAGCCTTCTGGCCGGCTTCACTCGCGACGTAGGTCGCGTAGGCCTTGACAAGGGTGGCCTTCGCCGAGTCCGCGTAGGTCTGGCAGGTGATCAGGTAGCTGACGAGGGCGATCGGCCAGGCACCCTTGGAGGTGTCGGTGCGGTTGATCGCAATCGCGAGGTCGTTGGCGTGACGCCCGGTCTCGATCGGCGATGCTGCGACGACCGCAGCGGCACCCGTCGTGCTGATCGACTCATAGGCCGATCCGACCTTGAGCTGCGCAATGTCGAGCCCGCCTGCGGCCGACTGGTCGGCATAGCCGATGCTGTTGCTGGCGGCCTTCACTGCGGCGACGACGCCCTGGTTGCCCTTGGCGGCGTCTCCGCTCGGGAACGGCCAGGTCTGTCCGGCGGGAAGGGTCCAGACCGTCTTGGCGACGGCGGCGAGGTAGTCGGTGAAGTTCTGCGTGGTGCCCGAGTCGTCGGAACGGTGGACGGTCGAGATCGCAGCGGATGGCAGCGTGGCGCCGGAGTTCTGCGATGCGATGGCCGGGTCATTCCACTTGGTGATCGTGCCCTTGAAGATTCCGGCGATGGTGTTCGCGTCGAGCTTGAGGTTCTTCACGCCCTCGACGTTGTAGACCACGCCGATCGGGGAGATGTAGACGGGAAGGTCGATGGCGCCGCTGCCCGCTGCGCAGCCGGTGAACGTGGCTGCCTGCTCGGTGGCGTTGAGCGCGGCATCCGAGCCGGCGAAGTCGGCTGAGCCTCCGATGAAGGCCTTGCGCCCGGCTCCGGAGCCCTGCGAGTCATAGTTGACCGTGACATTCGGGTTGGACGTCTGGAATCCGGCGATCCAGGCGGTCTCGGCGTCGGCCTGAGCCGACGAGCCGATGCCGTTCAGCGTGCCGGTGAGCTTGCTGACCGGGGCCGCGGAACCGGAGGTTGAGGGTGCTGCCTCGTTTGCTGCGCACGAGGAGAGGACGATGGTTGCCGCGATGGCAATGGCTGCGATGCTGCTCGCGCGTGTAACGATACGTCGATTGACGTTCACGGGGGTCCCTTCGGGAATTTCTTGATTACAGGAAGCGGGTCGGGTGCCGACCCCTCAGCGAGAATACAAAGCGCGGTTAACCGGCCACGCCCCAGACGGTTAACGGGAGGTGAACAGGGCGCAAATTCCCGGCTAGAAGACGGCGGGTCCGTGCGTTTCGACGGCCACGATGCCCCCGTCGGGTCGCGCGACCGACACATGCAGAACGGTGAACTCCGAGGTCGCGAGCATGCCCGCCCGGCGCAGGGGGGCGTCGAGCGGCGTGCCGGTCGCATCGGCGATCGCGTCGATGATCTCGGGAAGCACCGGCGCGTGGCTGCACAACACGACCGCCTCCCGCCTCTCCAGGCGTTTGCGCACAACCTTCCGCACCCGGGAGGTGCCGTCCTCGTACGCATCCTGGCTGATACTCACCGACCGCTTCACGAGCAGGCCGGTGAGGGCTGCCACGGGTTCGATCGTCGCGAGGCAGCGCACCGCGGTGCTGCTGATGAGTTTCTTCGGGCCCCAGGCGGCGATCGCCGGGGCGATGCTCTCGGATTGCTCGAGTCCGCGGTGCAGGAGAGGCCGTGTCGAGTCCGGCCCGTCCCAGCTCGCGGGGGGCACCGCCTTGCCGTGCCGCAGCGCGATGATGGGGAAAGTGCGGGCGTTGCCGGCCGTGACCCTCTCGGCGAACCGGTCGAGCACATCCCGGTCCCGCTCGTAGCTCAGCATGTCGCGAGCGGAGTCGATCGACATCCAGTGCAGGGCCGCGATCTCGTCGTTCGGGGTGAAGGTGGAGGCGGCGATCGTCTCCTCGCTCACCTCGGCCGACCAGTAGAAGACGGTCTTCTCCCGGCCGCCGGGCAGTGTGTACTCGATGGTGCCGAGCGGTGCGCCGAGGGCGATCGACAGGCCGGTCTCCTCCGCGATTTCGCGCACGGCGGTCTGAGGCGGCGTCTCGCCCGGGTCGACCTTGCCCTTGGGCAGGGAGATGTCTGCGCGTTCCTCGCGGTGCACGAGCAGGATGAGGTTCTCGCCGTCGACGATCCTCCAGCAGAGCGCGCCGGCGGCGAACACCCTCGAGGGGCCAGGCATGATCACCGCACGACACCGGATCGCTTGCGCGCTGAGATTCGTCGCATCAGAACATTCTGCATGTCTTCGAGCGGCTGGCCGTTCTCGTCGTGGTGATGGCGGCTCCAGCTGCCGTCGCCGGCGAGCTCCCAGTGTGGGGTGGCGTCGGAGAGGGCAAGCTCGAAGAGCTCGTCGACCTCCCGCAGGTGGTCGGGGCTGGTGAGCCGAACGAGGGCCTCCACCCGCCGGTCGAGGTTGCGGTGCATCATGTCCGCGCTGCCGATGTACACCTGCGGGTCGCCGTTGTTCACGAAGGAGAAGATGCGCGAGTGTTCCAGATACCGGCCGAGGATCGACCGCACGATGATGTTCTCGCTGAGCCCCTCCACGCCGGGTTTGATCACGCAGATGCCGCGCACGACGAGCTCGACCGGCACCCCGGCCTGGCTCGCCCGGTACAGCGCGTCGATGATGACCTCGTCCACGATCGAGTTGAGCTTGATCCGGATGCCCGACGGCAGCCCGGCCTGGGCATTGACGGCCTCGGCGCGGATGCGCTTGAGCAGCCCGTTGCGCAGGTGCAGCGGCGCCACGAGAAGCCGCTTGAACTTCTTCTCGATGGCATAGCCGGAGAGCTGGTTGAACAGGCGGGTGAGATCCTTGCCCACCGTGTTGCTCGCGGTGAGGAGCCCCAGGTCTTCGTAGATGCGGCTGGTCTTGGGGTTGTAGTTGCCCGTGCCGATGTGGCTGTAGTGCCGCAGTGTGCCGCCCTCCTGGCGGATCACGAGCGCGAGCTTGCAGTGCGTCTTGAGCCCGACGAGCCCGTAGACCACGTGAACGCCGGCCTTCTCGAGCTTGCGGGCCCAGGAGATGTTGGCCGACTCGTCGAACCGCGCCTTGATCTCCACGAGAGCGAGCACCTGCTTGCCGGCCTCCGCCGCCTGGATGAGGGCCTCCACGATCGGGCTGTCGCCCGAGGTGCGGTAGAGGGTCTGCTTGATGGCGAGCACGTTCGGGTCGGCCGCCGCCTGTTCGAGGAACGCCTGCACGCTCGTGGCGAACGACTCATACGGGTGGTGCAGCAGAATGTCCTGCCGGGCGATCGAGCCGAAGATGTCCGGCGGCGAGTTCGACTCGAGCGGCATGAGACTCACGCTGGTGGTGGGCACGTGCCGGCGGTACTTCAGCCGTGGACGGTCGATCCTGGTGATCTCGAACAGCCCGCCGAGGTCGAGGGGCGCCGGCAGCCGGTAGACCTCGTGCTCGGTAATGTCGAGCTCCCGCACGAGCAGGCTCAGGGTGAGGTCGTCCATGTCGTCGGTGATCTCGAGCCGGATCGGTGGACCAAACCGGCGGCGTAGCAGCTCACGCTCGAGGGTCTGGATGAGGTTCTCCGACTCGTCCTCCTCCACCTCGACATCCTCGTTGCGGGTGACCCGGAACTCGTGGTGGTCGAACACCTCCATACCGGGGAACAGGTCGCCGAGGTGATTGGAGATGAGGTCTTCGAGGGGGATGAAACGCAGCAGGCCGGTTCCGTCATCCGGCAGTTGCACGAAGCGGGAGAGCATCGGCGGCACCTTGAGGCGCGCGAACTCCTCCTTGCCCGTCTTCGGGTTGCGCACGCGAACCGAGAGGTTGAGGGAGAGGCCGGAGATGTAGGGGAACGGATGCGCGGGGTCGACGGCAAGCGGCATCAGCACCGGGAAGATCTGGTTGGCGAAGATCTCGTCGAGCGATTCGCGGTCCGCCGGGCCGAGGTCCGCCCAGGTCTCGATGTGGATGCCGGCGTCGTCGAGGTCGGGCTTGACGAGGTTGCGGAAGGCGGCCGCGTGCCGCGCCTGCAACTCGTGGGCCCGATCCTGGATCACCGCGAGCACCTCCGTCGGCGCGGTTCCCACATTGGTGGGAACGGCGAGGCCGGTGAGGATACGGCGCTTGAGGCCGGCGATGCGCACCATGAAGAATTCGTCGAGGTTGCTCGCGAAGATGGCGAGGAAGTTGGCGCGTTCGAGGAGCGGCAGCTCCGGGTCTTCGGCGAGCTCGAGCACCCGGGTGTTGAAGGCGAGCCAGCTCAGCTCCCGGTCGAGGTAGCGCTCGGGCGGCAGCGTGCCGTCGTCGACCCAGGTGGTGTCGTAGTCGTCGTCGAGGCTGTCTGTGGCCAGTCCGGCATCGCCAAGGTACGTCTCGCTATCCATCCCCACATCATCCCACTCCCGCATTCCCGGCAATCGCGCGCCACATTAACGCGGGGTAAACGCGGTCTTGCTCTCCCTCCGCCGCTTGCTTCTTCGGAGGGCAGGCACCCGGGAGGAGAGGGGTCAGGCGGCGCGGGTGTACTGGATGTCGATGGAGTGCTCGACGAAACCGAGCGGCCGGTACAGCCGCAGCGCCGGCACGTTGTCGGCCTCCACGTAGAGGGCGGCGGTGTGGATGCCCCGCGCGGCGAGCCGGGCGAAGCCCGCGTCCATGAGGCGCCGGCCGATGCCCTCGCCCTGGCGATCCGGGTCGACCCCGACCACGTAGAACTCGCCGACGGATCCCTCGATCTTGAGCCAGCAGTATCCGATGATCGCGCCGCCATTGTCGCCGCCGCCATTGTCGCCGCCCCCATTGTCGCCGCCCCCATTGCCGCCGCTGTCGATGTCGCCGCTGTTAATGTCGCCGTCGCGCAGCAGCAGGAAGTCGCCCGGGTCGAACCACGGCTCGCGGAGGAGCGCGTCGAGGTCGGGCTGGCGCAGCCGGCCCTGCTCCGGGTGGGTAGCGAAGGCCCGCGCGTTCAGCCGCAGCCACTCCTCGTCATCGACGCCTGGACGGAACGGTTCAGCCGGCTCCGCGTGCGCGGGGGCGACCACGGGCGCCCGCAACTGCAGCAGCTCGCGCACCGGTTCGAACCCGTGGCTGCGGGCGAGGGCCCGCGCCGCCGGGTGGTCGCCGTGCGCCCAAATCCTGAGCTCGCCCGGCCTGGCCGCCAGGATCGCCTCGAGCATGGTCGTGCCATTGCCCTGGCCGCGGGCATCCGGAGCCACGACGAACTCCGCCTCGGTCGGCGACAGGATCGCCGCGGCCACCTCGTCCAACAGGAGGAGTTCGCGCGCGCCGGCCCGCATCCCCACCAGGGACTGGTCGGAGAACGGCGGCTGGCCGTCCTGCCAGGTCGCCTGCTGGATCAGTGTGCGCAGGAACGGCTCGGCGGATGCCGGTTCCGCGCGCTCAGGACGAGACGGGCTGGGCAAGTCGTTCTGCGTCATCGTCGTACACGTTGAAGCGGTAGCCGACGTTGCGCACGGTGCCGATGAGCGACTCCAGGTCGCCGAGCTTGGCCCGCAGCCGTCGCACGTGCACGTCGACCGTGCGGGTGCCGCCGAAATAGTCGTAGCCCCACACCTCGCTCAACAGCTGTTCGCGAGTGAAGACGCGGGAGGGATGCGTGGCGAGAAAGCGCAGGAGCTCGAACTCCTTGAACGTGAGATCGAGTGGGCGCCCGTGCACCTTCGCGGAGTAGCTCGCCTCATCGATCACGACACCGGAGGCGTGGATCTTGTTGCTCGTCTTGTCGAGGGCCTGGCGTCCGACCACGAGACGGATGCGGGCATCCACCTCCGCGGGCCCCGCCGTTTCGAGGATGACGTCGTCGACTCCCCAGTCGGCGCTCACCGCGGTGAGGCCCCCCTCGGTGAGGATGAGCATCAGCGGAACGTTCACTCCGGTGGTGTTGAGAATCTTGCACAGCGACCTCGCGCTGGCCAGATCCTGGCGCGCGTCGACGAGGATCAGGTCGCAACTCGGTGCGGTGATGAGGGAGGCGGGTTCCGCCGGAATCTGCCGCGTGCGATGGCTGAGCAGCCCGAGGGCCGGTAAGACGTCGCTGTTGACGGCAGAAGTAAGGATCAACAGCTGCGCCAAAGGGTCCTCCATGTGCCAAGACCACAGTATAAAGGCACTTTCAGCGGCCGGTCCGCCGGGTAGGGCAAGATTGGCACGTGACCATTGATCAGCCTGGCCTGGCCCTCGCGCTTCGCAGCGTGATTCCCGTGTGGGTTCTCGTGGTCATCGGTGCCGTGCTCGTGGGCATCTTCACGCCCGCCGCGGAGTTCGGAACGTGGATTCCGATCGTGCTTGCCGCCGCCATCCTCGTCACATTCTGCGTGCAGCTCGCCACCGAAGAGAAGGTCGGATTCGTCAACCGGGTGATGGCGAGCCTCGGCGGGTCGGTCGTGATCCTCGCCGCGGCCACCGCGATCCTCGCGGTCATCGCGCTCGCACCGAATTAGGCGCGAGCCCGACATAGGATTGGCTCATGTATCTTCCGCTGGAACTGTTCTTCATCGGACTGCTCGTGCTGGCCACTCTCGCCATCGGGTACGTGTCGGTCGTTGTGCTGTACAACCTCTTCCGGGGCCAGCGCTGAACAGCTCGATGCTCATGACGGTTCGACTCTCATGATCGAGTTCGACGCGGACCTGCCGGCCGAGCTCGTGCCCCTCTCCTGGCTCATCGGGGTCTGGGAGGGCACGGGGGTCGTCAACTACGCGGTCGGCGAGGAGACCCGAAACTACGAGTTCGGGCATCGCCTGAGTTTCAGCCACGACGGGCTGCCGCACCTCAACTACACCTCGTACACCTGGCTGCTCGACGAGAACCTCACCCCGCTCGCCACCGAGACCGGCTACTGGCGGTTGAGCAGGGCGGCCACGGAGGGCGACCCCGGTCCCGGCCTGCTCACCGGCGTCGGCATCCAGCCGTTCACCACCGCGCGGTCGGTGGAGACGCTGCGCAACGCCACGGGCGGGTTCGACATCGAGGTGTCGATCCTGCACCCGGGCGGCGTGAGCGAACTGTACGTGGGCCAGGTGAAGGGCCCGCGCATCGACCTGGTGACGGATGCCGTGCTGCGGTCGGTCACCTCGAAGGAACACAGCGCGTCCACGCGCCTCTACGGTCTCGTCGACAACCACCTGCTCTGGGCGTGGGACATCGCCGCCCTCGGGCAGGAACTCGCCAGCCACGCATCCGGAAGGCTCGCCCGTGTCGAATAGCCCATTCCTCGAGCGGCCGGGCGCCGTCGACGGTGCCGCCCGCGACGCCGGCGTGCCGGCGCACTACGGCAACCCGATGGCGGAGCAGCGCGAACTCGCCGCCGGCGCGGCTGTCGTCGACCTCTCGAACCGGGCGGTGCTCACCATCACCGGCCCGGATCGGCTCACCTGGATCGACTCGCTCACGAGCCAGAGCGTCGCCCGCCTCTCGCCGGGCGAATCGAGCGAGACCCTCCTGCTCGACCCGACCGGCCGGCTCGAGTACGCGGTGCGCCTCCTCGACGACGGCGTCGCCCTGTGGCTGCTGCTCGAGAGCGACGAGGCGCCAGGGCTCCTGGCCTGGCTCGATCGGATGCGGTTCATGCTGCGCGTGGAACTCGCCGACCGCACGGCCGACTTCGCCACCATCGGAACCCTCGGTTCGCCGGAGGTCGCCGCGGCGCAGCCCAACGGTGTTCCCCTCGTCTGGCACGACCCGTGGACGGCGGTGACTCCGGGCGGCCACCAGTACGCGGTCATCGACCGGCATCCGGGCGCCGGCTGGACGTACAGCGAGATCCTCGTGCCGCGCGAGGCGCTCGCCGACCTCGCCGCGCTGCCGGCCGCCGGACTGCTCGCCCTCGAGGCCCTGCGCATCGCCGCCTGGCGTCCCCGCTTCGCCACCGAGGCCGACGACAAGACAATTCCGCACGAGCTCGACTGGCTGCGCTCGGCCGTGCACCTCAGCAAGGGCTGCTATCGCGGCCAGGAGACGGTGGCGAAGGTGCACAACCTCGGGCATCCTCCGCGCCGGCTGGTCATGCTGCACCTCGACGGCTCCGAGTCGGTGCTGCCGCGGCCGGGTGACGAGGTCGTCCACGGCGAGAAGGTCGTCGGAGCGATCACCTCGTCGGCGCGGCACTTCGAGCTCGGGCCGATCGCGCTCGCCGTGGTGAAGCGCACGACCGACCCGCTGGCGACCCTCACCGTTCGCGCCAGCGAGGGAATCGTGGCCGCCGCGCAGGAGATCGTCGTGCCGCCGGGGGCGGGTGCCGAGGCGAACGTCCCCCGGCTTCCGCGACTCGGCGCGGTGAAGCGCTAGAGGTACGGTCATGTCGCGCTCCGGCCTGTTGCGCGGGCTCGAGCCGCGTGAGTCGCTCGGCAGGGTCGTCGACTCGATCGTGCCCGCACTGCAAATCGTTGCGGCGGCCGTCGCCGCCTACTCGATCGCCCACTACCTGCTCGGGCACGCCGTGCCCCTGCTCGCCGTGACGGTGACCATCTCGAGTCTCGGCTTCGCCCGCGACGCGCGACCGGCCCGGGTGCTCGAATCGGCGATCGGCATCGTGATCGGCATCGCGCTGAGCGAACTGCTTCTGCTGGTGATCGGGCGCGGGGTGTGGCAGATCGCCCTCGTGCTGCTCGTGACCCTGCTCGTGGCGAGGCTGCTCTCCCCGAGCAACGCCTTCGTCGTCGCCGCCGGTGTGCAGTCCATGCTCGTGATGCTGCTGCCGGCGCCGGCGGGAGGGCCGTTCGTGCGCAGCATCGATGGCATCGTCGGCGGTGTCGTGGCGCTCGTCGTGACGGCGTTGCTGCCCCGGGATCCGCGGCGGATCGCCCGGCGGGATGCCGCCCGGCTCTTCGGCGCCCTCAACGAATCGCTCGGCTCCCTCGTGTCGGCGCTCGAACGGGCGGATGAGCCGGCGGCGGAGCACGCGCTCGAGCGCCTGCGCAGCACCCAGCCGATCATCGACCAGTGGCGGGCATCCCTCGACTCCGCCGTCTCGATCTCGCGGATCTCACCGTTCCTTCGCCGGCATGGGCCGGAGCTCGATGCCCAGCGCCGCGTGCTCACCGGCATGGACCTCGCCACCCGCAACCTGCGGGTGATCAGCCGGCGCATCGACTTCCTCGTGCGGGATGGGGTTCCGCGTCCGGCGCTCGCCTCCCTCATCGCGTCCCTCGCAACCTCGGTGCGGCTGCTCGGCCAGAGCCTCGACGACCCGCGGCTCGCCGACACCGTGCGCGTCGGCCTCGTCGCGGTGGCCGAGCGACTGCGTCCGGAGCTCGTCGCGAAGGGCGCCCCGGTCACCGAGTCGGTGGTGGTTCTCATGCTGAGGCCGCTCCTGGTCGACCTGCTCACGGCGGCGGATCTGCCGGAGGAGAAGGCGCGCGCGCTCCTCCCCGAGGTGTGACTCACCCGAAAACGCAGGAGATGCCTTCCGTGAGCGTCTCATTCGGGATGAATCGGCTCTCCGGGCGCGAAATCTCCTGCGTTTTCGGAGATGCGGAGATGCGAAGACGCGAAGATGCGAAGACGCGGAGATGCGGGGGAGAGGCGGATGCGAGCTGCGGCGGGATCAGCTCCAGTCGAACCCGTTCGGGGCGACGGCCTCCCACGCGATCGTCAGCTCGCCGAGCTTCCACCGCGACCGGTTGCCGAGCACCGGCCAGCCGTCGTCGGCGAGGCCTCGTGCGGTGGCGATCCATCGCTGGGACGGTCCGTAGACGGAGAGCGGGGCGTTGAGCTGCCAGTGCCGGTCCAGGTCCTGCAGGAACGCGTGGATCTTCTCTCCGGGCACGTTGCGATGGATGAGCACCTTCGGCAGCCGTTCGGCGACGATAGACGGCCTCTCGAGGTCGGCGAGACGCAGGCTCACCGTGAGCGACAGCGGACCGCTCGCCGCGACATCCACCCAGCTGGCCACCCGGCCCACCTCGTTGCAAGTCCCCTCCACGAGCACGCCGCCCGGCTCGAGGCGGGCGACCATGCGGTGCCAGGCGTCCGGCACGGCCGACTCGTCGTACTGGCGGAGCACGTTGAGGGCGCGGATGACCGTGGCCAGACGGCCGCCGGGCAGCGGCACCTCGAACCCGCCGAGCCGGAAGCTCACCCCGGGCCGGGCGGATGCCGACGCCAGCCTGACCCGCGCCGGGTCGATCTCGATGCCGATCACCTCCACGTCTGGCCGCACCCGGCCGAGTCGCTGGTGTAGTTCGAGGGTCGTCGTGGCGGATGCGCCGTAGCCGAGGTCCACAACGAGGGGGTCGGCCGAGCGGCGGAAGGCGGGCAGCTGCGCGATCCACCGGTCCACCCGGCGCAGGCGATTGGTGCCCGTCGTTCCGCGGGTGATCGAACCGATGGGCATGCCCCCAGTATCCCAGCGCGCGGTGTCCCCGCCCCGCATCCCCGCCCCGCCCCCC
>NZ_DATCQQ010000049.1:0-4990 GCF_036569425.1 Lacisediminihabitans sp.
CCTGGGGACTTCGTGCCCCAGGGCACGGGACGGCGGTGCTAGTTCGCGTTGGCCTTGAGCCACGCGAACGGGTCGACTGGCGTGCCGTCGAGATGGATCTCGAGGTGCAGATGGGCGCCGGTGGAGGCGCCGGTGCTCCCCACCTGTCCCACCTGCTCCGCCACCTTGACCGCCTGGCCGAGGGTGACCCGCACCGACCCGGCGAGCATGTGTGCGTAGACGCTCTGCACCTTCTGGCCCTTGATCACGTGGTCGATGATCACGTGGATGCCGAGACCGCCACGATCCTCCTGCACGAGGCTCACCACGCCATCCGCGATCGCCTGGATCGGGGCCCCGGCGCCCGGTGTGAAGTCGAGCCCCTCGTGGAAGGTGGAGCAGTACCCGCAGTTGGCCACGAGCCGGTCGCCGAAGCCGCTCGCGATCGGCACCGCCACGGCGAAGGGCCACTGGATGGTGCCGTTCGGGTCGTTCGTGTAGGAGAACGACTTGGTCACGGCCATGACCTTGACCTTCTGGGCGAGGGACACCACGCTGTACGCGTCGCGCGCGGGGGCCGTCACCACGACCTCGTTCTTCGCCTCGAACACCTGCGCGGGGGCCGACTTCGCGGTGAGGCTCACCTCGACCGGCCCGCGGTAGAACGCGTTGGCCGGCAGCGATGTCGCCACGAGGAGCGCCGCGGCGCCGAGCATGGCGCCGACGCTCAGGAGCCTGGGCAGAATCCGTCGCCTGGGCGCCCTGGCAGCGGTTGTCCTGGGCCGCGGCGCGACCGTGCGTTGTGGCTCCCGACCCGCCGATTCCCGCTCGCGCAGTTCCCGTCGGGACTGCGGTGGCGGCTCGGACACGTCGTGGACTCCTCAGGGCGGCTCGGCGGCGGGTGAGTCTGCGTCAGCCGTGATCGTCGAGATTCGACGATCGCCGCCAACACTTGGGAGCGCTCACATTTGCCTAGGCTATCCGACCGCGAGCCGGATGGCCAGTGCCCCGTTGGGGCGCCAGTGGCCTGACGGTCAGTTGGCGTTCGCCTTGAGCCACGCGAACGGGTCGACCGGGGTGCCGTCGAGGTGGATCTCGAGGTGCAGGTGAGCGCCGGTTGATTCACCGGTGCTTCCGACCTTGCCGATCACCTGGGTGACCTTCACGGCCTCGCCGACGGTAACCACCACCGAGCCGCTCTGCATGTGCGCATAAAGGCTCTGCACCTTCTGGCCATTGATCACGTGGTCGATGATCACGTGATTGCCGTACGCCCCGGAGGAGCTGACGAGGCTCACGACGCCGTCGGCGATGGCGCCGATCGGCACGCCGGAGCCCGGCGTGAAGTCGACGCCCTCATGGAAGCTCGAGCATCCGCCGCACGGCGCCGCTCGCGGTCCGAAACCGCTCGAGATCGGCACGGCCACCGGGAAAGGCCACTGGATGGTGCCGTTCGGGTCGTTCGTGTAGTCGAAGCTCCCATGGGTGTACGACACGCGGATCTTCTGTGCGAGCGAGACAACGGTGTAGGCGTCACGAGTCGGCGCCTGGACGAGCACCTTCTTGTCTACGGCGAGGGTCTGCGTGCGCACGGGCGCCTGGGAGACGGCGTCGAGGGCGTCGGCGGCGCTGCCCTGCAGCGCCATCGCGGGCAGCGAGGTGGCCACGAGCAGCGCTCCGGCGCCGAGCATCGCTCCGAAGCTCACGAGCCTCTTCAGCAGGCGCCCCTTCGGCCGGCGCGACTTGCGTGGTGCGGTGGATGCGGCGACCTGGCGCGCGACGCGGGACGGCTGGCGCTTCGGCTGGGCCTGCCGGGAGTCGTTCGTCGGCACGTTTTTGGTAGGTGCAGTCTTCGTAGGCACGGTCGCCGCCGCGCGCCCGGTCGGCCGGGCGGCCCGCTCGCGCAGCTCGCGGCGCGTGGGAAACGGCGAATCGCCGGAGCCAGGAGTGATGCCGCTCATCGGTCACCGCGTTCCAGCGCACGCCGAGAGAGGTCGCTCGGCAGTGAGACGGCGAGAATGGCGAGCAGTGACAACGGGGCTTTCCTCCATGGGCGGATCCGCGTTCAATCACACGCAACCAGCAAAAAGTATCTGTGCGGTCAATCGGACCGCTTTATAACGAATTCATAAAGGGTAAGTCATCCACCCCCATCCGGCAACCGTGAGCAATTCTCTGAGGGCTAGGCTCCGAGTCGGATGAGCGCATCCTCGAGTCGAGCCGCCAGCGTGGGTTCCCCCGCCAGCACGAATTCCCGGGACGCCGCCGCGCCGCGAAGACCACCGACTCGGGCGCCGGCTTCCCGGGCAATGAGGGCGCCCGCGGCGTGATCCCACGGGCTCAACTGGCGTTCGTAGTAGGCATTGAGCCGGCCGCAGGCGACCGCGCACAGGTCGAGCGATGCGGTGCCCATCCGGCGGATGTCGCGCACCTGGTCGATGAGGCCCACGAGCACCGCCGCCTGCTCGGCCCGGATCGCGGCGAGGTAGGCGAACCCCGTGCCTACGAGGGCCTGGGACAGCTCCACCGGCGGCGCGACGGTGATCGGGCGGTCGCCGAGGCGGGCGCCTCCTCCGTCGGTCGCGCTGAACAGTTCGCCGCTGGCGGGGTTGATGACCACGCCGGCCAGCGCCCGCCAGGTGGCCGGGTCCGGCTCGCCCTCGACGACGGCGATGCTCACCGCGTAGTGCGGAATGCCGTAGAGATAGTTCACGGTGCCATCGATCGGGTCGACGATCCAGGTGAGCCCGCTCGAGCCTGCCCCCGCCCCGCTCTCCTCACCGAAGAAGCCGTCGTCGGGTCGCGCGTCGGACAGCCGGGCTCGGATGAGCGCCTCCGTCTCGCGGTCCGCGAGCGTCACCACGTCTTCGAGCGATGACTTGCTCGCCGCCACCTGCACACCCTCAGATCGGCGTCGCCGGGCGAGCTCGCCAGCCTCGATCGCAATCTCCGTGGCCAGGGCGAGGAGTTCTCCGCTCGTCGATTCGACGGTCATGGTCGCCTTTCGGTGGTCGTGCCGAAACGGCAAACGGCCCGGTCTTCAGACGCGGGCCGTGTGCCTATGGTGCTGGTGGTGGCAAGTGCGAGATTCGAACTCACGAAGTCTTAGACGGCTGATTTACAGTCAGATCCCTTTGGCCACTTGGGTAACTTGCCATGTGCGACCGGCGAATCACCGGGATTCGATTCGATCGCGCCTCACAAGGATACAGGCTAGCGCGCCGCAGGAAAATCACTTGCTCGCGCGGCCAGCCACTAGAATTCTGGCTGTTGCGCGCGTACAAGCAGAGGAGCTTCGATGGCCGGCATCCAGGAGGTGGCCGAGCTCGCCGGAGTCTCGACCGCGACGGTGTCGCGCGCACTGAGCGGCAACGGCCACGTGTCCCTGTCCACCCGGGACCGGGTCGCCAAGGCCGCCGCGGCACTGGGCTACGTCGTGAGTTCGAACGCGTCGAGCCTCGCGACGGGACGCACCCGCAATGTCGGCGTCGTCATCCCGTTCCTCAGCAAGTGGTTCTACAGCTCGGTGATCGAGGGCGCAGAGAGCGCCCTCCTCGCCAACGGCTACGACCTCACCCTCTACAACCTCGGCGGAGGCGGCGACGAGCGCCGCAGCGTCTTCGAGCATTTCCTGCTGCGCAAGAGAGTGGATGCGGTGATCGCGATCTCGCTCGAACTCACCCCGGCCGAGCTCACCGGCCTGCTCAACATCAACAAGCCCATCGTGGGTGTCGGCGGACCGCTGGCCGGGGTGCGCACGCTGAGCATCGATGATGTCTCCGTCGCGCATCTCGCCACCGAGCACCTGCTGTCACTCGGGCACACCTCGATCGGCCACATCGGCGGCAATGAGCAGTCCGAGCGCGACTTCCACCTGCCAACCAACCGCCGCGTGGGCTACGAGGCCGCCCTGCAGGCCGCGGGGATCTCCCCGGACCCGGAACTCTTCCAGCCGGCCGACTTCACCATCCGTGGCGGCTACGCGGCCGGCAAGCAACTCTTCGGCAACCCGCGAAAGCGACCAAGCGCGGTCTTCGCCGCCTCGGACGAGATGGCGATCGGCACGATCCTCGCCGCGCGCGACCTCGGCCTGCGAGTGCCGGACGACGTCTCGGTGATCGGCATCGACGACCACGAGCTGAGCGACTTCTTCGGCCTCACGACGATCGCGCAGTTTCCGCAGCTGCAGGGCAGGAAGGCGGTGGAGATCCTCATGGAGCAGCTCCACCCGAGCCGGCGCACCCAGGGCACGCTCAACACGTCGCTGCCCTACGAGCTCATCGTGCGGTCGAGCACGTCCATGCGGTCCCGCACGGTCTGATTCGGTCGGTCTGATTCGGTCGGTCTGATTCGGTCGGCCGGCTATCCGGCGGGAGCGGCCCTGGTGGCGGCCGCGGCGTAGGACGCGGCGTAGCGTGCCACGTCTGCCACGTATTGGTCAGACCCGTTGTACGCCCGCACCCCGGCGCGCCAGCCTTCCTCCGAGCCCATCGCCTTGCTCGCCCGGCACAGGTAGTGGGCGGCCGCCATCGTCGCGTCGTCGATGTTCTGCGGGTCCTCGCGCCCGTCGCCGTTCGCATCGGTGTGCCAGTTGCGCCACGAGCCGGGGATCAGCTGCATCGGTCCTACCGCGCGATCGATCGTCGCATCCCCGTCGATCGCGCCCTTGTCGGTGTCCGGCACGTTCGCGAACGACCCCCCGTCGAGCGGAACGCCGTAGATGGGCGGGCTGACGAGTCCGCTCGCGTCGATCGTTCCCCCTAAGATCGTGCCGTGGTGCGACTCCACCTCGCCGATGCCGGCGAGGGTGTTCCAGCCGATGTCGCAGCCCGGGTTGGCCTCGCTCATTTGGATGGCGACCCCGGCATAGGCTTCGAGCGCCCTCGCCGGGATCCCGGATGCCGAGGAGACCTTCGTGATCCAGTCCGCCGCCGCCAGCCCGGCGACGCCGACCGTCGCCGGGGAGGCGGAGCGTGCGACGGGTGCCGCGGCCGCCCAGCGCGCCGGCGGG
>NZ_DATCQQ010000050.1:0-8224 GCF_036569425.1 Lacisediminihabitans sp.
AATCGCGAGACGGACACGGGGATCAACAGGCTCAAAGGGCGTCATGCCTCAAACAATGAGGGGAAGTGTCACCACCAAGACGCCGTGAATGGTCACCCGTCTATTGATGCAGAAGTGTCACCGATGTCCTGATACATAACACCGCCAGGACAGCTACGGCAGCCGAGAAGGCCAGCAAAGAAGGCGCTGACCAGCTATTTTCGTGGAGCCCCCTGTCGGATTCGAACCGACGACCCCCGCTTTACAAGAGCGGTGCTCTGGCCAACTGAGCTAAGGGGGCGAACGAGAACCCATATTACTTGCTGCCGCGGCGCGCCCGGCGATCAGGCTAGCGTGGGAGTCGATGACCACCTCGCCCGCGCCCGCCGCCACTGTGCGTCGGCGGCGGCTCACGGTCGTGGCCGGCGTCGTCGGGGCGATCGTCGTCGGCATCCTCACCGCCACCCAGTCCCGCATCAACAGCGAGCTCGGGCGCAGCCTCGACGACGGCTATCTCAGCTCGGTGATTTCGTTCGGGTCCGGGTTCGTCATCCTGCTCGTCGCGCTCGCCGTCTGGCGCCCGGGTCGCCGGGGGCTCGCGAGGGTCGCCTCGGCCGTGCGGGCGCGCACCACGCCCTGGTGGTACGTCACCGGGGGAGTGGCCGGCGGTCTGTTCGTGCTCTCCCAGGGGCTTACCGGCGCGACCCTCGGCGTCGCGCTCTTCACGGTCGCAGTCGTGTCTGGCCAGACCATCAGCGGCCTCGCCATCGACCGTCGAGGAATCGGCGCCACGCCTCCCGCCGCGATCACCGTGACCCGGCTCATCGGTTGCGCCCTCGCCCTCGTTGCGGTCGGCTGGGCGGTGTCGGCCCAGCTGGTCACCGACATTCCGGCGTGGATGCTGGTGCTCCCGTTCGCCGCCGGGCTCGGCATCGCCGGCCAGCAGGCGGTCAACGGCCAGGTGCGCGTCATCGCCGGGTCGGCGATGACGGCGACGTTCCTCAACTTCCTGGCCGGCAGCACGGTGCTGCTCGCGGCGTGCGCCGTGCACGAGGCCGTCGTCGGCTGGCCGGACCACTTCCCCACCAACCCGTGGCTGTACACCGGCGGGCTCATCGGCACGCTATTCATCGCCGGGGCGGTCGTCGTCGTGCGCACGACGGGGGTCCTGTTGCTCGGGCTGGGTTCGATTGCCGGCCAGCTCGTGATGTCCCTCGCGCTCGATGCGTTCCTGCCCATTCGCGGGCACGTGATCGAGGCGTCGACGGTGGCCGGCACCCTGCTCACCCTCGTGGCGGTGGCCATCGCCGCCGTGCCGTCCCGGCGGCTCAGAGCGCGGACAGATACTCCTCGGGGTTGATGCGCTCGGTGCGCACGTCCCGGCCATCGTCGGAGACCCCGCCCACGTAGAGCCAGCCGAGCAACTGCTCGTTGTCGGCGAGCCCGTGCAGGCGCCGCACCGGCTCGGAGCGGGTGAGATGCCCCGTGCGCCACATCACACCCCAGCCCGCCTCGGCGAGAAGCAGGCTCAAGACGTGGGCGACACCGGATGCCGCGGCCTCCTGCTCCCACTCCGCCACCTTCGGGCTGGGCCGGTAGGTGACCACGATGGCGATGAGCAGCGACGCCCGCAGCGGCTTGCCGGCGAGGGTCTCCGCTGCCTTGCCCTCGGTGCCCGACGCCTCGACGAACGCGGCGCCGAGTCGCTCGAGGGCGTCACCGCGCAACTCGATGAGACGCCACGGCCGCAGGGCGCCGTGGTCCGCCACCGTGCCGGCCGCGGCGACGAGCGGCAGGAGCTCGTCGTGACCGGGCGCGTCGCCGGTCACCCGCGGCCACGAGCGGCGGCGCCCCACGGCATCCAGCACCGTCATGCGGCGGCTACTTCTCTTCCTTGAAGCCGAGGGAGAGCGAGTTCATGCAGTACCGGTCGCCGGTGGGCGTCTGGTGCGCGTCGTCGAAGAGGTGCCCCAGGTGGGAGCCGCAGCTGGCGCAGAGCACCTCGGTGCGGGTCATGCCCAGGGTCTTGTCGGTGTTGAGGATCACGGCATCCGGGTTGATGGAGGCGTAGAAGCTCGGCCAGCCGGAGCCGGAGTCGAACTTGGTTCCGCTGGGGAACAGTTCGGCGCCGCACGCACCGCAGGTGTAGACGCCGGCACGCTTCTCGTCGAGGAGAGCGCCGGACCACGGGCGTTCCGTCGCGGCTTCGCGCAGGATCGCGTAGCGGGTGGGGTCGAGTTCCTGACGCCATTCGGCCTCCGACTTCGCCACGGGAAAGCTTGTGCCTCGCGCGCTCGTCGGGTCGGTGTGATTGCTCATGGGATGGTTCCTTTCCGAAAAAACCGTTCGATTCATTAAACTCGGCACCGTGCCCGAATGTTCCGTAGTCCGCAAGTCGTGGGGCGAACTCACAACTGACGAGTTGTATTCGATCCTCAAGCTCCGCACCGACGTTTTCTTCGTCGAACAGCGGATCGACGAAGAGGAGCTCGACAACCGCGACCAGGAGCCGACGGCGGAGCATCTGTGGATTCCGGATGACCGGGGCATCGCCGCCTACCTGCGGGTGCTCTGGGACGACGAGGCCTCGCACCGGGACGCCCACCGCATTGTGGGGCGCGTCGTCGTGCGCGCCGACCGACGCGGCGAGGGACTCGCGCAGGTCTTGTTCGCGGAGGCGGTGGAGCGGCACGGCCGCGACGCCATGCTCCTGCACGCCCAGGAGTACATCGCGCCGCTCTATGCCAAGTTCGGCTTCGAACCGTTCGGCGCCGTCTACGTGGAGGCGGGCCTTCCGCACCTCTCCATGTATCGAGCTGGCGTGTGAGGAACGCCGCGTGAGGGACACCGAGTGAGGGACACCGCGTCGTGGTACCGCACCTTCGGCGAGGTCGAGGCGCACGGCCAGTCCGCGATCTATGAGGAGTGGGCGCTCGCGGTGTCGGAGGACGCCCCCGTCCTCGCCCTGATCGACGAGCTCCCGCTGCAGAAGCGGCAACCCAACCTCATCTTCGCCTGCTCCCGGTTGCTCGGTGCCCCGGAGGGCCAGTACGCCGGGTTCCGTGACTGGCTCGTGCGCCACTGGCCCTCGGTCGCGGCGGAGACCGCGCACCGCAGCACGCAGACCAACGAGGCCCGGCGGTGCGCGAGCCTGCTGCCGGCGCTCGCGATGATCCCCGGGCCGCTCGCCCTGCTCGAAGTGGGGGCGAGCGCTGGCCTGTGCCTCTACCCGGACCGTTACAGCTACCGGTACGACGGGGGCGAGCCGCTGCATCCGTGCGACGGCCCGAGCAGCGTGCTGCTTGAGTGCGCGACGAACGGGCTGGTGCCGATGCCGACCCGGCTGCCCGAGATCGCCTGGCGCGCCGGCATCGATCTCTCGCCCCTCGACGTCACCGACCCGCGGGACACCCTCTGGCTCGAGACCCTCGTCTGGCCGGAGCAGCACGAACGCCGAGACCGCCTCCGTGCCGCGATCGCCATCGCGCGACTCGACCCGCCCCACCTCGTGCGCGGAGACGCGATCGATGCCCTCCCCGCGCTCGCCGCCGAGGCCCCAGCCGGCGCGACCCTCGTCGTGGTCGCGAGCGCCGTGCTCGTCTACCTTCCGGCGGCCGGGCGGATGCGGTTCGTCGAGACCGTGCGCGGCCTCGGCGTCGACTGGGTGTCGCTCGAAGGGGTCGGGGGACTGCCCACGGTGCAGGCCGCCATTCCGCCGGACAGCGGGCCGCCCGGCAGGTTCGTGCTCGCGCTCAACGAGCGCCCGCTGGCCTGGACGGGGCCGCACGGGCAGAGCCTCGACTGGTTCGCGGGCGATGCGCCCACCAGATTCGGCGCCGTGCCACCGCGCTAACAGCGCTGTCGGAGGGGCGGGTTCTAGGATTGCGGTGATCCGAGGAGTGCGAGTGGGAGCGACGCCTGAGCCCGACGAGACGTCGCGGCAGAGTCCGGAGTCGGCGATTCCGGAGCGCCTGCAGCGCATCCTGGAGTTCGAACGCCAGTGGTGGAAGCATGCCGGGGCGAAGGAAGAGGCGATTCGCGCGCAGTTTGGGCTGTCGGCGGCCCGGTACTATCAATTGCTGAACGCCGCGCTCGACGACCCTCGCTCACTGGTGTTCGATCCAATGCTGGTCAAGCGCCTGCAACGGATGAGGGACGCGCGCACGCAGGCGCGTTCGGCCCGCAGTGTGGGCTCCGCCCAGTCCGCCCCGGCGACGGACCACCCCTAAGCATCGGAAGAACCATGGCGACATTCCCGAAAGACCGCTTCGACAGCGTGCCAGACGATCTGTTGCGCACGGGCGCCCACCGAGGTCCCGCGCCGAAGGGCCGCGGCTGGATCGGCTTCGCCTGGGCCGCCCTCGCCACTGGGATTCTCGTTCTCGGCGGCCTCTTCGTCCTCTCCGTGATCAATGGCAAGTCGGCCATCGACCTCCCGTTCCTCGCCGCATCCGAGTCCCCGACCCCCACGCCGACCCCCACGGGAACGCCGACCGCCGCACCGAAACTCGACCCGGCGGTGCCGATCACCGTCCTCAACGGCACCACCACGGCCGGGCTCGCGAACCGGGTCGGTGACAGCCTCGTCAAGGAGGGCTGGGCCGGCGCGGCGGCAGACGTCGGCAGCCGGGCGAACACGGCGAAGCCCGACGTCGTCAAGACCACCGTGTACTACACGGACCCGGCCAACGAGGGGGCGGCACGAGCCCTCGTCACCTCGCTCAAGGTCGGTACCATCGTGCTCTCGAAGGTCTACACCGAGTCGCCGATCACCGTGGTTCTCGGCAGCGACTACAAGACGCCGACCGCCTGACCCGAACCCGGCCGCCTGGGCCGAAATCGCGTTCCCGTGTTACGCGGATGTTTAATTAACGTCGTTTTGTCGGATTTGCCGGCTCATTAGCCGAATGTTCCTTCCGATGGCGTCGCGTCGTCGTTATTATCTGGGATTGGTTGCCCCATCCGAGACTCCTGAGACCAGCACTGTGCGAAGTCGCTCGAGCCACCGGGTGGGACCCGAAATCGGATCGCGACCCGGTGCATCGCAACATCGCAGGCGCCGTAGAGAAACACAGCAAGGAGTTATCAATGGCGAACGGAACCGTCAAATGGTTCAACGCTGAAAAGGGCTACGGCTTCATTACGGTCGAGGGCGGCGGGCAGGACGTGTTTGTGCACTTCTCCGCCATCGACATGGGCGGCTACAAGGTTCTGGAAGAGGGCCAGCAGGTGACCTTCGAGGTGGGCACCGGCAACAAGGGCCCGCAGGCGGAGTCTGTGCGCCTCGCACAGTAGAACGACCCGCGCGATCCCTGATCGGAGGGCGCGCCCCGGCTAACGCCGCCCGGGCACCCGGGCGGCGTTAGTCTGTGGCCGTGGGGCACACTTCGGCGCGGACGCGCATACGCACTCGGTCGCTGCTGTCGGTGACCCTCGTCATCGGGCTCGGACTCAGCACCGCGGGGTGCGTGCCCGAGAAGACCAGCCCCTCTCCCGCCCCCGCCCCGAGTTACAGCTCCGGGTATCACACGCCGGCTCCCACCGCGATTGCCCCACTGCGCGGCACGACGGTTGCGCCGGGTTCCCTCGACCACGCGTCGATCGCCGCCAAGATCGACAACCATCCGGCGGCGCGGCCGCAGGTCGGTCTCGAGAGCACCGACCTCGTCTACCAGGAACTGGTGGAGGGCGGCCTCACCCGCTACGTCGCGGTGTGGCAGTCGACCATCCCCGCCCTGCTCGGGCCCGTGCGGTCCATCCGCCCGATGGACCCGGACATCGTCTCGCCGCTCGGCGGCATCATCTGCTACTCCGGCGGCCAGCAGCGCTTCGTCGACCTCATGCGCAAGACACCCGTCTACAACGCCATCCACGGCCAGGCAGACACCGCCAGCACGTTCTTTCGCACTCCCACCAAGGCGGCACCGCACAACGTGCTCGTGAAGGCCAAGGAGCTGCTCGCCCAGCACGCGAGCATCCCGGCCCCCGCGCAGCAGTTCGCGTTCTCCCTCGACGCGCCGTCGTCGACCGCGGCGAAGGACGGGGCGCGCACCGCGGTGATCAACTACGCGTTCTCCGGGGTCACGAACGGCAGCTGGACCTGGGATGCCGCGAAGGGCGTGTTCCTGCGCTCACAGGGCAGCGGGCCCGATCTGGACGGCGCGGGGGCGCAGCTCTCCGCCACAAACGTCGTGGTGATCCGCGTCACCGTCACCAACGACCACGACGTGCCCAAGACCAACCTGATCGGTTCCGGCGAGGCCTGGATCTCGTCCGGCGGCGGCACCGTGCACGCCACGTGGTCGAAGGCATCGGCGACGGATCCGATCCGTCTCGTCGACGGCGCGGGGGCCACCGTGCGTCTCGCCGCGGGCAACACCTGGATCGAGCTCGTTCCCTCGGCGGGATCCGTCTCGTTCGTCGCTCCCGTCTAGCCCTCCGGCCACCCTCCGCTCACTTGCACTCTCAGGGTCAGAGTGCCAGAATCGTTTAGCACTCCTCTATTGCGAGTGCCAATAGCTGTTGCTTTTTTGACGTCCCGGAAGGACGAAAGACACACATGGCAAAGATCATTGCTTTTAACGAAGAGGCCCGTCGCGGCCTCGAGCGCGGCCTCAACATCCTGGCCGACGCCGTCAAGGTGACGCTTGGCCCACGCGGCCGCAACGTCGTGCTCGAGAAGAAGTGGGGCGCACCCACCATCACGAACGACGGCGTCTCGATCGCCAAGGAGATCGAACTCGACGACCCGTACGAGAAGATCGGCGCCGAGCTGGTCAAAGAGGTCGCCAAGAAGACGGATGACGTCGCCGGCGATGGCACGACCACCTCGGTAGTGCTCGCCCAGGCCCTGGTTCGCGAAGGACTGCGCAACGTCGCGGCCGGCGCCGACCCGATCAGCCTCAAGCGTGGAATCGACAAGGCCGTCACGGCCGTCATCGCGGCGCTCGTCGCCGGCGCCAAGGAAATCGAGACCAAGGAAGAGATCGCGGCCACCGCATCCATCTCCGCCGGGGACCCCGAGATCGGCGCCCTGATCGCCGAGGCCATCGACAAGGTGGGCAAGGAAGGCGTCGTCACCGTCGAGGAGTCGAACACCTTCGGCACCGAGCTCGAACTCACCGAGGGCATGCGCTTCGACAAGGGCTACCTGTCGGCGTACTTCGTGACCGACCCGGAGCGCCAGGAAGCCGTCTTCGAAGACGCGTACATCCTGATCGTCAACTCCAAGGTGTCCAACATCAAGGACCTCCTGCCGATCGTCGACAAGGTGATCCAGTCGGGCAAGCAGCTCCTCATCATCGCCGAGGACGTGGATGGCGAGGCTCTCGCGACGCTCGTCGTCAACAAGATCCGTGGCATCTTCAAGTCCGTCGCCGTCAAGGCTCCGGGCTTCGGTGACCGTCGCAAGGCGCAGCTGCAGGACATCGCCATCCTCACCGGTGGACAGGTCATCTCCGAGGAGGTCGGCCTCAAGCTCGAGAACGCGACCCTCGACCTGCTCGGCCGCGCCCGCAAGGTCGTCATCACCAAGGACGAGACCACCATCGTCGAGGGTGCCGGCGACGCCGACGCCATCGCCGGTCGCGTCAAGCAGATCCGCGCCGAGATCGACAACACCGACTCCGACTACGACCGTGAGAAGCTCCAGGAGCGTCTCGCGAAGCTCGCCGGTGGTGTTGCGGTCATCAAGGCCGGAGCCGCGACCGAGGTCGAGCTCAAGGAGCGCAAGCACCGCATCGAGGACGCCGTTCGCAACGCGAAGGCCGCCGTCGAAGAGGGCATCGTCGCCGGTGGTGGCGTCGCCCTCATCCAGGCCGGTGCCGTCGCCTTCGCCACGGAGGCCCTCACCGGCCTCGTCGGTGACGAGGCAACCGGAGCCAACATCGTCAAGGTCGCCGTCGACGCGCCGCTCAAGCAGATCGCGACCAACGCGGGGCTCGAGTCCGGTGTCGTCGCGGAGAAGGTGCGCAACCTGCCTGCTGGCCACGGCCTCAACGCCGCGACCGGTGAGTACGTCGACATGCTCGAAGCCGGGATCAACGACCCGGTCAAGGTGACTCGCTCTGCCCTGCAGAACGCCGCCTCGATCGCCGCGTTGTTCCTCACCACCGAGGCAGTTGTCGCCGACAAGCCCGAGAAGGCTTCGGCGGCGGGCCCGGGTGGCGGCGACATGGGCGGCATGGGCGGCATGGACTTCTGACCTTCTGAGCCCATCAGAGGCGAAAAGCCACCCGGCCTCTCT
>NZ_DATCQQ010000051.1:0-23106 GCF_036569425.1 Lacisediminihabitans sp.
CCTCGCTCCAGCTGCGCGCCTGGTCGATGAGGGCGGCCCGGTCGGCGGCGGCTCGTGCGACGGCGCGATCGGCCTCGACGACGTCGTCGATCAGCTCACCCATGGTGTCAAGAAAGCTCGCGGCGAGGGACGGCGTGAGCACAAAGGGATGTGGCGCGCGATCGAGCCCGGGGGCTGCCGTCGCGGTGGTTTCCATGACTTCACTCAACACCATGCCACCGACATTCCACGCCCGCTCCGACGGGGTCGAAGCAGGTCACGCCCCGCTGACTTCTCGCCCCGTCAGTGGGACAAGTTCCCGCTGATTGCAGCTACTCGAAGTAGCGCCGACCCGACCTCGGCACGGTGAATTCGAATGGCGCGCGTTCGATTCCCGTCATCCCCTCCACGAACATGCTGAGCAGCTTTGATGTGAACTTCGCCACCCTTCCCGTAGAGCCGTAGCTGGCCGAGGCGAGCAGACTGGGCAGCACGTGCCCGCGGCGGTGCGCGGGTAAGGATGAGGAAGTTCCTGTTGCTCATCGGTGGTTCCCGTGACGCGTGGGCCACACTCACGCCGGATGACTGGTCCGACAGCGAGAGAGCACACGTGACGCTCATCGCTCAACTGAAGCAGACCGGCGAGTTCATCGAATGCGACGAACTCAACGTCGCTCCGGAGGGCGCCCGCATCGTCCGCACCGCACACGGTGTGACCTCGGCTGCAGACGGGCCGCTCCACGACGGTGACGACTTCGCAGCCGGGTATTACCTCCTCAACTGTGCGGACATCGAGCGAGCGTCCGAAATCGCCGCACACCTGTACGAGAGCCGATTCGCGCCGATCGAAGTCCGCCAAATCGGCGCCTGACGATGAGCTCCCCGCCGGGCCGACGCGGTCCAGATGTCCCTGGGCATGAAAGCCTGGTCGATCTCACTGGTCGACCCACGTCACAGGATTATCCTGAGCGCATGGACCTGCACTTCCGTGGCGAGCTCTGGTACTGGCGTGGACCGGCACCATTCCACTTCGTCACGGTTCCGCTCGACGAGAGCGCCGCGATAGCCGGCGTCGCACCGCTCGTGACCTACGGGTGGGGAATGATTCCCGTCACCGTCCGCATCGGCGGCACCGAGACGACGACGTCGCTGTGGCCGAAGGATGGCGGATACATCGTGCCGGTGAAGAAGCTGGTGCAGGAGGCGGAGGGTCTCGACGTGGGCGATCTGGTCGACGTGAGGCTCACACTGCACGTTCGCGCCCCCTAAACGACACCCGCCAACCGGGATCTCGGCGGGTTCGAAAGACCGTCGGTGGCCCCGCGATCGCTGTGACCGTCTACCGTTGAACCATGACGTCCCCTGACACCACCGTGCCCACCGAGGCAGACACCGCCCCCGACGCGAAGACCTTCGCCGAACTGGGGCTGGGTGACGCGATGCTCAAGGCGCTTAAGGATGTGGGGTACGAGACCCCGTCCGCCATCCAGGCCGCGACGATTCCGCCGCTGCTCGCCGGACGCGACGTCGTGGGCCTCGCCCAGACCGGCACCGGCAAGACGGCCGCCTTCGCCCTGCCGATCCTCTCCCGCCTCGACCTGTCGCAGAAGAACCCGCAGGCGCTCGTGCTCGCCCCGACCCGCGAGCTCGCGCTTCAGGTCTGCGAGGCGTTCGAGAAGTACGCCGCCCACCTGCACGGCGTGCACGTGCTGCCCGTGTACGGCGGCCAGGCCTACGGAGTGCAGCTCTCCGCCCTGCGACGCGGGGTGCACATCGTGGTCGGCACGCCCGGCCGCATCATGGACCACCTGGAGAAGGGCACCCTCGACCTGTCAGAGCTCAAGTACCTCGTGCTCGACGAGGCCGACGAGATGCTCAAGATGGGCTTCGCCGAGGATGTCGAGACGATCCTCGCCGACACCCCGGACGACAAGCAGGTCGCGCTCTTCTCCGCCACCATGCCGCCGCAGATCCGGCGGATCTCGAAGAAGTACCTGCACGACCCCGAAGAGATCACGGTCAAGAACAAGACCACGACATCCGCGAACACGACGCAGCGCTACCTGGTGGTCTCCTACCCGCAGAAGGTGGACGCTCTCACCCGAATCCTCGAGGTGGAGAACTTCGAGGGGATGATCGTCTTCGTCCGCACGAAGAACGAGACGGAGACCCTGGCCGAGAAGCTGCGGGCGCGCGGCTATTCCGCCGCCGCGATCAGCGGTGACGTCGCCCAGGCCCAGCGCGAGCGCACCGTCAACCAGCTCAAGTCGGGCAAGCTCGACATCCTGGTGGCCACGGATGTCGCGGCCCGCGGCCTCGACGTCGAGCGCATCAGCCACGTGGTCAACTACGACATCCCGATCGACACGGAGTCGTACGTGCACCGCATCGGGCGCACCGGGCGGGCCGGCCGCAGCGGGGCCGCCATCAGCTTCGTGACGCCGCGCGAGCGACGGCTGCTCACCGCCATCGAGAAGGCCACCAGGCAGCCGCTCACGGAGATGCAGCTGCCGACCTTCGCGGACGTGAACGTGACTCGGCTGGCGCGCTTCGACGATGCGATCACCGAGGCCCTCGGCCAGGCTGACCGCATCGCGGCGTTCCGCGACATCATCGGCCACTATGTCGAGCACCACGACGTGCCGGAGTTCGATGTGGCCGCCGCCCTCGCGGTCGTCGCGCAGGGTGAGACGCCGCTGCTGCTCGCCCCGGAAAAGCCGCAGCGTCGTGCCGAGCGCGCCGAGTGGGGCGACCGACCGGAGCGGGCGGACCGCCCGGAGCGAGCCGACCGCACCGAGCGACGCGCCCGCCCCAATGCCGGCCCGATGTCGACCTACCGCATCGAGGTCGGCAAGCGCCACAAGGTGGAGCCGCGCCAGATCGTCGGCGCGATCGCCAACGAGGGCGGCCTGAGCCGGGAAGACTTCGGCCACATCAAGATCCTCCCCGAGTTCTCGCTCGTCGACCTGCCGGCGAACCTGCCGGACGACGTGCTCGGCCGGCTGAAGGGCACGCGGATCAGCGGCAAGCTCATCGAGATCCGTCCGGACCGTGGCGGCGCGCCCCGGCAGGACGACAGAGGCGATCGGCCGGCGCGCAAGCCCCGCCACGACCCGGCGCGCTGAGCCGGGCGCCCCACTACTCCGACGCGCGGGCGCGGAAGGCCGCGCCTGGTGCTACGGGTGCGTCTGGGCCGCTCGATGATGCGATTCGAGCAGGTCGAGTTCGTCGGCCCGCGACAGGCCAGAGCGCCGCGGGCGGTCGAGGCCGCGGGCGTGCTCGTCCTCGAGCGTGCGCTTGAGCGTCTCGCGCAGTGGCAGCAGCCGGCCGCCCGCGGCGAGGAACGCGGCGTTGCTGCGCCGGGCGAATCCGGCTGCCGACAGCGGCAACCACAGGGGCAGGGATCGGGCACCGCTCCAGTGCTGCACGTCGTTCTCGGCGAGCCATTCGTCGTCGGCCGTCACGATCCTGCCGGTGAAGCCGGCGACCTCCGCCGCGAGGGCGAGCACGTCGGCGAGGGCGTGCTGGTTGCCGGTGACGTTGACCACGCCGGTCAACTGCCGGGCACCCGCCAGCGCGATCCACTCGGCGAGGTCGCGCACGTCGACGACCTGCACCCATCGACCGGTGGTGGTCGGGGCAAGCACGTCGCCGTCTCCGGCGAGCGCGAATCTCCCCACCCAGTAGCCGGTTCGATCGCTGCCGTCTCCCGGTCCGCCGATGAGGCCAGGCCGCACGATGAGCAGCCGGTCACCCACCGCGGCGGCGGTCGCCCGCTCCGCGGCCAGCTTGGTCCGCGCATAGTCGTCCGGATCGATTGGCTCCACGGGCTCGACGACCACGGCCGACTCGTCGGCATCGGGCTCCGCGTTGCTCGCGTGGACCGACACGGTCGAGACGAGGGTCCAGTGCCTCGCCCGGCCGGCGAGCGCCGCGAGGGCGCCTGCCACGAGTCGCGGCTCGGAGGAGATCTCGACCACCTCGTCCCACGCCGTTCCCGCGACCGGTGCGTAGGCGCCCGGCTCCGTGCGGTCGGCCCGCACGAAGCGGGCCCGGGCCGGGACCGCGCCCGCGTCGCCCCGTGCGAGGCAGGTGACGTCGTCGCCGTTGTCGAGCATCCGTTGGGCTATCTCGCGGCCGAGCCACGCCGTGCCGCCCAAGACCAGGACCTTACGCCTCGCAGAGTCTTCCATGACCGGTAGTCAAGCGGTGTTCTGACTGCCCGTGGGCCGGAATACGCTGCCGGCAGAATCGGAGGGCTCAGTCCGGCTCGTTGCGCCGGATCGCGCCGAAGCGCCACACGGCGGCCGCGAACGCGACGACCGCGATCCCGGCGAGGATGCCGAGGGCAAGCGCCCGGTCGATCTCGGTCGTTCCGCGATAGGCGAACCCGTAGAACGCCTGCAGGGCGTGGGTGGCCGGGAACACGCGGCCGATCCAGAGGAACACGTCGGGCAGCATGGTCGCGGGGAACATGATGCCGCTGAGCAGCAGGGACGGCAGGAAGACGAACATCGACAGCATCGTCGCCCACGACTGGCTTGGGGCGACCGCGCCGATCAGCAGCCCGACGGCGATGCTCGCGACGATGAACGTGACGAGCACGAGCAGATAGGAGAAGGGCGCCTGGGGCAGCCTGGCCTGGAAGACGATCGGCGCGGCGAGGTAGATGATCGCCGAGACCAGCAGCAGGTGCAGGAAGGCGCTCGTCGCCTGCACCCCGATCACCGCCGAGCCCGGGATTCCGTTGGCCCGATACGCTCGCAGCGTGCCGGATTCGCGCATCTTCACGATGGGCTCCGGCACCCCCAGGAGCGTGCCCATGGTGACGGCGAAGATCGTCATCGTCGCCGCGAGGGTGTCCTTCATGAGCGGGTTCAGCGACGCGAGCACGCCCCCGAAGACGAAGAAGAACACGAGAGGCACGAGGTAGAACACGAGGAGCGTGCCCCGGTCGCGCACGTCGACCCTCAGCTGGATCCACAGCGAGGTGAAGAAGGCCGTCATTGCTGGGCCTCCGTGACGACCTCGAGAAAGCGCTGCTCGAGCGACGGCCGCGCCACCCGGAGATCGTCGACGGTGTCGCCTGCCCGCTGCACCCTGGCGAGGATCTCCGTCACCGCCTCGGCGACATCCCGGCTCGTCCACTCCAGGTAGCCGTTCTCCGCACGAACGAAGTGGGCTGCGCCGACGTCCCAGCCGGGCAGAAGCGAGCCGTGCGCCGTGCGCAGGAGGATGCGCGTGTCGGAGTGCCCGGCCGCCGTCACCTCCTCCGGGCTGCCGCAGACCACCACCCGGCCGTGCACGATGATGGCGATGCGGTCGCAGAGCTGCTCCGCCTCTGCCATGTCGTGGGTGGCGAGCAGCACGGTGACCCCCTGCTCGCTGATCGAGCGGATCTCGTCGTGAAGCCTGGCCCTGCCCTGAACGTCGAGCCCAGCTGTGGGCTCGTCGAGCACGAGGAGCTCCGGATCGCCCACCAGGGCGAGCACGAGGTGCACGAGCCGCTTCTGTCCGCCGGACAACTGCCGGTATTCCCGCCGCATCAGACCGCCGACGTGGAACCGCTCGACGAGTCCGGCCCGAGTGGGCATCCGATGTCACGCCGAGACGAGTCTGATCGCCTCCCCCACCCGGATGCTGTCCGGCAGCGATGTCGACTGCAGTTGCACGCCGACATGGCGGCGCAGCTCGCGCTCGTCCCGGCGCGGGTCGAGGCCGGCCACCAGAACCGTGCCGGAATCCGGGGTGCGCAACCCCTCGAGACACTCGAGCGTCGTGGTCTTGCCGGCGCCGTTGGGGCCGAGCAGGCCGAACACCTCGCCCCGACGTACCTCGAGGTCGAGCCCGTCCACCGCCACCACCGTCCCGTAGCGCTTGGTGAGCGCGCTGATCGACACGATGGGCTCGGTCGCGATGGGCTCGGGCGCGATGGGCTCGGGCGATGCGTTCATCCGTCGAGTATGGGCGCGGGAGCTCTGAGCCGTGGTGGCTTTGGTCCCCCGCTTCGCCTCAGGAGTTGAGCAGTCTGGCCAACACCGCGGCCTCGCTGATCTCGGGCCGCCGCGTGGCGGTGAGAAGGGTCAGCGCGCCCTCGGCTGCCAGTTCGCGCAGGTGGTCGAGCGCCTCCGCTCGCTCCGGTGCGGCGAGTTCGGCCTCGTAGCGCCGGGAGAATTCCTCGAACAGCTCGGGATCGTGCGAATACCACTGTCGAAGCTCGGTCGAGGGGGCAACGGCCTTGCACCACTCGGTCAGGGCTGCCCTCTGCTTGCTCATCCCGCGGGGCCAGATCCTGTCCACGAGCACGCGGGCGACTTCCGTCTCCGCCGGCGGATCGTAGATCCGCCCGACGGACACCTGTCGGTTCGTCACGTGGCCCTCCCGTTCCGGCGATGCGCGCGCCCGCCTCTTCGAGTATGGGCGGACATTCCGTGATCGGGCAGTGACACGCACGGCGAACTCCCATACCCCCGGGGGTATCATCGAGTCATGGAAACTGCACGCAAGATCGTCATCGTGGGTGGGGTGGCCGGCGGAATGTCGGCGGCGACGAGGCTGCGACGCCTGGACGAAACAGCGGACATCGTCGTCTTCGAACGCGGCCGCTACGTGTCCTTCGCCAATTGCGGGCTGCCGTACTACGTGGGAGGCGTGATCACGGATCGGGCCGCGCTGCTGCTGCAGACCCCCGAATCCCTCGCGAGCCGATTCCGACTCGATGTGCGCGTCGACCACGAGGTCGTGGCGATCGATCGGGCTGCGCACACGGTGGATGTGCGCAACCTCCGCACCGACGCGATCACCGTCGAAGTCTACGATCGCCTCATTCTCGCGGGTGGGGCCACGACATCGCACGAGCGTGCGTCGTCCTCCATCCCGACCCATACGCTGCGCACCATAGACGACGTCGACCACATCACGAGCACACTCGCCGCGACCGGCTCCCCCGCGTCCGCCGTCGTCATCGGCGGCGGATTCATCGGGGTCGAGGCGGTCGAGAACCTGGTGCGGCGAGGCCTCGCCGTGACCCTCGTGCAGCGCGGACCGCACGTGCTGCGACCGCTCGACGTGGAGATGTCCTCCCTCGTCGAGCGGGAGCTGCGTTCACACGACGTGGACGTGCGCACGAACACGACCGTCGTCGGGGCAGAGCACGGCGTCGCATCGCTCAGCGACGGAACCGAGGTCGCGGCCTCGATCATCATCGACGCGAGCGGGGTGCATCCGGACACGACCCTCGCCGCCTCCGCCGGCCTCGCCATCGGATTCAGCGGCGGAATCTGGGTGGATGCCGAGCAGCGCACGAGCGACCCGGCCATCTACGCGGTCGGCGACGGTGCGGAAAAGATCGACGCCGTAGAGATCGACGCCATGACGATCGACGCCGTGACGACGGAAGGCGGGTCGGGCGGGATCCTCGTGACGATGGCCGGGCTGGCGAACCGCCACGGTCGAGCGGCCGCTGACAGCATCGCCGGCGTGCCGGAGCCGGTCGAACCCGCGCTCGGCACGGCGATCGTCGGACTGTTCGAGACGACCGTCGCCATGGTCGGCTGGAGCGAGCGTCGCCTCGCCGCCGCCGGCCGCGCCCACCGCGTGATCCACACGCACCCCGACTCGCACGCCACCTATTACCCCGGCGCCGAGCGGATGCACATCAAGCTGCTCGTCGACCCGGAGAGCGACGCCATCCTCGGAGCACAGATCGTGGGCGGTGCCGGCGTCGACAAGCGCATCGACGTGATCGCCACGGCGATGTCCGGCGGCATCACCGCCTCGGGGCTCAGCCGGCTCGAGCTCGCCTACGCGCCCCAGTTCGGGTCCGCGAAAGACCCGATCAACCAACTCGGCTACGTCGCGGACAACCTCGCCTCCGGGACCACCCGCAGCATCCAGTGGCACGAGCTCGACACCGAGCGCGAGGCGGGGGCGCGGCTCATCGACGTGCGCCGGCCGGACGAGTTCGCGGCCGGCCACATCCCCGGCGCCGTGAACCGCCCCCTCGACGAACTTCGCGAACGTCTGGACGAGCTACCGGATGCCCCGCTCATCGTGCACTGCCAGGTCGGCCAGCGCGGTCACACTGCCGCTCGCCTGCTCGGGCAGCACGGTTTCGACGTGCGCAACCTCGATGGCGGCTACGCCACCTGGCTCGCCGGGGTCTCCGCCTTCGCCGCCGTCCCGACTCTCGCCTGATTCCCCACCACACCGCCCAGAAAGGACCAGCAATGAGCATCTTCGGCAAGCTGTTTGGCAAACCGTACGCAACAATCGACGGCTCGGCCGCCCGCGAGATCACCGAGTCCGGCGGGATCCTCGTCGACGTGCGCAGCCAGGTCGAGTGGAATGCCGGCCACGCGCCGGCGGCGAGGCACATCCCCGTCGAGTTGATCGATCGAAAGTCGTCTGAGCTGCCTGCCGGCGTTCCGATCGTGACGGTGTGCAGATCGGGCGCCCGCGCGGCGGCCGCCGCGCGCACCCTCGCCGCGAAGGGCTTCGAGGTGTCATCGGTGCGCGGCGGCATGACCGCGTGGCAACGGGCCGGCGGCCGCGTCGTGGCGAAGAACGGACGAGAGGGAACGGTCTGATGTCCACCACAGCACTCACGCCGGCCGACAGATCGGCCGAGCAGAAGAAGATCCTCAACCGGCTGCGCCGCGCGCAGGGCCAGCTCGCCGGCGTCATCGCCGCGGTGGAGTCCGGCGGCAGCTGCAAGGACGTCGTCACTCAGCTCGCGGCGGTCTCGAGCGCCCTCGACAAGGCGGGCTTCGCGATCGTCTCGAGCGCCATGCGCCAGTGCCTCACCGACGACGGCACCGAGAACCGGCTCACCGTGGACGAACTGGAGAAACTCTTCCTCACCCTGGCCTGACGGTGGCCGCGGCTAGGGTTTCGACCATGCCCAGAGTGATCTACAACACCGCGAGCACCCTCAACGGGTTCATCGCCGATGACGCCAATTCGCTCGACTGGCTCTTCGAGGTGGAGAGCCCTGATGCCGCCCACCACGAGAAGTTCCTGGCCGGGATCGGCGTGTTCGTCGAGGGTTCGACCACCTACGAGTGGGTGCTTCGGCAGGAGCGGCTCCTGCAGGAGCCGCACAAGTGGGCCGGCTACTTCGGCGATCGGCCGACCTTCGTGTTCACGTCTCGTGACCTGCCGGTGCCGGAGGGCGCCGACGTGCGATTCCTCGACGGATCGGTCGAGGACGCCCTTCCGGCGATCATCGACGCCGCCGGCGAGCGCGACGTCTGGGTGGTGGGCGGCGGGGATCTCGCCGGACAGTTCCTCGACGCCGGTGCTCTCGACGAGATCCAGGTGTCACTCGCCCCCGCGGCTCTCACCGGGGGCGCTCCGCTGTTACCCCGGGTGGTCGGCGCCCGAACCCTGTCGCTCCAGGGCGTCGAACAGCGCGGCCAGTTCGCGCACCTCAGCTACGACGTGCGCCGAGGGTAGCGGCCGGTCGGTCTACGGCCGAGGGTCTTCGCGCGCCTCCGCCGGCGGCGCGCCGACGTGGGCGGCATCCGATCCGTCCTGCTCGGCTGGCGAGACTGTCGGTTCCGGCGCTGGCACGGCATCCGCCCTGGCAGCCGGCCCCCGGCCGGGAAGGTACGGGCCGTCGGGCACTGGCACGTGCCGGCGCGCCTGCACCACGAGCACGATCACACCCAGCACGGCGAGCAGCAGGGCGGCGATGACGTTCGCCTTGAGCCCGAGGTAGACGAACTCCGTGGGGTCGAGCCGCAGCGACTCGAACCAGGCACGACCCACCCCGTACCAGATGAAGTACAGCGCCACGGTCCTGCCAGAGTGCAGTCGCAGACGACGCTCGAGGTAGATGATGAGGAACGCGCCGATGGTGTTCCAGATCATCTCATAGAGGAACAGGGGGTGGAACAGCGTGCCGGCCGGCAGCCCGGGAGGGAAGGCGGCGTTGGTCGCCTCGATCTGCAAGCCCCACGGCAGCGTGGTCGGCCCACCGAAGAGCTCGTGGTTGAAATAGTTGCCGAAACGGCCGAAGGCCTGCGCGAACAGGATACCGGGAACGAGTGCGTCCGCGAAGGCGGTGAACCGCAGGCCGCGCCGCCGACAGGCGATGTAGGCGCCGATGCCGCCGAAGATGATCGCGCCGAAGATGGCGAGGCCGCCCTCCCACACGTACAGCGTCTTGAGCAGGTTCGCGCCCGGAAAGAAGTAGTCGCCCGGGTGGGTGACGACGTGATAGAAACGGCCGCCCACGATGCCGAACGGCACTGCCCAGAGGGCCACGTCGATCACCAGTCCGCCCTCGGCGCCCCGTCGGCTCAGCCGGCGCTGGGTGAGCCACACGGCAATGACGATGCCGGTGAGGATGCACAGGGCGTAGAAGTGGATCGTCAGCGGTCCGATAGCGAACGAGCTGATCGGTGGGCTGGGGATGCTCGCGGGAAACACGGCCACTCGCTTTCGCGCACCAGGGCGCCGTTGAACAGGATGTGATGGATCGAGGCGACAACGGTCCCTCGCCCACCGGTGGCAAGTTTACTCGCGCACCGGGTGAACGTCGGCCGTGAGCCGCCGCGACCCATACGATCGAGTCGTGATGCAAGCGACGAGCAGAACCGGGGCGTCCTGGTTCATCCGGCTCGTTGTTGTCACGCTGCTCGTGGGCGTCGGCAGCGGGGTCGCCGGCATCGCCGTGACCCTCCTGCTGCGCGTCGCCCAGCACCTGGCCTTCGGATACTCGGACGGCACCTTTCTCGAGGGTGTGCTCGGCGCCGAACCATGGCGCCGCGTCGTCGCGCTGGCCGCGGCCGGCGTCATCGGCGGTTTCGGGTGGTGGGCGCTTCGGCGTTGGGGCCGAGCCATCGTGCCCGTGGCCGACGTCGTGGACGGGGCACGGATGCCCGGCCTCCCCTCGCTGCTGCATGCCGCCCTGCAGATCACGATTGTGGGGCTCGGCGCCTCGATCGGCCGCGAGCTGGCTCCCCGGGAGCTCGGCGCTCTCTTCGGTTCCTGGCTGAGCGACCGGGCCGGACTGAGCCCGCGCGACCGGCGCGTGCTCGTCGCGGCGGGCGCGGGGGCCGGCCTCGCGGCGGTCTACAACGTGCCGCTCGGCGGGGCGATCTTCACCCTCGAGGTGCTGCTGCTCGACCTCAGCATCACAGCCGTGATCGTGGCGCTCGCCACGTCCGCCATCGCGACCCTCGTAGCCAGAATCGTCGTGCCGAACGAGCCGCTCTACGCGTTGCCGTCGCTGCCGGTCACGCCGTCGCTGGTCGTGTGGGCCTGCCTCGCCGGACCGGTGCTCGGACTCGCCGGCGCGGGTTTCGTGCGCGCCATCGAGGTCGCGCGGGATCGTCGCCCGACGGGGTGGCGGCTCACCGTGGTGATGCCGCTCGTCTTCACGGGCATCGGAGCCCTCGCCGTCGTCTTTCCGCAGCTCCTCGGCAACGGGCGCGCGCTCGGCCAGGTGGCCTTCGACGTGGCGCTGCCCACCGCCACCATCGCCCTCCTGCTCGTGCTCAAGGCCGTCGTCACTCTCGCGACCATCGGCAGCGGGGCATCCGGAGGCACCCTCACGCCGTCTCTTGCGATCGGCGCGGCCCTGGGCATGGTCGGCGGCGCCCTGTGGAACCACCTGTGGCCCGGCACGCCTGTCGCGTCGTTCGTTCTCGTGGCCGCCGCGGCATTTCTCGCGGCATCCCTGCGGGCACCGATCACCGCGCTCGCGCTCGTGTTCGAGTTCACCAACCAGCAGCTGGGGATGCTCGTGCCCGCGATGATCGCCGTCGCCGGATCGATCGCGGTCGCGCGCCTGCTCGAACGCCGCCGGGTGACCGGCGTCGACTAGTCGTACGGCCGGGCCCATCCGGCACCCGGCCCAACGCCCCTTCCGGCCCAACGCCCTTTCCGGCTCAACGCCCTTTCCGCCTCGCTGCCTGGCTCCATGCTCGCGGCGGGAGCTGGCCGCGCCGGGACTTTGTCCCCCCGGCGCCGCGGCAAAGTGGACGAGAATGCACGCACGAGAATGCACGCACGTGACTGATCGACGGCGCGCATCGTCTGCACCGCGCACGTTCCGGACGAACCAGGAGAAGAGGCACGACGTGACCGCTCGGCCACTGACCTACGAGGTGCACGGCAGGAGCACCGCGGGAGGCTCGGCCTCGGTTCGGGCGGGCCACCGCGACATCCCGATCGACGCGCGCTGGCCGGCCGGCGAGCCGTCCGGGGATCCCGGCCCGGCCGAACTGCTCGCCTCGGCCTTTGCCGCGTGCCTCATCAAGAATCTCGAGCGGGCGAGCGCCATGCTGCCTTTCCGCTACGACAGCGCGGAGGTCACCGTTCGTGCGCGTCGGCAGGATGCGCCGCCCCGGTTCGTCGAGATCGAGTACGAGCTGCGCATTGTCACCCAGGAGGAGCCGCGACGTGTGGACCTCGTGCACCGCAACCTCCGCCAGTTCGGCACCGTGTACAACACCCTCGCCGCCGTCTGCGAGGTGCACGGCACCGCCGTGGCGGTTCCGCCGGGACCGGCCTCCGGCGCCCGACCGGCCTAACGACACGGCGGCGCGGAGGTTTGCGTCTGCCGCTCCGGATGACAAACTCGCCCCATGAGCGACCAGCAGTCGAGCCTCCCGTCCCTCTCCGCCGACGAGCCAGTCGCCGACGACGTCGACGCTCCCCGCGGCACCAACCGCCTGGCTTCGGCCGCGCTGTACCTCGGCATCGCCGGCGCCGCACTCTCGCTCATCCCGGTCGCCGGCCCGTTCCTCTGCTGGCTGCCGGCGCTGCTCGCGGTCATCTTCGGGTTCCTCTCGCTTCGCACTTCCAGGAACCTGGGCGGCCTGCGGCACACCGAGGCCCTCTGGGGCACGCTCCTCGGATTCGCGCCCATCCCGATCACCGCCCTGTGGCTCGCGTTCGGCGTCGCGCTCGGGGCAATCACGGATCGTCCGATCGGTCACTGACCCGACCGGTCACTGACCCGATCGCCCACTGACCCGATCGCAGCGGTCCGCGTGCCTACGATGGAGCCGTGAGCCCACTCTCCCGCCGTCACTTCCTCGCCGCGGGGGCCGCGGGAGCCGTCGGCCTCGTCGCCACCGGCTGCGCGCCTGAGCCCGTCCCCACCCCGACTCCGGTCGGTGCGCCCGACTGGTCGGCGCTCGCCGCGCGGATCGCCGGATCGCTCGCCAGGCCGGGGGACACCGAATACGATTCGGTACGCGTGACCGAGAATCCACGCTGGGACGACGCGAGGCCGCTCGCCGTGCTCTCCGCCGACGACGCCCGGGATGTCGCGGCCGGCCTCGCCTTCGCGACGAAATACGGGCTGCCGATCGCCCTCCGCTCGGGAGGTCACAGCTATCCCGGATACTCCGCCGGCGGCGCGGCGGGCACCGGCATGACGCCGTCCCTCGTGATCGACAGCCGCGGGATGACGGCGGTGACACTCGCCGCCGAGAACACCGTGCGGATCGGGGCCGGCGCGTCGCTCGCCCAGGTCTACGACGGGATCGGCGCCCACGGCCGGGCCATCGCCGGCGGCTCCTGCGCCACCGTCGGCATCGCCGGCCTCACCCTCGGCGGAGGCGTCGGCGTGCTCGTGCGGGCCTACGGGCTCACCTGCGACTCGCTCACCGAGGTGGAGATCGTGACCGCCGACGCGCGCGTGCTCACGGCGAGCGCCACCACGAACGCCGACCTCTTCTGGGCCTGCCGCGGCGGAGGCGGCGGCCACCTCGGCGTCGTCACCGCGCTGACCTTCGCGACCAAGCCAGCGCCCGACGTGATGATGTTCTCGCTCAGCTGGCCGTTCGCCTCCGCGGCCGCCGTGATCACGGCCTGGCAGGCCTGGGCGCCCACCGCAGACCCCCGCCTCTGGTCGACGCTCAAGCTGCTCACCGGGCCCGCATACACGACCGGCCCCGGCGTCTTCGTCTCCGGCACGTGGCTGGGCGACCCGGCAGCGCTCGACTCCCTGCTCGCCCCGTTCATCGCCTCGGCTGGCGCTCCGCGCAAACGGGCCGTGTCGCAGCACAGCTACCGTGACGCGATGGCCAGCTACGCGGGCTGCGCCAATATTCCGGTAGCGGCATGCCAGACCGGGGCCGGCGGCAGGCTCACCCGGGAGTCCTTCTCGGCCACCTCCCACGTGGCGTACACGGCGCTCGACGCCGCAGGCATCCGGGCCATCACCGATCACGTCTCCGCTGCGAATGGGCTTCCCGGACTCAAGGAGGGCGGCATCTCGATCGATGCCCTCGGCGGAGCGGTCGGCGACCTCGCGCCGAACGCCACGGCCTTCCCGCACCGCACGGCGCTCGCGACCGTGCAGTACACCGCGACCTTCGCGAACGGCAGTGACCCCGCCCCGTTCGATGCATACGTGCGCGGGTTCCGTGGCGCGCTCACCGGCTCATGGGGCGACGGGGCCTACGTCAACTACGCGGATGCGACCCTCACCGACCCGGCGAAATCGTACTTCGCCGACAACGCGAGGCGCCTCGCGACGATCCGCTCGAAGTATGACCCGAAGGGCATCTTCACCCAGCCCCAGGCCTACTGAGCGGGCGTGAGACGGGAGCGGGCGTGAGACGTGCCATCGCGCAAGTGAGAAGGGTCACTTCGACTCGCCGTCGGTGATCGAAGCTCTGACGGCTGGCCGGTTGAGCGTCGTGCGTTAACCTGTGGTGCTGGACGCAAACGCCCACGTGAGGAAGACAGCCATGGCCGATCTGCTCCGGGTGGTCATCGCCCCCGACTCGTTCAAGGGATCGCTGGGCGCACTCGAGGTGGCCTCGGCAATCGCCGAGGGCTGGCTGTCCGTGCGCCCGGCGGACGCGATCTCCCTCATCCCTCAGGCCGACGGCGGCGAGGGAACCCTCGACGCGATCGAGGCGGCGGTGCCCGGCGCGCTTCGCCACGACGTCGGCCGGGTGACCGGCCCGGACGGACGCTCGACCCCCGGCGTCTGGCTCGAGCTGCCAGGCGGAATCGCCGTCGTCGAGCTCGCCCAGATGTCCGGCCTTCCGCTCATGGCGAGCCTGGACCCGCTCGGCGCCTCGACGGTGGGGCTCGGCGAGGTGATCCGTGCCGCCCTCGCCGCCGGGGCATCCCGGCTCGTGATCGGTCTCGGCGGCTCCGCCTCCACGGATGGCGCGGCCGGCGCCCTGGCGGCCCTCGGCCTACGCGGGGACGCGCCGCTCGGCGCCGGCGGCGGCGGACTCGCGGCCCTCCGATCCCTCGACCGCTCGGCACTCCTCGCTCCACCACCCGGCGGCGTCACCCTGCTCACCGATGTCGCGGCTCCCCTGCTCGGGCCTACAGGGGCAGCCGCGGTGTTCGGTCAGCAGAAGGGCGCCTCCCCGGCCGAGGTCGCGCTTCTCGACGCCGCCCTCGCCCGGTTCGCCGACCTGCTCGGCGCCGATCCCTCCGTGCCGGGAACAGGCGCTGCCGGGGGCGCCGCCTACGGATTCACGGCCGCCTGGGGAGCCAGGATCGAGCCGGGAGCCGACTACCTGTGCGCCCTCACCGGGGTGCCGCAGGCGATCGCGGGAGCCGACGTGCTCGTCACCGGCGAGGGGCGATTCGACGCGACATCCAGCACCGGCAAGATCGTCGGCACGCTCATCGGCCTGGCCGGCGAGCGCGGAGTGCGGGTCGCCGTGATCGCCGGGCAACTGGCCGTACAGCCGCTGGCCGCCGACGGCAGCGCGCTCTGGGCCGCCGGACTCGCCGACCTCGCCGGCTCGGCCGAGGCGGCGATGGCCGATCCCGTGCGCTGGCTGCGCGACGCCGGCGCGGCAGCGGCATCCGCGCAGGGGCTCGTCGACCACCCCTAGCCGCACCCTGCTGTGCGAGCTTCTCGCGAGCCTCGCCGAGCCGCCCGACCCGCTCGCGGCGGAGATATCACCGCCCGCGGCGGGGAAACCGGCTCGCGGAGGGAGTTACGACTCTCGCCGCGACGTCCGGAGGTGAGACCGCGAAGGAAAGGATGTCGGCGCAGCGCTACTCCCCCGAGTGCGCGTCGAGAAACGCGTAGAGCTCGGTGTCGTCGACGCCGGGGAAGGTACCGGATGGCAGCGGCGCGAGGATGTGCGCGTGCAGCTTGGCGCTCGGCCAGGCCTTGTGCACCCAGCGCTTCGACACGTCGGCGGCGGGGCGCCGGCAGCAGTTCTCGTCCGGGCAGGTCGACGTGGCGCGGTTGGTGGTCTCGCGCCCGCGGAACCACTTGGAGTCGGCGAACGGCACGCCGAAGGTGATCGAGAACTCCTCGCTCGACGCCGTGCCGGTCTGGGTGGAGCACCAATAGGTGCCGGTGGGCGTGTCGGTGTACTGGTAGAACTCGGTGGTGCGGCTCGCCCGGCCGAAGGCGGTGCGAGCGCTCCAGTGCCGGCAGATGAGCTGGCCCTCGGTCGAGCCGGTCACGTCGGTGGGCAGTTGCAGTCCGTCGTTCTCGTAGCCCTTGTAGAGCGCCCCGTCTTCGCCGACCCGCAAAAAGTGCACGGGCATCCCGAGGCGGGAGGTCGCGAGGTTGGTGAAGCGCAGCGCTGCGGCCTCGTGGGTCACGCCGAACGCGTCGCGGAAGTCCTCGACGGCGAGGTTGCGTTCGGCCTTGGCCGCGGAGAGGAACTCGACCGACTGGGTGAGAGGCATGAGGCAGGCCGCGGCGAAGTAGTTTATCTCGAGGCGCTGGCGAAGGAACTCCGCGTAGCTCGACGGCTCCTGGTGGTCGAGCAGCCGGTGCGCGAGCGCCTGCAGGGCCATCGACCGCAGCCCGTGGCCGCCGGGGATCGACGCCGGCGGCAGGTAGATCCGGCCGTTCTCGAGATCGGTCACCGAGCGGGTGGAGTGCGGGAGGTCGTTGACGAAGATGAGTTCGAACCCAAGTTTCTTCGCCATGAGGTTGACCGAGCGGTGGGTGAGCGCGCCGTTGACGTGGCCGACGCCGCGCACGCTCTCATCGGCGAGCTCCTCGATCTCCGGCATGTAGTTGTCCTGGGTGCGCATGAACTGGCGCAGCTCGGTGTTGGCACGCCTCGCCTCCTCGGGAGTCGCGATGGCCTCGCGGGCCCGCCTGGCCAGCTCGCGGTGCAGGCCCACGAGGGAGGCGAGGGTCTCGTCGGGCATCGTGCGGGAGGGCCGGATGGCCGGGAGCCCCAGCCCCTGGTAGACGGCCGACTTCTGCATCCTGTCGAGCTCGATCTCGAGGGCGGCTCGCGGCGTGGGCGGCTGTTCGCTGAGCAGGTCGGAGACCGGAACGCCCACGGTTCCGGCGATCCCCTGCAGCAGCGAGAGCCGCGGTTCGCGCCGTCCGTTCTCCATGAGGGACAGCTGGCTGCCCGCGATTCCGACCGCGCTACCCAGCTGGTCGAGGGTCAGACCCGCCTCATTTCGAAAGTGACGGATGCGTTGGCCCAACGTTGCGAGATCGGTCATGGAATTCATATTAGTGAAAGAAACGCCATTCTTTAAACCCACTTTTCTCGAATGATGCCGAAAATGTGGCGCAGGCTTGCATCACGACAGGATTTTCTCCCACCTCGAGGACGGTTCGCAATGACACTCACCCCCACCCGGCACGGTTCGGCTCCCGCGGAGACCCTCGCGCCCGCCACGTCACCCGCAGACTCCACCCCTCCGGCGATCGCCGACGCCCGCGTCGTCGCGTGGGTCGACTCGATCGCCGCGCTCACCAAGCCGGACGCGATCCAGTGGTGCGACGGCTCGGCCGCCGAGTACGACCGGCTCACCAGGATCATGGTCGAGGCCGGCACCATCCTGCGCCTGAATCCGGAGCACCGCCCGTACAGCTTCCTCGCCAGGAGCGACCCGAGCGATGTCGCCCGCGTCGAGGCCCGCACCTTCATCTGCTCGGAGGATGAGGATGACGCCGGCCCAACCAACAACTGGCGTTCGCCGGCCGAGATGCGCCCGGTGCTCGCCAAGCTCTTCGACGGCAGCATGCGCGGACGCACGATGTACGTCATCCCGTTCTCGATGGGTCCGCTCGACAGCCCGCTCGCCAAGCTCGGCGTGCAGGTGACCGACTCGCCGTACGTCGTCGCGAGCATGGGGATCATGACCCGCATGGGCACGGATGCGCTCAGGCTCATCACCGCGGACACCGAGTGGGTTCCCGCCGTGCACAGCGTCGGCGCTCCCCTGCTCGACGGCGCGGCGGACGTGCCGTGGCCCTGCAACGAGACCAAGTACATCTCGCACTTTCCGGAGACCCGCGAGATCTGGTCGTTCGGTTCGGCGTACGGCGGAAACGCCCTGCTCGCCAAGAAGTCGTTCGCGCTGCGCATCGCCTCGGTGATCGCCAAGGACGAGGGCTGGCTCGCCGAGCACATGCTCATCCTCAAGGTGACCAACCCGCGCGGCAAGGTCTTCCACGTCGCCGCCGCGTTCCCCTCGGCCTGCGGCAAGACCAACCTCGCGATGCTCTCCCCCTCGATCCCCGGCTGGACCGTGGAGACCATCGGCGACGACATCGCGTGGCTCAAGCCGGGCCCCGACGGCCGCCTTCGCGCGATCAATCCGGAGGCGGGCTTCTTCGGCGTTGCTCCCGGCACCGGCGTGAAGACGAACGCCACCGCGATCGACACGCTCTGGGGCAACACCATCTTCACGAACGTGGCCCTCCGCGACGACGGCGACGTGTGGTGGGAGGGACTCTCGGAGAAGACCCCCGACCACCTCATCGACTGGCAGGGCAACGACTGGACCCCCGGATCCGGCACCCTCGCCGCCCACCCCAACTCTCGTTTCACCGTCGCCGCCGCGCAGTGCCCGTCGATCTCGGCGGACTGGAACGACCCCAACGGAGTGGTGATCGACGCCATCATCTTCGGCGGGCGCCGCGCCACCAACGTGCCGCTCGTCGTGGAGGCGCGCGACTGGGAGCACGGCGTCTACGTCGGCGCGACCGTGTCATCCGAGCGCACGGCGGCGGCCGAGGGAACGGTCGGCGAGCTTCGCCGCGACCCGTTCGCGATGATGCCTTTCTGCGGCTACAACATGGCCGACTACTGGTCGCACTGGCTCGAGATGGGCGCGAAGCTACGTTCGAGCGGCACCGCGCCGCGCATCTTCCAGGTCAACTGGTTCCGCAAGGACGACGAGGGCGGATTCCTCTGGCCGGGCTTCGCGGAGAACTCCCGCGTGCTCGCGTGGATCCTGGACCGGGTGGACGGTCGGGCAGCCGGGGCGGACACCCCGCTGGGCTGGAAGCCCGTGGCCGACGGCATCGACACCGAGGGCCTCGGCCTCACCGCGTCGCAGTGGGACCAGTTGTTCGAGGTCGACCCGGACGCCTGGCTCGATGAACTCGTCTCGACCGAGGAGTTCTTCGCCGGCTTCGGCGACCGGTTGCCTGAGGCGCTCACCACGCAACTTGCCGACATCCGCCGCCGTCTCAAGCTGTCCAGGGAGAACTGACCGAGGTTCGCCGCGCGATAGTTCCCGTCTCTCGTTACTGTGCCCGTTTGTCGTCACCGTGCCCGCTCGACCCGGCACGGAGACGACAGACGGGCACAGTCGCGCGTGGGCACCATGGAGGGGAGGGAACCCGACACAACGTTTTGCGCGCGCCGTGCGTCTTAGGGGGTAGAGAGTAGAACCGACGCACGCAAGGGGACACGAGTGGCAACGCAGCAGGCAGCGCCCGGCGATGGATGGCGGGACGTCGTCACGACCCTCGTCGCCGAGCGGGGTGACGCCCTCACGCGCTACGCGCACCTGATCTGCGGGAGCCCGGATGACGCGGCCGACCTCGTGCAGGACGCCCTCGTCAAGACGTTCGGCCGGCTCCGCAACGGCTTCACCGTCACGAGCGCCGAGGCCTACGTGCGGCGGGCGATCCTCAACACCTATCTCGACGGAGGACGCCGCACCACCCGCTGGCGCAAGATCGCCCATCTCACGGCGGTGCCGGAGGCCGACGACTCCGCCGTGCCCGCGGCCGAGAGCCGGCTCGACCTGCACGGCGAGCTCGGCAAGCTGAGCCCCCGCGAGCGCGCGTGCCTCGTGCTGCGCTACTACGAAGACCTCAAGGTCGACGACATCGCCGAGTGGCTCGCCATCAGTCCGGGCACGGTGAAGCGCTACCTGAGCGACGGCCTCGCGAGGATGGCGGTCGCGCTCGCCTCGGACGAACCAACCGCGGACGAACCGGCCGAAACACCCCAGCCACCCGCCAGCAGGCCCATCGCCAACATTCCCATCACCACCAAGCCCATCAACGACGTGCAGGGAACCGCCCATGTCCACAGAATCTGATCTGAAGAACCTGTTCGCGTCGGCGGCCGGTACGCCAGGGCGCGGCATCGACACCGCGGCCGTGATTCGCCGGAGCTCCCGCCGCCGCCTGGGCCAGCAGTTCGCGGTGGGGGGCGCGACGACCCTCGCCGTCGCGGGCATCGGTGTCGCGAGCGTCGCCGGCCTGCTGGCCATCATCCAGCCGCCATCGACCATGAGCGCCGGATCGAGCGCCTCGGACTCCGGAGCGAACGCACCGGAGATCGCCAAGGGCGCGCCGGGCATCAAGCGAGCCCCGGCCGAGAAGCTCAACCTCTGCGGCGGCGAGCTCGCGCAGGTGGCCCCCAACGCGGCCGGCCTGGTGCTCACCGCCGACTTCCCAGCCGCGTCGGCGTCCGCGGAGAGCGTGCCGGGCACGGTCACCCTCACCAACACGGGGTCGACCCATGTGCGCGGCACGACGGCGGCCTCGCCCGCCATCACCCTCTCGAAGGATGGCATCACCCTCTGGCACAGCAACGGACCGATGATCGCGATGGCCGCCGTCGTGGACCTCGAGCCCGGGGCGTCGATGACCTACCACGCCACCCTCATGCCGGTGACCTGCGGCGTCGAAGACGACTCCGCCGGGAGCCTCCGCACCGACCTGCCGCACGTCGCCCCCGGTGCGTACCAGGTCTCGGCGGCGATCGATCTCGTGGGCGAGGGGAACACCGTGACGAACGATCTCGTGACCGGCCCGCTCGCCTCCGTCAGCCTCAATTGAATTAACCTCTTTAACCCCATCGCCACATCGGGTATCGGTAGAATCCTAAAACTTACCCGTGCCGCAAAGGGGCAGATCATCCGACTCTCGTTGCGCAACCGACTCTTCGCCGCTCTGGCGGCGGCGACCATCACGCTCGGAATCGGCCTGGTCGCACCGTCCGCGGCCATGGCCACTCCCCCGGTCGACCTGGCCGGCGGGTACGTGGTCGACCAGGTCGGGGCCCTCGGCGGCCGGGAGGGCGAGGTCAACTCGGCGATCGACACGCTCTACGCGGACACCAGGATCCAGCTCTTCGTCGTCTACGTCGACAGCTTCACCGGGGTGAGCGATCCGCAGGCCTGGGCCGCCGCCACCGCCAAGAAGAACGGGCTCGGCAAGAACAACATCCTCATGGCGGTAGCCGTGACCGACCGCCTCTACAACATCTTCTACGACGGTTCCGTGCCGCTCAGCGCGCAGCAGACGGACTCCATCGAGACCAACGAGATCGTGCCGAAGCTGAAGGCCGAGGATTGGGCAGGCGCGGCGATCGCGGCCGCCAACGGTTTCGACGCCGCGGTCACCGGCGGATCGGGCGGCACCGGATCGAATGGGACCGGATCGGGCGGCACCGGATCGGGTGGCGGCGGGAGCGCCGCAGCCGGGACGGCCATCCAGGCGGCCCTCGTCACGATCGTCGTCATCATCGTGCTGCTGTTCCTCGGCCTCGGCCTCGTCCTGCTCATCCGGTCGCGCCGCACGCGCGCGGGGCAACTCGCCGCCGCCCGCACGGCGCAGCTCTCCCTCGAGCAGCTCGACGCGAAGGCGAGCAGCCTGCTCGTGCAGCTCGACGACTCGCTCAAGTCGAGTGAGCAGGAGCTCGACTTCGCGATCGCCCAGTTCGGCAACGAGGTGACCACCCCCTTCAGCGCGACGCTCGCCACGGCCCAGGCCGAAGTAAAGGAGGCCTTCGCGATCAAGCAGAAGCTCGACGACGCCGTGCCGGAGACTCCGGACGAGAGGCGGGCGATGACCACGCGGATCATCGAACTGTGCGAGACCGCCGACCGCGAGCTCGACGAACAGGCCGACGCCTTCGACGACCTGCGCGAGCTGGAGAAGACCGCGCCCCAGGACCTCGAAACGATGGTGGCTAATGCCGCGGTCGCCGCCACGCGTCTCGCAGCCTCCCGGGAGAAGCTCGCCGGTCTCGCCGCGTCATACTCGGCGAAGGCGCTCGCGACCGTCGCCACCAACCCGGAACAGGCCGACAAACTCCTCGCCTTCGTGGGCACGACGGCGACGACGGCGCGGGAGGCGATCGCGAAGAACGATCTCAGCACGGCGGCCGTCAACGTGCGGGCGGGGCAGGCGAGCCTCGGCCAGACGGCCCAGCTTCTCGACGCGATCGACTCGCTCGCGCTGGGCCTCGCCGAGGCGAAGTCGAAGCTCGATGCCGCGATCGCCGACACCCGCCAGGACCTCGCGACGGCGAAGGCGTTGCCGGCGGCGGCATCCGAGGAGCTCGCTCCGTCGATCGCGGCCGCGGAGGGCGCCCTCGCCTCGGCGACCGCGGCTGGCAACGCCGGCGACCCACTCGCGAGCCTCGGCACGCTCGGCACCGCGAATGCGCAACTCGACCGGGTGCTCGACGCCGTGCGCGACGAGCAGGAGAAGGTGCGCACGGCCGCCGCGCAGCTGCCATCCGCGATCAGCACGGCGTCGAGCCAGATCTCCGCCGCCAACGACTTCATCACGACCCGCCGGGGCGGGGTCGGCAGCACGGCGCGCACGCGGGTCTCCGAGGCGACCAGGCACCTCGAGGCGGCCGTCTCGCTCTCCTCGACCGATCCGGTGCAGGCGCTCACCGAGGCGACCGCCGCGATCCGGCTCTCGAGGGAGGCCCTCTCCGCCGCCCAGGACGACATCGACTCGTTCCAGGGCCCTGGTGCGGGCGGCGGCGGGTCCGGCCTCAACGGAATCGGCGGCGCCATCCTCGGCGGCATCATCGGCGGACTCCTGAGCGGTGGCGGGCGTGGCGGCGGATTCGGTGGCGGCGGATTCGGCGGATTCGGGGGCGGCGGGTTCGGCGGGGGCTTCGGCGGCTCCGGCGGCGGTCGGTCGAGCGG
>NZ_DATCQQ010000052.1:0-55341 GCF_036569425.1 Lacisediminihabitans sp.
TTCACTGCAGCCTGGCTCTGGCCAGACTCAGCGGCAACTGCCGCGACGAGCTCGGTACGGTTTAGTGACTTGTCAGCCATTGAAGTCCTCCTCGGACGTTGTGCTTTGCAGAACAAACATTCCTGCTCAAGAGAACAGTTCTGTTGGTTGGATTAGTTAGCGATTGGCAGGGCTAACCCTGTAACCGCCTGTAATTTACCAGCTTGACTTGGTAATTCCGGGCAACTCGCCCCGGTGAGCCATATCGCGGAATCGAACACGTGACACACCGAACTGGCTGAGGAAACCACGCGGACGACCATCGATGGCGTCACGACCACGCACGCGCACTGGTGATGCGTTGCGTGGAAGCTTCTGCAGTCCGAGGCGAGCGGCTTCGCGCTCAGCATCGGTAGAGGTGGGGTCGACGAGCGCCTTCTTCAGCTCAAGTCGCTTGGTCGCGTAGCGCGCGACCACGATTTTGCGCTGCTCATTGGCAGCAATCTTGCTCTTCTTGGCCATGTTTAGCGCTCCTCGCGGAATTCGACGTGCTTGCGCACGATGGGGTCGTACTTCTTGAGCACCAGACGGTCTGGGTCGTTGCGACGGTTCTTCTTGGTCACGTAGGTGTAACCGGTGCCAGCCGTCGAGCGGAGCTTGATGATCGGACGAACGTCGTGCTGCTTAGCCATTAGATCTTCACCCCACGAGCCAGGATGTCCTTGACCACAGATTCGATACCGCGAGCATCGATGACCTTGATGCCCTTTGCGCTCAGCGTGAGCGTGACGTTACGGCGCAGGGAAGGAACGTAGTACGTCTTCTTCTGCACGTTCGGGTCGAAGCGTCGCTTGGTGCGACGGTGCGAGTGGGAAATGTTGTGTCCGAAGCCGGGAATGGCTCCGGTCACCTGGCAGGTTGCTGCCATGGTTGTCCTCCATCAGTACCGTAGAGACGAACTGTCTCTACCCAAGGTCTCTTGTCGGCACGCACAGCCCACCGGATTGTTCCAGTTGGTGAGTTTGCGTACAGGCTGCGGCGCAGATCACGCCCAGCAGCGTCCAATACTACGGATTCACCGCCGACAAAGCAATCCGGGGCCGGTCAGGGCCGCGGCGGATCGGCGGCAACCGAGCAGGCGGCGCAGAGTCCGAAGACGTCGACCACATGGTGCGGCTGGGTGAAGCCATGGTCGGCAGCCACCGACTTTGCCCACCGTTCAACGGCATCCGCCTCTATTTCGACGGTGAGTCCGCAGTTGCGGCAGATCAGGTGGTGGTGGTGCTGGCCGGGAGTGCAGGCCCGGTACAGGCTCTCGCCCTCGATCGACTGGAGCGAGTCGGCCTCGCCCTCCACCGCGAGATCGGCGAGCGCGCGATAGACGGTGGCCAGGCCGATCGGCGAGCCGGCCCCGCGCAGCGACGAGTGCAGGCTCTGGGCGCTCACGAAGCCCTCGTTGTCGCCGAGGGCCTGCCGAACCGCCTCACGCTGCCAGGTATTGCGCTTCATGAACCGATCCTAACTTTCGAGCGCCGCGGTGGGCAGTCGCCCGTTGTTGCCCCGGCGGTCGCGCAGGGCGCCGATCGCTCGGCAGACCACGTAGATGAGGAAAGAGATCGTCGTGACGTACGGGCTGATCGGCAGTCCGCCGCCGAGCGCGAGCAGGACTCCGCCGACCACCGAGGTCACCGCGAATGCCACGCTCAGCACTGGGGTGAGCAGGGGCGAGGCGGTCACCCGCATCGCGGCCGCCGCCGGCGTCACCAGCAGAGAGAGCACGAGCAGTGCACCGACGATCTGGATCGACACGGCCGTCGCGAGACCGAGCATCACCATGAAGGCGATCGAGATCGTCGTGACCGGCAGGCCCCTGGCGCGCGCCACATCCGCGTCGACGCTCGCGAAGCTCAGCGGGCGCCACATCACGAATAGTCCGATGATCACGACGACCGAGATCACCACGAGCATCAGAAGCTGCGGGTTGTCGACCGACACGATCTGCCCGGTGAGAAGCCCGAATTTGTTGGCGCTTCGCCCCTTATAGAGGGCGAGGAACAGGATGCCGAGGCCGAGGCCGAACGGCATCAGCACCGCGATGATCGAATTGCGTTCCCGCGCCCTCGCGCCGAGGATTCCGATCAGCAGGGCCGCGAGGAGGGAACCGGCGATCGAGCCGGCAACCACATTAACCCCGAGCAGGAGCGCGGCGGACGCCCCGGCGAAGCTCAGCTCGCTGATGCCGTGCACCGCGAACGCGAGGTCGCGGGTCATCACGAACGGCCCGATCAGGCCGCCGACCAGACCGAGGATCGCGCCGGCGATGATCGAGTTCTTCACGAGCGCGAGCAACTCTCCGTAGTTGTCGAAGCCGAAGATCTGGTGCCAGAGGTCCTGGTTGTCGGCGAGGATCACGGCTGCGCTCCCGTCACGTGGTGTTCGAGGTGGTCGTGCGCTCCATAGCCTTCCGGCGCGCCGATCACGATGATGCGACCACGGCTGCGGATCACCTCGACCGGGGTGCCGTACATGGAGGAGAGCACCTCGGAGCGCAGCACCTCATCCGGTGCGCCGATGCGGAAGCGGCCACCGGCCAGGTACAGCACCCGGTCGACCATGCCGAGAATCGGGTTGACGTCGTGGGTGACGAAGACGACGGCGGCGTTCGTCACGCGCCGCTGCTCGTCGATGAGCTCGCTGACCTGGCGTTGGTGATTCAGGTCGAGGGAGAGTAGTGGCTCGTCGCAGAGCAGCAGCCGCGGGCTGCCCGCGATCGCCTGGCCGACCCGGATGCGCTGCTGCTCGCCGCCGGACAGCGTGGCTACCGGCACGGCGGCGTACGCGGTAGCGCCGACCGACTCGAGCACCTCGTCGACGCGTCGGCGCACCGCCCGGGAGGAGATCGGCAGTCCCCAGCGGTGGCCGTTGATGCCGAAGGTCACGAGGTCCCGCGCCCGGAGCGGGGTGCCCTGCTCGAGCAGCTTCTGCTGCGGGATGTAGCCGATCTGGCGGCTGCCCCTCGTCACCGGCGCGCCGAGCAGGTCGATCGACCCCGAGGTGAGCTTCTGCTGCCCGAGGATCGCCTTGAGCAGGCTCGTCTTGCCGGTGCCGTTGGGTCCGAGCACCGCCAGGAACTCGCCGGGGCGCACGTCGAGATTGAGGTTGCGCCACAGTTCGCGGTCGCCGAACGAGAGAGTCGCCGCGCGCACGCTCAGCACGGGCTCTGGGGTGTCGGTCATGGGATCCCGGTTCGGTGAGTCGCTCACTGCAGGGCGGCCTTCAGGGTGGCGAGGTTGTCTGTCATCCAGCGCACGTAGCTCGTGCCGCTCGGAAGCGTCTCGGTGAAGGGAACCACTGCGACGCCTGCCCGTTTGGCGGCGGCGAGCACCTGTTGCGTCTCCGCGCTGCTGGTCTGCTCATTGTAGGCAAGCAGCTTCACGGCGTGGTCGGTGAACAAGGAGAGCGTCTGCTTGAGCACGACGGGAGAAACATCGGTGCCCTGCTCGATCGCCGCACTGAAGCTGGCCGGAGTCTTGTTTGTGAACCCGGATGCCTCGAGGAGGTAGAGCGGAACCGGCTCGGTGATCGCGACTCCGTCGCCCTGGAACGAGGACTTGAGGCTCGCTTCGCCGGCCTCGAGTACACCGAGCTGACCGGCGAGTGTCGTGCCGTTCGCCGCGAACGTCTCGGCTCCGGCCGGGTCGAGGGAGCTGAGGGTGGAGACGAGCTTCGCCACCACCTTCTTCACCGTGGGGAAGTCGTACCAGAGGTGCTCGTTGAACGTGCCGGCCTGGTCGTAGCCCGAGATCGTCGTGGCGTTCACGACCTTCGCGCCGGCGTTGTTCGCCCCCGTGAGCAGCGTGCCGACGAAGTCGTCGTAGCCGCCGCCGTTCTCGATCACCAGGTTTGCCTTGGAGATCGCGAGCTGCACCTGGGCGTCGGCCTCGAAGGAGTGCGGATCCTGCGCCGGGTTGCTGATGATCGAATCGACCCTCACGCGGTCGCCGCCGATCTGCTTCGCGATGTCCCCGTAGACGTTGGTGGAGGCGACGACCCGAACGGGGCCGCCCGTCGCCGTCGGGGACGGGGCCGAGCATCCGGAAAAGGCGAGGGCAATCGCGACGCCGACGGCGGTGAGGAGAAACTTCGCGCGCATGGTGGTGCTTTCTAACTAAGGCTAATGAGACTCGTTATCAATAATCCTAGGACAGTCGGCGGCCCCTGCAGCGCGTTTCTCCGGAGGTTTGGCCGCCACGAGCGAAATTAGGGGCGGATTGTGCCCGAAATCGGCCGCGCGGCGCGAAACCTCCGGAGAAACGCGTGTTGGCGGATGCGCGGGTTGGCGATGCGCGGGGACGGGAGACCCGCGGCGGGGGAGCAGGAAGGCCCGGCCGGTGCGGAATCCGCGGCCGGCCGGGCCTACTGTCGAACGGGAGGCTACTTCGTCAGTCCGTCGACGTAGTCCTGGTTCGCGGCGATCCACTTCTTCACGATCGGCGTGTAGTCCTTCACGTCGCCGGTGCCGTTGTACATCTTGTTCTCGAGCGAGAAGAGCCTCGTGGAGTCGAGCTTGAAGCCCTTCACCCACCCGCTGAGCTTGGGGAAGTCCTTCGAGAACGAGGTGCTGCCGAGGGAATGGATCGACTCGGCCGACCCGAGGGTGCCCTTCGGGTCCTTGAGGTCCTTGATCGGGAACGCGTCGTATGCCCACTGCGGGCGCCACAGGGTGACCGCGATGTTCTCGCCCTTGCTCGTTGCCGCCTTCAGCTCGGAGAGCATCGCCGGAGTGGACGAGGTGACGAACTTCATCTTGCCGAGACCGTAGCCCGGAATCACCTTGTCGGTGACGGCCTTGGTGAGGCCGGCGCCAGGCTCGATGCCGACGAGCTTGTTGTCGAACTTGCCCGCGTTCTTCGCCAGCTGGTCGAGCGAGTCGATCGGGGCATCCTTGTTCACCGCGACCGTCAGCTTGGCGTCCGAGTTCCAGGCCCCGAGGTCATCGATCTTGTCGCCGTACTGCGTGAGGTACGAGGCGTGCGTGGTGGGCAGCCAGCCGTCGAGGGCGAGGTCGTAGTCGCCAGTGCTCACCCCGGCGAAGACCGGGCCGGCGTCGGCGTACTTGAGCTTCACCGAGTAGCCCTTCTTCTCGAGGATCGACTTCCACAGGTACGAGGCTGCCTCGCCCTCCGGCCAGCCGTTGAACACGCCGATGGTGAGGTCGGCCTTGTCACCGTTCGACGGGCCGGGCGCGCCGGCGCTCGACGAGCACCCCGTGATGGCCACGAGGGCCGCTGCTGTGACGGCGACTGCCGCGAGGATGTTCTTCTTCATTGTGTTCCTTTCGTTCCGGTGCCGGGCACCGGGAGATTGGGTCAGGTCGTTCCGGTGCCGGGCACCGGGAGATTGGGTCAGGTCGTGGCGGGCTCGGTGGCCCGGTTCGCGGCTGCAGTTTCGGGAGCTGCAGTTTCGGGGGCTGCAGTCTCGGGATCTGGGGACTCGGGCTCGGCGTTACCGGCGTCCACGTCATCCGCCGGTCGCTTCGCGCGGAACGACCAACGGCGCTGGCCGGACGTCCCGAGGGACGCGGTGAGGCGGTCGAGCAGGATGGCGAGGATCACGACCGCGAGTCCCGCTTCGGCGCCGAGGCCGACATCGATGCGGCTGAGGGCCTGGATGATGTCGCCGCCGAGCCCTCCCGCCCCGACCATGCTGGAGATGACGACCATGGACAGCGACAGCATGATGACCTGGTTGACCCCGGCCATGATCGTCGGCTTGGCGAGCGGCAACTGGATCTGCCGAAGGATGCGCCCGGGCGACGAGCCGAACGCGTGGCCGGCCTCGATGACTTCCCGGTCGACACCGCGGATTCCGAGCTCGGTGAGCCGCACCCCCGGCGCGAGCGAGAACGCGATCGTGGCGACGATCCCCGGCACCACGCCGATCCGGAACAGGATGATGGCGGGAATGAGGTAGACGAAGGCGGGCATCGTCTGCAGGAAGTCGAGCACCGGCTCGATCACGGCGGAGGCCGCGTTCGAGCGGGCGGCCCAGATGCCGATCGGGATGCTGATGGCGATGGCGATCGTCGCCGCGACGAGGGTGAGCGCGAGGGTGTCCATCGCATTGCCCCACTGGTCGAGGCCGGCGATCAGCACCAGTCCGATCGCGGCGCCCGATCCGAAGATCCAGCCCCGCGCCCACACGGAGAGGGCGACGAAGAACAGGATGACCACCCAGAACGGCGGAGTGGCGAGCGCCCAGTCGACGGCCTCGTAGAAGCCGCCGAAGACCGCCCGGACGGCGTCGAAGAACCCGCCGCCGGTTGCCGTGATGAAGTCGACGATGGCCGTGGCCCAGTCTCCGACGGGAATGCGGAATCCATTCATTTGCTGCCTTCGTTCGCGGTCGCGAATTCGCCCTGCGGCTGCTGCGCCGTGGCGAGCAGAGTCTGGGTGATCACTTCGACGGAGATGGTGGGGGCCGGCTCGACCAGGTCGATCTCGCCGGTGGTGGTCGACACGTTGCCGAGGGCGCCGAGGAGCGTCACTCGCGGGATGACCCCGAGCAGTCGGTCGCGGGAGTCGACGACCGCCACGGGAAGTGCGCTCTCGACCGACGCCTCGAAGAGCTCGGAGAGCGCGGTCTCGCCCGTGACGGAACTCGTCGGGCGCTCGATCACCGACGAGAGGTCCTGGTCGGAGTTGTGCACGAGACGCATCACGTCTCCGTCGCGAACCACGCCGAGGTAGCGACGCCCCTCGCCGACGACGAACACCGCGGAGGTCTGCAGGTCCCGCATGACGCGGAGCGCCGCCCGGGGGCCGGCGGTCAGCGACACGAGGGCCCTAACCGGCTCCATCACGCTCGCGGCGGTCAGCACCCGCGCCCGGTCGACGTCCTTCACGAACTGGGCGACGTAGTCGGTGGCCGGGTCGGTGAGGATCTCCTCGGGGGTTCCCACCTGCACGATGCGACCGTCCCTCATCACGGCGATCCGGTCGCCGAGGAACATCGCCTCGTTGAGGTCGTGGGTGATGAAGATGATCGTCTTGTCGTACTCCGCCTGCAGCTCGATGAGCTGCTCCTGCATTTCGCGACGGATCAGCGGGTCGAGTGCCGAGAACGCCTCGTCCATGAGCAGGATGTCCGTGTCGGCAGCGAGGGCCCTGGCCAGTCCCACCCGCTGCTGCATTCCGCCGGAGAGCTCGCCGGGCAGCTTGTTCTCCCAGCCGTCGAGTCCGACGCGCCGCACCACGGCGAGCGCCCGTTCGCGTCGTTCGGCGGCCGGCACGCCCTGAATCTCGAGCGAGTAGGCCGCGTTGTCGAGCACCGTGCGGTGCGGCAGCAGGGCGAAGTGCTGGAAGACCATCGACACGCTCCGACGGCGCACCTCCCGCACCCTGGCGGGTGACGCGCCGGTGATAACCGTGCCGTCGATCGTCACGCTTCCGGATGTCGGTTCGACCAGCCCGTTGAGCATGCGGATGAGGGTGGACTTGCCTGAACCCGACAGTCCCATGACCACGAAGATCTCGCCCTTCTTCACCTCGAAGGACGCGTCGATGACGGCGGGGGTGCCTGTACGGCCCACGACGTCGCGGCTCTCGCCGTTTTCGAGGCGCCGCACGGCATCCCGAGGCCGGCGGCCGAAGAATTTGTAAAGGTTGAGCGCCGTGACGGCGAGGGAATCGGACACGTGTTCTCCACATGCGCCGCAGCGATCGAAACCGTCGCGGGTGGCATTCGTACTCTCGTCCGGGTCTGCGTCGCGGCGGGGAGGACTCACCCGTCAAGCATTGGGCGAATATGCGCCATGCGATCGGAGTCTTCCGCTGGTGCAGCCACGGGGCGGCACCGACGACACCAGACCATACGTTGACGCCCCGTGAGTCGGGGCACGAGCGCGGGCTGGGCTCTGTGGGTCTTGAAGACCACGGAAGAGCCTATCAACCCCCGGCGCCGCCCGACGGTTCGGGCGCCCGCATCCGAGGGCCGACCGGTCTCCGCTGCCGGCCCGAAACCCCCGAACCGGCAGGGATGCGGAGGGGTCCGCCGAGCCGTCCCGCAAACTTTGAGACGCGTCGTATTCGAGTGCCCTGCCCGGGCGTGTTGCTCAGTCGAGGAGCAGTGCCGGCTCCTCGATGATGCTCGCGACATCCGCCAGGAAGCGGCTCGCGACATCCCCGTCCACGATGCGGTGGTCGAAGCTCGCACCGAGCGTGGTGACGAAGCGCGGCCGCACCTCGCCGTCGACGACCCACGGCTTCTGCTTGATCGTGCCGAGGGCGACGATCCCGGCCTCGCCGGGGTTCAGGATGGGGGTTCCCGTGTCCATGCCGAAGACGCCGATGTTCGTCACGGTGATCGTGCCGCCCGCCTGGTCCGCCGGGGAGGTCTTACCGTCACGCGCCGTGATGGTGAGCTGCTCGATGGCCGACGCGAGTTCGCGGATCGACAGCTCCTGCGCGTCCTTGATGTTCGGCACGATGAGTCCGCGCGGGGTGGCCGCGGCGATGCCGAAATTCACGTAGTGCTTGACGATGATCTCGCTGTCGGTCCACTGCGCGTTCACGGTGGGATTGCGACGCACCGCCCAGATCATCGCCTTCGCCATGATGAGAAGAGGCGACACCTTCACCCCGGCGAAGTCGGCAGAGTTCTTCAGCCGCTTGACGAACTCCATGGTGCGCGTCGCGTCCACATCCACGAAGAGGCTGACATGGGGTGCGCTGAACGCGCTCGAGACCATCGCGGTCGCGATCGCCTTGCGCACACCCTTCACGGGGATGCGTTCCTCGCGGTCGCTCGACCACGCGGGAGTCTCGATGTTGCGGAACAGGCTCGCCTGGGAGGCCTGCCGGATCACGTCGTCACGGGTGATTTCGCCCGCGAGGCCGGTCGGGTTGACCTCGCCGAGGTTCACGCCGAGGTCCTTGGCGAGCTTGCGGATCGGCGGCTTGGCCACGATCGTGGAGGCGGAGGCCGCCGGCACGGATGACGGCCGCGTCGACGCCACCGGCGAGGTGGCGACCGGGGCGCCGGCACCGCGGTGGCGCCGGGACGACACCTGGCCCTTGATGCCATAGCCGACGAGAACGGCGCCCTGGCCCTCTTCGGAAGAGATACTGCCCGCCGTGTCCGACACCGCTCCGCGGGCCTCGAGGTCGGCCTGGCTCGGCTCCGCCGGGGATGGCGCGGCCGGGGCACCGTCGGACGACACGGAGATGATCGGCGTGCCCACGTCCACCGTCTGGCCCTCCGGCACGAGGATCGCGGTGACCACGCCGGCGAACGGCGACGGCAACTCGACGAGCGACTTTGCGGTCTCGATCTCCACGAGCACCTGGTTGACGACGACGGTGTCGCCCGCCTTCACCCGCCAGGCCACGATTTCGGCCTCGGTCAGACCCTCGCCGACATCCGGAAGATTGAATTCTGAGGTGCTCACGGTGACGCTCCTGAATCTCTAGTAGGCCAGGGCCCGGTCGACTGCCTCGAGCACGCGGTCGGCGTCCGGCAGGTATGGCGTTTCCAGCTTGGCCGGCGGGAACGGGGTGTCGAACGCGGTCACCCTGAGCACGGGCGCCTCGAGTGAATAGAAGGCCTTCTCGGTGACGGTCGCGGCGATCTCGGAGGAGATGCTCACGAATCCGGGCGCCTCGGATGCCACGACGAGACGGCCGGTCTTGTGCACGGAGGCGAGGATCGGCTCGTAGTCGATGGGGGAGAGCGATCGCAGGTCGATCACCTCGACGCTCGTGCCCTCGACCGCAGCGAGCTCAGCGGCCTGCATCAGCACGTTCACCATCGCCCCGTGCCCCACGAGCGTGACCTCGGTGCCCGTGCGCACGACCCGGCTCGAGTGCAGCGGCGACGCGCTGGCGGAGAATTCAACCGGCCCCTTGTGCCAGTAGCGGCTCTTCGGTTCGAAGAACATCACCGGATCGTTCGAGGCAATCGCCTCCTGGATCATCCAGTAGGCGTCATTCGGGGTGCTCGGGCTCACGAGCCTGAGGCCCGGCGTGTGCGCGAAGTACGCCTCCGGGCTCTCCTGGTGGTGCTCGACGGCCCCGATGTGCCCGCCGTATGGCACCCGGATCACCACCGGCATCGACACCTTGCCCTCGTGCCGGCTCGTCATCTTCGCCAGCTGCGTCGTGATCTGGTCGAAGGCGGGAAAGATGAAGCCGTCGAACTGGATCTCGCAGACCGGCCGGTAGCCGCGCATGGCAAGGCCGATGGCCGTGCCGACGATCCCGGACTCCGCAAGCGGGGTGTCGAACACCCGGTTCTTGCCGAAGTCGGCCTGCAACCCCTCGGTGACCCGGAAGACGCCGCCGAGCGGGCCGATGTCCTCGCCCATCAGCAGCACCCTGGAGTCGTCGCCGAGCGCCTTGCGCAGGCCCGCGTTGAGGGCCTTCACGAGTGGGAGTTCCTGGCTGGTGTCGCTCACGCATCGCCTCCGAACGAGGCCTCGTAGTCGGCGAGCCAGCTCTTCTGGGCATCCATCACGGGGTGCGGCTCCGAGTACACGTTGTCGAAGATCAGGTCGGTGCCCGGCACGCGCAGGTCGAGCGTGCGTCGGCGGAGGTCGGCGGCGAAGTCCTCGGCCTCGGTGGCGACCGCGGCGAAGAACGCCTCGCTCGCGCCGCGATTACGCAGGTACTTCTCGTAGCGGTCGATCGGATCCCGGGCGATCCAGGACGATACCTCGTCGTCGAGCCGGTACTTGCTCGGGTCGTCGCTCGTCGTGTGGGCGCCGATGCGATAGGTGAGGGCCTCGATCATCCGCGGACCGCCGCCCGCACGCGCCTCCTCGAGGTTCTTGCGGGTGACCGCGTAGCTCGCCAGCACGTCGTTGCCATCGATCTGGATGCCGGGGACGCCGAACCCCTCGGATCGGAGGTAGAGCGGCACGCGTGACTGCACGCTCACCGGAACCGAGATCGCCCACTGGTTGTTCTGCAGGAAGAAGACCTCGGGCGCCTGGAAGCTCGCCGCGAAGACGAGCGCCTCGCTCACGTCCCCCTGGCTCGTCGCGCCATCCCCGAAGTAGACCATGACGGCCTCGTCGGTCTCCGGATGCCCGGTGCCGGTCGTGCCGTCGAGCGTCATCCCCATGGCATAGCCGGTCGCGTGCAGGGTCTGCGACCCGAGCACGAGCGTGTAGAGGTGGAAGTTGCCGTTGGCGAGCGGGTCCCAGCCGCCGTTCGTCACCCCGCGCATCACCCGCACGATCTCGATGATGTCGAGTCCGCGGATCATCGCGATCGAATGCTCGCGGTAGGACGGAAAGAGGTGATCCTGCTCGCGGGCGGCGCGGGCCGACCCGACCTGGGCGGCCTCCTGGCCGTGGCTCGGCGGCCACAGCGCGAGCTGGCCCTGGCGCTGAAGGTTGGTGGCCTCGACGTCGAAGCGTCGGGTGATCACCATGTCCCGATGGAACTGCTGAAGCTGGTCGTCGGTCAGGGCGTCGATGAATGGAAGGTACTCGGCGGCGGCGTCACCCGTGGTGAGGTTTCCCTCGGTTGAGAGGAGCTGCACCATTCGTGCGGATTCTGCCACTGTGACCTCGCAGTCGTGTTTCGGCAAGCGCCTGGGGGGATTTTCGGCGCCGCACGGCGACACCGAGCTTCTAATCTAGCGCGGGCCCGCTGTGCGGACTTGGTAGGTTGCGAACAACCTCCGCGGACGCCCTTAGGAGTTTGTCCACAGACGCTGCCTCGCCGATCGTCACCCGGACGCCGTCCGGAAGCAGCGCGCGAACCACGATTCCGTGACTCTCGAAGACCCCGGCGGCGTATTCGGTGGAGTCTCCAGTGGCAAGCCAGACGAAGTTGCCGTGCGGTCTCGGCACGTCCCAGCCCTGGTCGACGAGTGCCTGCCAGACCCGGTCTCGCTGCACGGCCAGCCGAGCCACGCGCTCGAGCAGGAGATCCTCGTGCACGAGGGAGGCGAGCCCGGCTGCCTTGGCCTGTTCGGTGACCGAGAGCGGAATCGCGGTGCTGCGTGCGGCGTCGAGAATGTGTTCCGCCCCCACCGCGTAGCCGAGTCGCAGCCCCGCGAGGCCATACGCCTTCGAGAACGTGCGCAGGATCACGACGTTGGGGTACCGGTCGGCGAAGGACCGGCCATCAACCGAACTCTCGTCGGTCACGAACTCGACATATGCCTCGTCGAGAATGACCAGGATGTTGGCCGGAATCCCGTTCATGAACTCGCCGAATTCGTCCGCCGTGACGATCGACCCGGTCGGGTTGTTGGGCGAGCAGACGATCACGACTCGCGTGCGGTCGGTGACCGCGCGGAGCATCGCCGGCAGGTCGTGCCTGCCGTCCGACAGCACGGGGACCTGCACGCTCGAGGCGCCGGACACAGCGACGAGTCCCGGGTACGCCTCGAACGAACGCCAGGCGTAGACGACCTCGTCGCCCACGGTCGCCGCGGCCTGGATGAGCTGGGCGAGCAGCGCCACCGATCCGGCACCGAGGTGAACACGCTCCGCCGCGACGCCGAACCGCGCGGCAATCTGCTCCCGCACGGCAAGGCCAGACGCCTCCGGGTAGCGGTTCACGTCGCCCGCCGCCGCGATCGCCTCGAGCACGGCGGGAATCGGTTCGAACGGGTTCTCGTTCGACGAGAGCTTGAAGGCATCCGCCGGGGCCGGCTTGCCTTGCTTGTACGCGGCGAGCGCGACGATCTCGGGCCGCAGCTTCACCGCGGGCGTCTCCTGGCTATTCACCGTCCAAGCCTATGTCGCCGGGATGCGCGAGCCGATTGCACCTGCGCCCTTCGCACGGGCATAGTTGAGGGATGACGAGACTCATCGTGCGCCTCCTGATCAACGCCGTCGCCCTGTGGCTGACCACCCTCATCGTGTTCGGCGTGAAGGTGGTGCCGTTCGCCCCGGCCGACACCCTGGCCTGGGTGCTCACCTACCTGCTTGTGGCGATCATCTTCGGGATCGTGAACGGCGTGATCGGCAACTTCATCCGCATCGTCGCGTTCCCGATCTACATCCTCACCCTCGGCCTCATCGCGCTCGTCGTCAACTCGCTTCTCCTTCTTCTCGTCAGCTGGATCTCCTCGCTCATCGGCTTCGGCCTGCACGTCGACGGCTTCTGGTGGGGTGTCGTGGGCGCCCTCGTGCTCGCGCTGATCAGCTGGCTCATCGGAATCCTCCTTCGACCCCTCGTGGGAACCGACCGCCGCCGCTAGGCGTACAGCTGGGTCATGGCGTAACGCGGGTTGCGGTGTAAAGGGTCGACTCGACGGTCGACCCGATCTCCGCCGCATTGAGGGCGTCGAGGGTGCGCTCAACCCTGGTTTCGCCCGAGGCGTCCACGAGCGCGGCCGTCTGCCGGTAGGCGGAGAGCTGGTGGGCCGGAAATGCCACGCTCGTGTCGACCGGAGTGCCGGCGAAGAGTTCGCGCCTGGCGAGCACCGGATCGGCCGACGCCCAGGTGCCGCCGAGCGCCGGCACGATGTCGTCGGTGTGCTCGACGGCGAGCCAGGGCACACTCGCGGGCACGGGCACCTGGGCGGCCGGGGCCCCGAGGGTGAAGAGCCCGTCGGCGTTGTAGGCGCCGGATGCCGCGAGCTGCGCGGCCACCAGGCCGCCCTGCGAGTAGCCGGTGAAGACCACGGGCGAGTCGGCGGACACCCCGGCCGCCGCCATCGCCTCCTGTACCGCGCGGTACGAGCCGGCATCCTGCCCGGCGATGCCCGCGATGTTGCTCGTCATGTCCCACGGCTCCGTGCCGGCCACGGCCGAGAAGTCCCGGGTGCCGCCGATGTACACCTCGAACCGGTCGGTCTCGCCGGCCGACCGGTAGCGGTCGATGCGCACCTGCGCTTCGCCCTCCGGGATGCGCGAGGCCCGCTCCGCGAACGTCACCGCGGGGGACGCGGCGGCGGGTGCCGCCCGCTCGACGCTGACGCCGGTCTCGCGGAGGGCGCCGAAGCGGCCGGCCACTCCCACCGCGACCGAGGCCGACGTGCCGAGGCCGACCAGGCCGAGTCCCTCGTCCCCGACGAGGTGAGCGAGGTCGGGCGGAACCCTGAGCACCCCAGCCCCCACGTCGTCAGCACTCATCACCGACAGCCGCACGGCCTCCACGACGCCCGGGGTGGAGAGGGCCTGGCTGTTCCTCCTGAACCACACGGGCAACGCGGCTCCGAGAGCCCGCCGCGTGTCGGCCGATAGCAGGGCGAAGCCGGAAGCCGCACCGCCAGCGAGGCCCACTGCGGCCGGCAGGAGCACGAGTGCGATGGTGGGCAAGGCGAGGCCGAAGAGGTAACCGGCGCCGGCGGCGACCTGCTGCCCGAGCCTGCCGAGCGCGTCCTCTGCCTCGCCGTATCGCTCGGCCGAGAGTTCCAGTGCCGCGCTCAGTTGCTCGAGCTTCGACCGGGTCGCGCCGATCGTGGCGATCGCGCCCTGGATGTCCCGCTCGGCCGCCGCGGCGCTCAGCGGGGCGTCCGCCTCGCGCAGCATGCCGGCGGTCACCCCCCGGTCGATCGCGCCCAGATCGGCGAGGCACTCGTGCAGGCGCGCGCCGATCGTCGCCAGGTCCCGGGCCTGGGAGAAGAGTTCGGCGGTGGCGACGGCGGTGGACCCGCCGCCGCCGATGACGAGGTCACCCGACACGGCCGGCCAGGCTCGCGATGGCTCGCCGGGTGTGCGTCGCGGCGATGGTGAGCTGACGCTCGGCGACCTCGAGGTGTCTCGCCGCCGCATCCACGGCAGCCACGTAGCGCGAGTGCGCCTCGCCCCGCCAGAAACCGCTCTGCCGCGCGGCGGGGAGGCCCGTTCTCGCCGCGGCGATCACGCGCGCGACGCGTTCGAGCGCCACGAGCTGTTGCTCGAGCGCGTGCGCCAACCGGACTCCCGTGGCACCGGGCTGCGCGGTGCCGATGAACTGCGCAGTGCTACCGAACTGCGCAGTGCTACCGAACTGCGCAGTGCCGATGAACTGCGCGGCGACAACGGACTCAGACACCCCAACTCCTCCCGACGCCCCATCATCGCTGCGGGCAGCGCAGTCCGACCCCTGTGCATCCGCCCCCGGGGGCGGATGCCGCGCCGCGCGAGCCTGTGCGGGAGTGGATCGAGCCTGTCTGCGGCAGGGTTGCGCACCTCCGGCGGCCGGGAACGCGCTGGACGCGCGACCAAACTGCGGGAGAATGAAGCCATGAGCTTCGACCGCACCCTCGACGAGTCGGCGCTCTTCAGGATCTGTTTCGTCTGCACCGGCAACATCTGCCGTTCGCCCATGGCCGAGGTCGTGTTCCGCGACCTGATCCGCAAGGCAGGCTACGTCGGCGCCATCACGGTGATGTCAGCCGGCACCGGCGACTGGCACGTCGGCGAGCACTCAGACACCCGAACGATCGCCGCGCTCGAGGCCCACGGCTACGACGGATCCTTGCACCGCGCGAAGCAGTTCGACCCGGACTGGTTCGAGAACCTCGACCTCGTGGTCGTCTTCGACCGCAGCCAGGAACGCATCCTCCGGGCCTGGGCAACGAGCGAACAGGACCGCGGCAAGGTGCAGATGCTGCTCAGTTTCGACAGCGAACAGGCCGCCCAGGTGGATGTTCCCGATCCGTACTACTCCGATGCCGCGATGTTCGACAGCGTGCTCGGGATGATCGAACGATCAAGCTTGGCGCTCTTTCGCCAAATCGAACCAGGAATCCGACGGGGAACCCCATGAATCCACTGCCAGAACAACCGCTCAGCCCGCTCGACGGACGCTACAAGGCCGCCGTGTCCGGACTCGGTGAGCACCTCTCCGAGGCCGGGCTCAACCGCGCCCGCGTGCTCGTCGAGGTCGAGTGGCTGCTCTACCTCACGGACCACGAGCTGTTCGGGTCGCAGCGCCTCGAGGCCGAGCAGGCGCGGGCACTGCGCCAGGTCGTCGCCGACTTCGGGCAGGACGACATCGACGAGCTCGCCGCCCTCGAGGCGACCACTCGGCACGACGTAAAGGCCGTCGAGTACTACGTGCGCCGGCGACTCGTCGCGCTGGGGCTCAGCGACGTCGAGGAGCTCACCCATTTCGCGTGCACGAGCGAAGACGTGAACAACCTCTCCTATGCCCTCACCATCCACGCCGCGGTGCGGGATGTCTGGCTGCCGAGGATCCACCTTCTGATCAACGCCCTGTACGTTCGCGCCGACGAACACCGGTCGGTTCCGATGCTCGCCCACACGCACGGCCAGCCGGCCACCCCGACCACGGTCGGCAAGGAGTTCGCGGTGTTCGTCAACCGGCTGCGTCGCATCGTGGCCCAGGTGGAGGCCACCGAGTACCTCGGCAAGTTCAGCGGCGCCACCGGCACCTTCGCCGCGCACGTCGCCGCCGACCCGACCCAGGACTGGCCGGCCATCTCGCGGGAGTTCGTCACCTCCCTCGGGCTGAGCTGGAATCCGCTCACCACCCAGATCGAGCCGCACGACTGGCAGGCGGAGCTGTACCAGCGAATCAGCCACACCAACCGCGTGCTGCACAATCTCTGCACCGACATCTGGACCTACATCTCGATGGGCTATTTCACCCAGATACCGCAGGCCGGCACGACCGGCTCTTCGACGATGCCGCACAAGATCAACCCGATCCGGTTCGAGAACGCCGAGGCGAACCTCGAGCTGTCGAGCGCCCTGCTCGACTCCCTCGCCGCGACCCTCGTCACCTCCCGGCTGCAGCGGGACCTCACCGACTCGACCACCCAACGCAATATCGGCGTCGCGATCGGCCACTCCGTTCTCGCCCTCGACAACATCCTGCGCGGGCTCGGCGAGATCGCCGTCAACCACGAGCGGTTGGCCGAGGACCTCGACCGCAACTGGGAGATCCTCGGAGAGGCGATCCAGACGGTGATTCGCGCCGAGGTCACCGCGGGGCGCAGTTCGATCGCCGACCCGTACGCCATGCTCAAGGAACTCACCCGCGGGCGCCGCGTCGGCCCGCAGGAGTTGCGCGACTTCGTGAACGCCCTCGACATCGGCGACGAGGCCAAGGCGCGCCTCGCCGCCCTCACCCCGGCGGGCTACGCGGGTCTCGCGAGCGAGCTCGTCGACTACGCCGCGGAGTAGCCGGCGTCCGACCCTCGTGCGTGGCGCGGGAGCGCAGGAAACTAGGTGATTGTGACCCGGTGGCGCCGTCGACCCGACGGTCGGTCGTGCAGGTGACGGCTGCCCTCACCCGGCCCCACCCTTCGGCGCCAGCGTCTGGCGAAGCGGAAGAGAAGCACTGCCAGGAGCAGCAGCAGGAGGGCCATTGCCGCAATCGCAGGGTAAACCCACGCGGGCGGCGTTGTGGTGGTGACGACGGGTGGTGACGTCCCGGTGTCGGGAAAGGTGATGGTCGCCTGGGCGGAGCGCTCGAGCAGTCCGCTGCGTAGCGTGATCCGCGCTTCCCAGGGCCCGGCCGGAACTTCCCTGTCAAGGGTGATGGTCACGGGCTCCGTCTGCCCGATCCCGACGGTCGTGCCCAGCTCGGCTGCGAACGGTCCCGCGCGGAGCCCGCCAGGCCCCGCCTCGAGATTCAGTTCGCCGAACATGTCGAGGGCTCGGCCCCCGGTGTTGCGGACCGTCGCGATGACCGTCGGCCGGCCGTCGGACGTGCGCCCGGGCGTCAGTGAGTCGACGGCGAAGTCGGGAGCGGGCGCGCCGCCCTGGCCGACGGAGAGGTAGATCCGGATGCCGACGCGGCTGACTTCGGTGATGCCGCCGCCGTCAGCGGGAGCGGACCGCACTTCGGCCCAGACGACCCCATAGTGCTCGCCGGGCGCTGCGTCGGTCGGGGTGGCGATACGGACGGTTGCCCTCGCGCTTCCGCTGCCGGGGATGTCGAACGCGGTGACGTCGAGGGAAACCCAGGTCGACAGGTCGTTGGCTGTGCGGTCCGCCTGGCCAAGGAAGGCACCATCCGCGATGGTTGCGGCACCGGGATACAGGGCGACACGGACGCCGGAGGCCCCGGTGTTGGTGACCTCGATTCGGCGGTCGACGACAGAACCGGGAGCAAGATGATCGACGATGTAGACACGCGCCCGGGGATCGTCCACCGACGCGGGGACATCGATGAGCCGCACACCGATTCCAGGCTCTGGCGCCGGTGCAGTCGAATCGATCGTCCGGCTGGGCATGACCGCCGCCGCGACCGCCTCGGTGGCCATGGCCGGTCCGATGCCAATGCCGAGCGCGCATCCGATGATGAACGCTCGGGTCGCCGCGACTGGTGGGTGCATGTGCTGCCGCAGGCATCTACAGGAGCGAGTGTGTGATCGTCGCGGAGTAGACTCCGGCGGCCATGCCTCCCGGAACGGCCACGGTGATCGTCGGATTCCAGGTCGCGGAATTATCCCCGGTGATACCGGTCGCGGTGACCGCCGGAACGACACCGGTCAGGTTCGCGGGATCATTCGCGGTGTAGGTCGCCGTGCCGACCTTGTCGATCGTGCCTGCGCTGTATCCGACGGCGCTGGCCGCGATCGCGGGTCCGGCCGGCGGCGTAAACGCTGTGGAGATGACGCTCACGATCCAGCCGGATCCGGCGACGGCGCTGCGCGCGTCGTTGACCTTCACCACCCCGAGCGATCCCGTGATGGTTTCCCCGGCCACGGTATTCGCCCGGGTTCCGAGATTGCCGGCGTCGGCAGGCACGGTCATCGACAGGACGCCTCCCTGGATGGTGATCGTTGCACCCGTCGGGTCGGCCGATGCAGGCCCCGCCATGCCTATCGTGAGTAGTACAGCAACAATGGCGATAAAACTGAAGCGTGCTTGTATCCGCATGAGAACCCCCCGGCCGCGAGGCGCCGTTGGCTGAAGCGCAAGCGCGCTCCTGAGCTTTTATCCGGTTACCCGCTTTCGCAGCGTAACACCAATTCGCGGCATCTGTCGAGGATCTGTTCCGCGGTCTTGGTCCAGATGAACGGCTTCGGGTTTTCGTTCCATCCCTTGACCCAGTTGCGAATGTCGGACTCGAGGGCCTGGACGCTGCGGTGGTCCGAGCGTTGGAGGAGATCGGCGATGACGTAGGCGAAGAACCGTTCGACCTGGTTGATCCACGAGGAATACGTTGGGGCGAAGTGCATGTGGAATCGGGGGTGCGCTTCAAGCCACTTGACGATGCTGGGGGCTTTGTGGGTGCTGTAGTTATCGCAGACCAGGTGAACTTCCAATCCGTCGGGGACCTCGGTGTCGATCTTGGCCAGGAACTTCTTGAACTCGATCGCCCGGTGCCGGCGGTGAATGCTGGATATGACGGTGCCATCGGCGGTGTTGAACGCGGCGAACAGGCTCGTCGTGCCGTGGCGCAGATAGTCGTGCGTGCGCTTCTCGGGCATGCCGGGCATCATCGGAAACGCCGGCTGGGAGCGTGCCAACGCCTGCACCTGGGACTTCTCGTCCACGCAATAGACAACGGCCGCCTCGAGCTGGTTCAGATACAAACCGATCACGTCGTAGACCTTTTCCACGAACTGCGGATCGTTGGAGAGCGTGAGCCCGTCCTCCCGGTGCGGCTGCAGCTCAAACGCCTTCCAGATCCGCCCGATCGTTGACCTCGACAGTCCACTGCGGTCGGCCATCTTCGCCCTCGACCACTGGGTCGCATTCTTCGGCGTCGACTCCAGAGTTGCCACGACCACCTGCTCCACCTGATCGGCCGTGATCGTCGGCGGGCGCCCCGCACGCGGCTCGTCGTCCAGACCGTCCAGGCCGGACTGGACAAACCGGCCCCGCCATTTACCTACCGTCACTGCCGAGCAGCCCAGCTGCCCTGCGACCGCTTTGTTGTCGACCCCGTCAGCACACGCCAACACGATCCGAGACCGCAACGCTAACGCTTGGGAAGACTTCGCCCGACGCGACCAGCGCAACAACGTCTCCCGCTCCTCGTCACTCAACACCAACTCAGTCTTGGGACGTCCCGTTCGCGGCATACCCCATATTTTACAACATCTTTAAGGAACTTAAGGCGCAGGACACTAGTGTCCCTTGTCCTGCTCGCCGAGGTCGATCTTCTCTGCCTCGTCCGGCTTCACCGCGAGCGACAGCATGGCGATCGTCACGAGCGTCACGATGAAGGCGATGCCAAAGAAGACGAGAGAGAGCACCGGCTGGCGAGTGCTCAACAGCACGACCAGGCCGATGAACACGGAGATGATCGCGGACAGCACGATGAATTCGAGCGGCTTCAGGCGGTCCTGACGGCTGGGAGTTGTCACGCCGAGGTCTCTCTCTCCGCCGGTAACGGCTTGGCTTGTTCTGCTGCTGGGCCCGATTGCGTTCCCCACTTGGCGGAGAGCCCGGCGATCAGCAGGTACACGGCAAGTATCGCGGCGTACGCGCCGAGCAGGCCGACGACCACGACCGAGGAGTCGAGCACCCGGGCCACGCCATCCGGGCCCGTGAATCGCTGGCTGTACCCCGGTGGGATGAGCACGAAGACCACCGCGACGACGGCCGTGAAGGCTCCGGCCGTGACCCAGTCGCCGGATGCGACGAACCGACGCCGCGTGCGCAACCCGCTGTACAGCTCGAGGAATCCGGTGATCGCCGCGAAGACGGTGAGGATGAGGAAGAGGTACTGGACGCCCCCGCCGTTCACGAGGAGGGAGAGCAGCCCGGAGACGGCGGTGACGGCCCCCTGGGCGATGAAGAACGCACGCACCCCCGAGTCGGCGAGCCTCAGCAGTGCCGCCGCCGCGACGACGAGGCCGCCGACGATGCCGAAGATGCCGAACACGACGAGGCCGAACCGCGCGGAGTGGTCGGCGGAGAAGGTGATGACGAGGGCGAGGGCGGCCGCCGGAATCGCACGCGCGATCGGCACCGGCCAGTACGCGGCACGCTGGGCGGCGTTGGGCAGCTGGGGCGCCACGTGACCTCTTTCTCGGTGGGCAAGGAGAGGCTAGTTTACGCTCCCCGGCATCGACAACCGGTGGGAGCCGGCGGTTACGCGCCCGCCATGTCCTGGAAGCGTGAGAAGTGGCCCTGGAAGGCCACTGTGACGGTGCGGGTCGGCCCGTTGCGGTGCTTCGCCACGATGAGATCGGCCTCTCCGGCGCGTGGGTTGTCCTTCTCGTACGCGCTCTCTCGGTGCAGGAGGATCACCATGTCCGCATCCTGCTCGAGCGATCCGCTCTCTCGAAGGTCGGAGAGGGCCGGCATCTTGTCTGCCCGCTGCTCCGGGCCACGGTTGAGCTGGGAGAGCGCGATCACGGGCACCTGCAGCTCCTTCGCCAGCAGCTTGAGCGCACGGGAAAACTCGCTCACCTCCTGCTGGCGCGACTCAACCCGCTTGCCGGATGTCATGAGCTGCAGGTAGTCGATGATCACCATCTTGAGGCCGACCTTCTGCTTGAGCCGGCGGCACTTGGCCCGGATCTCGACGAGGGTCATGTTCGGACTGTCGTCGATGTAGAGCGGCGCGTCGTTGATGCGGCCGCGCGTGGAGGCGATCGTGGTCCAGTCGCGCGTGTCCACTGTGCCCTTACGCATGTTCTGCAGGGGAACCGAGGCCTCGGCGGAGAGCAGGCGCATCGCGATCTCCGAGCGGCCCATTTCCAGCGAGAAGATGATCGACGGCATGTCGTGCTTGATGGATGCCGCCCGGGCGAAGTCGAGCGCGAGGGTCGACTTTCCGAGCGCCGGGCGCGCCGCGACAATGATCAGCTGGCCCGGGTGCAGCCCGTTGGTGAGCTCGTCGAGCTCGGCAAACCCGGTGGGCACGCCGGTCATCGAGCCGTCGCGGCCCTTGGCGGCCTCGATCTCGTCGATCGCGGTCGTGACGGCGATGGTGAGCGGAATGAAGTCCTCGGCTTCGACCCCGCCAGTGACCCCGTAGATCTCGGCCTGGGCATTGTTGACGAGGTCGACGACTTCGCCCTCGCTCGCGTAACCCATCTGCACGATGCGCGTTCCGGCCTCGACGAGGCGTCGAAGCACGGCCTTCTCCGCAACGATGGTGGCGTAGAAGCCGGCGTTGGCGGCGGTTGGCACGAGGCCAGTGAGCGTGTGCAGGTATTCGGCGCCGCCCGCACGGGTGAGTTCGCCGGTCTTGGTCAGCTCGTCGGTGACGGCGATCGCGTCGGTCGGCTCGCCGTGCGAGTACAGCGACAGGATCGCGTCGAAGATGATCTCGTGCTTCGGGATGTAGAAATCGACGGCGCGCACCGATTCGATCACGTCGGCCGTGGCATCCTTGCTCAGCATCATGCCGCCGATGGCGCTCTGCTCGGCGAGCAGATCGTGCGGTGGAGTGCGCCCTGACTGCCGCTGGTCGGCCGCGAGGCCCAAATGGGCGATCGACATCTCACACCTTTCGAAAACACTGACCGGGCGCCAAGAGGCGCCCGGAAACCGGGACTACCAGGACTTCGTGTGTCGGTCCAGTTCTACCGGTCGCTACCGACAATTCCTGCCCAGCCTGTGGTTCCTTGTGGCCTCCCCGATGGCCCTGCTACACCATAGGAACCCCATGGCACCGGTGGCAAACTGCCCCTGTGCATAACCCTGTGCGCAAGTGGCGCGAAACGCCGACGACGATGTGAGCAAACTGTGGAAAGTCCTGTGAGTAAGTCGCCACTTTTGCTGGCTATACACACTCTGACCTGCATTTTTAGTGGATTGATGCTGTGTGTAGAAACATGTTTACAGTTGCGGTTGAGGGTTGGTGCGTTCTTCTTCATCCTGTGTACAAACGAAACCGCAGCGACTCGAAAAAGGCCCCCAAAAAGGGGGTAGCAGCAGGCTCTCGCCTGCCGCTACCCCCTGAGGGAAAGAGGTGCTACTTTGCTGCCACGACCTGGAGGGTGATGGTGGCCACGAGGTCGTCACGGAGGCGAACAGTCGCCTCGTGCTGGCCCGTCAGCTTGATCGCCGACGAGATCTCGATCTTGCGCTTGTCGACGCTGCCGAGTCCCGCGGCGGCAACGGCCTCCGCGATGTCGGTCGTCTTCACCGAGCCGAAGAGGCGTCCGCCCTCGCCGGCCTTGACGGTCAGCTTGACGGTCGTCGCCTCGAGCTTGGCCTTGAGGTCGAGGGCTTCCTCGATCGTGGCGTGCTCGCGGGCTACGCGCGCTGCCTTGATCGATTCGACCTGCTTCTCTCCACCGCGCGTCCACGCGACGGCGAAGCCCTGGGGGATGAGGTAGTTACGGCCGTAGCCGTTCTTGACATCGATGACGTCGCCGGGTGCACCGAGGCCGGTGACCTCGTGCGTGAGAATCAACTTTGACATTGTCTGGCTCCTTAACGGCCTGAGCCGGCGTAGGGAAGCAGTGCCATCTCGCGCGCGTTCTTGACGGCACGGGCGATGAGGCGCTGCTCCTGTACGGAGACACCGGTGATGCGGCGAGCACGGATCTTTCCACGCTCGGAGATGAACTTGCGGAGGGTGGCGACATCCTTGTAGTCGATGACGCCGACGCGAATGGACTTCGCCGGGGCGGCGTTCTTGCCGCCCTTGATCGTGCGGAGGGGCTTACGGCGATCGCCGCTGCTCTTTCCAGCCATGGTTTCCTGCTTTCTGAAAAAGGTGTGATCCAGTCCCTTCTCGGGACCGAAGGTTTAGAAGGGGGTTTCGTCGCTGTAGCTACCCGGCGTGTTCCAGACGTCGCCGGCGGCAGGCTCGCTCGGGGCGGATGCCGCCCACGGCTCGTCTGCAACCTGGCCGCGTCCGCCGCCGGAGTTACCGCCACCGGAGTTGCCGCCACCGCCGCCGGAGCCGCCCTCGCGAGAGGACGACGTGCGGGTGACTTGCGCGGTTGCGTAGCGCAGGCTCGGGCCGATCTCGTCGACCTCGAGCTCGATGCTGGTGCGCTTCTCGCCCTCTTTGGTCTCGTACGAGCGCTGCTTGAGCCGACCGGTCGCCACGACGCGGGAACCCTTGGTGAGGGAACCTGCAACGTGCTCGGCGAACTCGCGCCACACGCTTGCGCGCAGGAACAGCGCGTCGCCGTCTTTCCAGTCATTGCTCGCCCGGTCGAAACTGCGGGGAGTGGATGCGATGGTGAAGTTGGCAACCGCCAGCCCGTTCTGCGTGTAACGCAGTTCGGGGTCGCTGGTGAGGTTACCCACCACGGTGATTACGGTTTCGCCGGCCATGGCTACTCGGCGCTCGTCGCGGCAGGCGCGGCGGGGGCGGCAGGCGCAGCAGGCGCGACCGGGGCGGCAGGCGCAGCGTTCGTGGCAGGAGTCGCGGAAGCGACCTCAGCCGACTTCGCGGCGGTTCCTGCTGCAGCGCCGGCCTTCGCGGGGGCGGCGGCCTTGCGGGCGGCCTTCTCTGCGGAGAGCTTGGCGGCCTCGGCAACCTGGGCGATCGCTTCCTCGGCGCGGAGCACCTTGGTGCGCATGACCGCTTCGCTGAGCTTCAGCTGGCGGTCGAGTTCGACGGTCGCATCCGGGTTGGCGGTCAACGCGACGACCGCGTAGATGCCCTCGGACTTCTTGTTGATTTCGTAAGCAAGGCGACGACGGCCCCAGACATCAACCTTGTCGATGGTTCCACCATCGTTACGGATGACGTTGAGGAACTTATCGAGGCTCGGGGCCACGGTGCGCTCATCGATCTCTGGATCGAGAATTACCATTAGTTCGTACTGATGCATAACTAACCCACCTCCTTTGGACTAGAACGGCCACAGACGATCTGTGACAGGAGGGTTTTGGCATCGTTGGCCGTGCCGAAAGGCAATGGACAACCTGCCTAGTGTAGTCAGTTCCCCCTGCAAGAAACAAGGAGCACTACACGCATGCCACTCAAGGTCGCCATCGCAGGAGTCGGTAATTGCGCGAACGCGCTCGTGCAGGGGGTCACCTTCTACGCCGACGCGGATGAAACGCAGGTGGTCCCGGGTCTCATGCACACCCGCTTCGGCCGCTATGGCATCGGCGACATCTCGTTCGTCGCGGCGTTCGACGTGGACGCCGCCAAGGTGGGAGTGGATCTCTGCGAGGCGATCTGGGCGAGCGAGAACAACACGCTGCGTTTCGCCGATGTCGCGCCGGCCGGCGTGATCGTGCAGCGCGGCCCGACCCTCGACGGGCTCGGCGAGTATTACCGGGACGTGATCGATGAATCCGGGGCCCCCGCCGTCGACGTCGCGCAGGCCCTGCGCGACTCCGGTGCCGATGTGCTCGTCTGCTATCTCCCGGTCGGCTCGGAGGAGGGCGCGAAGCACTATGCCCAGGCGGCCCTGGATGCGGGCGTCGCGTTCGTGAACGCCCTCCCGGTGTTCATCGCGAGCGATCCGGTCTGGGCCGCGAAGTTCGAGGCGGCGGGCATCCCGATCGTCGGGGACGACATCAAGAGCCAGCTCGGCGCCACGATCACCCACCGCGTGCTCGCCCGGCTGTTCGAGGAGCGCGGTCTCGTGCTCGACCGCACGTACCAGCTGAACGTGGGCGGCAACATGGACTTCAAGAACATGCTCGAGCGCAAGCGTCTCGAGTCGAAGAAGATCTCGAAGACGCAGGCGGTGACGAGCAACATCGACGTGACGCTCCCCGAGCGCGACGTGCACATCGGGCCGAGCGACCACATCCCGTGGCTGGACGACCGCAAACTCGCCTTCGTGCGCCTGGAGGGTCATGGTTTCGGCAACGCGCCGACGACCCTCGAGTACAAGCTCGAGGTGTGGGACTCGCCCAACTCCGCCGGGGTCGTGATCGACGCGATCCGTGCGGCAAAGATCGCCCTGGATGCCGGACTCGGCGGCCCGCTCGAGGCGGCATCCGCGTACTTCATGAAGAGCCCGGCGCGGCAGCACCCGGACCCGGTCGCTCGCGAACTGCTCGAACAGTTCATCCGCGAGCACGGCTGAGCGAGGCTAGCGGGATACCCACCAGGCGCGCAGGCGTTCGGCGGCCCGCTCGGCGCCGAGCGGGCCCTCCTCGAGTCGAAGCTCGAGCAGGAAGCGGTAGGCCTCGCCGACCTCGCGCCCAGGCGGGAGCGACAGGATCTCCATGATCTGCTCCCCGTCGAGGTCTGGGCGGATCGCGGCGAGCTCCTCCTCGAGGCCGAGCGTCACGATGCGCTCCTCGAGGTCGTCGTAGGCGAACGACAGCCGATCGGCTTTGCGGCGGTTGCGGGTGGTCACGTCGGCCCTCGTGAGAATGTGCAGGCGCTCCAGCAGCGACCCGGCATCCCGCACGTACCGACGCACCGCCGAATCGGTCCAGGCCCCCTCGGTGTAGCCGAAGAACCTCAGGTGCAGTTCGATCAGCCGGGAGACATCGGCGACGGTCTCGTTGTCGTAGCGCAGCTCCCGCAACCGCTTCTTTGCGAGTTTCGACCCGACGACGTCGTGGTGGTGGAAGGTGACCACCCCGCCCGCCTCCGTGCGCTTCGTCGCCGGCTTGCCGATGTCGTGAAGCAGCGCGGCGAGACGCAGGATGAGGTCGGGGACCTTGCCGGGGTTGCGCTCGGTCTCGAGCTCGATGGCCTGGTCGAGCACGGTGAGGCTGTGCTCGTAGACGTCCTTGTGATGGTGGTGTTCGTCGATCTCCAGCCGCAGTGCCGGTAGCTCCGGCAACACGATCGCCGCAAGACCGCTCTCCACGAGCAGGTGCAGGCCCTCGCGCGGGGACGGGCTGCAGAGCAGCTTGCTGATCTCATCATTGATGCGCTCGACGGAGATGATCGAGATTCGGCTGGCGAGCGCGAACAGGGCCGAGCGGGTGGGCTCATCGAGCGTGAATCCGAGCTGGGAGGTGAACCGGGCGGCCCGAAGCATGCGCAGCGGATCGTCCCCGAATGAGTGCTCCGGCGTGCCGGGGGTGGTGAGTCGCCGCGCGACCAGGTCCTCGAGCCCCCCGGACGGATCGACGAGTTGCTTCTGCGGAAGCCTGAGTGCCATGGCGTTGACGGTGAAGTCGCGGCGCACCAGGTCGCCCTCGAGCGAATCACCGAAATCCACGATGGGCTTGCGCGTCTCACCGTCGTACGCGTCGCTGCGGTAGGTCGTGATCTCCACGGTGTGGCCGTCGATGCGCGCGCCGATGGTGCCGAAGGCCCTCCCGATGTCCCAGTGGGTGTCGGAGATCGGCTTCACGATGCGGAGGATCTCGTCCGGGCGCGCGTCGGTCGTGAAGTCGAGGTCGTTGAGCGGGCGGTCCAGAAAGGCGTCGCGAACCGGACCGCCCACGAGGGCCAGCTCGAAGCCCTGGGCGGCGAAGGCGGCCGCGAGGCGCGCAATGTGCGGGGAGTCAGCGAGGTCCGACAGCCGCTGAATTGCCGAGGCGACGCTTTCCATGGCTCCCAGACTAGTAGCGGCCGCGCACGGCGCGTGGTCGGCCGGCACAGGCGGCGCCGAGGTGGAAGACCCTAGAATCACTTGGGGACGGCCGAGCAATTCTGGTGGTGCCGACCCCAATCGCCTATGAGACTAGTCACTTCCCTGATTGCGCTGGCCATGGCCATCGGCGCCGTCGTGCTGCCCGGGGCGGCGGATGCAGCCGAGCCTCCCGCGTTAACCGCGTCGTTCGCGCCTGCGGCGCTCGGCTCGCTCGCACCGGGCCAGGATCTCGTGCTCAGCGGCACGATCACCAACTCCGGCGACCAGGCGATCCCCGCCGGCACCGCGACCGTGACGCTCGATCGCACCGCCATCTCGTCGCGCACCGATCTGGCCGGCTGGCACGACTCCGACTCCACTCTCGGCGATGAGAAGCTCGGCACGCGGATCTTCGAGACCGGCACCCCCGAGGTGCCCGCTGGTCATTCGGTTCCCGTCGTCATCACGGTGCCGGCGGCCGCTGTGAGCCTGAGCGCGCAGTCGTCATGGGGCACGCGCACCGTCGCCGTGACGGCGCGGAGCGGCGGCAGCGTCGTCGCCCAGGCCAGGACCGACATCGTGTGGGCACCCGGCGGTCCGGTCTCGGCCACCGGCCTTGCGGTCGCAATTCCGCTGACGGTGCCCCACCCGGCGACAGGACTCATCCCCGCCGACCTGCTCGCCAGTTACACCGGAATCGGCGGCATCCTCTCCCACGACCTCGACGCGGTCATCGGCCGCAATATCGCCATCGGTATCGATCCGATGCTGCTCGCCTCCATCCGCATCCTGGGCGACACCGCTCCACCGTCCGCCAGGGCGTGGCTGTCCCGGCTCGAGGGCGCGCCCAACGACACCTTCGCCCTCAGCTACGCCGACTCCGATCTCGCCGGCGCGAACCAGGCCGGGTCGAAGCGACTTCTCACGCCCACCGGGTTCCCGATCGACCCGACGCTGTTCCCCGGTGCCGCCACCGCGTCCCCGTCGCCACAGACCGACGCTCCCACCGCCGGCCCGACACCGACCCCCACTCCCACCGGAGAGCCGGTGAGTCCGCTGCCGACGCCCGAGAGCCTCGTCGCCTGGCCGTACACGATCGACAAGATCGGCTGGCCCGCCGACGACACCGTGGCGGAGGCCGACCTGGACGCCTTCGACTCGTTCGGTCTCACCACCACCATCCTGAACTCCTCGAACGTGTCATACACCGTCAACTACGCGCCAAGCGCGGCGGCGACGATCGACAAGCACCGCGTCGTCGTCTCGGACAACACGCTCTCCTCCCTGCTTCGGTCGGCGGCCGGGGCCTCCTCGCAGCTTGCGTGGGAGAACGCGATGGTGAGGCTCTCCGGGTCGATCGCCGTCGTTGGCCGGGAACGCCCGGCGGACTCGCGCACCCTGCTGGCGACACTGGGCCGCTCGGTGACGGGAACCGAGCCGCGGTTGTCCCAGACCCTGGACGCGCTCGCCACCCTGCCCTGGGCGACACCCTCTACAGTGGCGGCGATCGCCACGGCCGGCGAGCCGATCAGCGCATCGGTCACCGCCAAGCCCGTGCCCGCCGCACGCCTGGCCCAGATCAAGGCCCTCCTGACATCCGAGGCGCAGGTCGGTAACTTCTCCTCGGTGCTCGCCGACCCCTCCTTGCTCACCATCGAGCGCCGGCTCGGCCTCCTCGCACTCCTCTCGAACTCGTGGAGCGCGGATGATTCCGGGCTGGCGGCTGCGAGCGCGAAGTACCTGACCCGGTCGACCACGATCCTCAATTCCGTGAGCATTGCCGAGAGCAGCTCGCTGTTTCTCACCTCCCAGAACAGTCCGCTGCCGGTGACCGTGAGCAACAAGCTGCCGTGGCCGGTCACCGTCTACGTAGGCGTGCGGTCGCCCACCGGCATCCTCGAGGTTCTCGAACCGCGAGTGGAACTCACTATTGAGGCAAATTCGCAGGCCAAGGCGTCCGTGCCGATCAGGTCGGTGGCGAACGGCGAGGTTCTCATCGACACGACGCTGTCGAGCGCGACCAATGTCCCGATCGGCACGCCGGTGCAGACCAGGGTCGAGGTGCAGGCCGGATGGGAGACCGCGTTCACCGCGGTCGTCGCCGCCCTCGTCGTGGGCGTCTTCGGGTTCGGCATCTGGCGCAACATCCGCAAGCGGCGCAAGGGCAAGGAGGCCGCCGGCGATGGCGAGTCTGGCGACGAGCCAGACGAGACCCCCGCCCCGGCCGGCGCCCCGGAGACGCCAGCCGCAGAGACGCCGGCCGCAGGGCCGCCAGCCTCGTGAGCGACTCCGTCGAGGCCGCGGAGCCTCCCGCCGGGCTGGGGCGCGCCAGCGCGATCCTCGCGGCCGGAACCGTGGTGTCCCGCGTGCTGGGGTTCGTGCGCGCGGCGGTGCTCGCGCTCACGATCGGCGCGCTCGGAGCGGCGGGTAACGCGTTCGCCGTGGGCAACCAGCTACCGAACAACATCTACGCGCTCGTCGCCGGCGGTGTGCTCAGCGCGGTGCTCGTGCCACAGATCGTGCGTGCAGCGGCCCACTCCGACGGCGGCCAGCAATTCATCAACCGCGTGGTCACCCTTGGCATTGTCGTCTTCGCCGTCGTCACGATCGCCGCTACCCTCGCCGCCCCGGCGCTCGTCAACATCTACGCCGTGCAGTCGACCACCGGCCGCGGCTTCACCCCGGCGGCGCTCGCGCTCGCGACGGCCTTCGCCTACTGGTGCCTGCCCCAGATCTTCTTCTACGCGCTCTACAGCCTGCTGAGCGAGGTGCTCAACGCCCGGCAGGTCTTCGGCCCGTTCACCTGGGCGCCGGTGCTCAACAACGTCGTCTCGATCGCCGGGCTCGCGATCTTCATGGTCGCGTTCGGGGCGGCCGACCAGAACAGCACGGTTGAGGTCTGGGACACCGCCCGCATCACCCTCCTCGGCTCCACGACCACGCTCGCCGTCGCTGCGCAGGCCCTCGTACTGTTTCTGTTCTGGAAGCGCGCCGGCCTGCGCTACCGGCCGGACTTCCGCTGGCGAGGGGTGGGACTCGGAGCCACCGGCAAGGCCGCGGGCTGGCTGTTCGGCATGATCCTCATCACCCAACTCGCGGGCATCGTGCAGAGCCGGGTGGCCTCCATCGCCTCCGACCACGGGGCGTCGATCTTCGCGCTGCAGAACTCGTGGCTCATTTTCATGCTTCCGCATTCCGTGATCGCGGTCTCGGTGGCGACGGCGTACTTCACCCGGATGAGCGGCCACGCCAGGGACGGCAACCTCGGTGGAATGCGCGACGACCTCTCCGCCTCGCTCCGCAGCATCGGGCTGTTCATCGTCTTCGCCGCGGTGAGCCTCTCGGTCGTCGCCTATCCGTTTGCCCGGGTCTTCACTAACACCGGATTCACTGATGTCACCGGCATGGGGAACGTGATTCTCGCCTTCCTGCCTGGGCTCATCCTCTTCAGCATGCTGTTCGTGCTGCAGCGCGTGTTCTACGCCCTCGGTGACACGCGCACGCCCTTCTTCATGCAGTGCGTGCAATCCGGGCTGTTCGTCATCGGCGCCCTGCTCTGCATACTGCTCCCGACCGCGTGGATCGGCGTGGGGATCGCGGCTGTAACCTCCATAGCCGGTAGCGCGCAGGCCGTCGTGGCCATCGTGCTGGTTCGTCGCCGGCTGAAGGGCATGGACGGCGCCCTCGTTCTGCGCCGGCACCTGCAATACCTCGTGCTCTCGCTCGCGGCCGGGGCAGTCGGTGTCGCGGTGGTCGCGCTTCTCGGCGGCTATTCCCCGCGCGGCTTCGCCCAGTCCGGAGTCTTCCCTGCGCTCCTCTCGATCGTCATCGCCGCGGGCGTGATGGGGGCCGTCTATTTCGCCCTGCTCCTCGCCTTCCGCAACCCGGAGCTCACGTCCGTCACGAGCGTCGTCAGCGCGCGATTCGGCCGACGACGCTGAATCCGGCCGCCCGGGGGCCGGTCCTGACGCGGTCCGCCGGCCTTTCAGGGCCATGGAATATCGTGCGAATAGGATGTGTTGTACCGGGAAGTGGAGCGGGCAGAGGCCCGCGCCCACCGTCATGCAAGGAGATGTTCCAGTTGCGCCAGACCATCATCATCGGTTCCGGTCCCGCCGGCTACACGGCCGCGATCTACGCCGCGCGAGCCAACCTGAACCCGCTGCTCATCGCGAGTTCTGTCGAGGCGGGGGGCGAGCTCATGAAGACCACCGAGGTGGAGAACTACCCGGGCTTCCCGGATGGCATCCAGGGTCCGGACCTCATGGCCGCGTTCCAGGCCCAGGCCGAACGATTCGGCACCGAGATCGTGCTCGACGACGTCACGTCGCTCGAACTGCGCGGCGACGTGAAGAGGGTCACCCTCGGCAACGGGGACGTGCACGAGGCCCTCACCGTGATTTTCGCCACCGGATCGGCCTATCGCAAGCTCGGCCTCGAGGATGAAGAGCGCCTGAGCGGCCACGGCGTCTCCTGGTGTGCCACCTGCGACGGGTTCTTCTTCCGCAAGAAGAACATCGCGGTCGTCGGCGGCGGCGACTCAGCGATGGAGGAGGCGACCTTCCTCACGAAGTTCGCGGACAAGGTCTCCGTGATCCACCGTAGCCAGACGCTGCGCGCCTCCAAGACGATGCAGGATCGCGCCTTCGAGAATCCCAAGATCGAGTTCGTCTTCAACAAGACCGTCGAGCACATTTACGGCGACGGCGCGGTGACCGGCCTCGGCCTCGTCGACACGACAGACGGTTCGGAGACGACCCTGGATGTCAGCGGACTCTTCGTCGCGATCGGCGCCGACCCGCGCACCCACCTCGTGCACGGCCAGCTGGACATGAACGCGGACGGCACGATCGCCGTCGAGGGCCGCAGTTCACGCACCAACATTCCCGGCGTCTTCGCCGCGGGCGACGTTCTCGACCCCACCTACCGTCAGGCCGTCACGGCCGCCGGTTCGGGCACCGTCGCCGCCCTCGACGCCGAGCACTACCTCGCGTCCATTCCCAAGGAGCTGCTTGCCAGGGCGACCGCCTTGCCTGAGCCGGAAACCGTATCGGCCTAGAGCCGATCCAAGCGAAAAGAGAGAAACCGATGTCCACTGCCAAAGATGTGACCGACGCCAGCTTCCAGGCCGACGTCCTAGACTCTGACAAGCTCGTGCTTGTGGACTTCTGGGCCGAATGGTGTGGCCCGTGTCGCGCGGTCAGCCCGATCCTCGACCAGATCGCCTCAGAGCACGCGGATAAGATCCAGCTCGTCAAGGTGAACGTGGACGACAACATGGAGATCGCCGCGAAGTACCAGATCACCTCGATCCCGGCCATGAAGCTGTTCAAGGGTGGCGAGGTCGTCAAGAGCGTCATCGGCGCCAAGCCGAAGCCCGCGCTCGAGGCCGACTTCGCCGAGTGGCTCAAGTAGTAGTCCTCTAGCTCTCGTAGCCCGCACGATTCCAGGGCCCGTCCACACACAGTGGGCGGGCCCTTTTTTGCGTTGCGTTTCGTTCTGGGGCGGCGTCGAGGGGGTGGCCCAGACACCACCGACTATTGTTTAAGCTTCTCCACTTCTTCGCACAACCGGGATCCCAGATGACCAGCCACGGCACGTCGCCCCACCACGCGACCCAACGCGATGCCGGCCTGCCCGGCGCCGGAACCAACCTCGACCCGTGGTACGACCTGTACGCGGACCGCACGGCCGGCCTCAGTGCCTCGGAGGTGCGCGCCCTGTTCGCTGTGGCATCACGCCCCGAGGTGGTCTCGCTGGCTGGCGGCATGCCGTTCGTCTCCGCGCTTCCGAGCGAGCTCATCGCCGGCGCCTTCGAGCGGATGATGCGGGACGAGGGTCCGCAGGCGCTGCAGTATGGCTCCGGCCAGGGCGTGCCGGCGCTCCGGGAGCACATTCTCGAGATCATGGCGCTCGAGGGCATCCGGGCGAGCGTGGATGACGTCGTTGTCACCACCGGCTCCCAGCACGCCCTCGAACTGGTGACGAAGCTCTTCATCAACCCCGGGGATGTCGTGCTCGCCGAAGGGCCGAGCTACGTGACCGCGATGGTGGTCTTCAACTCCTTCCAGGCCGACATCCAGCACGTGCCCATGGACGAGCACGGACTGATCCCCGACGCCCTGCGCGAGGCGATCACCCGGCTGAGGGCGGCGGGCAAGCCGATCAAGTTTCTCTATACGGTTCCGACCTTCAGTAATCCGGCCGGGGTGACGCTCAGCTGGGAACGTCGGCTCGAAATCCTCGAAATCTGCCGCTCGAACGACATTCTCGTGCTCGAAGACAACCCCTACGGGTTGCTTTACTTCGATTCCCCGCCGCCCCAGGCGATGCGCTCGGTGGAGGAAGACGGCGTGATCTACCTCGGCACCTTCTCGAAGACGCTCGCACCGGGCTTTCGGGTGGGCTGGGCGCTGGCTCCGCACGCGATCCGCGAGAAGCTCATTCTCGCCAACGAGGCCGCCGTGCTCTCCCCCAGCTCCTTCAGCCAGTTGATGATCACGGAGTACCTCAACACCGCCGACTGGAAAGAGCAGATAAATACCTTCAGGGGAATCTATCGGGATCGTCGCGACGCGATGCTCGGTGCCCTCGCCGAGTACCTGCCCCAGCTCACCTGGACGGTGCCGAACGGCGGGTTCTACGTCTGGGCGACCCTCCCGTCCCACCTCGACTCGAAGGCCATGCTCCCGCGCGCGGTGAAGGAGCTGGTTGCCTACACGCCGGGCACGGCCTTCTACGCGGACGGCAACGGGCGCAACAACATCCGCCTGTCGTTCTGTTACCCGACCCCCGACTTCATTCGCGAGGGGATCCGGCGGCTGGCCACCGTGATCAACGGGGAGATCGACCTGCTCAACACGTTCTCCCAGACCACCCCGCTCGCCACGATTCCGCTCAAACAGGGCATCGTGAGCCCGCCGCCCAACACCGATTAGCCGGCAGGCGGGCCGTGACCAGTGAAGAGAGCGACGAAATGAACGAGTCTTCCCCGCGCACCGTGGTGGTGCTCGCCGGTGGCATCTCCCACGAGCGGGATGTCTCCCTGCGCTCTGGGCGCCGGGTCGCCGACAGCCTCGCCGAACACGGCATCACCGTGGAGCTGCGCGATCCTGACGCCACGCTCCTCGCTTACCTCGCCGACACGAGGCCTGACGTGGTCTGGCCCGCCCTGCACGGTGCCAGCGGGGAAGACGGCGCCCTGCGGGGCCTGCTCGATTTCATCGGCATCCCCTACGTCGGCTCCAATTCGGGTGCGGCGCGCCTCGCCTGGGACAAGCCGACAGCCAAGGTGCTGGTCGACCGGGCCGGCGTGGCGACGCCCAAGTCCATCGCCCTCTCGAGGGACGCCTTCCGTGAACTCGGCGCTCAGAGTGTGCTGGACTGCCTGTCGCACGAACTGCCGGTACCGGTCGTGGTCAAGCCCGCGCAGGGCGGCTCGGCCCAGGGCGTGACCCTCGTCGATGATCGCGCCAACCTGCCTCGGGCGATGGTTGACGCGTACACCTATTGCGATGTTGCGCTGATCGAGAAGCGCATCATCGGCACCGAGATCGCGATCGGCATCATCGACAGCGGCGACGGCCCGGTGGCCCTCCCCGCGGTGGAAATACAGCCCCTATCAGGGGTTTATAGTTTCGAAGCGCGCTACAACGCGGGCGAAACCCGGTTCTTCACGCCCGCCCGGCTGGGGCCGGAGGAGACCGCACGCGCGGCGGAGGCGGCGTTGCTCGCCCACCGCACGCTCGGCCTGCGACACCTCTCTCGCGTCGACCTGATCGTGGACGAGGAGGGTGTCCCCTGGTTCCTCGAGGCCAATGTTCTTCCCGGGCTCACCGAGACCTCGCTGCTGCCCCAGGCCCTCGAGGCCGCCGGCCACGATCTGGGCTGGGTCTACTCGGCTCTCGCCGAGGCGGCCATCGGCGAGAGCCGCGCCCAGGCCACAACCGGTCTCGGCGGGAGTCGGGCCTAGCCGAATCCCGGTTCGTTGAGTTCGGCAAGAATGCGGTTCAGGTCGGCCACGGTCGCGAAGTCGATCACGATCGTTCCCTTCGTCGCTCCGAGGTTCACCTTCACCCGGGTGTTGAGTCGATCTCCGAGGCGCTCGGCGATCTCGTCCAACTGACCCTGGCGCCGGCCCGCACTCGGGCGAGCCGGACGAGCCGGCTTGGTGGTGACGAGTCCCGCGGCAGATTCGGTCGCGCGCACGGACAGGTCCTCGTTCACGATCTTGTCCGCCAGGCGCTCCATGGTGGCGTGGTCCCCGGCCGAGAGGATGGCGCGGGCGTGCCCGGCGCTCAGTACACCGGCCGCGACGCGATTCTGCACGGAGATCGGCAGTCGCAACAGGCGGATGGTGTTGGTGATCTGCGGCCGTGAACGCCCGATCCGTGTGGCGAGCTGGTCCTGGGTGATTCCGAAGTCCGCGAGGAGCTGTTGGTAGGCCGATGCCTCCTCGAGCGGGTTGAGGTTGGCCCGGTGCAGGTTCTCGAGCAGCGCATCCCGGAGCATTGCCTCGTCGGCGGTGTTCTTGACCACCGCGGGAATCGTCTCGAGCCCCAGTTGCTTGCTCGCGCGAAGGCGACGCTCGCCCATGACGAGTTCGTAGTGCGGGCCAGTGGCGGTCGCGCCGACGATCGGGCGCACCACGATCGGCTGGAGCACACCGACTTCACGAATCGAGGCGACGAGTTCGTCCAGATCCTCCTTGATGAAGTCCTTGCGCGGCTGGGCGGCGTTCGGCACGATGTCGCTCGGAGCGATGTTCGCGAGACGCGCGCCCGGCACCGCGACGAGGCCCTCGGGCTCGGGCCTGCTCGTGGGGAAGAACACATCCACCGGTCGCGCTGGGCTGCCCTCGTCCGTGGGGATGAGCGCGCCGATCCCTCGGCCCAGTCCGGTTCTTTTTGGTGCGGCCATTACTGCGGTGCCCCTCGTCGTGCGATTTCGGCGGCCGCCTCGAGGTAGGAGAGCGAGCCGGTGGAGTTGGTGTCGTAACTGATTACGGTCTGACCATAGCTCGGCGCCTCCGAAATGCGCACCGAACGCGGGATGAGCGTGTTGAGAACCTGGTCGGGAAAGTGGTCCCGCACGTCCTGGGCAACCTGGTTCGCGAGATTCGTGCGGGAGTCGTACATCGTCAGCAGGATCGTGGACACGGTAAGCACCGGATTAAGGTGTCGTTCGATCAGCTTGATGTTATTGAGCAACTGGCTGAGTCCCTCAAGCGCGTAGTACTCGCACTGGATGGGAATCAGCACCTCCTGGGCCGCGACGAAGGCATTGATGGTGAGCAACCCGAGCGACGGCGGGCAGTCGATGAAGACGTAGTGGAAGAGATCAGGGCTCTCTGCGAGGAATTGGTCGAGCGCGGTGTGCAGCCGTTGTTCACGAGCCACCAGCGAGACGAGCTCGATCTCCGCGCCGGCGAGGTGAATCGTTGCCGGGAGGCAGTAGAGAGACTCGAATTCCGGGCTTTTCTGCACGACACCGGCCATGGGGACGTCACCGATGATCACGTCGTAAACGCTGATCGTCTCCGAACGGTGTTCGATGCCGAGGGCGGTGGAGGCGTTGCCCTGGGGATCGAGGTCTATCACCAGCACGCGCGCACCGCTGCGCGCGAGCGCCGCCGCGAGATTGACGGTGGTGGTGGTCTTGCCCACTCCCCCTTTTTGGTTCGCGACGGTGAGAACCCGGGTCTTCGACGGCAATGGAAGCCGCTGGGCGGCCAGCGCAAGCTTGCGCCTGGTGATCTCGGACAATTCCCGAGCCAACGGGGTGTCGTCGAACGCTCCGACAGAATTGACCTCGGTGGGTTCAGGATGTTTCACGTGAAACCTTCTTGGCTGGGGAGGTGGGGCGATGGTGAGCAGATGGTCCGGCACACCGAGGCTGTGCCCGACCATCCGTCACGCTCGACTCACGTTGTGCGGCCGCCAAGACGACTCGCACCACGAAGCACGCCGCGCGGGATCGATCAATCAACTCTAGCCCGAAATACCCGGGTCACCTCGGTTACGAGGCCCTCTCCGAGTGTCAGGACCTCCACATCGGTGAGCCTCGCCTTTCGAATGGCCTTTGCCGCCGCATCGACTTCGGCTGTGACGCTGGCCCCCTTGAGGAAGAGCAGCTCGCCCCCGGAGCGAACGAGGGGCACGGTGAGCGGAATGAGTTTGGAGAGGGCGCTCACCGCGCGCGCGGTGGCCTGGTCGAGCCAGGGCCTCAGCCTCGCCTCCTCGGCGCGGGCTCGCACGACCTCGACGTTGTCCAATCCAAGCTCAGCCGTCTCCCGCAGGAGCCACTCCACCCGGCGCTCCATCGGCTCGATGAGGATGAGCTGCACATCGGGACGTGCGATCGCCAGCACGAGGCCGGGAAGCCCGGCACCACTGCCGATGTCGCCGACTCGACCCGGCCCCAGCAGGGGAGCGAGCAAGGCGCTGTTCAGCACGTGCCTGGTCCACAACCGGGGAATCTCCAGCGGACCGATCAGCCCGAGTTCCTCGCCGCGGTCGGCGAGGTGCCGGGTGTAGGCGCGAGCCAACTCGATTCGATCACCAAAGAGCTCGCCGGCAGCGTGAGGCTCTGGTTCGAGCTCGGGCGACGACTCAGCCACGTCGATGTTTCACGTGAAACTACGCGTGGGAGATGACGGTGTGGCGATCGGAACCCTCACCCTCCGACGCGGACGCGAGACCCTTGGCTGCGACCAGATCGTGCACGAGTTTGCGCTCGTAGGACGACATGGGTGGAAGGGCTGCCGATTCGGCGCCGCCCTCGATGCGATCGGCTGCGCGATCGACGAGCAGCGAGAGCTCGGCCTCCCTGGCCTGCCTCGAGCCGCCGACGTCCAGGATCAGCCGGGAGAACACGCCGGTCTTCGCCTGCACCGCGATGCGGGTGAGTTCCTGGAGCGCATTCACCGTCTCTGGCTTGGACAACAGTCGCAGGTTGCTGTCCTGGCTCGAGTTGACAGAGAGATACGCCCGGCCATCGCGGGCGTCGATGTCGATGTCGCCATCCAGATCGGTGATGTCGAGCAGCTCCTCGATGTAGTCGGCGGCGATCTCGCCTTCCTCCTCGAGCTGGGTGACCGAACGACCGGCGCCCTCATCGACAGCGGCTTCCGTGGCAACGGCCCCGTCGCTCGCGGGGACCGGAGTCTCGTTCTCTACGTCATGGGTCGTCTCTGCCACGTGACTGCTCTCTTTCTTGAGGATGCTGGAGGGTGCGCGCACTACTTCTTGGCGCCTGGCTTCTTCTTGCGATTCTTCGCATTCACCGGCTGAACCCGCTGCGTCTGCCGCGGCTCTTCGATCTGCTCGGGGGAGTCCTCTACCAGCGTGAACCCACGGCGCTGGGCCTTACGGGCGATCCGGGTCTCCCGAGCCAGTGCTGCCTCGCTGCCCGGGGTGGGCATGTTGCGGATCACGAGAAACTGCTGGCCCATCGTCCAGAAGTTCGAGACGAGCCAGTAGAACATCACGCCGAGCGGGAAGGTGAAGCCGGAGAACGCGAACACGAGGGGGAGCAGGTACAGCAGGATGCGCTGCTGCTTGAACATCGGGCTGGCCTTCATCTCGGCCGACTGGTTCTTAGACATGATCTGAAGCTGAGTGATGAACTGGGAGCCCGTCATCAGGATCACCATGATCACGGCGATGACGATCACGGCGACGTTGCCGTCGGCGGTGCTGATCGCGAGCTTCAGCGGGGCTACTCCGAACAGCGATGACTCGCCGAACGACTTGGCCAACGGGCCGGTGAGGAGCCCCACGCCGGCCTGGTGCGTCTTGTCATAATTTTGAGCAGAACTCAATACCGAGAAGAGGCTGAAGAAGATGGGCATCTGCAAGAGCAGCGGCAGACAGGAGCTCAGCGGGTTGGTGCCGGTCTTCTTGTAGAGCTCCATCGTCTCGCGGGACATGGCCTCGCGGGAGAACTGGTCCTTCTTGCCCTTGTACTTGTCCTGGATCTTCTTGAGGTGCGGGGCGACCTCGAGCATGCGGCGCTGGCTCTTGATCTGGCGCACGAAGATCGGGATGAGGGCTGCACGGATCACGAGCACCAGGCCCACGATCGACAACACCCAGGTGAAGCCCGCGTCGGGGTTCAGGCCGAGGAACGTCCAGAAGGCGTGCCAGGACACGAGCAACAGCTCGACGACCCACTTGATGGGCCAGAGGAGTACGGCAATAAACTCGGGCATTTTTCTAGGTCAGCCCTTTCCATGGCCGTGAGTAGTAACAAAACCAAACCGCGTTACCGCGTACTTCTGAACCGCAGGCTCCGGCACGTCATCCACGCCGCCGGCGGCCCAGGGGTGACAGCGGGCGATCCTCCGGGCACCGAGCCAGCTGCCCTTGATCACGCCATACTTCTGGATCGCGCCCAGCGTGTAGGCCGAGCAGGAGGGGTAGTACCGGCAGACGTCGCCGTACAGTGGGGAGATCACCGCACGATAGACCCTCAGGATGAGAACACTCGCGTTGCGGGGGAGAAGCAGCAGAAAAGCCAGGATTCGATTCACCTCCGTGTCTCGCCCCCGCCCAATGCTTCCGAAATCTCAGAACGAAGATTAGCCCAGCTAGCCTGCGCTGCGCCTGGCAACGCTCGAATCACAATCTCCGTCCCAGGAGCAAGGCGATCGAGCGCTTCGAAGCTGAGCGCCTTGAGGCGACGGCGCACGAGGTTCCGCTTCACCGCGACTCCCACCGACTTGGCCACGATGAAGCCAAACCGGGGAGCGCTCGCGCTATCGGCTCGCGCCAGATAGACCACCGCATGCTCCGTGGTGATCCGGCGACCCCGACGCACAAGACGTCGATAGTCGTCGGCCGTCACCAGCCGGTTGGCTTTGGCCAACACGAGCGAAGGCTACGCGGAGAGTTCGGTGCGTCCCTTGCGGCGACGCGCACCGAGGATGGCACGGCCGGCGCGGGTGCGCATCCGCAGGCGGAATCCGTGGACCTTCGCGCGACGCCGGTTGTTGGGCTGAAAAGTTCTCTTGCTCATGATTGTTATTTCTCCACGTATTGGGACTCCGCGAGGCCAGCTCGCAATAGTGAGCAGTGGAAGCCAAGGAAGTGAAGGTTAGCCATCAGGCTGAAGTCAACTGATTAAAAATACGGTCTTAAAGCGCTGCGGTCAAACCCTGAGGCTACCAGCCGCATTATCCACATACAGTGAAAGGGGGCGTGGCAGCGACATGCCGTCACAAACTAAGGTGGTGGGACTGCACAGTCGGTGGATAACCCTGTGAGTAACTTACTCAACAACAGCGAGGGGAACATGGCTGACATTGCGGATCCGACCAGGGAAATCTGGGCATCTGTGCTGTCCAGCCTTCGCGACGACGAGAGAATAACCCCGCAATTGCAGGGTTTCCTGAGTCTGGTCGAGCCCAGGGGCGTGATGGCCGGCACCCTCTACCTCGAGGTTCCGAACGACCTCACCCGCGGGATGCTGGAGCAGCGGATCCGGCTTCCGCTCCTCAATGCCATCACCGGCCTCGACGAAGACCACTCGGTGAGCAATTTCGCAATCGTGGTGAATCCCGAGATCGCGCACGACGCCCTCGGCGAGCCGAGCCCGTCCGCCGTCGAGCAGCCATACATCGAACAGGTGGCCCCGCCCGCCCCGCTCTCGGAGTCGATAGGCACCAATTCCCGTCGGGCGGACTCGCGGCTCAACCCGAAATACAACTTCGACAAATTCGTTATCGGCGGCTCAAACCGATTCGCCCACGCCGCGGCGGTCGCCGTTGCAGAGGCTCCGGCCAAGGCCTACAACCCGCTCTTCATCTATGGGGACTCCGGCCTCGGTAAGACCCACCTCCTGCACGCCATCGGTCACTACGCGGAGAGCCTGTATCCGGGAATCCGCGTGCGCTACGTGAGTTCCGAGGAGTTCACCAACGACTTCATCAACTCGATCGCCAATAACCGGGCATCGGTCTTCCAATCCCGGTATCGCGAGATCGACATTCTGCTCATCGACGACATCCAGTTCCTGCAGCGTGCGGTGGAGACCCAGGAGGCCTTCTTCCACACGTTCAACACGCTGCACGACCACAACAAGCAGGTGGTGATCACCAGCGACCTGCCACCGAAGGCCCTCACCGGGTTCGAGGACCGGATGCGCTCCCGCTTCGAGTGGGGACTGATCACAGATGTTCAGGCACCCGACCTCGAGACCCGCATCGCCATCCTGCGCAAGAAGGCCCAGAGCGAGAAGCTCCAGGTGAGTGCCGAGATCCTCGAATACATGGCCACCAAGGTGTCGTCCAACATCCGCGAGCTCGAGGGCACCCTCATCCGGGTCACCGCCTTCGCGAGCCTCAACCGCACGCCGGTGGACCTCGCCCTGGTGCAGACCGTACTCAAGGACCTCATCACCCTCGACGACGACAATGTGATCGCGCCGGTCGACATCATCAACCACACCGCGGAGTACTTCAAACTCACCGTCGACGACCTCTATGGCTCATCCCGCTCTCAGGCGGTGGCCACGGCACGACAGATCGCGATGTACCTCTGCCGGGAAATGACAAATCTCTCCCTGCCGAAGATCGGCCAGTTGTTCGGCAACCGCGACCACACCACGGTGATGTACGCGAACAAGAAGATCAGTGAGCTCATGAAGGAGCGTCGCTCCATCTACAACCAGGTCACCGAGCTCACCAGCCGGATCAAGCAGAATCACCGCTACAGCAAGATCTGAGCAAGATCTGATCGGCACGGGTGCCCCGCAAGCCCTCCACCGGCGCACATACGTGCCAGGCACCGCCCGCACACGGCGTCACCCGGGCCACTATGCCTCTCGTGTCAGCACTGCGCCTCTCGTGTCAGCACTGCGCCCCGAGGGCGGGACACAGAGTCGACAACGGGCGCCCACCCGACCTGTGCAGTGCGGGCCCACCTTCACACAACGCACAACCCACAACCCACAGTGTGCATAACCTGTGGATAACTGTGGATAGACCCCGACACCGTTGTGTGATTCAAGCGACGCCCTGTGGAAACTGCGTCCTTCAGACGCGCTTCGTCTCCGACGAATCACAACAATTTTCACAGGCTCCCCACAACTCACACGGTTGTAGTTCCCCGCCGACCGTTGGGTCCGCACAAGTTATGCACAGTTCCCACAGCGGTTAAGAGTGTTAATCCTTTAATTAATTCACTGTTGGGGGAGATAACCCTTGGGACTCGAGCGCACAGCGGCTGTGCCAGTATTAACCTCCCGGAGCAACTTTCATATCGACAGGGGTGGGCATGAAGTTCCAAGTCAATCGTGACGTCTTCAGCGAGGCCGTTTCCTTTGCCGTCAAGCTTCTTCCCCAGCGCACGACCCTCCCGATTCTGAGTGGTGTGCTCATCGAGACGATCGACACCGGGCTCAAACTTTCGTCATTCGACTACGAGGTGTCCGCCCAGACCGAGATCGCGGCCGACATCGAGGAGCCAGGCAAGATCCTGGTCTCAGGGCGTCTGCTCGCCGACATCGCCAGCCGGCTTCCGAACGCCCCGGTGCAGTTTTCCACGATCGAGGGTCGAATCACGGTCACCTGCGGCAGCGCCACCTTCACGCTTCTGAGCATGCCGGTCGAGGAATATCCCACCCTCCCGCAGATCTCGGAGCAGACCGGCCTGCTCCCCGCCGATGCCTTCGCCACCGCGGTGTCCCAGGTTGCCGTCGCCGCATCCCGTGATGATGTCACTCCGGTGATCACCGGAGTGCAGCTCGAGGTGTCGAACAACAGCCTCACGCTCGTCGCAACCGACCGGTATCGGGTCGCCGTGCGCGAGATCGAGTGGGATTCCGGCGACGTCGCCAGCACCGAGACGCTCACGGCGCTCGTTCCGGCCCGCACCCTGCAGGAAATCGCCAAGACCTTCGGTCACAGCGGCACGATCTCTGTGGCCATCACGAGCACCGACGATCGGGAGCTGATCGCCTTCCGTGCGGATCGCAAGACCGTGACGTCCCTGCTCATCAAGGGCAATTTCCCTCCCGTCAAGCGCCTGTTTCCCGAGACTGTCGACAATTATGCGGTGATCAACACAGCGGAGCTCATCGAGGCGGTGCGTCGGGTCTCCCTCGTGCTCGAGCGCGAGGCGGCCCTGCGCTTCACCTTCACGATCGACGGAGTGACCCTCGAGGCGATCGGCTCCGAGCAGGCCCAGGCCTCCGAGACCATCGACGCGCATCTCAACGGCGGCGACACCGTCGTGTCGCTCAAGCCGGCCTTCCTACTCGACGGCCTCGGCGCGGTGCACTCGGAGTTCGTGCGGATCTCGTTCACGAAGACCGAGAACCCGAACAAGCCGGGACCCGTGCTCGTCACGAGCCAGTCCTCCAAGGACCAGCCGGGCGCAGACAACTACAAGTACCTCCTGCAGCCCAACCTGCTGCTCCGCTAGTCAGATCGAAAGAAGTACGCCATGCACATCGGCCTCGTTGGTCTCGGAAAAATGGGAAACAACATGCGTGAGCGCCTGCGCGCTCACGACATCGAGGTCACGGGCTTCGATCGGAACCCGGCCGTGTCCGATGTTCCGAGCATCGAGGAACTCGCGAAGGCTCTGCCCACCCCACGCATCGTGTGGATCATGGTTCCGGCCGGCGAGATCACGACCGCGGTCGTCACGGAGCTCTCTGGCGTGCTCGAGGCCGGCGACCTCATCATCGACGGCGGCAACTCGCGCTTCACCGAGGACTTCAAACACTCCGCGCTGGTCGCCGACAAGGGGATCGAATACGTGGATGCCGGAGTGTCCGGCGGAATCTGGGGCCTGGCCAACGGCTACGGCCTCATGGTGGGTGGCCACAAGAAGAACATCGACCTGGCAATGCCGATCTTCGACGCGCTGCGACCGGAGGGTCCTCGCGAGGAGGGCTTCGTGCACGCCGGCGAGATCGGAGCCGGCCATTACGCCAAGATGGTGCACAACGGAATCGAATACGCCCTCATGCAGGCCTACGCCGAGGGATATGAGCTCCTCGACAAGCGTGACGACATCATCAAGGACGTCACCGGCACCTTCAAGGCCTGGCAGCGCGGCACCGTCGTGCGATCCTGGTTGCTCGAGCTTCTCGTGCGCGCGCTCGAGCAGGACCCGGAATTCAAGGACATCGAGGGCTACGTCGAAGACTCCGGCGAGGGTCGCTGGACCATCGAGGAGGCGCTCGCGAACGCCGTTCCGGTTCCCACGATCAGTGCGTCGATCTTCGCCCGGTTCGTGTCGCGCCAGCCGGAGGGATCTCCGGCGATGAAGGCCGTTGCCGCACTGCGCAACCAGTTCGGTGGGCACTCGGTCAAAGCGGTCGACTAGTCCAGTGACAGCGTGATCGTCACCCACCTCAGCCTCACCGACTTTCGTAATTACACGACCGCCGAGGTGCCGCTGGTCGCCGGCGCCAACCTGTTCGTCGGCAGCAACGGCCAGGGCAAGACCAATCTGGTGGAGTCCCTCGCTTACCTGAGCACCCTCGGATCGCATCGGGTCTCGGTCGACCACGCCTTGATCCGCCAGGGGGCGGAGGCGGCGATCATCCGTGCGCGCCTCGAGCACGGCGAACGACAGGTTCTCGCCGAGGTGCAGATCAACCGCTCGTCGGCGAATCGCGCGCAGATCAACCGCTCGGTGATCAAGACGCGGGATTTGCCGAGGTACTTTTCCAGTGTGTTGTTCGCTCCGGAAGACCTGGCGCTGATTCGCGGGGAGCCGTCGGGGCGCCGTCGTTTTCTGGACGAGCTGCTCGTGCTGCGCTCTCCCCGACTCTCCGGAGTCATCGCCGACTACGACCGGGTGGTGCGCCAACGAAACACCCTGCTGAAGTCGGCCAGGGCATCCGGGGTCAAGGGCAACCAACTGGGAACCCTCGACATTTGGGACGATCGGCTCGTGGATCTCGGATCGCAACTGATCGAGGCGCGAAGCGCACTGATCACGGAACTTCAGCCCGAGGTCACCGCGGCCTACACGGCGGTCGCCGGCGAGGACCACCACGCGACGCTCGCGAGCCAACTGAGCATCTTCAGTGGCGGATCCGAGTCCGACGACGCGGGTGGCGTGGCCTTGAGGCGGGACATCATCACCGCCCAGGAGGCGTCCGGCGCGTTCCGGGAGGCGCTCGGCAGGCTTCGGCGCAGCGAACTCGACCGCGCGATCACCCTTGTTGGTCCCCATCGGGACGACCTCGTCCTCGAGCTGAACGGTCTCCCCGCGCGCGGCTACGCGAGTCACGGCGAATCCTGGTCGTTCGCCCTCGCCCTCAAACTGGCGTCGGCGAACATTCTTCGCCGTGAATCGAACACCGGCGACCCGGTGCTCATGCTCGACGACGTGTTCGCCGAACTCGACGAGTCTCGCCGGCTGAGGCTCGCGGCTGCCGTTGGTGACTTCGAGCAGGTGTTGATCACGGCCGCTGTGCTCGACGATGTGCCGGCGGCCCTCACCGGCAACACGGTGCACATCGCCCACGGAACGATTGTGGAGAGCACGCCATGACCGAGGACAACGCGCCGAGCGAATCCACCGCGGTCTACCTGCGCTTCCGTCGCGTCTTCGGCGACGGCTCGTCGAGATCGAACGACGCCCGCAAGCGCGCGAAGAAGGAGCCGGGATCGAGCGTTCCGTTCGGGGCCGGCCGCGACCCGGAGGGACTCGGCTCGATCGTGGACGCGCTCACCACCCGGCTCGGCTGGAATTCGCCGCTCGCGCGATCGGAGTTGCTCTCTTCCTGGGCGCAGATCGCCGGCGCCGAGACCTCAGAACACTCGACTCCGGTCGGAATCGAAGAGGGGGTGCTCACGGTGCGTTGCGACTCGACGGCGTGGGCGACGCAGCTTCGCCTGATGCGGGTTCAGATCATGACGCAGATCAGTGTGCGCTATCCGGATGCCGGCATCGACTCGATCCGTTTTGAAGGGCCGGGTGCCCCCTCCTGGAAAAGAGGCCCCAGATCAATCCCAGGGCGCGGTCCGCGCGATACTTACGGCTAACTAGGCAAAATAGGTCGCCGCACCGAAATAAAGTCCCCAGACGGGCGTTTTCGGACCTGTACCCCGTTCGTGTTTGGTAGAATTGGACGGTCGTCATGACAGCTTCCTTCTGGGAACCCCGGTCGCGAACGGCTCATCGATCCACCCGGCAGGAGACCAATTTCACATGGCAGCAAACCGCTCGAATTCCGAATCTGAAGACAACTACGGCGCAGATCAGATCCAGGTCCTCGAGGGGCTCGAAGCGGTGCGCAAACGTCCGGGCATGTACATCGGATCGACCGGCCCGCGCGGGCTCCACCACCTCGTCTACGAAGTCGTGGATAACTCGGTGGACGAGGCCCTCGCCGGGTACTGCGACACCATCCTCATCACCATGCTGCGCAACGGCGGCATTCGCGTCATCGACAACGGCCGCGGAATCCCGGTCGACCTCAACAAGTCGGAGAACAAGTCCAGCGTCGAGGTGGTCATGACCATCCTCCACGCAGGTGGCAAGTTCGGCGGCGGCGGCTATTCCGTCTCCGGCGGCCTGCACGGCGTGGGCATCTCCGTCGTCAATGCTCTCTCCTCTCACATGGACACCGAGGTCCGCCGACAAGGGGCAGTCTGGCGGATGAGCTTCACCAACGGTGTTCCCGACGCGCCGCTCGCCAAGGGCGAGGAATCGGATGAGCACGGCACCACCCAGACTTTCTGGCCCAGCGCCGAGACCTTCGAGACCGTCGAGTTCGACTTCGAGACGCTGCGCGCCCGGTTCCAGCAGATGGCCTTCCTCAACAAGGGACTGTCGATCACCCTCACCGACGAGCGCGTGAACGCCGACGCCGAGAGCGCCGAGCCGGTCTCGGTGACCTACCTCTACGAGAACGGTCTCGTCGACTATGTGCAGTACCTCAATTCGGCGAAGAAGGTCGAGGTGGTGCATCCCGAGATCATCTCCTTCGAGCTCGAAGACAAGGAACTCAAGATCTCGCTCGAGGTCGCGATGCAGTGGACCACCTCCTACCAGGAGAGCGTGCACACCTACGCGAACACGATCAACACGCACGAGGGTGGAACCCACGAAGAGGGTTTCCGCGCCGCGCTCACCACCCTCGTGAACAAGTACGCCAGGGAGAAGGGGATCATCAAGGAGAAGGATGAGAACCTCACCGGGGACGACGTGCGCGAGGGTCTGACCGCGGTCATCTCGATCAAGCTCGCCGAACCGCAGTTCGAGGGCCAGACCAAGACCAAGCTCGGCAACACCATCGCCAAGTCGTTCGTGCAGCGCATCACCGGGGACCAGCTCGGCGACTGGTTCGACCGCAACCCCACCCAGGCCCGCGACGTGATTCGCAAGGCCATCCAGGCCTCGGCCGCCCGCCTCGCCGCCCGCAAGGCGCGCGAGCAGACCCGCCGCAAGGGACTGCTCGAGTCGGGAGGCATGCCGGGCAAGCTGCGCGACTGCTCGAGCAACGACCCGAGCCTGTCCGAGATCTTCATGGTGGAGGGTGACTCGGCCGGCGGCTCGGCCGTGCAGGGCCGCAACCCGGAGTTCCAGGCGATCCTGCCGCTGCGCGGCAAGATCCTCAACGTGGAGAAGGCGCGCCTCGATCGGGCCCTTGCCAACAACGAGGTGCAGGCCATGATCACGGCGTTCGGCGCCGGGGTCGGCGAGGACTTCAACCCCGAGAAGGCCCGGTACCACAAGATCGTGCTGATGGCCGATGCCGATGTCGACGGCCAGCACATCACGACCCTGCTGCTCACCCTGTTGTTCCGTTACATGCGTCCCCTCATCGACCTGGGTTACGTCTATCTGGCCCAGCCGCCGCTCTACCGCCTCAAGTGGAGCAACTCCCCGCACGAATACGTCTACAGCGACCGGGAGAAGGACGCCCTGCTCGCGGCGGGCGCCGCGGCCGGCAAGCGGATGCCCAAGGAGAGCGGCGTGCAGCGCTACAAGGGCCTCGGTGAGATGGACTACAAGGAACTGTGGGAGACGACCATGGATCCGGTAACCCGCACCCTGCTGCAGGTCACCCTGGATGATGCCGCCGCCGCGGACGAGATCTTCTCGACCCTCATGGGCGAAGACGTCGAGTCCCGCCGCAGCTTCATCCAGAAGAACGCGAAAGACGTGCGCTTCCTCGACATCTAGTCAGCAGGCCGCCCGCGGCCGTATCGAAATCTTCACCAACGGCACACCACAGACTGGAATTCAATGGCTGACGTAACACCCCCGGACGACGCCGAACCGCAGATCGCCGGCAAGGAGATCGACCTCGCCCACGACAAGATCACCCAGGTAGACCTGCAACTCGAGATGCAGCGCTCCTACCTTGACTACGCGATGAGCGTCATCGTCGGTCGCGCCCTTCCCGAGGTTCGGGACGGCCTCAAACCGGTTCACCGCCGGGTGATCTACGCGATGTACGACGGCGGCTACCGCCCGGACAAGGGATTCTCCAAGTGCACCCGCGTCATCGGCGACGTGATGGGGCAGTTCCACCCGCACGGTGACTCGTCGGTGTACGACGCCCTCGTTCGTCTCGTTCAGCCGTGGAGCCTGCGCTACCCCCTCGCTCTCGGACAGGGCAACTTCGGTTCCCCCGGCAACGACGGCGCGGCGGCACACCGGTACACCGAGACCAAGATGGCTCCGCTCGCGATGGAGATGGTGCGGGACATCGAGGAAGAGACCGTCGACTTCCAGGACAACTACGACGGACGCACCCAGGAGCCGTTCGTGCTCCCGAGCCGATTCCCGAACCTGCTGGTGAATGGATCGGTCGGCATCGCGGTCGGCATGGCCACCAACATCCCGCCGCACAACCTTCGCGAGGTCGGCGAGGCCGCGCTGTGGCACCTCGCTCACCCCGACGCGACCAAGGAGGAGCTGATCGAGGCGCTCATCCAGCGCATCAAGGGACCGGACTTCCCCACCGGGGCCCAGATACTCGGGGTCAAGGGCATCCAGGACGCCTACCGGACGGGTCGCGGATCGATCACGATGCGCGCCGTTGTGAATGTGGAGGAACTGCAGGGTCGCACGTGCCTCGTCGTGACCGAGCTGCCGTACCAGGTGAACCCCGACAACCTCGCGCTCAAGATCGCCGAGCTCGTGAAGGAAGGCAAGATCTCGGGCATCGCGGATATCCGCGACGAGACCTCAGGACGCACCGGCCAGCGCCTCGTGGTCGTGCTCAAGCGCGACGCCGTCGCCAAGGTGGTTCTCAACAACCTCTACAAGCACACCTCGCTGCAGGAGAACTTCGGCGCGAACATGCTCGCCATCGTCGACGGCATCCCGCGCACCCTCGCGATCGACGGATTCATCACCGCGTGGGCGGCCCACCAGATCGAGGTCATCGTGCGCCGCACGGTGTTCCGTCTGCGCAAGGCCGAGGAGCGAGCACACATCCTGCGCGGATACCTCAAGGCCCTCGACGCTCTCGACGAGGTGATCGCGCTCATCCGTCGATCGGCGACCGCCGAGGACGCCCGAGACGGGCTGATGGCCCTGCTCGACGTGGACGAACTCCAGGCCAACGCGATCCTCAGCATGCAGCTGCGCCGCCTCGCCGCCCTCGAGCGCCAGAAGATCATGGACGACGCCGACGAGCTCGAACGCCAGATCGCCGAATACAACGCGATCCTCGCCGACCCGCAGCGCCAGCGCGACATCGTCACCGAGGAGCTCACCGAGCTCGTCGCCAAATACGGCGACGACCGCCGCACCGAGATCATGTTCGGCTTCGACGGCGACATGAACGTGGAAGACCTTATCCCCGAGGAGGAGATGGTCGTCACAGTCACCCGCGGCGGATACATCAAGCGCACGCGCAGCGACAACTATCGCACCCAGCATCGGGGCGGCAAGGGAGTCAAGGGCGCGCAGCTGCGGGCGGATGACGTGGTCGAGCACTTCTTCGTCACCACCACCCACCATTGGCTGTTGTTCTTCACGAACAAGGGGCGCGTCTACCGCGCAAAGGCCTACGAGGTTCAGGAGGGCGGCCGCGACACGAAGGGCCAGCACGTGGCCAACCTGCTCGCCCTGCAGCCGGACGAGGAGATCGCCCAGATCCTGGACATCCGCGACTACGAGGTGGCCAAATACCTGGCCCTCGCCACCCGCGGCGGACTCGTGAAGAAGACCCTGCTCTCCGAGTACGACACGAATCGCACCGGCGGCATCATCGCGATCAACCTGCGGGACGAGGACGAGCTGGTCTCCGCGATGCTCGTGGAGGAGGACTCGGACCTTCTGCTCGTGTCGCGCAAGGGAATGTCGATTCGGTTCACGGCATCCGATGAGGCGCTGCGTCCGATGGGGCGCGCAACCTCCGGAGTGATCGGAATGCACTTCCGTGACGACGACACGCTGCTCGATGCTTCGGTGGTGAGCGACGACGGCTACGTCTTCGTGGTTACCGAGGGCGGGTTCGCCAAGCGCACGGCCGCCGACCAGTATCGCTTACAGGGTCGGGGCGGTCTCGGCATCAAGGTGGCCAAGCTCCAGGAGGCCCGTGGCGACCTCGCCGGGGCGCTCATCGTGGAGGAGGACGACGAAGTTCTGGTGGTTCTTGCCAGTGGCAAGGTGGTACGCTCGTCTGTCGCCGAGGTGCCGGCCAAGGGTCGTGACACCATGGGAGTTGTGTTCGCACGTTTCGCGGACGACGACAGGATCATCGCAGTCGCGAAAAACAGTGAACGAAATCTGGATGTCGACGAGACGGAGCCCTCTGATGAGGATCCGGCGGGAGATGTCCAGACCGGAAAGGACGAAACAGTAGATGAGTAGCGTCGCCGAAAAACTCCAGCGAAAGTCGCAGCGCGCCTCCGCGACCAAGCAGGTTCGCCTCAAGCTCGTGTACATCGACTTCTGGTCGGCGGTGAAGCTCTCATTCCTGGTGGCGGTCTCGCTGGGGATCGTGCTCGTCGTGGCGAGCATGCTGATCTGGGTGGTGCTCAACACCACCGGCGTCTTCGGCAAGATCGACTCGCTGCTGACCGACATCCTGAACCAGCCGTTCAGCGTCGCCCAGACCTTCTCGCTGCCCCAGGTGGCGGTGTTCTCCCTCGTCGTCGCGATTCTCAACACGGTGGTCGGCACCGCGCTTGGTGCGATCACGGCGGTGCTGTACAACTTCACCGTGCGCATCACCGGAGGCCTGCTGGTCGGTTTCACCAACAACTAATTCGCGAATTTCGGGTCCGAATGGACTCGATTTACCGAATCTCGGCAGGTGCGATACTCTCGTATCTGTCCACGGGGATATAGCTCAGGCGGTTAGAGCGCTTCGCTGATAACGAAGAGGTCCCAGGTTCAAGTCCTGGTATCCCCACGTGTGGCCCACGGGGACGTAGCTCAATTGGCAGAGCACCGCCTTTGCAAGGCGGGGGTTAGGGGTTCGATTCCCCTCGTCTCCACACCAGCCCGTGCCGCAGCCCGGCTCACACGCTCGCTCGAGCCTGTCCGACTCCGAGACGACGGGCGATCCGCCCCGGAAGTCTGGCCAGTCTCGACGGCATCGAATCGACTCGCGGAATCCGCACCGGGCGCACCCGGCCGTTGTGCGGCGCGGAACAGCCGGCCATCCCCGGAGCGCACCGCCACGAGCGTCTGGCGCGACAGCCGGCCCTTCGGCAGGGCGGTTCGCCAGGGCATCAGCACCGAGGCATTCGCGTAGATGAGCACGGTGTCCGGCCCGAGGCACCTGATCGATTCGATCTCGCCGACGAGCCTGGACCCGGCCAGAACGCCACGAAAGAGTTGATCGTGGGCGGCTTGGATGGGCGCGCGGCCGGCCGACCGGGTGCCGTCGAATGAGACGTAAGTCCGAGTTCTCGGTGAAGCAGGCTACATACGCAGCGGCGTCGCTGTCACCCCACGCCCTGAGGAATCGGTCGAAGAGTCGGCGGATACGGTCGTCGCGTGCCATGGTGCCGGGTCCCTGCCGGGTCCCTGCCGGGTCCCTGCCGGGTCCCTTCCCGGGGCGATCCCCCGACCATTCCAGATATTTAGTTCATCTAACTACTCGGCGGCCCATCGGCCGAGATGCGCTCCCCGTGCTCTTCGAGCAGACGCCGCGACCGGGCAAGAAAGTCCAGGATGATCGCGCGCTCGGCGGCGGAATAGTCGCCCAACTGCCTGGCCCCCTGCTCCCCGATCGGACCGTAGTCCTCCCGCGTGATGGCCAGCGCCGCGTCGGTCAGCTCGATGGTCGCGCGGCGGCGATCCGTGGCATCCGGCACCCGGGTGACGTACCCGGCCCGAGTGAGCCTCTGGATGGCGACGGTCGTGGAGGCCGGCGTCAGCCTCAGTCCCAGCGCCAGCTCGCCGGGGCTCAGCGGCCCGCGGGAGTCCAGCAGGCTCAACAGGGCGAGGTCGGTGCGGTTGACCCCCAGTCGCACGGCGGCCGCCGCGTCGTAGGCGTCTGTGGCGATCTGGAGCTCCGCCACGGCCCTCATCACCTCGCGCACTTCGTGTGCGTGCTCGTCGTGGGCGCGCTCATCCGTCACGAGATCCTCCGGCCTGGCCGCACGCGTGTTGAGAAACACTAAGCACCATATCGCCTGTGTCACACTCGTTACACCAACAACGTCGTTGCTGCGCGGGAGACCGCTCGCCCCCTACTCGAAAGGCCCGCGTCATGATGGCCAGCAGTGCAGCAACCCTGCGTTTTCTGGGCGCCACGCAGACGGTCACCGGATCCCGTTACCTCGTTTCGGTGGGCGACGCGAGTGTTCTCGTGGATTGCGGGATGTTCCAGGGCTACAAGCAACTGCGGGATCGCAACAGACTCCCGTTCCCGGTCGATCCGGCCTCGATCGACGCGGTGGTGCTCACCCACGCGCACCTCGACCACTCCGGGTATCTTCCCGCGCTCGTTCGGGATGGCTTTGCCGGCCCGATCTACGCGACCTCCGGCACGGCGGAACTCTGCTCCCTCGTGCTCGTCGACAGCGGACACCTTCTCGAGGAGGAGGCGCGGTACGCGCAGAAGCGCGGGTCGTCGAAGCATCACCCTCCGCGGCCGGTCTACACGGTGAAGGATGCCGAGCGGGCGCTCGAGTCATTCCGGGTCACGCCGTTCGACCGGGAATTCGAAATCGCCGACCGGCTGAGCGCGACCCTCGTGCCGGCCGGCCACATCCTCGGCGCAGCCCAGGTGACTCTCGACGCGGCAGGCTCCCGGGTGCACTTCACAGGCGACCTCGGCCGCAAGAGAGACCCGCTCATGCGCGAACCCCGCCCACTCGGCGCGGTCGACGTGCTCGTCACCGAGTCCACCTACGGCAATCGAGACCATCCGGCGGTAGACCCTCAGGCCCAGCTCGGCGAGATCGTGACCCGGGTGGCGAGCCGGGGCGGCGTCGTGCTGATCCCGTCGTTTGCGGTCGGCCGGGCGGAGAGTCTGCTGCTTCACCTCTCCCGGCTGCGCGCCAAGGGGGCGATCCCCGACATCCCGATCTATCTCAACAGTCCGATGGCGGTCGACGCGTCGCTGATCTACCAACGGCACGAGGACGAGCATCGGGTGTCGCCGGCAGAGTTTGACGCGATGTACTCCATCGCGAGACTGGTGCGCACCGTCGATGACTCGAAGCTGCTCAACTTGCGCGGTGGGCCGATGGTCATCATCTCGGCGAGCGGCATGCTCACCGGTGGAAGGATCCTGCACCATATCGCGGCCTACGGCTCGGATCCCAGGAACGCCATCGTGTTGAGCGGGTTCCAGGCCGGCGGCACCCGTGGCGCGGCACTCGCACGCGGCGAAACCACGCTGCGGATCTTCGGCCAGGACGTGCAGATTCTCGCCGAAGTGGTGCAGGTCGAGGGCCTGTCGGCGCACGCCGACCGCGGAGAACTGATCGACTGGATGCGCACGGCACCGCAGGCACCGTCAATGACCTACATCACCCACGGGGAACCGGATGCGGCGGACGAACTGCGCGCGCGCATCAAGCACACCCTCGGCTGGCCGGCCAGAGTGCCCGAATACCTCGAGACGGTGAGTCTCGCGGACCCGCGCTGACGCGCCTAGTGTCGCGTGTCGTTGTTTCATTTACGTTAGGCGCGCTGGCAAAATTGAGTCATGTATCTGGCTCAAGCGTTGGTGTTGCGTGATGGCGATCAGTCTCGACTTGAGGCTCTGACTCGGGGACATGGGGCGTCGACGGCAATGGCGTCGCGCGCGCGGGCTGTGCTCTTCGCATCGGAGGGGGTGCCGAATGTCGAGATCAGCCACAGGGTGAATTTGTCCCGTCCGAGCGTTCTGAAATGGCGGAACAGGTATGGCGAGGCCGGGCTCGACGGGCTGAGCGATGCGCCCCGACCCGGCCGCGTGCCGGTCATCGACGAGCTCGCGGTTGTGGCCGAGACCCTCGCCGACAGCGGGAAACCGCCCGCTGATCTGGGCATTTCACATTGGTCGGTGCGGTTGATGGCTGACCGGCTGGGGATCTCGTTCGCGTCCGTGGGCCGGATTTGGCGCAAATGGAACATCCAGCCACACCGGCTCGACACCTTCAAGTTCTCCACCGACCCGGAGCTGGAAGCGAAACTGCGCGATGTCGTCGGGCTCTATATGTCACCGCCGGAGAACGCGGTTGTGGTCAGCGTCGATGAGAAGTCGCAGATCCAAGCGTTGGATCGCACCCGCCCGGACCAACCGTTAGAGAAGGGCAGGCCTGCCGCGCGAACCCATGACTGCAAACGGAACGGGACGACGACACTGTTCGCCGCGTTGGAGATCGCGACCGGGAAACTTTCCGCGGACAAGTGCTACCAGAAACACACGAATGCGGAGTTCGTCGACTTCCTCGGCCTCGTCGCCAACGCCCACCCGGACGTCGAATTGCACGTTGTCTGCGACAACTACGCCACCCACAAACACGCGAACGTGAAGGCCTGGCTGGCAGAGAACCCCCGGGTCGCCCTCCATTTCACACCGACGAGTTGCTCGTGGTTGAACATGGTCGAGATCTTCTTCGGCATCATCACCAAGCAAGCCATCCGACGCGGCTCATTTCACAGCGTCGACGCCCTCGAGGCCACGATCAGCGCC
>NZ_DATCQQ010000053.1:0-1818 GCF_036569425.1 Lacisediminihabitans sp.
CTCCGCCATCCTCATCAACATCGCCAGGGGCGGACTCGTCGACACCGGGGCGTTGACCGACGCCCTCGCGGCGGGGGAGATCGCCGGCGCCGGGGTGGACGTCACCGACCCCGAACCGCTTCCCGACGGTCATCCGCTCTGGAGCGAACCCCACGTGATCATCACGCCGCACAGTGCGGACACCCCGGCGATGATCGCACCGCTTCTCGCCGAACGGATCCGCGAGAACGTGGAAGCGTTTCTCGGCGATGGCCGGTTTGTAGGCGTCGTGGATGTCGAGGCCGGCTATTGAGGCCCGTCACGCACTGGATTGGTTCATACACCGTCTCGCTGGGCGGTGAGGCGCTCGGCATCGGTGCCGCGGCGACCCGCGAGGACGGCACGCTCGAATTCATTGGGCTGGCCGCCGAGACCTCGTCGCCGTCGTTTCTGGCCAACGGTCTCGTGCCGGGCATCGTCTACTCCACGGATGAGGGCTCGGGCCGAGTTGAGGCCTTCCGTCGGGTCGACGACTTCGGGCTGGCCGCCATCGGCGGCCGGGCGGTCAGCGGTGGGTCGCCCTGCCACCTCAGCGTGACGGAGAGCCACCTCTACGTGTCGAACTACGGCGACGGATCGGTCGACGTCTTCCCGCTCGATACGGAGGGACGCATTGGCGAACTCGCCCAGACCCTGCAGGGATCGGGGAGTGGTCCGGCCGATGACCAGGGCGGACCGCACGCCCACGCCACGCACGTTGTGGGGCCGACGGTCCTGAGCGCCGACCTCGGCGCCGACCGCGTGCACGTGCACGGAGTGCGCGATGGCGTGCTCGAACGCATCGGAACCGGGGTCTTCCCCGCCGGCACCGGACCGCGCGACTTCGCCGACAGCGCGGGCCGGATCTACCTGCTCGGAGAGCTGGACGGCGGCGTCTACCGCATCGACGAGGCGGCCCAGACGATCGCGAGCGGCCGTGTGGTGGCCGACTGGGTCGCCGGCGACCATGCGGCGGCCCTCGCCATCGACGAGGCCGGCACGTTCGCCTACGCGGGCCTGCGCGGCTCCAACCGGGTCGCCGCGCTGCGCCTCGACGACCTCTCGCCGGTCGCCGCCGTGCCGACCGGCGGGTCGTGGCCGAGACACCTCGTGCGCGACGGCGGTGTTCTGCACGTGGCGAACCAGCTCTCGAGCACCGTCACGAGTTTCCGGCTCGAGCCGGACACCGGCATCCCGCGCCCCATCGGACTGCCGGAGAGCGTTCCGTCGCCCACCTACCTGCTCCCGGTGCGCTGAACTGGACACAATCTCCCCGGCCGCGCCCGTGCGAAACGCCCACCCGCGGCGCCGATTTGGAGACCGGCCAACCTTTGGTAAAGTAGGCAAGCTGTTCACAGCAATCCTCGATAGCTCAATTGGCAGAGCAGCCGGCTGTTAACCGGCAGGTTCTTGGTTCGAGTCCAAGTCGGGGAGCTCGAAGGTCGCAAGGGGCTCCACCCCCTGCGATCTTTGTTCGTTAACCGGAGCTACTCCCCGCAGAGTACCGACTGGCCGCCGAACGGTGGATGGCGCGGGCCGCAGTCGCAACTACGATCGATCCATGCCCTACCGCGCTCGTTCAGCAGACGCGCACTGGCGCGAACGCTGGCACGAGCCGTGGGATGAGCGTGGGTTCGGGCACGGTCCGCCGCCCTGGCGAATGTCGCAACGCGCGAAGCTGTGGATCCCGGTGATCGTGTCGTTCATCGTGCAGGTGCCAGCGGAGTTCTTTCGCGGGCACTCGGGTGACGGCCCGCTGCGTGCCGCAGACTGGTCGGATCGCAACCAGATCCTTATGGG
>NZ_DATCQQ010000054.1:0-57781 GCF_036569425.1 Lacisediminihabitans sp.
AGTCACCACTCCCGCCGTGAGCCTGTTAACCCGCCGCCTGGTGCCGCATCTCCCGCCGCCGCGCGTGTCTCCCGCCGCCGCGCGGCATCCCACGGAGTCGGGCGGATTCCGCCCGCCGCGAATCGCGGCCGGCCTGTCGCCTCCCCTGCGTACAGTGAGGGGATGAGTGGAATGCACGGTGGCAGCCAAGTCGGCCGCATGGGAAAGCAGCGCACGCGCATCAGCGGTGGAGACGCGGATGCCCAGCGCGAGGCCAACGCGGAGGCGCCGCGCATCCCCGACCTGCTCGCGCGCATCGTGCAACTCTTCGCGCCGCACCGCCGCTCCCTCGCGATCACGGCAGTGCTCGTCGTGATTGGCGCAGCCCTCACCGTGCTGCCGCCGCTTCTCACCAAGCGTGCGTTCGATTTCGGACTCTTCCCCGCAAGCGGACGCCCCGACTTCCCGGTGCTGATCGAAATCGTCGGTCTCATGGTGCTCATCTACGTCGCATCCGCGGCGCTGGGGGTATGGCAGACGTTCCTCACGGCCACCGTCGGCAACCGGGTCATGGGCGCGCTGCGGGTGCGACTGTTCGGCCACCTCCAGAAGATGGAACTCGCGTTCTTCACCCGAACCAAGACCGGCATCATCCAGTCACGCTTGCAGAACGACGTGGGCGGCGTCGCCAGCGTTCTCACCAATACCGTCTCGAGCGTGCTCGGCAACACCGTCACCGTGATCGCCGCGTTCGTGTCGATGCTCGTGCTCTCGTGGCAGCTCACCATCGTGGCCGTGATCCTCATGCCGATCCTGGTCTTCGCCCAGCGTCGGGTGGGCCGCGTCCGCGCCAAGATCGCGACCAAGACGCAGGAGTCGCTCAGTGACATGACCGCGATCACCCAGGAGACGCTGTCGGTCTCCGGCATCCTGCTGGCCAAGAGTTTCAACCAGCAGGGCACCGAGGTCGGGCGGTACTCCACGGAGAATGACAACCAGATCGGCCTCCAGGTACGGGAGCAGATGAGCGGCCAGTGGTTCTTCGCCACGGTGCAGATCTTCCTCGCGATCATCCCGGCGGTGATCTACATTTGCGCGGCGTGGCTGATCCTCGGCGACGTGCCGGTGACGGCCGGCACGATCGTCGCCTTCACGACGGTGCAGGCGCGGCTCATGTGGCCCCTCCTCGGCCTGATGCGCGTGGCCCTCGACCTGCAGACCTCGCAGGCCCTGTTCGCGCGCATCTTCGAGTACCTCGACCTCCGGCCGGCGATCGCGGACGCCCCCAACGCCCACCCGGCGAACACGGCGAAGCTGGGGCGGATCGAGTTCGACGACGTGCAGTTCGCCTACCCGGATTCCGGACCCGATGCCGCGCCGACGCTCAAGGGCGTCTCGTTCGACATCGAACCCGGTCAGTTTGCCGCCTTCGTCGGGCCGTCCGGCGCCGGCAAGACCACTGTCTCCTACCTGATTCCGCGCTTCCACGACGTGACGAGGGGACGCATCCTCTTCGCCGGGGACGACGTGCGGGAGCTCGAGCAGGAGTCCCTCGTCGCCAACATCGGCATCGTGAGCCAGGAGACCTACCTCTTCCACGCGACGATCGCCGAGAACCTGCGGTACGCCAAGCCCGGCGCGAGCGACGAGGAGCTGGTGCGCGCGGCGGGCGCCGCAAACATCCACGACACGATCGTGTCGTTCCCGGACGGCTATGACACCGTCGTGGGGGAGCGCGGCTATCGACTGAGTGGGGGAGAGAAGCAGCGCATCGCGATCGCCCGTGTGCTGCTGAAGGATCCGCGCGTGCTGATCCTCGATGAGGCGACGAGTTCGCTGGACTCGATCTCCGAGCGCGTTGTGCAGGATGCCCTAGACACCGCCTCGGCCGGCCGCACCACGATCGCGATCGCCCACCGCCTCTCGACGATCGTCTCGGCCGACGTCATCTTTGTCGTCGATGGCGGACGCATCGTGGAGCGCGGCACCCACGCGGAACTGGCCGCAGCGGGCGGCGTCTATGCGAGCCTCTACCGCGAACAGGTGTCGTCGGCGGGAGCCTAGCTAGCCCGCGTCGCGCTGCCGGCGGACCCCCTCCCGCACCGCACCGACGATGAGCCGAACCACCACTCCGAGGAGCGCGAGGTCGAGCAGCATCTGCACCGAGGCCACGAGCCGGGCGGCGTCCGTGGTCGGGGCGATGTCGCCGAAGTCGACGGTGGAGAGCACGGTGATGGCGAAGTACAGGCCGTCCGACCTCGTCAGGGGCTCGGTGAAGGCCCCGGGGTCGGCGTCGGACATGGCGAAGTACACCGAGGAGAACACGATGATGAGCAGCAGGAAGGCGACTCCCACGGCCTCGACCGCCCGCAGCCGCGGATAGTCGGCGACCACGATCGTTCTGGTCTCCCACCCGAGCACGACGAAGACGACCACGCAGCCGGCGATGAAGAAGAGAATCGTCGTGAGGCCGTGGAGCGCTCCGATCGGCAACAGGTAGTAGACGGCGAGGAGCGCCGCCGACGAGAGGGCCATCCTCAGCACGGTCAGGCCGAGCAGCCGGCGACGCGAACGCGATCGAGGCGCTCATGCGCCGTCGGGCGGATGCGGCCATCGTCGTCGGTCATCTGCGCTCCCCACGTGCTGTTGAGCGATTGTGTCGCTTTCGGCGCCCGCGCGGAAGCCGCACGCCCCGACGAGTAACCGGCCGAACGCCGCTGGTAGATTGGCCGAACCATGAAGTACGCAAACAGCGTCATCGACCTCGTCGGAAACACCCCCCTCGTCAAGCTCAACGTCGTCACGGCGGGGATCGCGGCGACGGTGCTGGTGAAGGTGGAATACCTCAACCCCGGTGGCTCGTCCAAAGACCGCATCGCCACACGCATCATCGACGCGGCCGAACGGGAGGGCAAGCTGAAGCCGGGCGGCACCATTGTGGAGCCGACCTCCGGCAACACGGGCATCGGTCTCGCGCTCGTGGCCCAGCAGCGCGGCTATCGCTGCGTCTTCGTGCTGCCGGACAAGGTGGGCGAGGAGAAGCGCAACGTGCTGCTCGCCTACGGCGCCGAGGTCGTCGTCACGCCGACCGCCGTGGCGCCGGACAGCCCGGAGTCGTACTACTCGGTGTCCGATCGTCTCGCGCGGGAGATCCCCGGGGCGTTCAAGCCCAACCAGTACTCGAACCTCAACGGTCCACTCAGCCATTACGAGACGACCGGTCCGGAGATCTGGCGGGACACCGACGGCCGAGTCACCCACTTCGTCGCCGGCGTGGGAACCGGCGGCACCATCAGCGGGGTCGGGAAGTACCTCAAGGAGGTCTCGGGCGGCGCCGTCACAATCATCGGAGCCGACCCGGAGGGGTCCGTCTATTCCGGCGGCACCGGGCGTCCCTACCTCGTCGAGGGCGTCGGTGAGGACTTCTGGCCCGAGGCATACGACGGCTCGGTCGTGGACCGGATCATCGCCTCCTCCGACGCCGAGTCCTTCGACATGACTCGGCGGCTGGCGCGCGAGGAGGGACTTCTGGTCGGCGGATCGAGCGGCATGGCGGTGGCGTCGGCGCTCAAGGCGGCACGCGACCTTCCCGCCGAGGCGATCATGGTGATCCTGCTTCCCGACGGAGGACGCGGCTACCTCAACAAGGTGTTCAGCGAGAAGTGGATGCAGTCGTACGGCTTCACCCAGGTCTCGGACGAGAAGACGGTCGCGGACGTCGTGAGTCACAAGACCGGATCGCTGCCGGCTCTCGTGCACGTGCACCCGTCAGACACGGTTCGCGACGCCATCCAGATCATGACCCAGTACGGCGTTTCGCAACTGCCGGTGCTGTCCGCCGAACCCCCCGTCGTGATCGGCGAGGTGGTGGGCGCGATCGAAGAACGATCGCTGCTCGAGCAGGTGTTCAGCGGCGACGCGCAGATGACCGACCCGGTCGGGAAATTTATCGGTGCCCCGCTCGGTTTGATCGGTGTGCACGAATCGGTGAGCGCGGCCCGTTCGGCGTTCGGCAAGGCGGATGCCCTGCTCGTCACCGAGGACGGAAAGCCGGTGGCGGTGGTCACCCGGCACGACCTGCTCACCTTCCTCTCCGACTGACCAACTCGTTCCTCCCCCAGAAAAGAACCCAGTGCCAGAACCGCTCGATTTCTCCACCCGCGCCATCCACGTCGGCCAGGAGTTCGACCCGACCACGGGCTCGGTGATCCCGCCGATCTATCAGACCTCCACCTTCGTGCAGGACGGCATCGGCGGCTTCCGAAACGGCTACGAATACGCGCGCGGTGGCAACCCCACGCGCACCTCGCTCGAGACGCTGATCGCGAACCTCGAGGGCGGCGCCCACGGTTTCAGCTTCGCCTCCGGTCTCGCCGGGGAAGACACGCTGCTGCGCGCGATCCTGCGCCCAGGCGACCACGTCGTGATGGGCAACGACGTCTACGGCGGCACGCACCGTCTCGTCAATCGCGTGTTCGTGCCATGGGGTGTGCACCTCGACTCCGTCGAGATGACCGACCTCGACGCCGTGCGCGCGGCGATGATGCCGGCGACGAAGGTGCTCTGGCTCGAGACGCCGAGCAACCCCCTGATGAAGATCAGCGACATCGCCGCCCTCGTGGAGATCGGTCACGCGGCCGGAGTCCTCGTGGTCGTCGACAACACGTTCGCGTCCCCCTACCTGCAGAACCCGCTCGCGTTCGGGGCGGACGTCGTCACCCACTCGACGACGAAGTACCTCGGCGGCCACTCCGACGTGCTCGGCGGCGCCGTGGTGATCAACGACGACGAGCTGGCCGAGAAGGTGCGCTTCCTGCAGTTCGCGGTCGGGCCGGTCTCCGGGCCGATGGATGCCTGGCTCACGGTGCGCGGAATCAAGACCCTGGCGGTGCGCGTGGAGCGCCACTCCTCGAACGCCCAGGCCATCGCGGAGGCGCTCGTGGGGCATGCCGCGGTCGGGCGCGTGTACTACCCGGGCCTGCCCGACCACCCGGGACACGAGCTCGCGGCCCGCCAGATGCGCGGCTTCGGCGGGATGATCTCGCTCGCCCTCACCGGCGGAGCTGCCGTCGCGCGCCGGTTCGCCGAATCGACCGAGCTGTTCCAACTCGCGGAATCCCTCGGCGGCGTCGAGTCGCTGATCGGGTACCCCTCGGAGATGACCCACGCATCGGTCAAGGGCACGTCCCTCGAGGTGGCCGATAACATCGTGCGGCTGTCGGTGGGCATCGAAGGGGTCGACGACCTCGTGGGCGACGTGCTTGCCGCGTTGGACCGCGCCACCGCCTGAGCCCTCTCGCGGGGCGACGCCCGCATCCGCCGGCGCACAGCAACCTCATATCCTTTGCATATGCGCGGCTGTGGGCCGCCAAAGTGAAAACCGAGGCGGGCCGCCAAGAGTGAGGTCATGGCCCACTCCTCTGACTCCATCGCACTCGACGTGGCGGTTCCCGTCTACAACGAGCAGGACTCCCTCGAACGCGGTGTTCGAACCCTGCACGCCTACCTGGCCGCCGAGGTCGACTTCGCCTGGCGCATCACGATCGCCGACAACGCGAGCACCGACGACACCGCGGCGATCGCGGACCGGCTGGTCACCGAACTGCCGAACGTGGTCGCCGTGCACCTCGCCGAGAAGGGCAGGGGCCGGGCGCTCAAGAGTGTGTGGCTCGACTCCCCGGCCGAGGTGGTCGCCTACCTGGACGTCGATCTCTCCACCGACCTGACTGCCCTGCCCCCGCTCGTCGCCCCGCTGCTGTCCGGTCACTCGGATGTCGCGATCGGCACGAGGCTCTCCCGCGATTCCCGGGTGGTGCGCGGGGCCAAGCGGGAGTTCGTGTCGCGCTGCTACAACCTGCTGCTGCGGGGCACGATGGCCGTGCGATTCAGCGATGCCCAGTGCGGTTTCAAGGCTCTGCGACGCGAGGTGGCCCAGCAACTGATTCCGCTCGTCGAGGACGACGGTTGGTTCTTCGACACCGAGCTGCTCATCATCGCCGAGCGATCCGGGCTGCGCATCCACGAAGTCCCGGTGGATTGGATCGACGACCCGCACAGTTCGGTCGACGTCGTCTCGACGGCGCGGGACGACCTCAGGGGCATGTTCCGGGTGGGGCGATCGATCATGACCGGCCGGGTGCCGGTGGAGACGATCTACGCCGAGCTTGGTCGCCGGCCGTTCGACTCGCCACGGCCACCGAGCTTCTTCGGCCAGGTCGTGAGATTCGGCGCGGTCGGCGTGGTCTCGACCGGTGCCTTCGCGCTGCTGTATTGCATCGTGCAGTTCGGGATGCCCGCCCAGGCGGCGAACTTCCTCGCGCTCCTGCTGACGACGATCGCCAACACGGCGGCCAACCGGCGGTTCACGTTCGGCGTGCGGGGCAGGGCCGGCGCGGCGAGGCACCAGCTCCAGGGGCTGGTCGTGTTCGGGCTGTCGTGGCTGGTGACGAGCGGCTCTCTCGTGTTGTTGCACGCGCTGCGCCCGGACTCCGGCGCCCGGGCCGAGCTCATCATTCTCACCCTCGCGAACCTTGTCGCCACGCTGCTCCGGTTCGTGCTCCTGCGGGTATGGGTGTTCCGCGGGCAGCGGCGGGCGGCCACACCCACCGCGCCATCCGTCCCCACCGCGCCATCCGTCCCCACCGCGCCATCCATTCCCACAGTCGACCCATCGGCCTTTTCCCCCACCCGCCTCAACCAGAAAGTGACGAGCTCATGACCGCATCCACCACCACGACCACCTCCGAGCGCCCGCACCGGCGCCCCGCGGAGGCCGCCGCGGCGGCCCTTCGACGGCTTATCCGCGGCCGGGCAGACACGGCGGTCTGGGAGCGGTCGGCGCTCATCGGCCTTCTCCTGGCGACCGCGGTGCTCTACCTCTGGAACCTCTCCGCGAGCGGCTGGGCCAACTCGTTCTACTCCGCGGCCGCGCAGGCCGGATCCGTCAACTGGGAGGCCTTCCTCTACGGATCGTCGGATGCCGCCAACTCCATCACCGTCGACAAGCCGCCGGCGAGCCTGTGGCTCATGGCGCTCTCGGCGCGGCTGTTCGGGCTGAGCTCGTTCAGCATCCTGCTGCCCGAGGCGATCATGGGAGTGGTGACCGTCGGACTCGTCTACGCGACGGTGCGGCGCCACTTCTCCTCCCGCACGGCACTGCTCGCGGGGGCGGCCCTCGCGATCACCCCGGTCGCCGCCCTGATGTTCCGGTTCAACAACCCGGATGCCCTGCTCGTGCTGCTGATGACCCTCGCCACCTACTTCACACTCCGCGGGATCGAGAGCGGGAAGATCCGCTGGGTGATGTGGGCCGGGGCGATGATCGGCTTCGGTTTTCTCACGAAGCAACTGCAGGCGTTCCTCATCCTTCCGGTGCTTGCCGGCGTGTACCTGTGGACCGCGCCTGTCGTGCTCCGCGCGAGGCTGGGCCATCTGTTCGCGGCCCTCGGCACGCTCATCGTCTCGGCCGGCTGGTGGGTCGCGATCGTCGAACTCGTTCCGGCGAGCATGCGACCGTACATCGGCGGATCGCAGTCCAACAGCTTTCTCGAGCTCACCTTCGGCTACAACGGTTTCGGTCGGCTCACCGGCAACGAGACGGGCAGCGTTGGTGGCGGGGGCACCGGCACCGGCGCCGGAATGTGGGGGTCCACGGGCATCCTTCGGCTCTTCGAGGGCGAGATCGGCGGCCAGATCACCTGGCTCCTGCCCGCCGCGCTCGTCGTGATGGTGGTGGGCTTCGTTCTGCTCTGGAAGACGCCGCGGGTGGATCCCCGGCGCGCGGTGCTGGCCCTCTTCGGCGGCTGGTTCGTCGTTACCGCCCTCGCGTTCAGCTTCATGGCCGGCATCTTCCACGCCTACTACACGGTCGCCCTCGCGCCGCCGATCGCAGCGGTGGTGGCCATCGGCGCCTCGCTCGTGTGGTCGAGGCGTGCCGAGCTCTGGGCCAGGATCGTCTCCGCCGCAACGGTGGCGCTCACGGTGATCTGGGCCTTCTCCCTCCTCAGCGAAGCCACGAACTGGTTGCCCTGGCTCAAGTGGCTCGTGCTCGTGATGGGACTCGCGGCTGCCGTGCTTCTGCTTCTGCCGCGTCGCGGTCGTGCACTGGCCGAAGTCACCCTGGTGGTCACCCTGGTGAGCACCCTGATCGCCCCGGCGGCCTACAGCCTCGAGACCGTGTCGACCGCCCACACCGGTTCGATCGTGACGGCCGGGCCGACGGTGAGCGGCAGCGGGTTCGGCGGCGGACGCCCCGGCGGCATGGGCCAGCCGGGCGACGGACAGAGTGCTGCGGGCGGGACTCCTCCGACCGGCACTCTGCCGACCGGAACTCCGCCGGCGGGCCAGCTCGGTCAACAGCCGACCGGCCAGGCGGCAGGCGGGGCTCGTTCGTTCGGTGAAGCGGGTGGCGGCATGGGCGGCCTGCTCGGCGGGGCCAGCGCGAGTTCGACGGTGGTGGCGGCGCTCGATTCGAACGCGGCCGAGTACACCTGGGTCGCCGCGGCGGTGGGCTCCAACAACGCGGCGAGCTACCAGCTGGCCTCCGGTTTCCCGGTGATGGCAATCGGGGGATTCAACGGCAGTGATCCGTCGCCGACCCTCGCGAAGTTCAAGGCCCTCGTGAGCGCGGGTGAGATCCATTACTTCGTCGGTTCCGGATCCGTGGGCCGATCGAGCGAGGGCTCGTCGGCGTCGTCCGAGATCGCGTTATGGGTGGCGGCCACCTTCACCGCGAAGACCGTCGACGGAGTGACGATCTACGACCTCACGGCACCGGTCGGCTGATCAACCCGAGCGACCGTGCCCGTTCGTCGCGACTGTTCCCCCTCGAGGTGGTGCAATCGTGTCGAGCGGGCACAGTCCTGTCGAACGGGCACAGCCCTGTCGAACGGGCACAGTCCTGTCGGGAGGCGCCCTGCACGGGCGGAAAGTCGTGGCACGGTGTCTGTTTCTCGCTGGCCGTTTCGATGCTGCCCCTGAGACTATGGGCTCATGACGGAGGACTCATGACGATGGACTCATGACGATGGACTCATGACGGCAGAAGCGACCAAGCGCACCGACCTGCCGCACCCCGGCACGGTCGGACTGCTTCAGGGGTCGGCGCTCTACATCGCCGCGGTGCTCGGCACGGGCATCCTCGTGCTCCCGTCCCTCGCGGCGAGCACCGCCGGGCCGGCGTCCATCGTGGCGGTGCTCGCCGTGCTGTTGCTGTCGATCCCGCTCGCCGGCACCTTCGCGGCGCTCGCGGCCAGATACCCGGATGCCGGGGGCGTGGCAACCTTCGTTCGCCTTGCCCTCGGCAGGACGCCGGCGCGGATGGCGGGCTACTTCTTCTTTTTCGGTGTCTGTGTCGGGTCCCCGGTCGTGGCGGTGCTCGGCGCCTCCTACGTCGTGGCGATCTTCGGTGGCCCGCGCTGGGCCGTCGTCGTGGGGGCCGTCCTGATCCTGATTCCCCCACTCGTGTCCAACCTGTTCGGGCTGCGAGTCTCGGGAGCGGTGCAGCTCGTGCTCACCGGCGCACTCGTCGCGATCGTGATCGGCGTCGTGGCGGTGTCGGCCCCAGCCTCGAGATCGCAGAACTTCACTCCGTTCCTGCCGCACGGCTGGTCGGGTGTGGGCGCCGCCATCAGCCTCTTCGTCTGGGCGTTCGCCGGCTGGGAGGCGGTCACCCACATCGCCGGGGAGTTCCGCAACCCCCGCCGCACCATCCCGCTCGCCACCGCGATCGCGATCGCCGCGGTGGGCGCGGCGTACCTCGCCCTTCAGGCGGTGACCGTCGCCGTGCTCGGGAGTGCGGCCGGCACCGGCCCGGTGCCGCTGCTCGACCTCGTCGCGAGGACCGCGCCCGGCTTCGGCCCCGCCTTCGTCGCTATCGTCGCCGCCGTCGTGTCGCTCGGGGTGCTCAACACCTATCTTGGCGCGTTCGCCAAACTCGGCGCGTCACTCGGCCGCGACGGCGACCTGCCCGGGTGGCTCGCCAGGGGCGTGGAATCCGGCGGCATTCCCCGGCGCAGCCTCGCCGTCGTCGCAGGGCTCGCCTTCGTCTATCTCGCCGCGCTCGTGGTGAGCGGCCTGTCGCTGCAGCCGTTCATCCTCATCCACACCAGCTGCATGGTGGCGGTCTACGCCCTCGGCATGGCGGCCGCGGTGAGGCTCCTCGAGCGGTGGTCCGCCGGCTGGTGGCTCGCCGTCGTCTCCTGCGTGCTCGTGCTCGGCCTGCTCGTGCTCGCCGGCAGCCACCTCCTCATCCCGGGTATTCTCGCCGTTGCGGCCATCGTGGTCGGACTTGCCACAAGGAGACGATCATGACCGAGTTCCGCGCCCACTTCGACGCGCGAGTCGAGTTTGCCAACGGCGGCGGTCTCAGCGCCGAGGGCTTCAGGATCGATCTCCCGACCCCGGACGTCACCGAGGCGGATGTCGCCCGGCTGTTCGTGCGCCATCTGGGCCTCGCCCTGGTCTCGAGGGTGACCGTCTCGGACCTCACGATTGTGGAGGAGCAGCACCGCGGCACCCGCGGTATCGAGTCCCCACCGGCCACACGGCCCGGGCGGCTGGTGGACCTGAGCCACACCATCCGCAGCGGGCTCGTCACCTATCCCGGCCTGCCGGCCCCCGTCATTTCCCCGCATCTCACGCGGGAGCAGTCGGTCGGCAAGTACGCGCCGGGCACCCAGTTCGCCATGGACATCATCACAATGATCGGCAACACCGGCACCTACCTCGACAGCCCGTTCCATCGATTCGAGGGCGGCGCCGACCTCGCCGACCTTGACCTCGCGACCCTGGTCGACCAGCCCGCTGAAATATTCCATTTGCAGGATGTATCACAGCGAGGCATTCCCGCCGAGGTGTTCCTCGACCGCGACCTCGCCGGCAAGGCGGTTCTGCTGCACACCGGCTGGAGCGCACTCTTTGGGTTGCCGGAGTACGCCACCGGCGCGCCATTCCTCACCGGTGAGGGCGCGCGCTACCTGACCGATGCCGGGGTCACACTGGTGGGGATCGACTCGCTCAACATCGACGACACCGAGAGCGGGGGCGAGCGGCCGGCGCACACCACGCTGCTCGGCTCCGGCGTGCACGTCGTCGAACACCTCACCAACCTCGCGGCACTTCCAGCCTCGGGCGGCACCGTCACCGCGGTGCCCCCGAAGGTCGAGGGGTTCGGCACCTTCCCCGTGCGCGTGTTCGCGCGCGTGCCATGAACCGGCGCTGAGCCGCTCTCGGGGCCCGGCCCGCGTGGGCCATAATGGTTTTCGTTGTACGTGAAATGTGACCGTACACATCACACGTCGACGAAGCCGGACATCACCCCATGGAACCAGACAAGGTTCGCGCCCCGAACATCCGGGACGTGGCTCGCCTCGCCGGCGTGTCGTACCAGACGGTCTCCCGGGTGCTCAACAACTCGGAAAGCATCAAGGACACGACCAAGCAACGGGTGCTTGAGGTGATCGCGCAGGTCGGCTATCGCCCGAACCAGGCGGCTCGGGCGCTCGTGACGAGTCGCACGCGTACGCTCGGTGTTCTCACTTCGCAGACCGCCCACTACGGTCCGACCACGAGCCTGCACGCAATCGAAGAGGCCGCGCGCGAGGCCGGCTACCTGATCAGCACCACGAGTCTCGCCACGAGCGATCATGCGGCGATCGTGGACAGGCTCGAGCACCTGATGCGCCAGGCCGTCGAGGGGCTCGTGGTGATCGCTCCGCAGGTTCGCGTGTTCGACGCCATCCGGCAACTCGACATCAGCGTGCCGCTCGTGACCCTCGACTCCACTCGGCGGGACGATCACCGCAGCCTCTCGGTGGACCAGATCGCCGGGGCGCGGATGGCCACCCGCCACCTCATCGACCTCGGGCATCGCGAGATCGTGCACCTCTCGGGCCCCCAGGACTGGATCGAGGCCGAGGCGAGGATGACCGGCTTCCTCCGCGAGGTCGACGACGCCAACCTCACGACCCACCCTCCGATCCTCGGCGACTGGACAGCGGACTTCGGGCACCACGTGGGCCGCGAACTCTTGCGCTATCGGGACTTTACCGCGGTGTTCGCGGCCAACGACCAGATGGCCCTCGGCCTGATCCACGCTTTCCGCGACGCCGGGCTCGACGTGCCGGGGGACGTGAGCGTGATCGGCTTCGATGACATTCCGGAGGCGGCACATTACTGGCCGCCGCTCACGACGGTGCGCCAGGATTTTGCCGAAATCGGTCGCCGTTCGGTCGCGATGCTCCTGGCCGAATTGAGGGGCGAGGTGGAGTCGAGCCACGAGCAGGTTCGGCCCGAGCTCATCGTTCGAAAATCGACCGCTCCGCCCCGAATTTAGGCTCGAGATGATGTTAGCGGTCACATTTTGATTTCGAAGTTGCGTTAACTTCTTGACGACAACCCGTCGATGCTGCACTCTCGAGGAATGCCTGCATCCCCGCATCCGGTTTCCAGGGTCGCCCGCAACCCCGGGTCCCAGACGGCTCTGCGCGAACTCAATCAGAAGCGCATCGTCGACGCCCTCCTCGGCAGCGGTCCGTCTACCCAGGCCGAGCTCGCCAGGCAGACCGGCCTGTCCACCGCGACCGTCTCCAACATCGTCAAGATGATGGCCCACTCCGGGATCGTGGCGACGGAGCCCACCACGAGTTCCGGGCGCCGCGCCCTTCTCGTGCGCCTCATCAGCAATGGCGCGGTCGCGGTGGGGATCGACTTCGGCCGTCGTCACCTCAGGATCGTGATCGTCACGCTCGGCCACGTCGTCGTCGACGAGGAGTACGTGGAGCTGCCGCCCGGCCACAGGGCGGAGGAGGGAATCGACCGCGCCGCCGAACTTCTGGCCGGAATGCTCGAGCGGCACGGCATCGCCCCCTCGTCGGTGCTGGGCGTCGGCGTCGGCATCCCCGGCCCCATCAACCGGCGAACCAACACCGTCGTGCAGGGCGCCATCCTGCCCGAGTGGGTGGGAATCCACCTGCCAGACCTCCAGAAACGCCTGCACTTCCCGGTAGTTTTCGACAACGACGCCAATCTGGGCGCCCTCGCCGAGGTCACCTGGGGCCCGCACAACTCCGTCGATAACCTCGCCTTCGTCAAGATCGGGAGCGGTATCGGCGCCGGCCTCATCCTCAACGGGCGGCCATATTACGGCAGTCTCGGCATCACCGGCGAGATCGGGCACGAGACCATCACCGACAACGGGATGGCCTGCCACTGTGGCAATCGCGGTTGCCTCGAGACCGTCGCCTCCACATCCGTGATGATGCAGCTGCTCAGCCGCGGGGGCGCCGTGACGGTGACCACGGCCGATATCGTGCGCAACGCGCTCGCCGGCGACTCCGCAACCCTCCGGGTGCTGGATGACGCGGGAGTCGCCATCGGCCGGGCGCTCGCGAGCATCGCCAACCTGATCAACCCGCAAGTGATCGTCATCGGAGGCCCGCTCGCCGGCCTGGGCGAGATACTCCTGAGGCCGATCGAGCGCGGCCTCCGCCGTCACGCCGTGCCGAGCGTCGGAGGGGCGACGACGATCGTGATGTCCGCGCTCGGCGACCGGGCAGAGGCGCTCGGTGCGGCCTCGCTCGTGCTCCAACAGCCCGGATTGCGCCAAAACTGAGTCGTTACTGACTTGTTGTGTTCACAACTTGACGACAAGACCGTTCTCGGGGTTTAGTCTGTTAGCGGGCAAATTCAGCCCTGACGACGAGGGAGTCCTACGTGAAACCAGATGCGCTCGCCGCACGTGTGAACGTACACATCCCGCCGCTCAATGGCGCGGAGGCCCGGCATTGACTACTGAGCCGATCATTCTCGAGATGCGTTCGATCACCAAGGAATTCCCGGGTGTCAAGGCGCTCGACCGGGTGTCCCTCACGGTTCAGGCCGGCGAGATCCACTCGATCTGCGGGGAGAATGGGGCCGGCAAGTCCACCCTCATGAAGGTTCTGTCCGGTGTCTATCCGTATGGCACCTACGACGGCGACATCATTTTCCAGGGCGTCGAGTGTCGCTTCAAAGACATCAAGTCAAGTGAAGCGGCCGGCATCGTGATCATCCACCAGGAGCTCGCACTCATCCCCGAGCTTTCGATCACCGAGAACATCTTCCTCGGTAACGAGCCGCGCGGCCGCTTCGGCACCATCAACTGGGTCGAGGCGAAGAGGACCGCGATCGAACTGCTCGCGCGCGTCGGCCTCGCCGACGATCCTGACACCCAGATCAAGAACCTCGGTGTCGGCAAGCAGCAGCTCGTGGAGATCGCCAAGGCCCTCAACAAGTCGGTGAAGCTCCTCATCCTCGACGAGCCGACCGCCGCCCTCAACGAGGCGGACTCGCAGCACCTCCTCGACCTGATCCTCGGCCTCAAGGGGCGCGGAATCGCCTCGATCATGATCTCCCACAAGCTCAACGAGATCGAGCAGATCTCCGACGAGATCACGATCATTCGCGATGGCAAGTCGATCGAGACGCTCAACATCAAGGCCGATGGGGTCAACGAGGACCGCATCATCCGCGGCATGGTGGGGCGCACTCTGGAGAACCGCTTCCCCGACCGCAACTCGAAGATCGGCGAGGTCTTCTTCGAGGTGAGGAACTGGACGGTGCAGCACCCCCTCACCGCCGAGCGCATGGTGGTCAAGAACTCGAGCTTCACCGTGCGCCATGGTGAGGTCGTCGGATTCGCCGGTCTCATGGGCGCCGGTCGCACGGAGCTCGCGATGAGCATCTTCGGTCGTTCGTACGGCAACTTCATTTCCGGCCAGATGTTCATGAACGGCAAGGAGATCCAGCTGCGCAATGTCTCGGAGGCGATCGACAACGGTATCGCCTACGTGAGCGAGGACCGCAAGGCACTGGGGCTCAACCTTCTCGACGACATCAAGGAGTCGGTGGTCTCGGCCAAGCTCTCCAAGATCTCGCGTGGTCAGGTGATCGACAAGGTGAAAGAGCACAACATCGCCGAGGAGTATCGCAAGAGCCTCAGGATCAAGACGCCGACCGTGCAGGAGGGCGTCAACAAGCTCTCGGGAGGCAACCAGCAGAAGGTTGTGCTGGCGAAGTGGATGTTCACCGATCCCGACCTGCTCATCCTCGACGAGCCGACCCGCGGCATCGACGTCGGTGCCAAGACGGAGATCTACGGGATCATCCGTGACCTTGCTGCACAGGGCAAGGGAGTGATCATGATCTCCTCGGAGTTGCCGGAGCTTCTCGGCGTCTCCGACCGCATCTACACGATCTTCGAAGGCGCCATCACCAATAACATCCCGGCGTCCGAAGCCGACCCAGAAACCCTCATGAGAAGCATGACCTCCTCGAAGAAGAAAGTTACCCAGCCATGAGCGCTACGACAGAAGCCCCGAAGAAGTCGGGCGGCATCCGTGACCTGACCAAGATGTTCGGCAGCGGGTCCAGTACTCGCCAGGTCGGCATCCTCGGCGCCCTCATCGTGATCATCATCCTGTTCCAGGTTCTCACCGGTGGGCTCACGCTCGACCCGATCAACCTCATCAACCTGGTCAACCAAAACGCGTACGTGCTCATCCTCGCGATCGGCATGGTGATGGTGATCATCGCCGGCCACATCGACCTGTCGGTCGGATCTATCGCCGCCTTCACCGGCATCATCGTGGCCATTTCGATGCAGAGCTGGCACTTCCCGCCCCTGCTGGCGATCCTCTTCGGCCTGGTCGTGGGAACGCTGATCGGAATGTGGCAGGGCTTCTGGGTGGCCTACATCGGCGTGCCGGCATTCATCGTGACCCTCGCGGGCATGCTCATCTTCCGCGGCGGCAACCAGTTCGTCGGCAACTCGCAGAGCATCCCCGTCCCCGACTCCTTCGCCATCATCGGCAACGGGTTTATTCCAGACTTCGGGCCGCAGTTCGGGTATAGCAACGGCACGCTCCTCCTCGGCCTGCTCATCGCGGTTGCCGTGGTGTGGCAGGAGATCCGGGCTCGTCGAACCCAGGGCAAGATGGGATCGGAGAGCGCACCCCTGTGGGTGAGCGTCGTCAAGGTCGTCATTCTCGAGGCCGTGGTTCTCTACGCGACCTACCTGTTCGCGACGGGCCGCCCGGGAACGAGCTACCCGGTCTCCGGCATCATCCTCGGCGTGCTCGTGCTGCTGTACTCGTTCATCACCCGCAACACCACCTTCGGTCGGCACATCTACGCGGTCGGTGGCAACTGGCACGCCGCGGAGCTCTCGGGCGTCAACATCAGGCGCATCAACTTCCTGGTGATGATGAACATGTCGATCCTCGCCTCGCTGGCCGGAATGATCGCGGTCGGCCGGTCCGTCGCCTCCGGCCCCGGCGACGGAGTCGGCTGGGAGCTCGACGCCATCGCGGCAGTCTTCATCGGTGGTGCAGCAGTCTCCGGCGGCATCGGCACCATCGTCGGCTCGATCGTCGGTGGTTTCGTGATCGCCGTGCTCAACAACGGTCTTCAGCTGCTCGGGGTCGGGATCGACCGCGTTCAGATCATCAAGGGCCTCGTGCTGCTCCTCGCCGTCGGCATCGACGTCTACAGCAAGAAGCAGGGACGACCGTCGATCATCGGCCGGTTCACTCGTGCCCGCCGGGTCAGCGAGGATCTCGAAACACCGCGCGTTCTTCCCACCGATCGTGCAGAAGAAACCGCCCGCCCCAAGTCCACTACGCCGAACTGATCACTCGCGTAGCCCCTGGGGGCGCCCGTTGCCCCCAGTCTTTCCACTGCACCAACAGACAACAGAAAGAGGCAACACATGCGTAAGTTCGCAATCACGACCGTGGCAATCGCCGGGGTCGCCCTGATGGCCCTCTCGGGCTGCTCGAGCCGTGGCACGACCACCAGCTCCTCCGGCGCTGCTGCCGGATTCAAGGCCGGGTCCACCATCGGCGTCGCCCTTCCGGACAAGACTTCGGAGAACTGGGTTCTCGCCGGAAAGCTCTTCGAGGAGGGCATCGCCAAGGCCGGGTTCAAGGCGGACGTGCAGTACGCGCCCGCCACCAACACGGTGTCCGAGCAGCAGAACCAGATCACGTCGATGACGACCAAGGGTGCCAAGGCCATCGTCATCGGTGCCAAGGACGGCTCGCAGCTCGGTTCGCAGGTCAGCGCCGCTCACAGCGCCGGCGCCGCCATCATCGCGTACGACCGCCTCATCCTGAATACGAAGGATGTCGACTACTACGTGGCGTACGACAACGAGAAGGTCGGTGAGCTCCAGGGCCAGGCACTTCTGGATGGCATGAAGGCTCGCTTCCCGGACGCGAAGACGTACAACATCGAGCTGTTCTCCGGCTCGTCGGATGACGCCAACGCTCCCGTGTTCTTCAAGGGTGCGATGAAGGTACTGCAGCCGAAGATCGACGATGGAACCCTCAAGGTCGTCTCCGGCCAGACCGACATCAAGCAGACGGCGACCGCCGGATGGCTCGCCCAGAACGCCCAGACCCGCATGGACACCCTCCTCGCGGCGAACTACACGGGCACCGTTCTGAACGGCGTTCTCTCCCCGAACGACACGCTGGCTCGCGCCATCATCACGTCGATTCACGCGGCGGGCAAGGACAAGCCGGTTCAGCCTGTCATCACCGGTCAGGACTCCGAGGCCGCCTCGATCCCGCTGATCATGACTGGAGTCCAGTACTCCACGATCAACAAGGACACGACGAAGCTCGTTGCCCAGACCATCGCGATGATCAAGGACCTTGCCGCCGGCAAGACGCCTTCGACCAACTCGACGGACTACAACAATGGCGTCAAGGTAGTTCCCACCTACCTGCTCCCGCCGGAGCTCGTCACGAAGGACAACGCCGCTGAGTCGTACAAGAACACCCCGTCACTCGAGGCGCTGACCAAGTAGTCACGGTTCGATGATCACGGTTCGGCCCCCACGGGTTCCGCGGGGGCCGAACTCTTTTTGCGCCGCCCGGCGCGCCAGGTAACGCTGCCCGCCGCGCGCATAACTCAGGCTGTTTGCGCGTGCGCCGGGAGTCGGCCCCGGGATTCCGGGGGTGGTCGGGCTGCTCGGCCATTTTGGCCTGAGTTATGCGCTGGGGAGGGCGGGGATGGGGCGGGGATGGGCAAAGGCCGGGAGCGCCGGCGGCGGACCACGTGCCCGGCGCAGCCCGCACGGCCCGCGCGCTTCACCGCCCGGCGCGCCGGGCTCCCTCAGGTTGCGCCGCCCGGCGCGCCAGGTAACGCTACCCGCCGCGCGCATAACTCAGGCTGTTTGCGCGTGCGGGAGGGAAGCGGGGGAGCCGGCGGCAACGGGGAGCCAGCGGCAACGGGGGAACCGAGGGCACCGCCGGATCGGGCCGCCGCCTTCTCATTGGGGCGGAGGACGATGTAGCATGGCAAACAGAAATGTGAGCGATCACATTTGCGAGACTGACGAAGGAGTCGCAATGGCCAGAGAGCCAGGGACCATCAGGCCGGAAGACCGGTTCGTGATCGGAATCGACTACGGCACGCTGTCGGGCCGGGCGGTCGTCGTGAGGGTGTCCGACGGTGCCGAGCTGGCATCGGCCACCCACGACTATCAGCACGCGGTGATGGACACCGTGCTCGCGTCGACGGGCAGGGTGCTGCCGCCCGAGTGGGCGCTACAGGTGCCGTCCGACTACGTCGAGGTGTTGAAAACCGCTGTGCCCGCCGCCGTCGCGGCCGCTGGCATCGACCCGGCCGCCGTCGTCGGCATCGGCACCGACTTCACCGCGAGCACCCCGCTGCCGGTGATCGCCGATGGCACGCCGCTCAACGAACTCGCCGAGTATGCCGACCGGCCGCACGCCTACGTCAAGCTCTGGAAGCACCACGCGGCACAGGGGCAGGCCGACCGCATCAACCGAGTCGCCGCCGAGAGGAACGAGAGCTGGCTGCCGCGCTATGGCGGCCTCGTCTCGAGCGAGTGGGAGTTCGCCAAGGGTCTGCAGTTGCTCGAAGAGGACCCGGAACTCTACGAGCGAATGGACCACTGGGTGGAGGCCGCAGACTGGATCGTCTGGCAGCTCACCGGCAGCTACGTGCGCAACGCGTGCACGGCCGGCTACAAGGGCATCCTGCAGGATGGCGTGTACCCGAGCCGGGAGTTCCTCGCCGCGCTCAACCCTGCCTTCGCCGACTTCGCGGATGACAAGGTCGCCCACGAGATCGGCCAGCTCGGCGACGCGGCCGGCACTCTCTCGGCGCAGGCAGCCGCCTGGACCGGACTGCCGGCCGGGATCGCCGTGTCCGTGGGAAACGTGGACGCCCACGTCACCGCGCCGGCGGCGCAGGCCGTCGAGCCCGGCCAGATGCTCGCAATCATGGGCACCTCCACCTGCCATGTGATGAACTCCGACGTCCTCACCGAGGTGCCCGGCATGTGCGGCGTCGTCGACGGAGGAATCGTCTCCGGACTCTACGGCTACGAGGCCGGCCAGTCCGGCGTCGGCGACATCTTCGCCTGGTATGTGAACAACCAGGTGCCCGGCAGCTACTTTGAGGCGGCCGCGCAGCGGGGCATCAGCATCCACGAGCACCTCACCGACCTCGTCAAGGACCAGCCGGTCGGCGGCCACGGTCTCGTCGCGCTCGACTGGCAGAGCGGAAACCGATCGGTGCTCGTCGACCACGAGCTGAGCGGGGTCGTGCTCGGCACGACGCTCACCACCCGGCCCGAGGAGATCTACCGAGCCCTGTTCGAGGCGACCGCGTTCGGCACCCGCACGATCGTGGAGACCTTCAACGCGAGCGGCGTGCCGGTCACCGAGTTCATTGTGGCCGGGGGGCTCAAGCGCAACCCCTTCCTCATGCAGGTCTACAGCGACGTGCTGCGGATGCCGATCTCCATCATCGCGAGCGAGCAGGGGCCGGCGCTCGGGTCGGCCATCCATGCCGCGGTCGCCGCCGGCGCCTACCCCGACGTGCTCACGGCGGGCCGCGCGATGGGCAAGGTCGATCGCGCCGTGTACGTGCCGAACACCGAGGCGGCGGATGCCTACGACCGGCTCTACGCGGAATACGCGACCCTGCACGACTACTTCGGTCGCGGGGCGAACGAGGTCATGCACCGGCTGAAGGCCATGAAGCGAGAGGCGGCGGCCCAGTGAGGTCTGCGGAACTTGAGCGCGCGATCCTCGACACGCGCGCGGATGTCTGCGCGCTGCATGAGCTGCTCGTGCGCTACCAGCTCGTGATCTGGACGGGCGGGAACATCTCCGGCCGGGTGCCGGGCGCCGACCTCTTCGTGATCAAGCCGAGCGGCGTCGAGTATGACGACCTCACCCCTGGGAGCATGATCCTCTGCGACCTCGACGGCACGGTCATCGAGGGTGAGCATTCGCCGTCGAGTGACACCGCGGCGCACGCGTACGTTTACCGCAACATGCCGCACGTCAACGGGGTCGTGCACACGCACTCCACCTACGCCACGGCGTGGGCGGCGCGCGGCGAGGCCGTCCCCTGCGTGATCACCGGCCAGGCCGACGAGTTCGGCGGGGAGATCCCGGTCGGTCCGTTCGCCATCATCGGCGACGAATCCATCGGTGAGGGTATCGTCGCGACTCTCTCCGGGCACCGCTCCCGCGCGGTGCTGATGCAGAACCACGGGGTGTTCACCATTGGAAAGAGCCCTCGCGACGCCGTGAAGGCCGCCGTCATGGCGGAGGATGTGGCGCGCACGGTGCACATCGCCCGCCAGCTCGGCGACGTCATCCCCATCCCGCAGGACAAGATCGACGCCCTGTTCGACCGCTACCAGAACGTCTACGGGCAGGCTCCGGCCGGCTCGCTCGACGGCCAGACCGCCGAAACCACCTCAGACCTCGACCCAGAAGGACTTGACGCATGAGCCGCTCGATAATCCCCGACCTCGCCTCCTACGAGGTCTGGTTCCTCACCGGCAGCCAGAACCTCTACGGCGAGGAGACTCTCAAGCAGGTGGCCGAGCAGTCGCAGGAGATCGCTCGGGCCCTCAACGCGGCGAGTGACGTTCCCGTGACGGTCGTCTGGAAGCCGGTGCTGAAGGACTCGGATTCGATCCGCCGCCTGGCGCTCGACGTGAACGCGCAGGACAACGTCATCGGCGTGATCGCCTGGATGCACACCTTCAGTCCGGCCAAGATGTGGATCACCGGCCTCGATCTCTTGCGCAAACCCCTGCTGCACCTGCACACGCAGGCGAACGTCGCGCTGCCGTGGTCGGAGATCGACTTCGACTTCATGAACCTCAACCAGGCCGCGCACGGTGACCGGGAATTCGGCTACATCCAGACCCGGCTCGGCGTCGCCCGCAAGACCGTGGTCGGTCACGTCTCGAACCCGGCGGTCACCGCGAAGGTGGGCACGTGGTCCAGGGCCGCCGCCGGCTGGGCCGCCACCCATGAGCTCAGGCTCGCGCGCTTCGGCGACAACATGCGGTTCGTCGCGGTCACCGAGGGCGACAAGACCGAGGCCGAGCTGCAGTTCGGCGTGCAGGTGAACACCTGGGGCGTGAACGACCTGGTCGAGGCGGTGGATGCCGCGGCCGAGGCGGATGTCGATGCCCTCGTCGCGGAATACGAGGAGCTCTACGACGTGGCGGCCGAGTTGCGCGTCGGAGCCGACCGCCACGAGTCGCTGCGCTACGGCGCGCGCATCGAGCTGGGCCTGCGCTCCTTTCTCGAGGCGGGAGGCTTCGGCGCGTTCACCACGAGCTTCGAGGACCTGGGCGGGCTCCGCCAGTTGCCGGGCCTCGCTGTGCAGCGGCTGATGGCCGACGGCTACGGCTTCGGCGCGGAGGGCGACTGGAAGACGGCCGTGCTGGTGCGCGCCGCCAAGGTGATGGGGTCCGGCCTGGCCGGCGGCGCATCCCTCATGGAGGACTACACCTACGACCTGACCCCGGGACACGAGCTCATCCTCGGCGCGCACATGCTCGAGGTGTGCCCGTCGCTCACCACCTCGCGGCCTCGGCTCGAGATCCACCCGCTCGGCATCGGCGGTCGGGAGGACCCGGTTCGGCTGGTCTTCGACACGGATGCCGGCCCGGGTATCGTCGTGGCCCTCAGCGACATGCGGGATCGCTTCCGACTCGTCGCCAACGTCGTCGAGGTCGTGCCGCTGCCCGAGCCGCTGCCGAAGCTGCCGGTGGCGCGCGCGGTGTGGAAGCCCGAGCCCGACTTCGCCACGAGCGCGGCCGCGTGGCTCACCGCGGGGGCCGCGCATCACACCGTAATGTCGACAGCGGTGGGCCTCGAAGTCTTCGAGGACTTTGCCGAGATCGCGAAGAGCGAACTCGTGGTGATCGACAAGGGCACAAACCTGCGAGAGTTCTCCCGAGAGCTGCGCTGGAACCAGGCATACTACCGCCTCGCCAGGGGGCTCTGAAGACTGCCGGAGTGACGAGCAGGGAGGATTCGGATGGCGAACATCACCGATGTCGCTCGTCTCGCCGGGGTCTCGCACCAGACGGTGTCGCGGGTGCTCAACAACGAGAACACCGTGCGCCCGAGCACCAAGGCCCGCGTGGAGGCGGCGATCGCCGAACTGCGCTACCGGCCGAGCATGGTCGCGCGCGCGCTCGTCACTCGTAAGACGCGCACGATCGGCCTGATCAGCACAGGCAACCCGCTCTACGGACCGTCGAGCACCGCGCTCGCCTTCAACGAGGCGGCGCGCGAGGCCGGGTACCAGGTGACGATCGCGAGCATGTCGACCTCCGATCGCGGAGCGATCCTCGAGGCGATCGACGTGCTGCTCGCGCAGAACGTGGAGGCGCTCGTGCTCATCGCCTCCGATGTCGCGTCGATCGAGGTCGTGCAGCACCTCGAACTGCAGGTGCCGCTGATCACCGCCGAGAGCAGCGGGCGGATGGGAGGGCACAGCGTGTCCATCGACCAGTTCCGCGGAGCCGAGCTGGCGACGAGCTACCTCGCCGACCTCGGACATCGCCGGATCGTGCACCTGGCCGGGCCGTCGGCGTCGCTCGACGCCGCGGAGCGGGAGCGCGGCTGGCGCAGCGTGCTCGCCGGTCGAGGACTCGAGACGCGTGAGCCGGTCGCCGGCGACTGGTCGCCGGAGAGCGGCTACGCGGCGGCGGGGCGCCTCCTCGATGGCGGAGAGTTCACGGCCATCTTCGCCGCGAACGACCAGATGGCCCTGGGGGTGCTGCACGCCCTGAGCGATCGCGGGCTGCGCGTGCCCGAACGGATCAGCATCGTCGGCTTCGACGACATCCCGGAAGCGGCCCACTTCATCCCGCCGCTCACCACGGTGCGCCAGGACTTCGGCGAGCTCGGGCGACGGATCATGGAAGCGCTGCTCGAGGTGTTGCGCGGTGAGGAGTTCGGCGAGCCGGTGCGCACCGAACCGCGCCTGATCGTGCGGGCATCCGCGTCGTCCGTGGGCGCCGAACGGTCCGTTACCTAACCGATAGCACTGCCGACTTGACAGAAGGCGACGCGCTGGCGCTACGATAAGGCATCCCCTATGTGAACGGTCACATTGTGACCGGGAGCACCACCAGAGCAGTACTGTGACGAAGAGGTCAGAAGATGAGATCGCTCTCATTGAGCCAGCGTGCCGGCGGGCAAACCGCCGCAGCACGCGCTGGTCTCGCCTCCGCTCCGGCCGACCATCGCCCGGCAGCTCGACAACCCCCACGACTTGTCGCGCCCGAGTAATCCCTCGCGCCCGGCCAAGGGACTCGCCCAGCAGGCGCGAGTCCGAACCCGTCAATCACTTCTGTTGACAACGACGTCCCACTGAAAAAGATCGGAAAGGAATCACCGTGAACAAGAAAACCGTTCTCGCGGTCATCGCCGCAGGCGCGCTCGTCGTGTCGCTCGCCGCGTGCTCCAGCACTCGGAGCACCACGCCGGCGGCCTCCGGAGGCACCAGCAACAAGGGAGCACTGGTCGGCATCGCGATGCCGACGCAGACCTCCGAGCGCTGGATCAAGGATGGCGGCGCCATCAAGAAGGACCTCGAGGCCCTCGGTTACAAGACCGACCTCGAGTACGCCAATAACGACATCCCCACCCAGGTACAGCAGATCTCGACCATGATCACCAAGGGCGCCAAGGTTCTCGTGGTCGCCTCGATCGACGGCACTGCACTCAGCACCCAGCTCGACAACGCGGCTGCCGCCGGCATCAAGATCGTCGCATACGACCGGCTGATCAACGGCAACAAGAACGTCGACTACTACACGACCTTCGACAACTACAAGGTGGGCGTGCAGCAGGCGACCTCGCTTCTGACCGGACTCGGCATCCTCGATGACAGCGGCAAGGAGACCGGCAAGAAGGGCCCGTTCAACGTCGAGCTGTTCGCCGGAAGCCCGGACGACAACAACGCCACGTTCTTCTACAACGGCGCGATGGACACCCTCAAGAAGTACCTCGATGACAAGACGATCGTGGTGCAGAGCGGCCAGACCGACTTCAAGACCGTCGCGACACTGCGCTGGGACCCGGCAACCGCCCAGAAGCGCATGCAGGACCTGCTCGCCAAGAGCTACTCCGCCGGCGCCAAGGTCAACGGTGTGCTCTCCCCGTACGACGGCCTGTCGATCGGAATCATCTCGGCACTGACCGCCGCCGGCTACGCGACCAACGCGCTGCCGGTCATCACGGGCCAGGACGCCGAGGTCGGATCGGTCAAGTCGATCATCGCCGGCCAGCAGTACTCGACCATCTACAAGGACACCCGCAAGCTCGGCAAGGAGGCCGTCACGATCGTCGACAACCTCCTCACCGGCAAGAAGGTGACCGTGAACGACACCAAGTCGTACGACAACGGCAAGAAGGTCGTTCCGACCTTCCTGCTCCAGTCCGTCGTGGTGACCAAGGCGAACTTCAAAGAGGTTCTCGTCACGGGCGGCTACTACACCGACGCAGACCTGAAGTAGGGTCTCGCTAGGCAGCAAAAACCCCGGTGCCGGCGGCGCGGAAACGCGTCGCCGGCCCACGGTTGACGTTCAATGAGGAAAGCAGGCACCCGGTGACTACCAACATTCTCGAAATGCGAAACATCACCAAGACGTTCCCCGGGGTCAAGGCCCTGCAAGACGTGTCGCTCGAGGTGAAGCGCGGCGAGATCCACGCGATTTGCGGCGAGAACGGCGCGGGCAAGTCCACCCTCATGAAGGTGCTCTCCGGGGTCTACCCGGCCGGTTCGTACGAGGGGGAAATCCACTTCGAGAACGAACTCGTCGAGTTCAAGAACATCAACGACTCCGAGAGCCTCGGAATCGTCATCATCCACCAGGAACTCGCACTGAGCCCCTTCCTCTCGATCGCCGAGAACATCTTCCTCGGCAACGAGCGGCAGAAGAACGGCTGGATCGACTGGAACGCCACGAACCTCGAGGCCGCCGCGCTTCTCGCGCGGGTGGGCCTCCGCGACAACCCGATCACCAAGATCACCGAGATCGGTGTTGGCAAGCAGCAGCTCGTGGAGATCGCCAAGGCGCTCTCCAAGCGGGTCAAGCTGCTGATCCTCGACGAACCGACCGCGGCGCTCAACGACGAAGACTCCGCACACCTGCTCGACCTCATCCTGCACCTCAAGGAGCAGGGCATCACGTCGATCATCATCTCCCACAAGCTCAATGAGATTAAGCGGATCGCGGATTCGGTCACGATCATTCGAGACGGCAAGACGGTGGAGACTCTCGAGGTCGCCGCGAATACGATCTCCGAAGAGCGCATCATTAAGGGCATGGTCGGCCGCGATCTCGACAACCGCTACCCGGACCACACTCCCCACATCGGCGAGGAGGTGCTGCGCATCGAGAACTGGACCGTGCATCACCCCACCGACCACTCGCGAGTCGTGATCCACGGTGCCAACCTCAAGGTGCGCCGCGGGGAGATTGTGGGCATCGCCGGCCTCATGGGCGCCGGACGCACCGAGCTCGCCATGAGCGTCTTCGGGCGCACCTACGGCTCCAACATCACCGGCAAGGTCTTCAAAGACGGCAAGGAGATCCGCACGCACAGCGTGTCCGAGGCCGTGAAGAACGGCATCGCCTACGCGACCGAGGACCGCAAGCGCTACGGCCTCAACCTCATCGACGACATCAAGCGCAACGTCTCCGGCTCCGCGCTCGGCAAGCTCGCCAAGTGGGGCTGGGTCGACGCCAACCAGGAATTCGTCGTGGCCGAGGGCTACCGCAAGAGCATGAACATCAAGTCGCCGACGGTCGCCGCCATCACCGGAAAGCTTTCGGGCGGCAACCAGCAGAAGGTCGTGCTGAGCAAGTGGATGTTCGCGGACCCGGACGTGCTCATCCTCGACGAGCCGACGCGCGGCATCGACGTCGGCGCGAAATACGAGATCTACACGATCATCAACAAACTCGCGGGCGATGGAAAGGGGATCATCGTGATCTCCTCGGAACTGCCCGAACTTCTCGGAATCTGCGACCGCATTTACACGCTCTCCGAGGGAACCATCACCGCCGACGTTCCCCGCGCCCAGGCAACACCAGAACTCCTCATGCAGTACATGACCCAGGAAAAGGAATAAGTGACGATCGATGAGTGCGCTTAGCTCGGCCCTCAAGTACCTCACCAGTCAGCTTCGGCAGATCGGTATCTTCATCGCGTTGATCGCGATAGTCATCCTGTTCCAGGTGCTCACCCAGGGAGTGCTGCTCAACCCGCAGAACGTCTCCAACGTGATCGTGCAGAACAGCTACGTGCTGATTCTCGCGATCGGCATGGTGATGGTGATCATCGCCGGCCACATCGACCTCTCGGTCGGCTCGGTCGTGGGATTCATCGGTGCCGTCGCCGGCGTGCTGAGCGTGCGGATGGGGCTGCCGTGGTGGCTGGCGATCATCCTGTGCCTGCTGCTCGGCGCCGTCGTCGGCGCGTGGCAGGGCTTCTGGGTGGCCTACTTCGGCATCCCGGCGTTCATTGTGACCCTCGCCGGCATGCTCATCTTCCGCGGCCTCACGCAAGTGGTGCTCGGCAGTACGCAGATCACGCCTTTTCCCGACCCGATGAGGGCGCTTGGCGGCGGCTTCCTGCCAGAGCTCGGATTCATCGGATCGCAACTGGAAGCCCTGACCGTAGTGCTCGGCCTGCTGGCCACGGCGTTTCTGGTGGGCCAGGCGGTGCGTCAGCGCCTGATCCGGCGCAAGCTCAACCTCGAGGACGAGCCGTTCCTGTGGTTCGTCGTGAAACTCGCCTTCACCGGCGTGCTCGTGCTCGCGATCACGTTCCTGCTCGCGAGCTACCGTGGCACGCCCGTCGTGCTCGTGGTGCTCGGCGTGCTCGTGGTCGTCTACTCGGCGGTCATGGCGCGTAGCGTCTACGGACGACACATCTACGCGCTCGGTGGAAACCTCAACGCGGCCGTGCTCTCGGGCGTGAAGACCAAGCGGGTGACATTCCTGCTGTTCGTGAACATGGGTGTGCTCGGCGCGCTCGCCGGGCTCGTCTTCGCGGGCCAGCTCAACCTCGCCAACCCCACCAACGGCACCGGGTTCGAACTCGACGCGATCGCGGCGGCCTTCATCGGCGGCGCGGCGGTCACGGGCGGCATCGGCACCGTCACCGGAGCCATCATCGGTGGCCTGATCATCGGCATCCTGAACAACGGCATGTCGATCATCGGTGTTGGCACCGACTGGCAGCAGTTCATCAAGGGCATCGTGCTGCTCGCGGCAGTGGCCTTCGACGTGTACAACAAGAGGCGCTCGGGCGGTCGTTGATCCGCGCTGCATAACAGCCCCGCACTGTATAACAGCCCCGCACTCCCCTCACGGGAGCGCGGGGCTGTTGTGCGCTCCCCAAGGCCTTTCACCGCGGTGGCGTGAACAATTGAGAGCCTTCACATTTACGGCCTTCGGTGCGAGGAAGAGTTTGGTATTTTCGAGTGTGATTTCACCTAACTCGTTGGTAACACTGGGCTATCAGAGCATGCCGTTACGCAAACGTGATATTCAGGACTTGATGCGCCGAATTGTGAACGCTAACATTCCCACAGGTCAGAATGAACTGATCGACCGAGGAACTCGTCGTAGAGGCACTGACAGCGAGCCACGGACTACTGAACGAGGAGGTTTGGTTACATGAAGAAATTCATCGGAGTGGCTGCAATCGGAGCGATTCTCATCGCACTGAGCGGATGCGCGAGCGCAGGAGGGGTATCTGCGGGCGGAGCCGGCAAGATCGTTGTCGGGTTCTCGCAAGTGGGAGCCGAGAGCGGATGGCGTACCGCCAACACGATCTCGATCCAGTCGTCTTTCAAAGCGGCGAAGATCGACCTGAAGTTCTCTGACGCCCAGGGCAAGCAAGAGAACCAGATCAAGGCGATCCGCTCATTCATCCAGCAGAAGGTGGATGTCATTGCCTTCTCGCCGGTCGTGGAATCGGGCTGGGACACGGTGCTGCAAGAGGCTAAGACAGCGCACATCCCGGTCGTGCTCACCGACCGCGCTGTCGACTCCAAAGACAAGTCACTGTATGTCTCGTTTCTCGGATCCGACTTCGTCAACGAGGGCAAGGAAGCTGGCACCTGGGTGAAGAGCGCATTCCCCGACAAGACCACCGTCAACATCGCGGAGATTTCGGGCACGACCGGTTCGGCGCCGGCCAACGACCGAGCGAAGGGATTGCGCGACGTCATCGGCAGCGACTCGAAGTTCAAGATCGTGGCCTCGCAAACCGGCGACTTCACTCGTGCCGGCGGCAAGCAGGTCATGGAGGCGTTCCTCAAGTCCAACCCCAGCATCGACCTTGTCTACGCTCACAACGACGACATGGGGCTCGGTGCGATCGAAGCGATCGAAGCCGCAGGAAAGGTGCCCGGCAAAGACATCCAGGTCCTGACTCTGGATGCGACCCATGACGGTATGCAGGCGCTCGTCGATGGCAAGATCAACTACATCGTTGAATGCTCGCCGTTGTTGGGTGACCAGCTGGTGCAGATCGTCAAGGACGTCGTGGCGAAAAAGACCGTGGATGCGCGGATCCTCACGACGGAAACCACGTTCACGCAGGCCCAGGCAAAAGAAGCACTTCCCACTCGCAAGTACTGATCAACACCGGAGCTGGTTGAGTGGCGTCTTACCCCGCTACTCAACCAGCACCTCCGTTTTGCGCAAGCAGCTCAAAGAAGAGAAAGCGAACAGCCAGAATGGCAGCCTCCGTTCCCATCATCGACGCCACGAACATCACCATCTCGTTTCCCGGTGTGATTGCACTAGACGGAGTGAGCTTTCGGATGTTCCCGGGCGAGGTCCACTCCCTCATGGGAGAGAACGGCGCTGGGAAGTCCACTCTGATCAAAGCCCTCACTGGCGTCTACGCGGTGGATAGCGGAATCATCACTCTCGCCGGTGAGCCGTTGTCCGTGAACGGGCCGGCCCAGGCGCAGGCCGCAGGCATAAGCACCGTCTACCAGGAGGTCAACCTCCTCACGAATCTCTCGGTCGCCGAGAACATCATGCTCGGACGGGAGCCGCGTCGGTTCGGAGGGATCGATTGGCCGGCGACCCGAGCGCGTGCGAAGGAACTGCTCGCTGGGCTCAACCTCGACATCGATCCAGCGTCGCAACTGGGTTCCCACTCGCTTGCGATTCAACAGCTCGTCGCCATCGCTCGAGCAATCGACGTGCAGGCGAAAGTTCTCATTCTCGACGAGCCCACCTCGAGTCTCGACGCCGACGAGGTCGCCGAGCTGTTCCGCGTCATTCGTCGGCTCAAGGATGACGGGGTCGCGATCCTGTTCGTCTCGCACTTTCTCGACCAGGTCTACGAAATCGCCGATCGCCTGACCGTGTTGCGCAACGGCGCGCTCGTCGGTGAGTACCTCACCGAGGAGATTCTGCGCATCGAGCTCGTCAACAAGATGATCGGAAAAGAGCTCGCGGTTCTCGATGCGCTCGAGAGCCGGCCGCGGGGGGCAATCGCCGAGGAAGCAGACACGGTGCCATACATCGATGCGGTTGGCATCGCTCGCAAGGGATCTATCGCCCCGGTGGACCTCAAGGTCTACGAGGGCGAGGTACTCGGTCTTGCCGGACTGCTCGGCTCAGGCCGGACGGAGCTTGCTCGACTGCTGACCGGGGTCGACCGGCCAGACTCGGGAGAGCTACGGCTATCGGGCCGCGTGCGAAAGTTGCGAACGCCGAGGGCCGCGCTGCGCGAACGGATCGCCTACTCGTCAGAAGACCGCAAGCGGGAGGGAATCATCGACGACCTGACGGTTCGCGACAATATCGTTCTCGCTCTGCAGGCCGACCGCGGATGGTTCCGCCGTATCCCCAGGCGACGCCAGGACGAACTGGCGGCAAGTTACATTGCTGCTCTCAACATCCGTCCGGCGAACCCCGAGGCTCTCGTGCGCAATCTGAGCGGGGGCAACCAGCAGAAGGTGCTGCTTGCTCGATGGCTCGCCGTCGCACCGCGTCTTCTCGTGCTCGACGAGCCCACCAGGGGAATCGATGTCGGGGCCAAGGCGGAGATCCAAAAACTCGTTTCGAGCCTCGCAGAGGAGGGCATGTCGGTGATCTTCATTTCGGCTGAGCTGGAAGAGGTGATCCGATTGAGTCATCGGATCGCCGTGATGCGCGATCGCCGCAAGGTGGCCGATCTCCCGAACGAAGACGTGACGGTTGCCCAGGTCATGGCGCTCATCGCGAGCGGATCCGAATCATGAAGACTGCCCTGAAGAGCCGGCTCGTCTGGCCGATCGCGACGCTCGTCGCCCTCCTCGTCGCCAACGTGATCGTCGAACACGGATTCTTCTCGATTCGCATCGAGGACGGTCACCTCTTCGGCAGCCTCATCGACATCCTTCGAAACGGCGCGCCGACCGTTCTCGTCGCCCTCGGGATGACACTGGTCATCGCCACGAGAGGAATCGATCTTTCGGTGGGGGCCGTGGTCGCCATCTCCGGAGCCCTCGCGGTCTCGGTCATCAAGGATTCGCACACGCCGAACGATGTCGGGACCGTGCTCGTCGCGTGCCTCGTCGCGGTCGGGTTCGCGGTGGTGCTGGGAGCGTGGAACGGCCTTCTCGTCGCCGTCTTCGGTATCCAGCCGATCATCGCGACGCTCATCCTGCTCACGGCCGGACGCGGTATCGCGCAACTGATCACCGAGGGCCAGATCCTCACCATCACGAGCGCACCGTACAAGGTGATCGGGGGCGGGTTCTGGTTGACACTCCCCGCGTCCATCCTGATCGTTGCGGTGATGTTCGTCGTCGCAGCCGTTCTGACGCGAAAGACCGCACTCGGCATGCTCATCGAGTCGGTGGGCATCAACCCGGAGGCCAGCAGGCTGGCTGGAGTCGGATCGCGCACGCTCACCTGGACGGTCTACATGTTCAGCGGACTCTGCGCCGGCATCGCTGGGTTGATGATCAGTTCCAACGTGACCGCAGCCGACGCCAACAGTGCTGGATTGTGGATAGAACTGGACGCGATTCTCGCGGTCGTTCTTGGGGGGACCTCCCTGGCCGGCGGGCGCTACTCGCTCGTTGGTTCGCTCGTCGGCGCCTTTGTGATTCAGACGCTCACGACGACGGTCTATTCCATGGGCATTGCACCCAACGTCACGCTCGTCTTCAAGGCGATTGTCGTCATCACCGTATGTCTGCTCCAATCGCCGGCCTTTCTCGCCCTCTTCAGATCGCGTCGCCGTCGACGCCCGGTGACCACTCCGAAAGCCGAGGTTGCCGCATGAGCGTCCAACAGATTGCCCCTTCAGCGCCCGAGGTCGCCGTCCGATCGGCTTGGTCGCGGTTTGTCCCGTCGACTCGCTACGCCTCGGTGATCGTCACCCTTGTATTGCTTGTCGTGATGTTCGCTGCCGGTTCGGCCCAATACCGTGGCTTCTTTTCCGGTCAGGTCGTGCTGAATCTCTTCGTCGACAACGCGTTCCTCATCGTGCTCGCCGTCGGGATGACCTTCGTGATCCTCACCGGAGGAATCGACCTGTCAGTGGGGTCCGTCGTCGCGCTCTCCACGATGATCGCGGCCTCGCTGGCACGGTCTGGCTGGCCCCCGGTCGTGATCATCCTGATCGTGCTTGCGGTGGGGTCGACGCTCGGGCTTCTGGTCGGACTGGTCATTCACTACTTCCATATCCAGCCGTTCATCGCCACTCTCGCGGCGATGTTCCTGGCCAGGGGACTCTGCTATGTGATCAGCACGAATTCGATATCCATCACCGAGCCGTTCTTCACCACGATGGCCAACTCCCGCATCCCTGTGGGCCCGGATCTATTCATTTCGCCCAGCGTCATCGTCGCCATTCTGGTTGTCATCGTGGCTTTCTACGTCTTGCACTACTCGCGCACCGGTCGTACGGTCTATGCGATTGGAAACGGTGGAGAATCGGCGTTGCTCATGGGCCTGCCGGTGACGAGAACGCGAATAACGGTGTACGTGGTCAGCGGCTTCTGTTCCGCGATCGCGGGAATCCTGTTCACCTTCTACACGCTCTCGGGGTACAGTTTGACTGCCGTCGGGACAGAGCTCGACGCCATCGCGGCCGTGGTCATCGGCGGCACTATCCTCACCGGAGGGTCGGGGTTCGTGCTCGGCTCGGTGCTCGGGGTGCTGTTGCTCGGACTGATCCAGACCATCATCAGCTTCGACGGAACCCTGAGTTCCTGGTGGACGAGGATCGTCATCGGATCGCTATTGCTCGTCTTCATCGCGTTGCAGCGCCTGCTCACCGCGTGGAAGCGCTGAGTCCAGGGCGGCGCGACGGGCATAATTGAAATCACGATTCCGCGGGACAAAACATGGCAGGAGAACCGGCAGGCCTGGTGAATACCGAGGATTCGAAGGCGCGCGTGGCGAACATCTTCGATGTCGCCCGTCTGGCGGGAGTGTCCCACCAGACCGTCTCGCGCGTCGTCAACGACCTTCCCAATGTGCGGCCGGCCACGAGGCAACGCGTCGAGGAGGCGATCAAGCAGCTTCGCTACCGGCCGAGCACAGCGGCGCGAGCCCTCGTCACCAAGCGCTCGCGCACCATCGGGTTGATTACGACTGGTGGACCGGACTACGGACCATCGAGCATCGTGCTCGGCTTTAACGAGGCGGCCAGGAACGCCAGGTACAACGTGTCCATCTCGAGCATGCTCGAGTCTGATGCGGGGTCGATGAGGGGATCGGTCGAACTCCTTCTCGGCCAGAACGTCGAGGCGATCGTGCTCGTTGCCGCGCACCGGGGGGCGCTCGAGGCCATGCAGAGGATAGATCTCGGTGTTCCGCTGCTCGCCGTCGAAAGCAGCGGCCGCTCGGGCTTTCACAGCGTGTCGATCGACCAGTACGCCGGCGCTCACGCAGCCACCATGCATCTCATCTCGCTCGGCCATCGAGAGATCCTTCATCTCGCGGGGCCGGAGGACTCAATGGATGCCATTGAGCGGGTGAGAGGATGGCGGGCTGCCCTCGCCGAGAACGGCATCGTTCCCAGCGAGCCGCACATCGGCGACTGGTCGCCCCGCAGCGGGTACGAGTTCGGCAGGCTCATTGCGGACGATCGAACGTTTACCGCTATATTCTCGAGCAACGATCAAATGGCACTCGGCCTCATGCACGCGCTCGCCCAGCACGGTGTGCGCGTGCCAGAAGACGTGAGCATCGTGGGCTTCGATGACATTCCAGAGGCTGAGCATTTCACTCCACCCCTCACGACGGTGCGGCAGGATTTCGGAGAACTCGGCCGCGACATCATGACCACCCTGATGGAGATACTCCGTGACGAGAGTTCCGGCGACACTCCGCACACCGTGCCGAAGCTAGTTGTGCGAGAATCGACCGCACGACTCGAACGGCGCTAGCTCCCGATCGCCGAGGAGGTGCATCGTCCGGCCGTAGTCGTGAGCCGCCGTTGCCCGCCTGGAGTTTTCGCCATGGCGCTTTTCGACCTCATCACCGAACTGCAGCCCCACAATCCAGCCCTTTCGGCGCCCGATGACCTGGACGCCCTGCGCGCGGAGACCATCGCCGAAACCCGGGATTTCTCGCTCGAGGCGACGTTCGACCGGGTCGACAACGGGTTCACCCTCGTCGACAGCTACGACGTAACTTTCTCCGGATTCGGCGGAAACCGCATCACGGGCTGGCTGCTCGTGCCGGCCGTTGCACGAGGGCGGCCAGGAGCACCACGAGGTCGTGCCCCTCGAGCGGCGCGGGAGCCCGTTCGTCTAGTAGCGCGCCTTCGCGAGGGCCGCGTACTGCTCGCGGATCACCGGGCGGTGATCGCCGGCCGGCTCGGATGCCATCGCGACAGGCCAGTTCGGCCGTGCTCCGGTGAGCGCCCAGGCCGCCTGGGCCGCCGCCCCGGCCGCGACATATTCGGCGGGCTGCGGCACGACAACCGGCACCGCGAACACCTGCGCGGCGATCGCGCCGACCGCCGGATTCTGCGCGGCGCCGCCAATGAGGAGCACCCGACGGGCATCCACGCCCTGGGCGCGGATCGCTTCGAGACCGTCGGCGAGGCCGCAGAGCAGGCCCTCGATCGCTGCCCGGGCGAGGTTGGGGCGGGTGGTCGACGCTAGCGTCATGCCGCCGAGGGTCGCGGTCGCGGTGGGGAGGTTGGGGGTGCGCTCGCCCTCGAAGTATGGCACGAGCACGAGTCCGTCGGCGCCGGGAGCCGCCTCGAGCGCGAGCCGTGCGAACTCGGCGTGGTCGACGCCGAGCAGCGCCGCGGTCGAGTCGAGGATGCGGGCCGCATTGAGGGTCGCGACGAGCGGGAGAAAGCCGCCCGCGGCATCCGCGAACCCGGCGACCGTGCCCGACTCGTCGTGTGCCGGGGTGTCGGTGACGGCGAAGACCGTGCCGCTCGTGCCGATGGAGACGACCGCGTCGCCCTCCCGGGCGTCGAGCCCGAGCGCGGCAGCCGCGTTGTCGCCGGCGCCGGCCCCCACCACGAGCCCCTCCGAAAACGCAGGAGATCCGACGATAACGGTGCGCGATTCCGCCGGATCGAGCACCGTCGGGAGAAGAACTCCTGCGTTTTCGGCGCTGTGGGTGGTGGGGTCGCGGCGGAGGGCGATCGCGAGCAGTTCACGGTCGTAGCCGTTCGTGACGGGATTGAAGTAGCTCGTGCCGCTCGCATCCGACCGGTCGGTGACGAGCTCGGCGAGCACGGGGTTCTGCGGGCCGAAGCCGCGAAGGCGCCAGGTCAGCCAGTCGTGGGGGAGCGCAACGGCGGCGACGCGCGCCGCGTTCTGCGGCTCCGTGTCGGCAAGCCAGCGGAGCTTGGTGAGCGTGAACGAGGCCACGGGAACCGAACCGGTGCGCTTGGCGAACTGGTGCGCGCCGACCTCGGCGATCAGGGCGGCCGCGGCGGGGGCGGAGCGCGTGTCGTTCCAGAGCAGGGCGGGGCGGATGACGCGGCCCTCGGCATCCAGCACGACCATTCCGTGCTGCTGCCCGCCCACCGCCAGCGCGGCGACATCGGCGAGGCCGCCGGCGTCGTCGACCGCGGCGAGGAGCGCCTGCCACCAGCGCTCGGGGTCCACCTCGGTGCCCTCGGGGTGCGCCGCGCGCCCGGTGCGAACCACCGTGCCGCTCTCGAGGTCGCGAATCACTATCTTGCAGCTCTGGGTCGACGAGTCGACTCCGGCGACGAGTGTCATGTCGATCTGCTCTCTGGGTCGGTTAGGCGGGAGTCGTCGCGCGCGCTCGGTGCGCACAACTCATGCTGTTTCGGATGTGCGGCATCCGCTCCCGCACGGCAGCGGGGCCAAGACTACGCGCCGGCGAAAACAGCATGAGTTGTGAACACCGCCACGGGGAGGGGCGCACGGGCGCGGGTGGGATGGACTAGCGGGCGCCGAGCAGGTGCTCGAGGGCGAGTTGGTTGAGTCGCACGAAGCCGAAGCCCTTGCCGCCGAAGTAGGAGTCGGTGTCGAAGTCCTCGTATGCACTGCGGTCGGCGAGCAGGTCGTCGTAGCTCTCGCCGGCATTCAGGGTCGGCTCGTTGACCTGCGCGACACGGGATGCCGCGAGGGCCTCCTGCACCTCCGGGTCGGCCCGGAAGGCCGCCGCGCGCTCCTTCAGCAGCAGGTAGGTGCGCATGTTCGCCGCGGCGGAGTCCCAGACGCCGGTGATGTCTTCCGTTCGCGACGGCTTGTAGTCGAAGTGACGGGGGCCGTCGTAGGCCGGGCCGCCGTTCGGGCCGCCGTTCTCGAGCAGGTCGACGAGCGAGAACGCGTTCTGCAGGTCGCCGTGGCCGAACACGAGGTCCTGGTCGTACTTGATGCCGCGCTGGCCGTTGAGGTCGATGTGGAAGAGCTTGTCCTGGTAGAGCGCCTGCGCGATACCGGCGGTGAAGTTGAGCCCGGCCATCTGCTCGTGTCCGACCTCGGGGTTCACGCCGAACAGCTCGGGGCGCTCGAGGGTCTCGATGAACGCCATCGCATGGCCGACCGTGGGCAGCAGGATGTCGCCGCGGGGCTCGTTGGGCTTCGGCTCGATCGCGAAGCGGATGTCGTAACCCTTGTCCGTGACGTACTGGGCGAACAGGTTGACGCCCTCCCGGTAGCGCTCGAGCGCACCCCGGATGTCTTTGGCGGTGTCGTACTCCGCACCCTCGCGGCCGCCCCACATGACGAAGGTCTGCGCACCGAGCTCGGCGCCGAGGTCGAGCTGGCGGAGCGCCTTGCGCAGCGCGAACCGGCGCACGCCACGGTCGTTGGAGGTGAAGCCGCCGTCCTTGAACACGGGGGCGCTGAAGAGGTTGGTGGTGACCATGGGGATCACGAGGCCGGTGTCTGCCAGGGCCTGCTTGAGGCGGTCGATCTGCTTCTGGCGGTCGGCCTCGCTCGAACCGAACGGGAACAGGTCGTCGTCGTGGAAGGTGAGGCCGTATGCCCCGAGCTCGGCGAGGCGGGTGACGGCCTCCACGACGTCGAGCGGCGGGCGGGTCGGGCCGCCGAACGGATCGGAGCCGTTGTAGCCGACGGTCCACAGGCCGAAGGAGAACTTGTCGGCACGGGTGGGGGTGGTGGTCATGAAGATGTCCTTCAGCGTCGTTGGTGATTTGTTGTCTCTAGAAACATATTAGCGGCTCTCGACCGTGGCGGCGCAAGTTTCCATCACAATCGTGGCCACAGCCGACTCGTGCTGCGGCTGCACCGCGCCGTGCCCGGGGGAGCGGTCGGACTAGGCTCGTCCACATGCCCGAAAGCCGCGAGTGTCGCTGGCGTTGTTCGGGGCAAGCGCTTACCAGTTCCACCCCCGACCGGAAAGCTCACCGTGACCGCACTTCATCCCCCAGGCGCTCGTGAGCGCCACGCCCTCGTCGTGCGGGGAGGGTGGGACGGCCACCAGCCCGTCGAGACGACGGACGCCTTCATCCCGTTCCTCGAGGATCACGGCTTCGACGTGCGAGTGGAGGAGTCAACGGCCGTCTACGCCGACGAGCGGGTCATGGGCGGGATCGACCTCATCGTGCAGGTCAACACCATGAGCACGATCGAGGACGAGGAGTTCGCCGGGCTGCAGCGAGCGGTGCTGAACGGCACGGGCATGGGCGGGTGGCACGGTGGAATTGCCGACTCCTATCGCAACAATGCCGACTATCTCCACATGATCGGCGGACAGTTCGCCCATCACGCGAGCAAGCCGCCGGAGGAGCGCACCGGCGGTCAGTCTGACAACTACATCCCGTACACGGTGCACATCACCGAGCTCGGCACGACCCATCCGATCACCGCGGGTGTCGACGACTTCGAACTCGTGACCGAGCAGTACTGGGTGTTGTCCGACGAATACAACGACGTGCTCGCGACGACGACGCAGGAGGCGCGCCCGTTCGACGCGTGGAATCGCCCGGTCACCGCGCCAGCCATCTGGATCCGGCAGTGGGGCAAGGGGCGGATCTTCGTCTCGGCGCCCGGCCACCGCCTCGAAGTCGTGCAGAACCCCAGCGTACGAACAATCATCGAAAGGGGACTCCTGTGGGCAGCCCGTTGAAGATCGGCATCATCGGCGTAGGCAAGATCAGCGAGCAGTACTTCGCTGCGTTTCCCGGGCTCCCCGGCCTCGAGCTCGTGGCGGTGGCGGACCTTGACGAGGACCGCGCGGCCCAGATCGCCGCTGAGCAGGGCGTCGAGTCCCTCTCGGTGGACGCGCTGCTCGACGACCCGCGCATCGACGCCGTGCTCAATCTCACCATCCCGGCGGCGCATGTGGACATCGCGACCCGCGCGCTCGCCGCCGGCAAGCACGTCTACGGCGAGAAGCCGCTCGCCCTGCACCCCGCGGAGGCCGTCGGCCTGCTCGAAACCGCCGGCGCGTGCGGCCTTCGGGTGGGATCGGCGCCGGACACCGTGCTCGGCACCGGTATCCAGACCGCACGTGACGTGCTCGACGCCGGGCTGATCGGCACTCCGGTGGGAGCCACGGCATTCTGGGTCTCCCCCGGACACGAGGCGTGGCATCCGTCGCCCGCCTTCTACTACCAGCCGGGCGGCGGCCCGCTCTTCGACATGGGGCCGTACTACATCACGGCCCTCGTCACACTGCTCGGGCCGGTCGTGCGCGTCTCCGGTGTCGTCAGCCGTTCGGAGCGGGAACGGTCCATCGCGACCGGGCCGCTGGCCGGCCAGACGATTCCGGTCGCCATCGACACGCATGTCACCGCCGTGCTCGAACACGCGTCCGGCGTCGCATCGACCCTCACCGTGAGTTTCGACGTGTGGGCGTCCCGCATCCCGAACATCGAGGTGTACGGAACCGACGGCACCATCTCGGTGCCAGACCCCAACGATTTCTCGGGCCCGGTGAGCATCTTCACGTCCACCGACCCCGAGTGGCGGGAGGTGCCGCCGAGCGCCGGCTATGCGGATGCCGGTCGGGGCTATGGCCTCGCCGACATGGCACGCGCGATCGAGACCGGCCGCCCGCACCGCGCGTCCGGCGAGCTCGCCTTCCACGTACTCGAGATCATGGATGCCGTGATTCGCTCCGCACACGAGCATCGCCTGGTGACGCTGGAGAGCACGGTGGAGCGTCCGGCGCCCGTGCCGGCCGGGGCCAGCCCCGATTCGTGGTGACCGGCACGCAGACTAAGGTCAATGCATGTCCAGCAGTCGCGACTTCGTCTCGCGCACGCCCGTGCAGGGAGGCGCGACCGACCAGCTGAGGCGCTCCAACCTCTCGAACATTCTCGGCCTCGTGCACCGCGAGGGGCCGCTGTCGAGGGCCGAACTCACGAGGCTGACCGGGCTCAACCGCTCGACGGTCGGCGACCTGGTCGCCGAGCTCACCGACCTCGGGCTCGTCTACGAGGCGATGCCTACGACGGGGAACGTGCCGGGGCGTCCGAGCCCCATCGTGCACGCCCAGTCCGGCGTCGTCGCGATCGCGATCAACCCCGAGGTCGATGCGATTCATGTCGGGCTCGTGGGCATGAGCGGGAGGGTCCTGGCCAAGGTGCGGCTGGAGGCCGCGAGCGCGCCGACGCCTGCCGACGTGGTCAGGCTGGCCTCGGCGGCCATCGCCGGGCTTCTGTCTGGGCGTGAGACGGCACTGCGGGTCGTCGGCATCGGGGTCGCCGTTCCGGGCCAGGTGCGGGTTTCGGACGGCACTGTGCGGGAGGCCACCCACATGGGCTGGGCCGAGGAACCGCTCAGCAGGATGCTTTCCCAGGCGACCACATTTCCCGCCTGGGCCGCGAACGCCGCCAATCTGGCCATGCGCGCCGAGAGCGTCTTCGGCGCAGGAAAGGGCGTCGACGACTTCGTCTACTTCATCGGCGGTGCGAGCGGCATCGGTGGGGGCGCCATCACGGGCGGCCGGCTGCTCAGCGGAGCCGCGGGATACGCGGGAGAGTTCGGCCACAGCTTCGTGCGCAGCGACGGCACCCAGTGCCCGTGCGGGGCGACTGGCTGCCTCGAGGCCGAGGTGACGCAGGCAAGACTCCTCGAGGCGGTCGGACTCGCCCCGGCCGAAGCAGGCCTGCTCGGGACGCGACTCGTGTCGAGTCGCGACCCCGGCGTGCGTGCGCTCATCTCCGAGCAGCTGGATCTCCTCGCCATCGCGGTGCGAACCGCGGTCAACCTCTTCAACCCCACGCTCGTCGTGCTCGGCGGATTCCTGGGCGACCTCTACGATGCCGGCGGTCGGGAGGGTGACGCTCTCCTGCGCGACGCCATCCGGTCGGCGCGCGAAGACGTGCGCATCGAGGGCGCCGCGTCCGCTTCCGATCAGCTCCTGATCGGCTGCGGCGAACTCGTCTTCTCCGAGCTCATCGCCGATCCGGCCTCCCTGCCCCGCAACTGAGCCGAATACGGGCTCAGGTCGCCGGATTGTTGCGAATGAGAACATTGCTCAATCCCGGAACGAATGGCGTTGACATTCCCGAGTTCTCTGGCTTTTTTAGCGGTTGGTGCGGAGCTTGTCGTGGACAATCGCGAAATTGTGGGTTGTGGAAAGCCGCATTGTCTGCGTATGTTGTGTTCTACAACAAACGGCATCGGAGTGGCTGCCACGCCTGCAACAGGGCGGCGCTCCTTTACAAGGAGGTACAAGATGCGCAAGAGGCTTATTGCGGCTGGGGCCATTCTGGCAACCACGGCGCTGCTGCTCGCGGGCTGTGCGAGCGGTTCGACGTCGAGTTCGACTTCAGTCACCAAGGATCCCGACGGCAAGGGAAAGACGCTCACCCTCTGGGACTATGAGAGCGACACGAGCGCCATGGGAATCGCCTGGAACGCCGCCATCAAGAAGTTCGAGAAGGAGACCGGCGCCAAGGTGAAGTTCGAGGCGAAGAGCTTCGAACAGATCCGCTCGACCGCGAGCCAGGTGCTCAACTCGAACGCGGCCCCCGACATCCTCGAGTACAACAAGGGCAACGCCACGGCCGGACTGCTTTCGAGCCAGGGCCTCCTCACCAACCTCGACCCGGCCGTCAAGGCATACGGGTGGGACAAGAAGCTCGCCTCGTCGCTCCAGACCACCGCCCGCTACAGCACCAAGGGCGTGATGGGAACCGGGCACTACTACGGCATCCCCAACTACGGCGAATTCGTTGACGTGTACTACAACAAGGACGCCTTCGCGAAGTACAACATCGCGGTGCCGACCACCTTTGCCGAATTCGAGGCGGCGCTCAAGACCTTCAAGGACAACGGCATCACACCGCTCGCCGAGTCCGCGGCGGAGTACCCGCTCGGCCAGCTCTTCTACCAGCTCGCGTTGAGCAAGGCGACCCGCCAGTGGGTCGACAACTACCAGCTGTACACGGGCAAGGTCGATTGGCAGGACAAGGACTTCACCTTCGCCGCCGACACCATCAAGAGCTGGGTCGACAAGGGATACATCAGCAAGGACTCGACCGGCCTCAAGGCCGAAGACGCCGGCACGGCCTTCATCAACGGCACCAACCCGATCTTCTACTCCGGCAGCTGGTGGTACGGCCGCATGGTGACCGACGTCAAGACCTTCGACTGGGGTACCTTCCTCTTCCCCGGCGCCAAGCTCTCCCCGGGCTCCTCGGGCAACATCTGGGTGGTTCCGGAGAACTCCAAGAACAAGGATCTCGCGTACAAGTTCATCGACATCACCATGAGCCCCGAGATCCAGGCACTCATCGGCAATAGCGGCGGCATCCCCGTGGCGGCCGAGGCGGCGTCGATCACCGACCCGAAGAGCAAAGAACTCATCGACAACTTCAACAAGCTCACCGCGCAGGACGGTCTGGCCTTCTACCCCGACTGGCCGACCCCGACCTTCTACGACCAGCTGAACGCCGGGCTCCAGGAGCTCGTCAACGGCACGAAGTCGTCGAAGGACGTGCTCACTGAGCTCGGAACCGAGTACCAGTCGGGCGTCGACGACATCACCAAGTAGTCCCCACCCCGACGATCACGCCCGCGTCCGCCGGTCGGTCGATTCGAGAGAATCGGCCGACCGGCGGCACGCCGGCCCATCGGGCATCCAGCACCACACGAAAGGCCAGGTCATGGTGACAGTTCCCGCCGTCGCTCGAGTCCGAGCGACGAGAGCACGCGACGAGAATGCCCTGCTGCCCAACAGCGGCAAGGGTGGTCGAGGCGCATTCTGGCTCTATCTCATCCCGGGCTTCGTGCTCTTCATCGTCGTGATTCTGGTGCCGCTGCTGTGGAACGTGTACCTCAGCTTCACCGAGTGGCGGGGCATCCGTCCTCCCATCTGGATCGGGTTGGACAATTGGGTCGAGCTCGTCCAGGACACCAAGTTCTGGACATCCTTCGGCAACAGCATCGCGATGATCGTCGCGATGGTGATCGTTCCCACCCTGCTCGGCCTGCTTCTCGCCGCCATGCTGTTCGATCTCGTCGGCAAGAAGTTCGGCGGCCGGCTCGCGAGCTTTCTCCGCGCTACCTACTATCTGCCGCAGATTCTTCCGGTGGCCGTTGCGGCCATCGTCATCGGCTGGATCCTGCGCCCCGAGAATGGCGCTCTCAACACCGTGCTCAAGGCGGTCGGCCTCGGCTCCCTGCAGCACAACTGGCTCGGGAGCCCGGACACGGCGCTGCTCAGCATCATGTTCGTGATGGTGTGGGTGCAGCTCGGGTACCCCGTCGTGATCTTCATGGCCGCCCTCCAGCGGGTGGACCCTGAGCTCTACGAGGCGGCGGAACTCGACGGGGCGAATTGGTTCCAGCGCTTCCGCTGGATCACGGTGAGCATCATCCGTCCCGAGATATTCGTCGTGACACTCACCTGCACGATCGCGGCACTCAAGGTCTTCGGGCCCATCTACACACTGACCCGCGGGGGCCCGGGCACGAGCACGATCGTGCCCAGCTATTACTCGTACAGCGAGTTCTTCCAGAACCAGCAGGTGGGCTATGGCGCGACGATAGCGACCGCGCTCACAGTGGTCGTCGTGATCGTGACGATTGTCTTCATCAAGGCCCAGAACCGGGCAGAACGCGCGGAGAGTGAGCGCTGATGGCGACCATGGCCCCTGACTTGTCCAGACGGAACCCGACCGCGGGCGCGGAACATCCGTTCAAGCTCCGCAAGCGTGCAACTCGGCGGTCCTTCTCCGACTGGATGATCCTCGCCGCGGCGATCCTCTTCGGCGCTCTCATCGCCGCGCCGTTCCTTATTATCCTGATCAACTCGTTCAAGTCGCCGGCCGACTATGCGACCTCCGGCCCCCTCTCGTTGCCCCACAATCTCTACTTCGATGGCATCGCGAATTTCTGGAAGCGCGTCAACTTTCCGGAGAAGCTCTGGAACAGCTTCTTCATCAGCGGCACGGTCGCGGTGCTCGCCGTGCTCATCTCGGTGTTCAACGCCTTCGCGATCGGCATCGGACGGGTGCGCGGCCGCACCTGGATCATCGTCCTGTTCCTGCTCGCAAACATGCTGCCCCAGGAGGCGCTGCTCTACCCGCTGTACTACATGTTCAAGCAGGTCGGCCTGTACGACAACGTGTGGTCGGTCATCATCATCTTCACGGTGATCCAGAGTGCGTTCGGCACCTATCTGCTCTCGTCGGTGTACGGGACCTTCCCGAGGGAGATCCTCGAAGCGGCCTCCCTCGATGGCGCGAGCCGATGGCAGATCCTCTGGCGCGTGATCGTGCCGATCTCGCGGCCGACGCTCGCCGTGATCGTGATCTTCTTCTTCATCTGGACCTGGAACGAGTTCCTCATCCCGCTGACGTTCCTGGTCAGCAATTCCAACCAGACCGTGCCGGTGGCAATCGCCGTTCTCCAGGGCGACCGGCTGATGGATGTCACGACGACGAGCGCGTCCGCGCTCCTCGGACTCATCCCCACGCTCATCTTCTTCCTCATCTTCCAACGCACTCTGACCCGCGGCATCACTGCCGGCGCCGTCAAGTAGACCACCCCACCAGAGAAAGCTCCCATGAAGTTCACCGATGGTTTTTGGCAGTTGCGATCCGGCGTCGAGGCGCTCTATGCGAAGGAGGCGTACGACGTCTGGCCGAGCCGGCACGGACTGGTGATCACGGCGCCGACCAAGGAGATCGAACGTCGAGGCGACGTGCTCAACCGGCCGACCCTCACGGTGACCCTCTCCTCGCCACTGCCCAACATCGTCGGGGTGCGGGTGGAACACCACCAGGGAGTGAAGGACGAACTCGCGTTCGACCTCGTCGGGGCAGAGGACGGCCACGGCGTCGTGGAGGTGCAGGGCTCGTCGAGCACGCTGACGAGCGGCGACCTCACCGCGACGATCGCGGACGGTGCGCCCTGGAGCCTGAGCTTCACCGCCGGCGGGCGCGAACTCACGAGCAGCGGCAACAACTCGCTCGGCTACCTCAGGGTGGACAAGAACGCCCAGGTCTACGGGGTGCCGGCCGGCAACGCGCGTGGGGCCGAGGTGGTGGGCATCGCACCGAGCTACCTGCACGAGCGTCTCTCCCTCGGCATCGGCGAACTCGTCTACGGCCTCGGCGAGCGGTTCGGCCCGCTCGTGAAGAACGGCCAGGTGGTGGATGTCTGGAACGCGGATGGCGGAACCTCGAGCGAGCAGGCATACAAGAACGTGCCGTTCTACCTCACGAACCGCGGCTACGGCGTGCTCGTCAACCACCCGGGACACGTCTCGTTCGAGGTCGGCTCGGAGGCGGTCGAGCGCGTGCAGTTCTCCGTCTCGGGCGAGAGCCTCGAGTACTACATCATCTACGGGCCCACCCCCAAGCAGATCCTGGAACGCTACACGGCGCTCACCGGGCGCCCGGCATCCGTTCCGGCCTGGTCGTACGGGCTCTGGCTCTCGACGAGCTTCACCACGAGCTACGACGAAGAGACGGTGAACAGCTTCATCGATGGCATGGCCGAACGCGACCTGCCGCTGAGCGTCTTTCACTTCGACTGCTTCTGGATGCGCGAATTCAACTGGAGCGACTTCGAGTGGGACTCGCGCACCTTTCCCGACCCGGAGGGGATGCTCGCCAGGCTGCACGAGAAGAACCTGCACGTGTGCGTGTGGATCAATCCGTACATCGCGCAACGCGCCCCGCTCTTCGCCGAGGCGAAGGCGGCCGGCTACCTCGTGAAGAAGCCCAACGGTGATGTCTGGCAGTGGGACCTCTGGCAGGCGGGAATGGGCCTGGTCGACTTCACGAATCCGGATGCCGTGGCCTGGTATCAGGGCAAGCTGCGGGTGCTGCTCGACCAGGGCGTCGACGCGTTCAAGACGGACTTCGGCGAGCGCATCCCGCTGGAGGTCGACTATTTCGACAGGTCGAGCCCGGAGCGCATGCACAACTACTACACGCAGCTCTACAACAAGGCCGTGTTCGAGGTGCTGCAGGAGCACCGCGGCGAGGGCGACGCCGTGCTCTTCGCGCGCTCGGCGACGGTCGGTGGCCAGAGCATGCCCGTGCACTGGGGAGGCGACTCCACCTCCACATACGAGTCGATGGCGGAGACGCTGCGCGGCGGGCTGTCGCTCGCCTTCAGCGGCTTCGGCTTCTGGAGCCACGACATCGGCGGATTCGAGGGGACACCGGATGCGGGCGTCTTCAAGCGCTGGACGGCCTTCGGCCTGCTCTCGAGCCACAGCCGATTCCACGGCAGCCAGTCCTACCGGGTGCCGTGGGCCTTCGACGACGAGGCCGTGGAGGTGACGCGACTCTTCACCAGGCTCAAGCTCGCGCTCATGCCGTACCTCTACGCCGCGGGACTCGAGGCTACCGCCACCGGCACGCCTGTGCTTCGGCCCATGCAGCTCGAGTTCGCCGACGACCCGGCCACCGGCTACCTCGACCGGCAGTACATGCTCGGCGCCGACCTGCTGGTCGCTCCGGTGTTCACCGCCGACGGCACCGTCGAGTTCTACCTGCCAGCCGGCACGTGGACGAACTACTTCACCGGCGAGACGGTCGCCGGCCCGGGCTGGCGCACGGAGACGCACGGGTTCGACAGCCTGCCGCTCTACGTGCGGGACGGCGCGGTGATCCCGATCGGCTCCCGGGACGACCGGCCGGACTACGATTATCTCGACGGGCTCACGGTGAGGGTCTACCCGAGCTCGCTGCCCCGGGCGGAGAGCGTGCGGCGGGTGACCGTGACGACTCCGACCGGCGAGAGCGCGACCTTCACGGTGCAGCGCGTGGGTGGGGTCTCGACCGTCGAGTCCGCGTCGACCAAGAGCTGGTCGGCCGGCGCGGCCAACGGGAAGCCCGTAACCGCAGAATTGGGAAAGGCAGAACTCCGAGCGTGACACCGGGCAGTGCAGAGTGGTCGGCGGCATGACCATGGCCGAGGCGTCGCAGGCCGGGCGCGGTAACAGCAACGACCACGTCCGTCGACACAACCTGTCGGTGATCCTGGGGCTCGTCCACCGCCACCGTGGCCTCTCGCGTTCCCTGCTCACCCGCCAGACGGGGCTCAACCGTTCCACCATCGCCGCGCTGGTCGCCGAACTCGTGAACCTCGACCTCGTGATGGAGGTCGAGCCGGACGCCAGCAACCAGGTCGGCCGCCCGAGTCCCGTCGTACGGCCGAGCCCCCACACCATCGGGATCGCGGTCAACCCCGAGATCGATGCCGTGACGGTGGGCGTCGTCGGGCTCGGCGGCACGGTCATGAAACGGGTGCGCTACCCCGTCGACCACACGCCGTCGGTGCGCGAGGCGGTCGACATCAGTGCGGCCGTCATCGCCGGGATGCGGGCAGAGTTCGACTCGCAGTACACGACGACCGGAATCGGCGTGGCGGTGCCCGGGCTCGTGCGCACCCAGGACGGCCTCGTTCGGCTGGCGCCCCACCTCGGCTGGGAGGACGAACCGTTCGCCGAATTGCTCGAGGAGGCGACCGGCCTCACGGTGGTGGCGGCCAACGACGCCCACCTCGGCACGCTCGCGGAGAGCACCTTCGGTGCCGGGCGCGGGGTGACCGACCTCATCTACCTCAACGGCGGGGCGAGCGGAATCGGCGGAGGCATCGTCTCGGGAGGCAAGCCGCTCGGCGGTGCGGCCGGCTATGCGGGCGAACTCGGTCACACCCTCGTCAACAGCAACGGCATCCCGTGCCACTGCGGGGCCGAGGGCTGCCTGGAGACCGAGGTGCGGCGCGAACGCCTTCTCGCGCTCGTGGGCCTCACAAACGCCGACGGGAACGAACTCGAGGCCGCGCTCGTCGCGTCCACCGATCCGGCGGTGCTCGCGGAGGTGCATCGTCAGCTGGGCTTTCTCGCCGTCGCGCTGCGCAACGCCATCAACACCCTCAACCCCCGGCTCATCATCCTCGGCGGGTTCCTCGCGTCGATCTATGCCGTCGACCCGGCGCACCTCGACGGGCTGCTGGCCAGGCAACCGCTCAAGGCGTCGAGGGAATCGGTGCGGGTGACCCGCGCCGAGCTCGGAGCGGACCTGCTCATCATCGGTGCGGCCGAACTGGCCTTCGAGGCCCTCCTGGCCGATCCCGCGAACTTTCGCGCGGCTCCTTCGCCCATAACGGAATAGATCTGACCTCTCGTCGTTACGGTTTAACCGGGGCTCTCATCGTTGCGAGGATTCCCTCCATCGGCGCCCACGGACTCTTCCGGAATTGCGGCGCTCATCCTGCCATCTGCCCTCTCCCCCTTTCCAAGGAATGTTGCCCGTGACGATCGTCGTTCATCCGGGAGACTCGCTGTCTCGCCGCCAAAGGCTTGTCTACATCGTCGTGCTCGGCGCCCTGACCGCCCTCGGACCGTTCACCATCGACCTGTATCTGCCGGCGTTTCCGGCGCTGCGGGGTGACCTCGGAGTGAGCCCGGCCGCGATCCAGCTCACCCTCACCGCGACGACGATCGGCTTCGGGGTCGGGCAGCTGCTCGTCGGACCGTGGAGCGACAAGGTCGGGCGTCGTTGGCCGCTCATCATCGCGAGCATCGTGCACGTTTCGGCGAGCCTCGGCGCGGCCCTCGCCCCGGACATCTTCTGGCTCGGCGGATTCCGCATCATGCAGGGCATGGGAGCTGCGGCCGGCGGCGTGGTGGCGATGGCCATGGTGCGCGACCTCTTCGGCGGCCTGCCGCTCGTGCGGATGCTGTCGCGGCTCGCGCTCGTGAGTGGCCTCGCGCCGATCGTCGCGCCCGTGATCGGGTCGCAGTTGCTGCGATTCGTCGACTGGCGCGGCATCTTCGTCTTCCTGGTCGCGTACGGTGTCTTCGTCGTGCTCGCAGCGGTCTTCTTCATCGTCGAGACCCTCCCCCCGGCGCGGCGCAGGGATGCCGGACACGGCACGGCGCTTCAGCGTTACCGGTCGATCTTCAATGACCGAGTCTTCATCGGGGTCGCGGTGATCGGCGGCATGACGTTCTCCGGCCTGTTTTCCTACCTCTCGTCGTCATCCTTCCTGTTCCAGGACGTCTACGGTCTCGATGCCCAGCAGTACGGGCTGCTCTTCGCCGTCAACTCGTTCGGCGTCGTCTTTGGCGTGCAGGCCAGTTCGCGGATCGCGCGCCGGGTCGGTCCGCAGTGGATCCTCGCCGCTTCGACCGCCGTGATGTTCGTGGCGTCGCTCGCGATCGTGCTGCTGGACTCGCTGCACCTCGGCCTGTTCGGCATCCTGATCCCCCTGTGGTTCTTCATCATGGCGTGCGGTTTCTCGTTCCCGTTGCTGCAGGTACTCGGGCTCGTCAACCATGCGGACGAGGCGGCAACGGCCGCGTCGGTTCTCGGGGCGGTGAACTTCGGGCTCGCCGGCCTGATCTCGCCGATCGTCGGCCTGTTCGGCATCCACAATGCGGTGCCGATGGGCACGGTGATGGCCTTCACGTCGCTCGTGTCGATCGTCGCGCTCTGGTTCATCGTGCGACCGCGTACGGTGCCCGCCCTCGCGCGCTGAGCCGATCGGCTTCACAACGTTGTAAAGTCGCAGCAGGGAACGATCTCAGTCACCCGGAAACGCTGAGGACCAGGAGCCGCAGGCATGTCCATCACGATGCACGATGTCGCGCGGGTTGCCGGCGTGTCCATCAAGACGGTGTCGAATGTGATCAACGACTACCCGTACATCCGCGCGGAGACCCGCCAGCGAGTTCTCGAGGCCATCGATTCCCTCGGCTATCGACCCAACCTCTCGGCGCGCGGCCTCAGGTCTGGCCGCACCGGGGTGATCAGCCTCATCATCCCCGACGTGCGCAACGCCTACTTCGCCGAGCTCGCCGACTCGGTCATGCGCGCCGCCGCGACAAAGAATCTCTCGGTGATCATCGAACAGTCGGGAGACGACCGGGAGACCGAGCTCGCGCTTCTTCGTGGCCCGAGGATGCAGATGGTCGACGGGATCCTGTACAGCGTGCTCGCCCTTGGCGAGGACGACGCGCATCTGCTCGACGGCATCCGCACCCCGATGGTTCTTCTCGGCGAGCGCATCTTCCATGGCCCGACCGACCACGTGACCATGCGCAACACCGAGGGGGCACGAGCGGCGACCGAACATCTCCTCTCGCTCGGGCGGCGTCGGATCGTTGCTCTCGGCGCGCACCGCGGCGAGGTGATCGGCTCGGCCGGCCTTCGGCTCGCGGGCTATGCGGAGGCGCTGGCGGAGGCGGGCATCCCTCTTGACGACGCACTCATCGGCGAAGTGGGGGGCTGGTTCAGGTCGGGCGGCGCGCAGGCGATGAAGCTCCTGCTGGACTCCGGGATCCCGTTCGACGGGGTTGTCGCATTCAATGACTCGATCGCGCTCGGCGCCATGCGCATTCTGCAGGAGGCCGGGCTGCGCATCCCGGACGACGTCGCGGTCATCGGCTTCGACGACATCGACGAGACGCGGTACACCCTCCCCACCCTCTCCACGATCAATCCGGGCCGAGACGAGATCGCCCGGGTGGCGGTGGACTACCTCGTGGAGCGGATCTCGAACCCCGGGGCGGAGATCCCTCCTCGCGAGCATCTGGCGGGCTTCACGGTGGTGCAGCGCGAGTCCACGACGCTCGTCGCGCCCTGAGTTTCGGGAACATTCGCCAGAATGCTTGACACGCGAAGCCGGTGACTGCATCATGTTCCTACAACGTTTACCTACAACGTTGTAAATGGATCCGCCTCCACACCCATGAGAAGACCGGATGGCGAAGAACCCGCCACCGGGCACGGATCACCCGCACTCCGCAGCACCTCCAACCGTCACGCGGCCACGCGTGCCCGGTTGACCAGCACCACCTTCAGACAACGAAGTCCATGCAGAATCGAAGGGAACCACAGTGAAGAAGAAGATCCTCGTGGCGGCAGCAGCAATCGCGCTCGCCGCCGCGCTCGCCGCGTGCTCGAGCGGAGCGGGCGGCCCCGCCAACTCCAAGCCCACCAACTGCACAAACAAGATCGTCCACAAGAGCGCTCCGGTAGTGTCGGTCTGGGCCTGGTACCCGAACATGGCGAAGGTCGTGGACAACTTCAACAACGCCCACACCGACGTGCAGGTCTGCTGGACCATCGCCGGCCAGGGCGGCCCGGAGTACGCGAAGCTGCAGACGGCGGTGTCGGCTGGCAAGGGAGCTCCGGACGTCGTCATGCTTGAGGCGGACCAGCTCACCGGATTCGAGATCCAGAAGGCGCTCGTCGACCTCAGCAAGTACGGGGCAGACAAGGTCAAGTCCAACTTCAGCGAAGGCGCCTGGAAGGACGTGTCCCAGGGCAGCGCGGTCTACGCCGCCCCGGTGGACGGCGGTCCCATGGCCATGATCTACCGCAAGGACATCTTCGACAAGTACGGCATCACGACTCCGCCCACCACCTGGGCCGAGTACGCGGCGGACGCGCAGAAGGTGAAGGATGCCGGCGGCCCGGTGTTCGGCGACCTCGGCAGCAACGTGCCGGCCGCCCTCACCGCCCTCATGGCGCAGAAGGGTGTCGTGCCCTTCAAGTACGACCTGTCGAATCCGAAGGACGTCGCCATCAACCTCGACTCCCAGCCGGCCAAGGACGTGCTCGACTACTGGGCCGGCCTCGCGAAGAAGGGGCTCGTTGGCAAGGCGGACCAGTTCACGACCGACTACATCTCCGGCGTCATCGGTGGAAAGTACGCCACCTACATCTCTGCGGCGTGGGCGCCCGGCTACCTTACCGGCGCCGGTGTCGGCAAGGGTAACGAGAAGGGACAGTTCGCGGTGGCGAAGCTTCCGCAGTGGGACGCGGCCAACCCGGTCTCGGTCAACTGGGGCGGCTCGGCCTTCGCGGTGACGACCCAGGCGAGCGACAAGAAGCTCGCCGCCGTCGTGGCCCTCGGGCTCTACGCCGATGATGCGTCGCTCACCGATGGCTGGAAGACGCAGACCATCTTCCCGCTCAACCAGGGCGTGCTCAAGTCGGACGCCTTCATCAACAACCAGGTGGCGTTCTTCAACGGCCAGACGGCGAACAAGGACATCTACATCCCCGCGGAGAACGAGTACAAGGGCTTCAACTACAGCCCGTTCTCGGTCTACTACTACGCGCAGCTGCAGGCGGAGACCGTGAAGATCAACGCCGGCGCGACCACCGGGTCGCAGGCGGCCAGCGACCTGCAGGCCACGATGGTCAAGTACGCGAAGCAGCAGGGCTTCAACGTCAAGTAGGTCAGAACGCGTCGATTCGTCGGCGCGGCCCGGCCCCCTGGCGACACGGGGCCGGGCACCCTTAGCAACACTCCCCGACATTGAGGACCCATCCCCATGGCAAACGCAGGAGCGACGCTGGCAGAGAAGCCTCGCCGCATCTCACCGCGAGAAGGTCGGACGACCCGTCGCCCCGGCTCCTCGCGCCAACGCAAGCACGCAATCGCCGGGTGGCTCTTCATCGCCCCGTTCGGCCTGATCTTCCTCATCTTCCTCGTCGCGCCGCTGGCCTATGCGTTCTACCTGAGCCTCTTCACGAAGGGCCTCGCGACGGGAACCACGTTCAGCGGTGCCGGCAACTATCTACGGGCGTTCACCGATCCGTCGTTCCTCAAGGGCATCTGGTTCGTCATCCGGTTCTCGCTCGTGCTCATCCCGGTGCAGATGGCGGTCTCACTCGGGGCGGCCCTCGTGCTCGACAGCCTCACGAGCCGGTTCGCCCGGTTCTCCCGGCTCATGATCTTCCTGCCGTATGCGATCCCGGCCGTGATCGGCGCACTCATGTGGGGCTTCCTCTACAGCCCGAGCTTCGGCCCGCTGCAGCAGCTCTTCGGCTTCTTCGGGCAGCAGGCACCCTTCCTGCTGAGCCCGGACAACGTCTTCGGCGGCCTCATGAATGTCGTCACCTGGCAGTGGGCCGGCTACTACATGATCATCATCTACGCCGCACTCCAGGGCATCGACCCCACCCTTTACGAGGCCGCGAAGATCGACGGTGCCAACGCGCGCCAGGTGGCGTTCCGCATCAAGATCCCCATGGTCTCGTCCGCTCTCGTGCTCATCCTCGTCTTCGCCCTCATCGGCACCCTTCAGTTCTTCACCGAGCCGCAGGTGCTCGCGCCGATCGCCAACGGCACCATCACGCCCGACTTCACCCCGAACATCTACGCGTTCAACCTGGCCTTCTCCTACGCGCAGTTCAACTACGCGTCGGCCATCTCGTTCGCGCTCGGAATCGTCGTCTTCATCGGCGTCTACCTCTTCCTCTTCCTCACACGCAAGCGCGGGAGCTTCCTCTCATGACGACCGTTCGAATCCCCCAGGCCCGCAAGCGGCGCAACGTCGTCGCCCACCTCTTCCTCGGACTGCTCGTTGTCTACTTCCTCGTGCCGCTCTGGTTCCTCATCGTGGCGAGCACCAAGGACGCCCACGGGCTCTTCGCCGGATCAGCCGGGGCGCTCTGGTTCGACAAGACCTTCGCGTTCTTCGGCAACCTCGGAGGCCTCTTCACCTACAGCGACGGCATCTACCTTCGATGGATGGGCAACTCCCTGCTCTACGCGGTGAGCGGCGGCCTCGGCGCCACGGTGCTCGCCATCCTTGCGGGCTACGGGTTCGCCAAGTACCGTTTCCGCGGCAGGAACCTGTCGTTCGCGATCCTGCTCGGTTCGGTGATGGTTCCACTCACGGCACTGGTGATCCCGACATTCGTGCTTCTGTCGGGTCTCGGCCTCACCGACACGATCTGGGCCGTGATCCTGCCATCGCTACTCAACCCATTCGGCGTCTATCTCATGCGGGTCTACGCGGCGGATGCCGTGCCTGACGAGTTGCTCGACGCGGCCAGGGTGGATGGCGCCGGTGAGTTCCGCACCTTTTTCCAGGTGGCCCTGCCCCTCATGCGGCCGGCGGTGGTCACTGTGCTTCTGCTCTCGATCGTCGGCACCTGGAACAACTACTTCCTGCCGCTCGCGATGCTCTCCAACACCAACCTCTTCCCCATCACGGTCGGCATCGGCCTCTGGGAGGGCATCGCGTCATCGAACAACGGCGGAGGCGGCCAGTCTCTCTGGAGCCTCATCATCATCGGCTCGCTGCTCTCGATCGTTCCGCTCGTAATCGCGTTCCTCTCGCTGCAGAAGTACTGGCAGGGCGGCCTGGCCATCGGCAGCCTCAAGTAGTAGCCATCCTCTCGACAATCCACCCTCTCGACTCCTCTCGAAAGATCGCCATGCCCCGAGCACACCTGACCCTCGACCCCTCTTTCACGGTGGGTTCCGTCAACCGCCGACTCTTCGGCTCCTTCGTCGAACACCTCGGCCGATGCGTCTACGACGGGATCTACGAGCCGGGCCACGCGTCCGCCGATGAGAACGGGTTCCGCGAAGACGTGCTCGAGCTCGTGAGGGAACTCGGGGTGTCCACCATCCGCTATCCCGGCGGCAACTTCGTCTCGGGATTCCGCTGGGAGGATTCCGTCGGGCCCCGGGCGGAGCGCCCCCGTCGCCTGGATCTCGCGTGGCACTCGGTGGAGACCAACCAGGTCGGTATCGACGAGTTCTCGGTGTGGCTCGAGAAAGCGGGCAGCGACCTGATGTACGCCGTCAATCTGGGTACTCGAGGCGTGCAGGAGGCGCTCGACGTTCTCGAGTACTGCAACATCCGCTCCGGCACCGCGCTCTCGGACGCGCGGATCGCCAACGGCCGCACCGAACCGTACGGGGTGAAGATGTGGTGCCTCGGCAACGAAATGGACGGGCCGTGGCAGCTCGGCCACCGCAGCGCCGACGACTACGGCAAGCTCGCCTCGCAGACCGCGAAGGCGATGCGGCAGCTCGACCCGTCCCTGGAACTCGTCGTCTGCGGCAGCTCGAGCGCCCACATGCCCACCTTCGGGTCGTGGGAGCGCACGGTGCTCGAACACACCTATGACGACGTGGACTACATCTCCTGCCACGCGTACTACGAGGAGAAGGGCGGCGACATGGGCAGCTTCCTCGCCTCCGCCGTCGACATGGACCACTTCATCGAATCGGTCGTCGCGACGGCCGACCACGTCAAAGCGGTGCGGGGATCCGATAAGACGATCAACATCTCGTTCGACGAATGGAATGTCTGGTACCTCGACCGGTACCAGAATGTCGACAAGATCGACGGGGTGGACAACTGGCCGGAGGCGCCGCGCCTGCTCGAGGATGTGTACTCCGTGGCGGATGCGGTCGTGCTCGGCAACCTGCTCATCTCCCTGCTCAACCACGCGGATCGGGTGACCTCCGCGTCCCTCGCCCAGCTCGTGAACGTGATCGCCCCGATCATGACGGAGCCGGGCGGCGACGCGTGGAGGCAGACCACGTTCTACCCGTTCTCCGTCACGTCGCGGCTGGCATCCGGCACTGCCCTGTCGGTGAAGCTCGTCTCGGACACCTACGAGACGAAGGACTACGGGACCGTGAACGTGGTGGATGCGGCAGCCACCTCCGATGGCGCGGCCGGCAGCATCTTCCTGGTCAACAGGAGCCAGACCGAGCCTGCGACGGTGACGATCGACGTACGGGCCCTCGGTTCGGTGTCCACTGCGACAGCGCAGACGCTCGCGGACGACGACATCAACGCGGCGAACACCCTCGCCGACCAGAACCGGGTGGGGCTTTCCGCGAACAACACACTCGTGTTCGCCGACGGAACGATCTCGATCACCCTCCCGCCCGTCTCCTGGACGGCGGTTAGCCTCGGCTGAGGTCGCGCACCGCACGGCGCGGGTAGCGTATGGGGATGAGCCAGGAACCCGACTCCGAACGCGAGGAACTCGCGACCGAGGCCGCGCGCAAGCAGGGGGCGGCCCGCATCTCGCGGCGCTGGCCGCTCTACAGCGGTGCCGCCGCGGTGCTGCTCGTCGCCGGGCTCGGGGCGATCATCGCCTACCGCGACAAGAACCTGCCGTTCTCGTTCGACCTCGCCTGGATGGGCGAGATCCTCGAGCACCGCAGTCCGTTCTGGACTGTGCCGGCCCTCGTGATGAACAACGTGGGCGGCGGGCTCCTCGGCGCCCTCGTCATCCCGGTGCTGATCACCGCAACCTTTCTCGTGCTCAGGAGGCCGTGGGCCGCGCTGTATTTCGCGTCGGCGACCATCGTGAGCGCCGGCATCGTCCAGCTGCTGAAGAACATCTATGGCCGTCCCCGCCCCACGGACATCCTGGTCACCTCCGATCTCGGGTCGTTCCCCTCCGGCCACGTCGCCAACGCGGCGACCATGGCGGTGGTTCTCGGCATCATGCTCGTGCGGGCATGGGTGTGGATCGCGGGCGTCGTCTACACCCTAGCGATGCTCATCTCGCGCACCTACCTCGGGGCACACTGGCTGAGCGACACCGTCGGCGGGCTCGTGCTCGGCGCGGCGGTGGCGGTGATCGTGTGGGCACCCCTCGCCTACAGGCTGCGACTGGAGCAGACCAACCGCGCGGCGGCGCGGCGGCAGAGGACCGGCACCGGGTAGGTGTGAGCCGGTCGCCGCGTCACGTCGTGCGCGGGGGAGCGGTGCTCTCGCACGAAGAGCCGCCAGCAGGGCTCACTCATCCAGGGCCCCACTTCGGTAGATTCGGAGGTCATCTTCGAGTAAGGAACCAAATGCTTGTCGAACACCGTGGCATTCGTCCCACGATTCATCCGGACGCGTACGTCGCTGTCACGGCCGTCGTGATCGGTGACGTCGAGATCGCCAGCGGCGCCCGTATCCTGCACGGCGCCGTGATCACGGCCGAGGACGGGCGCGTACATATCGGCGAGAACTCGATCGTCATGGAGAACGCACTGGTGCGCGGCCGCTCGGGTCACGAGGTGAGGATCGGCAACAGCGTCATGGTAGGGCCGCATGCGCATGTGAACGGGTCGCAGGTAGACGACGAGGCGTTCATAGCGACCGGCGCGGCTCTGTTCCCGGGAAGCACGATTGGCGTGGGAGCCGAAGTGCGCATCAATGGTGTCGTTCAGGTCAACACGTGTGTCGCGGCAGGCCAGGTGGTTCCGATCGGCTGGATCGCCGTTGGTGACCCGGCGCAGGTTTTCTCGCCGGATCGGCACGACGAAATCTGGGCGATCCAACGCGACCTCGACTTTCCCGGAACGGTATACGGGGTCTCCCGGGATGTCTCGATGCGTGAGTTGATGTGTCTGCAATCCGAGTACTACGGCGCGCATCGCAATGACAGGGTAGTCACGACAGCAACGTGAACAGAGGATGCCGAGACGTAGATAGAACTCGCGGACTCCGCCCAGCATGTTCCGGTCTCCGTCCGTCCTGCGGTCGACATCGGCCCGAGACCTAAGGTGAGTGGATGGGTGAACAGACGGAAGTCATACTCCTCGGTGGTCGATCTGGGGTCGGCAAGAGCAGCGTAGGTCACGAGATCCACGCCCAACTGGCGCGCGGCGGGGTGCGACATGCTCTCGTCGACGGCGACTATCTCGGAATGGCGTACCCCGCCCCCGATGCGCTCGGAATTGCTGAGTCGAATCTCGGGCTGATTTGGGCCAACTACGAGCAGCACGGCTACACACATCTTGTCTATTCGCAGACGGTCAGCGTTCTCTACTCGTGCGAATTACGCGAGGCGATGGGCGGAACACGTCGGGCCGTCGGCGTTCTTCTCACCTCCACTGATGAGACTGCGTGCGCTCGATTGGGCCAGCGAGAGAGGGGGAGCGAATTGGCCATTCACATCGAACGCAGCAGATCAATGGCCCGCAAGCTCGAAAGCGAGTCGCCGGGCTGGGTCCATCGGGTTAGCACCGACAATCGCAGCATCCAGTCGATTGCTTCCGAAATCATCGACCTGGCGAGCTGGACGTAGTGTCGCCGAGGGCCCCCTGCCAGGACTGGGCGCGACTTTCTTCGGTATCGCGGTCGTCCACATTTGCTTCGTGACGCCCAGCGGCTAGGCCTGGCGCTCGAGCTGTTCCTTCCTGGCGCGGGTGCGAGCCACCTTCGCGTCGATGTTCCCCATGGGCTTCGAGAACGTGCATCGCAGCTGTGCGTCGTCGTCCGCGACAAGGTAGGTGTGACGCGGACGTTGATCGCGCTCGGAGGGCGCCAGCAGGTAGATCGCCAGCGCGGCGTTCTCCATCGCCGCTCGCATGATCGGGTACATAGCCGTCATGGGCAGCACATTCTGCTCAAGCACCGTCTGGGCAGTCACCAGCGCGTCGACAGCGGCGCCCATCGATCCAACGTGGAGGCCACCACCTCGCCAACGGCCCAGATAGCGGTCGTCCAGTCGGAGGCTAGCTGTTCCAAGGCAACGCACGTCGCTTCTGCTCAGTTCGACGAATGGGAAGAGCTACTCAAGAAGTCGAGAACCTATAGGCAGGTCCACGGGCGCTACACGGGCCGTCAGGGTGCACAACGGTTGTTCGCGGCATCTAGCGCGTCCCAGAAAGGTGGGCCCTAGATGAGTAAGTCCTATTGGGTTGGGGTCAGCGTGGAGGCTTTTAATCGGTGGCGGAGGGTGTTAAACCCTTGGTGTGAACAATGACCTCAACACCCTCCTGACCACACTTTACGTCTTCCTCGATGATCGGATCCTGC
>NZ_DATCQQ010000055.1:0-6948 GCF_036569425.1 Lacisediminihabitans sp.
CTCCTGGAACCCGGCCTCGGGTCGCAGGGGCGACGAGGCCCGCATCTACGACACCGTCTCCATCACGGCATCGGGCCGTTACAACGACGTCGTGGATGCAGGACATCACGACGCACCGAGCAAGTAACGAAAGGCCCGACATGCGCGAAACACACTCCCCCGCCGACGTTCTGATCGTGGGCAGCGGGCTCATGGGGGCGGCCGTCGCACGGCAGGTGCGACTCGCCCACCCACGCGCGCGCATCGTGATGGTCGACGGCGGTTCGACCATCGGATCCATTCCCGGTCAGCATCTGCACGACACCCCCGAGCGGGAGATCTGGATGCGGTACAACGCCGAGGTCGAGTCGGGCATCCAGTCTCTCTATGTGGGCGCGGAGACCAGCCGCGACATCGGGGACACTGTCGCGGATGCCGATCCCGGCATGTACAACCTCGCCGCGTTTGGAGAACGGGCGGAGGCGATGCCGGCGAGCGCCGTCGCCTGGAACGTCGGCGGCATGGGCGTGCACTGGACCGCGGCGACACCCTGGCCGACCGGCGACGAGGTCTTCGATCACGGCGACCCCGAGCGGTGGGAGGCCGATCTCGAGACGGCGCGCGAGATACTGCGGGTACATTCGGCGCCGTTCCCACCGTCCCTGCCGGGCGCGGCGGTGCTCGCCAGGCTCGAGGCGCTGTTCGCCGACTCCAGCGCGCCCGGGCGGCATCCGCAGACCATGCCCATGGCAGTCGAGCCGGTGACCAGCGGGACTACGCCGCGCACCGGGCCCAACCGAATCTTCCCGGCCATCCGCACGGGGGCTGACCCGAACTTCGAGCTTCTCGAGGCGACCCTCGCCGTTGAGCTCGTGCACGACGGCGCGACAGTGGTCGGCGTGCGCGTGCGCGACGTGACGACGGGCACCGAGCGCGTGATTGCCGCGCACTCGACCGTCGTGTGCGCCGACACCATGCGCACGCCGCAGTTGCTCTTCGCCTCGGGCATCCGGATGCCGGCTCTCGGCCGGTACCTCAACGAGCACGCCTTCCTCACCGGCCAGGTACTCGTAGACCTCGATCGCCTGGGGCTCACGCTCGCCGATCTGCCACGGCGCCGCACGGGAGAGTGGTTCGCGGACTCGCTGTGGATTCCGCAGAACGGCGATGCCCAGCCCTTCCACGGCCAGATCATGAACAGCGTGTTTGTCGACGAGGACGAGGCTCCCCTCGCCTACTCGTTCGGCATGTCACTGTACGTTCCCAATGAGATCCGTGCCGAGAATCGGCTCGTCTTCTCGGAAACGGAAGCCGATGCCGCGGGCCTCCCTCTCATCTCCGTCGAGTTCACTTACTCCGCACGTGACCGCGCCCTCATCGATGACGCGCGCGCGACTATGAAGCGTACGGCCGAGGCGTTCGGACCGTTCGATCCGCAGGCCGATTCGATGCTGCTCGCACCCGGATCGTCGCTGCACTACACGGGCACGGTGCGCATGGGCGAGGCGGACAATGGCACGAGCGTCTGCGACCAGGAGGGCAGGGTCTGGGGATTCGACAACCTGTACGTCGCGGGCAACGGCGTTGTGCCCACCGCTGTGGTGTGCAACTCCACGCTCACTGGCATGATCACGGCGGTGCGCGCGGCTCGCGCTGTCTCGCGGCGGTTCGAGTCGGTTCGGGCGTGATGCGGCATGCTTGCAAGAGCATGAATCGTTGCCTTCCTGCCGAGGCCGACAGTACACACTCGAGAGGTGAGCGAATGGATGCCCCCGCCCGCATCGACCCCGCGATCATGAGGAAGCTCAACACGGGAACGTGCCTCCGCATCATCCGCGACCGACGGTCGCTCACGCTGGCCGAACTCGCCAAGGCGAGTGGACTCTCCCGGCGAACGGTCGAGCTCATTCTCGAAGCGCTGGTCTCGAACGGATACGTCGTCGAGACGGAGCCGTCGACCGAATCGCGATCGGTCGGCCGGCCTGCGCGCGCCTACTCGTTCAACCCGCGGACCGCCTACGCGATGGCGATCGAGATCGGCGAGGACATCGTTGCCGTGTCGATCTGCGACCTGGTCGGGACGCCCGTCGGGAGCGAGCGGAAGTCCATCGGCGGCGACAGCAAACGGGCCGAGCGCCTGGCCGCCGTGCGGGCATCCGTCACCAGGTTGTTCGACCGGCTCGGGGTGGCGCCGTCGGAGGTGTGGGCGGTGACGATCGCCTCGATGGGCGTCGTGCGCGACAGCGGGGTGGTCGATCTGCGGAGGAAGAACGGCGACCTCGTGATCGCGGGCGGCGACTGGTCGGGCTTCTCGCTCGCCGACGAGCTCGGCGACCTCTTCGAATGCGAGGTCGCGGTGGAGAACGACGCGAAGCTCGCCGCGATCGGCGAGGCCTGGCAGGGCGCGGCGCAGGGCGTTGGCAATTTCGTCTTCGTGCTCTCCAACGGGGTGCGCAGCGGCGTCGGCATCCTCATCGACGGGGAGCTGTACCGCGGCCACGACGGCCAGGCGGGCGAGGTGTTCTGGGCCGAGTCGTTCTTCAAGGTGGGCCGCGCGCTTCGTCCGAATGCGCTTCTGCAGCTCGGATCACCGGATGCGGCCGAGCGCACTGTCGCGGAGACCGTGCTGAGCCGGGCCCGCGCGGGAGACGCGGATGCCCTGCGGGCCGTCGGCGATCTCGCCGCGGATTTCACTCCCGCCCTTCACGCGATCGCCTGCCTCCTCGCGCCCGAGGTGCTGGTCATTGGCGGAACGACCAGCCAGGCGGGCGATCTGCTCGTGCCTGCCATCGAAGCGGAATTCGCTCGACTCGTCTCGCCCGGCACTCTGCTGCGGGCATCCGCGCTCGGCGACGACGCCGTCATCCGCGGCGCGCTCCGCCTCTCACTCGGCCGCATCGAGGCCGAACTCTTCTCGGGCGAGGAGCGACCTGCTCACCGCCGCGTTCCCGCCTGACTTTTCTGCTGGTACGAAAGGACTTCCCCGTGACCATCGACGGCCTTGCCCTCCGCTACTCGATCGAACTGCCCGATTGGGTGGCCGACGAGCTGAAAAACGTGCCAGACATCCTGCCCACCAGGGAGGACCGCATGGCGCTCGTGCACCGCCTGGCCGCGCGCAACTTCGTCGAGGGTAACGGCGGCCCCTTCGCGGCGATCGTCGTCGAGCGTGAGACCGGGCACCTCGTCTCGATCGGCGTCAATGTCGTGCTCGCGTCCGGCGTCTCCTCTGCGCACGCCGAAGTGGTGGCGTTGGGCATGGCCCAGACCCGTGTCGGCGGTTGGGACCTGGGCGGCAGGGATGTCGCGGCCCACGAGCTCGTGGTCAACTGGCGGCCGTGCGTGCAGTGCTACGGCGCCACGCTGTGGTCGGGTGTCACGTCGCTCGTCGTCGCCGGCTCGGGACCGGAGCTCGAAGAGATCACCACCTTCGACGAAGGCCCCATGGTGGATGACTGGGCGCAGCAGTTCGAAGCCCGAGGCATCTCGGTGCTCGACGGTGTGCTGCGCGACGAGGCCATCGCGGTCTTCCGCGACTATGCCACGCACACTGCAGCGGGCAAGGCGCCGGTTTACAACGCCAGGGGCACGTCCTAGTCTTCAGGCGATAGAGCCGCGCACTGCCACTCGGTGGACGCGCTCCGGCTGGACCGCGTGGGGTCTTTTGGCCGCTCGAAATCGCCTATCGTTGACGCCGGCCAGCGGGACGCATCCTGGTTGTCAGTCGAGCAGGGATCGAAGCGGGGTCCATCCGATCGGCAACGGGCCACGAATGTCCGCCTTTTCCCGGTCCGAGACCGCGGACCAGCCCTGGGCCTCTTGAGCAGTGGAGTTCGGACGACTCCTTGTACGACGCGCAAGCCGTCGTCCTCGAGGATCACATTGTGCGCGCTCCCGCGGCGACCTGATGCGCGGCAGCTCCGGCGTTTTCGACACAGAAATAGGCGAGCCGGTGACTTGGTGCACCATCGGGCAGGAAACCGTTCGAGTCCATCACACCCGCACGCTGTAGGCCGTCGATACTGAGTGCTGAATATCGGAACTCGTCCGTGTCACCCATCGACTGCGTCGTCGAACCAAACGCCTGCTGGTAGAACGTGAGCGCCGCCTGTTAACACCGCCGCATAGTCGCGCGAATGCAACTCGAACCAGGCCGGTGCGCCCGGCACGTCGGGGGCCCCGAAGCCCTTGCAGGTACCGAACTGCCACTCACCGACAAAGGCTCCGGAAGGGTCGATAACGAATCCCATCGTGCCCAGATCGCCGACTTCCCTCGGCTCCAGGGCAACCGAGCCACCATGAGAAACAACAGCTGGGTTCTTCATTGGATTGGGACTCTCCGCGCAGGCCTCGGAACGCAGGCCTCGGAACGCAGGCCTCGGAGCGCAGGCCTCGGAGCGTGTCTGCGGCTACGCGGTCAGCCGCACTCAATCTGGGTACGCTTCGGGCGTCAGGCTTGCGGAATCGCTTGCGGCGCGCTACATTCATCGAATCGGTTCGACGGCAAATCGGTTCAACGGAGAGCAAGGCACATGGCAACCATCGGCGACGTGGCGCGTGAGGCAGGGGTATCCCGCAGCACGGTCTCTTACGCGTTGTCCGGGAAGCGCCCCATCTCCCGCGAGACTCACGATCGCATCGACTCCGCGATCGCCCGACTCGGTTTCACGGTCAACGCGGGCGCTCGCGCACTCGCCACGTCGCAGACGATGGTTCTCGGCCTCCTCCTCCAGTTCCACGAGGACGAGTTCGCGCCGGCGATGCTCCAATATGTGCTGCCGGTGTCCGACACTGCTCGCGAGCTGGGCTATGACATCCTGATGGTCACCGATGCGGATGGCCCGAGCGCGGTGCGCCGAATCACATCATCCGAGATGGTTGATGGTGTCGTGCTGCTCGATGTCACTCATGCCGACGTGCGGCTCGAGGCACTTCGTGCGGCCCGTCAACCGGGGGCCCTGGTTGGTCTGCCCGGCGACACCGAGGACCTCGATGTCTTCGATCTCGACTTCGGAGAGTCCGCCCGGATGCTGGTCGATCACCTTTTCGCCCTCGGGCACCGCGAAATCATGCTGATTTCGCCGCCGAAACACGTCTTCGACCGGGGCGGTGCCTACGGCTGGCGTTTCCGCGATGCCGCGCTCGAGCGCGCGGCCAGGTATGGCATCCGCGTCTTTCCGTACTACGGCGAGTCCCAGCAGCCGGCGATCAACCAGAGCCTCACCCGCATTCTCGACGCGCGACCAACCGCGACGGCCATGATCGTCCATAACGATGCGACGATCGCTGCCCTCCCCGCACTGCTGCACGATCGTGGCGTGCGCGTACCTGACGATCTTTCGGTGGTCAGTCTCTACTCACAAGACTTCGGGCGAACCTTCTCGCTGCCGTACACGGCAATCGAGACCTCCCCGGACAAGCTGGGGCGCTACGCGGTCCAGCAACTGGTACGACGAATCATCAACCCGGAACAGGCAGGCCCGCCGGTTGTGCAATTCATCGCGCCAGAACTCACCGACCGGGGAAGCAGCAGGTAACACGGACTCCCCTGGCGGGGAATTCGTCAGCCCCCATCGAACCGGTTCGATCACCAATCACTGCACCATTCAGAGAGGAATACCCGTGATTATCACATCCAGGAAGGTGCGCGCCATCGGCGCCATCGTCCTCACCACCGCCCTCGTGGGCACGCTCGCCGCGTGCTCGTCCTCCGGCTCGAGTTCGTCGAGCGCCTCCGGCAAGTACACGTTCTGGGATCCGTACCCCCAGTACGACGCCAGCTCCGCATGGTCGAAGCTCGTCGTCGCCTGTGGCACGAAGGCGGGCGTCACAATCAAGCGCACGGGCTACGACACGACGGCGCTGACGAACAAGTCGCTCCTGGCGGGCCAGCAGGCCAACTCTGCTGACATGCTCCTCGTCGACAACCCCGTCGTCTCCACGCTCGCGGATGCGGGCATCCTCACCAGCACCGACGAGAACAAGCTCGACGTGTCGGCGATCGACAAGAACATCATCGCCGCTGGCGAAATCGGCGGAAAGACCTACGGTGTTCCGATCGGCGCCAACACGCTGGCGCTGTACTACAACAAGACGATTCTCAAGGCCGCGAATGTCGATGTGGCGTCGATCACCAATTGGGCGACGCTGACGGACGCGCTCGCGAAGGTCACGTCGGCGGGGAAGAAGGGCATCACCTTCTCCGGCATCAACACCGAAGAGGGCAGCTTCCAGTTCCTTCCCTGGTTCTGGGGATCGGGCGCCAAGCTCACCAAGCTCGACTCTCCCCAGGCCGTGTCCGCGCTGACGCTGTGGACCGACTGGCTGAAGAAGGGCTATGCGCCTAACTCGGTCATCCAGAACACGCAGACCACCAGCTGGCAGGAATTCGCCACCGGCGAGTTCGCGTTCGGTGAGAACGGCACCTGGAACCTCGGAAACGCGAAGAAGGCCGGTTTCGACTTCGGCATCCTCACCGTTCCCGCGGAAAATGGCGGCCCTGCTGCAGCGCCCACCGGTGGAGAGTTCCTGACGATCCCCGTGCAGAAGGATGCGGCACGCTACGCGGTGACCAAGAAGATCGTTGCCTGCCTCACCAGCACAGCGAACTTCGTCACGACGGACAACACGCTTTCCTATATCGCTCCGACGGCTGCCGCACAGCAGGCGCAGGTTGCGGGCAACGCGGACCTGAAGCCGTGGGTTGACGCGGTCAACGCGGCGAAGGGTCGCACCAGCGACAACCTCGGAACCAAGTACCCGAAGATCTCCGAGCAGCTGTGGACGGCCGTGCAGACGGCGCTCAGCGGTTCGCAGACTCCGGCGGCAGCTCTCGCGGCCGCTCAAACCGCCGCCGCGGCGGCAACCAAGTAGTAGCCGCACCACCACCGCATCACCGGCAGGAAAGTAGTTCATCATGACCACGTCAGCTGCTCACGCGAAGCAGACTGTGCGGGGCGAGGGTGGGGC
>NZ_DATCQQ010000056.1:0-9032 GCF_036569425.1 Lacisediminihabitans sp.
GCGATGTGCGCGGCGATCCCGTCGACCACCAGCCGGTGGTCGTCGACGATGGCGACACTGATGGAGGACGGCTCTTCCGGCCTGGTCGTGACAGCCAACGCTTCCTCCCGGCGGTCCGCGTGATCGGGTAATGCCACAGACCGCTCTGTACACCGAGCATAGTCAAGGTGACAGGAACTCGCTTGTACCCCGTTCAGGAGGCGAGCAGCCGCGCGAGTTCCGTTCCTACGAGGTCGTCCTCAATGAGGAAGCCGTCATGCCCGAACTCGGAGTGGATCACGACGGCTGTGCCGCCATCGATGTTGTTCGTGAGGCGGCTCGCGATGGCCACCTGGTCGGCGACCGGGAAGAGCCGATCGCTGTCGATGCCCAGTACGAGGCTCTTCGCCGTGACCGCCGAAAGGGCCGCGGCGCTCCCACCGCGGTCGCGTCCGATGTCGTGCGAGTTCATCGCCTGCACGAGCAGGATGTAGCTGTTGGCGTCGAACCGCCGGGTGAACTTGTTGCCGTGGAAGTCGAGGTAACTCTCCACCGCGAACTTGCCCTCGGCACCGAGCGGGCTGATGCTCGACTGCCAACTGCGCTGGAACCGGTCGTTGAGCTCGGTGGGGGACCGGTAGTTGAGAAGCGCCATGCGCCGGGCGAGCGCGAGGCCGCGGTACGGGCCATCGCCATCCGCCGCCTCGTAGTATTCGCCATCCGCGAAGCCGGGATCCATGTGGATCGCCTCGATCTGCACCGAGTTCAGCGCGATCTGGTCGGCGCTGCTCAGCACGGGCGTGGCGATTACCGCCACCCGCTCGAGCCGATCGGGATGCCCGATCGCCCACTCGAGGGACTGCATGCCGCCCATCGATCCGCCGATCACTGCCGCCCAGCGGTCGATGCCGATCGCGTCGGAGAAGGTGACCTGGGCTGCGACCTGGTCGCGGATGGTCAGGTAGGGGAAGCGCGGTCCCCATTCCCGGCCGTCCGGGGCGAGGGAGGCCGGGCCGGTGCTGCCCTGGCAGCCGCCGAGCATGTTGGGGGCGACGACGTGCCACCGGTCGGTGTCGATGTACTTGCCTGGCCCGATGATGCCGGACCACCAGCCCGCGGTGGGGTGGCCGCGGCCGGGGGCGCCGAGCACATGGCTGTCGCCGGTGAGGGCGTGCAGCACGAGGATCGCGTTACTGCGGTCGGCGTTGAGCTCGCCCCAGGTCTCGTAGGCGATCCTGGCGAACGGCAGAGACCCGCCGCGCTCAAGCTTCTGCTCGCCGATCGACACGAACTGGCGATCGCCCGGCTGGTCGCCCTCGCGCCACGCCCCGGTCGCCGACGGCTTGCCGATGATGGCCCTCACGTTGGCCTCGGTGACGAAGCTCGATGGGACCGTGTCCTCGGGTGTCTGCCAATCCATGTCTAGGCAAGTATCCCCAATAGCGCGGGGCCCGATGTCATTGTTACGAGATCGGGCCCCGGTATAGCGGGCGCGTGGCCCTTTGGTCAGGCGTTCTGGGAGGAACTGGTCGCGGCCCGTGCCGCGGCGAATCCGGCGCTCAGGTCGGCGAGGATGTCGTCGATGTTCTCGAGGCCGACCGACAGGCGCACGAGGCCCGGGGTGACACCCGAGGTGAGCTGCTGCTCGGGGGTGAGCTGCGAGTGGGTCGTGGACGCCGGGTGGATGATGAGGCTGCGCACGTCGCCGATGTTGGCGAGGTGGCTGAACAGCGTCACGCTGTTGACCAGCGCACGGCCGGCCTCCACTCCGCCCTTGAGCTCGAACGACAGCACGGCACCGACGCCCTTGGGGGCGTACTCGTTGGCCTTGGCGTACCACGGGCTCGACGGCAGTCCGGAGTAGTTGACCGAGGCCACGTCCGGGTGGTCTTCCAGCCACTCGGCAACGGTCTGGGCGTTCTCCACGTGGCGTTCGATGCGGAGGCTGAGCGTCTCGATGCCCTGGATCAGCTGCCACGCGCTCGCCGGGGCGATGGCGGAGCCGAGGTCGCGTAGCAGCTGGACGCGGGCCTTGATGATGTACGCGATGCCGTCGCCGAGCACGGTCGTGTAGCTTGCGCCGTGGTACGAGGGGTCCGGCTCCGTGAGGCCGGGGAACTTCTCCACGTTCTTCGACCACTCGAACTTTCCGCCGTCGACGATCACGCCGCCGATGACCGCGCCGTGGCCGCCGAGGAACTTGGTGGCCGAGTGCACGATGATGTCCGCGCCGTGCTCGAACGGACGGATCAGGTACGGGGTGGCGATCGTGTTGTCCACGATCAGCGGCACACCGGCCCCGTGCGCGACGTCGGCGACGAGGCGGATGTCGAGGATGTTGATCTTGGGGTTACCGATGGTCTCCGCGAAGAAAAGTTTCGTGTTCGGACGAACGGCGCGCGCCCACTCGTCGGCGTCATCCTGGTTCTCCACGAACGTCGTCTCGATGCCGAGCTTGGCGAGGGTGTACTTGAAGAGGTTGTATGTACCACCGTAGATCGACGAGGACGAGACGATGTGGTCGCCGGACTGGGCGATGTTGAGCACCGCGAAGACCTCGGCGGCCTGGCCGGAGGAGACGAGGAGGGCTGCGGTGCCTCCCTCGAGCGCGGCGACGCGCTCCTCGACGACGGCCTGGGTGGGGTTCTGGATGCGGGTGTAGATGTTGCCGAATTCGGCGAGCGCGAAGAGGTTCTGGGCGTGCTCCGCGCTGTTGAACACGTAGGACGTGGTCTGGTAGATCGGCGTGGCGCGAGCGTTGGTGGTGGGGTCCGGTGCGGCTCCGGAGTGGATCTGCTTGGTCTCGAACTTCCAGTCGGCGGCGTTGTCGCTCATGTCGGGTGCTCCTTGGTCGGTGTGCGGCGCTGGGCGCGATTCTCTCGCGAACAAACGCCTCGTGGCATGCAGCCTAGGAAGCATGGCTGGGTGACGGCAATGGGCGTGACACACGGCGTAATGATTTCGTCCGACCGGATTGTGCGACGCGACTACTCGTGCGAGAGTAGTCGCGTGTCATCCATCCGCCTCTTCATCCTGGGATCGCTCGCGCAGCGCGGACCCATGCACGGGCACGCACTGCTCCTGCTCGCCGAAGAGGAACACATCGACGAATGGACCGACTTCACGGCGAGCGCGGTCTACGGGGCCATGAAACGCCTCGCGGCTGAGGGGCTCATCGCGGGGGAGCGGGTGGAGAAGCACGGGAATTACCCGGAACGGCAGGTCTACCGCATCACGGTTGACGGCGTCCGGGCGCTCGACGAACTGCGGTTGCACGGGCTCACCGAGATCGTGATCAAACCCGACCCGCTCGATCTCGCCCTCGCGCGGCTCGATCCTGAGCGGCTCGACCGGCTGCCGGCGCTGATCGAGGAGCGCCTCGGCCGCCTGCGCGCCACGGCCGAGACGAACGAGGCGCACCTCGAATCGATCAAGGGGTATCTCACGCTCGCCGAAACCTGGTCTATGCGACACCAGCTCTCCCGCTGGCGCGGCGAGATCGCCTGGCACGAACAACTCCTTGATGCACTACCCGAGATCATCGCGGACGAACTGTTCCGGAAGGACACCCCTCATGAGTGAGACCACCGCAGTCGGAGCTCCGGCCCTGGCCGTCGCTCCCCGCCGAGCCTGGCAGGCCCTCAGCGTGCTGCTGATTGGGATGTTCATGTCCCTGCTCGACGCCACGATCGTGAACGTGGCCCTGCCGACCATCCGCACGAGCCTCGACGCGAACGAGGCGACCCTCTCCTGGATCATCTCCGGGTACGCCCTCGCCTTCGGGCTCGTGCTCATCCCGGCCGGCCGCCTCGGCGATCGGTTCGGCCACAAGTGGATCTTCTTCACCGGCCTCGCGCTCTTCGCCGCGGCGAGCCTCGCCTGCGGCCTCGCGCAGGACAGCACCCAGCTCGTCGTCGCCCGGGTGATCCAGGGTCTCGCCGGTGGAATCTACCTCCCGGCCGTGACGGCGTTCATCCAGCTGCTCTTCCCACCGCGAGCCCGAGGCAAGGCCTTCGCCATCATGGGCGCGGTCATCGGTGTCTCCTCGGCTCTCGGCCCGATCGTCGGCGGCCTGCTCATCCAGGCCTTCGGCGAGAAGGAGGGCTGGCGCTACGTCTTCGACGTCAACGTGCCGATCGGCATCATCGCCCTCGTCGCGGCCATCTTCCTGCTGCCGCGGGGCGCCGCGAGCACGAAGAGCTTCGGCGGGGTCGACTGGATCGGCCTGCTGCTTCTCGCGGGCGGACTCGTCGCAATCCTCGTGCCGCTCATCGAGGGGCAGACGGTGGGCTGGAAGCCCTGGACGTTCATCTCCCTCGGCGGTGGAGTGGCGCTGATCGTGCTCTTCGCGGTCTGGGAGGTCTTCTACACGAAACGGGGCAAGAGCCCCCTCGTGCCACCCCACCTCTACAGCCACGCGGCGTTCACCGGAGGCACCATCCTCGCCCTCGTCTACTTCGCGGCGTTCACGAGCATCTTCTTCTCGATCTCGATCCTCTGGCAGTCGGGGCTCGGGCACACGGCGCTCGAGTCGGGCCTCGTCTCCATCCCGTTCGCGATCGGCAGCATCGTCGGCGCCTCGCAGAGCAACCGGTTCGCGGCCAGGCTCGGCCGCACGGTGCTCGTGATCGGGGTCGGGATGCTGACCATCGGCCTCGCCGCGGTGTGGATCATCCTGCTCACCGTGCCGGCCGCGGATCTCACCAACTGGGCGCTGCTGCTGCCGCTCCTCGTCGCCGGGGTCGGCAGCGGCCTGTTCATCGCGCCGAACGCGCAGTTCATCGTCGCGACGGTCGACCCGCAGGAGGCCGGCGCCGCGAGCGGAGTGATCGGTACGATGCAGCGGCTCGGCAGCGCGATCGGGATCGCGGTGATCGGTAGCGTCTTCTTCGGCACCCTCGTGATCGAGAAGCCCACGTTCCCGGGCCGCCCCAGCGCCGCCGAGATCAAGGATGCCGTGGCCCACAACGTGGCCATCGGGTTCACCACCAGCGCGGCGTCGGCGATCGCGCTGAGCGCGGTGTTCGCCCTCGTCGCGTTCTTCCTCGTCTTCGCCCTGCCGAGGCGGGTCAACCGCGGGTTCGCGGAGTAGCGGCTATCGGCTGCGCCGGGACCCGGTCGGATCCGTGCGCGACTCGCCGCCGCGTTTCTCGTCGATCTCGATGAACAACCAGCGCGGCTTCGGTTCGATGATCGGCCGGAAGATGCGCCGGATGCGCGGGCTGGAAAGCGCGATCGAGATGCCGATGCTCGCCAGGATTATCGACACGAGCCACACGGCCGACGAGTGGCCGCCGGTGAGCACGCCCGTCTCGCGCAGCGGATAGAGGATGAAGCTGTGCAGCAGGTAGAGGTACATGGTCGCCTGCCCGAAGCCCGTGAACCAGGTGTTGGAGCGCGGCACGAGCACGAAGAACGCCGCGCTCAACAGGGCGGCGAGGGCGATGAAGCCGAGTCGTACGAAGCCGGCCCACCACTGGCCCTGGCCGAGGCCGCTGTACGAGTCGTCATAGAAGAACCAGTGCGGGTCGATGAACCGCCACCAGGCGATGGGGGCGACGACGGCGACGCCCCACGCGACGAACACGCCGGTCGCGTCCCCGCGGATCCACCAGGTCTGCCGATCGACGACCCGCCACTTGTCCACGAGCTTCCACTGCCGAACCTGCCAACCGAGCACGAAGAACAGCAGGATTCCGATCGCGCGGGAGAGCGAGAACGTGCTGTTGACGTTGTTGGCGTAGCCGACCCCGACGGAGAGCACCACGCTCCAGAGCAGGGGGAAGCGCAGGACCGCGAGGTACGGCAGCACGAGCCGGAAGATGCCGAGCGCGAGGAGAAACCAGAGGGTCCAGTGCGGGGTGGTCGGGTTGACGTTGGTCGAGCCCTCCACGAGAAACTGCACGACGCTCCAGATCGACTGCACGATCAGGTAGGGCAGCACCTTCTTCATCTGCCTCGAGGTGGGCGGACTCGCCGTGGAGAAGTAGCCGCTGATCATCGCGAATGCCGGCATGTGGAAGGCGTAGATGAACAGGTAGACGGCGAGGGCGTTGTGGGAATCGGCGGTGAGGCGCTGCACGCCATGGCCGATCACCACGAGGGTCACGCAGGGGAAACGCGCGTTGTCCCAGAGCGGCACGCGGCGTTTCGGAGTCGGGGTCGCCCCGTGCGTCGCGGCAATCGGGACGGTCGTCGCCCGACAACCCTAGCCGCGCTACGGTTGAGAAGAACTGACCTGAGGGAGTGGATGTGGCTGAGCGACGAGTAGTGGTGACCGGGGCGAGTTCGGGCATCGGGGCCGCGACCGTTCGGCTGTTCCGCGAACGCGGCTGGCGTGTTCTGGGGGTCGCTCGGCGCGCGGACCGACTCGAGGAACTGGCCGCCGAGACGGGCTGCGACGTCTTCACCGCCGACGTGACTGACCAGGCCCAGGTCGACGCACTGCGCAATCATCTCGCCGGCCTCGGACCCGTGCACGCCCTCGTCAACAACGCCGGCGGCGCCTTCGGCATGGCGTCGGTCGAGGCGAGCGAAGCGCAGGACTGGGCACGGATGTTCGACGTCAACGTCGTCGCCGTCAAGCGCGTCACGAGTACGCTGCTTCCCCTGCTGAGGGCCGCGGCGGCCGTCGACGGCCACGCCGACATCCTCACCGTCACCTCCATCGCCGGCCACGTGGCCTACGAGGGCGGGGGTGGCTACAACGCCTCCAAGTTCGCGGCCCACGCCCTGGTCGCGGTGCTTCGGCTCGAGCTCGCCGGCGAGCCGATCCGGGTGCTCGAGATCGCGCCCGGGATGGTCAAGACCGACGAGTTCTCGCTCGTGCGCTTCGCCGGCGACCGGGCGCGTGCCGACTCGGTGTACGAGAATGTGCCGAATCCGCTCCACGCGGAGGACATCGCCGAGGCCATCGTCCACTCGATCGAGCTGCCCAGCCACGTGAATCTCGACCTGGTGACCATCAAGCCGGTCGCGCAGGCGGCTCCCCACAAGGTGATCCGCGGCGAACTGCGACCGAAGGGCTACTAGCCACGCACCGACTGGCAGCGGCCCGTTTCGGCCCGCCGCCGCGCCGAGGCGGGGCAAGCGGCCGTTTTCGCGCGCTCAGAGTGGCCATTCGCCCCGACTCGGCGCCCCGACTCGGCGCCCCGACTCGGCGCGGCGGGATGGGCGGCGGGGATGGACGGCGGGGATGGACGGGCGTCCGGATGCCGCGAGCGCGGGTCAGGCGCGAGCAGCGACCTCGTCGAGCCGGGCGAACGCGAGCGCGGCGAGGTAGGCCGCGGCGGCCGGCAGCACGCTGTCGTCGAACCTGGCGAGGTTCGAGTGGTTGTACGGCGCGGTCGCCGGATCGAGCTCCGGCGGGCACGCCCCCACGAACACGAAGGCTCCTGGCACGGCCCCCAGGATCGCGGCGAAGTCCTCCGCACCGCCGATCGGGGTCGGCAACTCGTGGTAGCCGTCTGCGCCGAACATCTCCACGGCCACCCGCTCGGCGAGCGCGGCGTGTTCCGGGGCGTTGACGACCGGTTCGGTCACCGAGAGGAACTCGACGTCGGCGGTGAGGCCGTGGGCGGCGGCGATTCCCTCGACGAGCGCGCGGCTGAAGCGCTCGACGTTGGCGAGGCTCTCGAGGGAGAACGTGCGCACGGTCGCGCCGAAGGATGACGTGCTCGGGATGACGTTGTTGGTGCCCTCCTCGCCGCCGCGGATCCAGCCGACGGTGATGATCACGGGGTCGAAGGCGCTGAACCGGCGCGTGACCATGGTCTGCAGGCCCGTCACGATCTCCGCGAGCGCCTGATTGGGATCGAGCGCGAGGTGCGGGGCCGAACCGTGGCCGCCGGCTCCGCGCAGGGTCACGTCGAGCGTCGCCGATCCGGCCATCAGCGGACCCGGACGCGTGGAGACGAGCCCGCTCGGCGCCGCGGTGGTTACGTGCACGGCGTATGCACCGACAAGCTCGCCGTGCGCGAGCTCGAGCGCGCCTTCCTCGAGCATGCGGTCCGCGCCATTGTCGCCCTCCTCGCCCGGCTGAAAGAGGAAGAGCACCTCGCCGGCGAGCCGGTCCTTGTGGGTCGCCAGCAGCTGGATGGCGCCGACCCCGATCGCGGCGTGCAGGTCGTGGCCGCAGGCATGCATCCGACCGGGGATCTCCGAGGCGAACTCCTCGCCGGAATCCTCCGTGAGGGCGAGGGCGTCGAGGTCCGCGCGAAGCACCACCGTGGGGCCGGGCAGGTCGCCGACGATGCGCACGACCGCGGAGGAGATGCTCGTCGACTGGTGAGTCTCGAGACCGAGTTCGCTGATCGACTCGAGCACCCTGGCGAGCGTCTGCGGCACCTCGAGTCCGAGTTCCGGCCGGCGATGGATGTCGCGGCGAATGGAGCGCAACGGCTCCAGGTAGTTGGCGGCCTCGACGGCGAGTTCCCTCAGATCCATGCTGACAGTCTCACTCACCGGGCGCCACTCACGAAACGGCCGAACACGAAACGGCCGATCACGAGACCGGGTGCCGTGAGGCGGTCGGTTCGGCCAGGTCGGGTGCCGCTTCCGCATCCTCATCGAGGGTGTCCGCGAAGGCGAGCTTCGGCACGAAGAAGAGCAGGACCGCCGCGACGAGCGCTCCCACCCCGCAGATCACCCAGACAGTCATGTAGCCGGCGAGGCTCGACGCCGTGGAGCCCACCGCGGTGAGCACCCCGGCGGCGAGCACGATGCCGAAGACGGCGGAGGCGAACGAGCCGCCGATCGTCTTGGTGGTGTTGGTGAGCGCGGCCGCGATGCCGGTCTGCCCCAGCGGGGCGGCCGCAGCAGCCGCCGCCGGCAGCGCGCCCACGAGGGCACCGGATCCGAGCCCGGCGACGCACATGTTCAGGAACACCTGCCACGTCTCGAGGTGGAACGGCAGGAAGAGCAGGTAGCCGATCGCCACGAGGAAGGCCGCGATGATCAGGGCCACCCGCGGGGAGAATCGGCGGGAGACCACGGGGAAGAGCAGCGCCCCGACGATCATCGAGATGAGATACACGCCGATCAGGGTGGAGCCT
>NZ_DATCQQ010000057.1:0-13873 GCF_036569425.1 Lacisediminihabitans sp.
CAACTGGTCAGTTCGGCGGGTAATACCGCTGTGGCGCGCGAATCTCCTGCGTTTTCGGGTGGGGTACCGCGGCATCCGGTTTCGTTCCCGGTGCTCTTCCGCCGCCTCGCTGCGACCCCTGTCCGAAAACGCAGGAGATATTGGCCGATTGCGCCCCGCGAGGCGCTGATTGCCGATGGTCGGCATCGAATCTCCTGCGTTTTCAGGGAGGGAGGGGCGCTGCCGGCACGGAGCGGAATCCCCTCCCCATCAGGAGCCCAGGCGAGGCGACTGTCCCCGCATGTCGGCGTTCCGGTCGCCGTTGTCGTGGATGCGGGAACCCTTCAGCAATGCAGAGCATTGAAGCGGTGATCAGGCGTTCGGGATTCTTTCTCCGACGGAGGGACCTGCTCGCGATGGGCTACTCGGACGATGGGATCGCCGCGGCACTTGCCAGCAAACGGATCTTTCGGGTGCGGCACGGCTGGTATTCCGTACCGGACGCGCCGGAGGCGGGAATTCGAGCCGTGCGGGTAGGGGGCCGGCTCACGTCGGTTTCGGCGCTGGAGAGTTACGGGCTGCCGGTCCCCCGCCGCCGCGAACTCCACGTCACGGTGGTGGAGACGTCGAGCCGGCTGCGGTCGGCGGATGACAAGCGCACTCGCCTGCCGAACGCCGGTGTCCGCGTGCACTGGACCGATCGCCGCGGGCAAGGTGGCTCGGTCTGGAGGGTTTCGGTCGAGGATGCGCTCGTGGCCGTTCTGAGCGATGAGTCCCGCTTCGTGGCCATCGCATGTTGCAGCGCGGTCCTGCGGCGCCTGGGCTGGAGTGCGGATCGAATGGCGGCAGTCTTTCGGAGAGCACCCGAACGCGTCTGGCCGTGGCTGGAGTTGGTGAGCGACCTGGACGACTCCCACGGCGAGACCCTTCTCCGGTTGGCCTTCGTCGAGGCACGGATGTGGTTCGAGCAGCAGTTTGTCGTCCGCGGAGTCGGGCACATCGATTTCCGGGTCGGCCCGCACACTTTTGTGGAGGTCGACGGGGCCCAACATGATCCATCGTGGATCGGAGACACGGAAAGCTCATTCGAGGGCGACCACGACCGCGACACGACGGTGGCGATCGACGGCGGCCGCGTGCTCCGGTACACCTACCGGCAGCTGTACCGTGACCTCCCTCGAGTTCTCGCGGCAATCCGACGCACGGTGGCCGATGACCTCGAACTCACGGCGCGTCGCGCGCAGCATCCGTATCGGCCCCGTGCATCCCGAAAACGCAGGAGTTCTGAGCCGCAACTGCCGCGATGACCCGGGATGTGACACTCGGGACGCGAATCTCCTGCGTTTTCGGGGGACGGGGACGGGGAACGGGGACGGGGAACGGGGACGGGGACGGGGAACGGGGAGGCCCGGCGGCTCAGCCGGCGAGGCGCTCGCCGAAGGTGCGCCGATAGGCGGTCGGCGTGGTCTGCAGCACCTTCACGAAGTGGTGACGCATGACCGCCGCCGTGCCGAAACCGCTCTCGGCGGCGATCGACTCGAGGCTCCGGCCGCTGGTCTCGAGCAGGTTTTGGGCGCGGAGGATGCGCTGCCGGTTGAGCCACGCGGCCGGCGTGGTTCCCATGTCGGCCCGGAAGCGGCGCGCGAACGTGCGCGGGGACATGAGGGACTTGCGGGCCAGCTGGTCGATCGTGAGGTCCTCGGCGAGGTTCTTCAGCATCCACTCCGCCACCTCGGCGAAGGAGTCGGCGCAGCGCTCGGTGATCGGGAAGTCGATGTACTGGGACTGCCCGCCGTCCCGCTGAGGCGGCACCACCATCCGCCGGGCGATCACGTTCGCCACCGAGGCTCCGAGCTCCTTGCGCACGATGTGCAGGGCGGCGTCGATGCCCGCGGCGGTTCCGGCGCTCGTCACGACCTTGCGGTCCTCCACGAACAGCACGTCCGGGTCGACCGTCGTGCCGGGGAAGGTTGCCGCGAGCCGGTCGGCGTGCATCCAGTGCGTGGTGCTGCGACGCCCGTCGAGGATGCCGGCCTGGGCGAGCGCGAACGCCCCGCTGCACACGCTCAGCACCCATGCTCCGCGCGCCTCGGCGGCCCGGATCACCTCGAGGTACGCCTCGTCCACGGTGTCGAGCGCGTGCGCGGGGACGGCGATGAGATCCGCATCGGATGCCGCGGCCAGGTCGTGTTCGATCATCATGTCGAAACCGAGGCTGGTGCGCACCGGGCCAGGGGCGGCGGTCGCGATAGTGAAATCGAACGCCGGCCCGCCGCTGTCGCTGCGGTCGATGCCGAACACCTCGCAGACCACGCCGAACTCGAACGGGGCGACCCCCGGCAGCGCGAGCAGAACGACCTTGTTGAGCATGACCACACCTTTGGCTGGATATGTACGATTGCTGGCAATGCTGCCACTCGTGGCGGATACTCGCAAGTCCTAGATTTACTGCCATGATCACTTTCGCACTCATCATCACGGGCCTCGCCGTCTGGGCGATCGCCGGGTCCCTCGTCGCCCTCCGCCACGACGGCTACCGCCGCCAGCCCACCCGGCCGCGCCACTGAACAACGCCGGTACTGAACGGCCCCGCCACTGAACGGTCGCGCCACTGAACGACGCCGGTACTGAACGACGCCGGGCGGTCGACGCCCGGTACTACCCTGTAGATCATGACTTGGCTTGTGACCGGCGGCGCCGGCTATATCGGTGCACATGTTGTTCGGGCGCTACTCGACGCCGGTCTTCGGGCGGTGGTGCTCGATGACCTCTCCAGTGGGCACAAGAGTTTCGTGCCCCGGGGGGTTGCGTTCGTGCAGGCATCGATTCTGGATGGCGCCCGCATCGTCGACACGATCGACGAGCACGAGGTGACCGGTGTGATCCACGTCGCCGGTTTCAAATACGCCGGTGTCTCGGTGCAGCGCCCGCTGCACACTTATGAACAGAACGTCACCGGAACCGCGATCCTGCTCGCCGCCATGAGCGACCGCAAGGTGGACCGCATCGTGTTCTCGTCGAGCGCGGCCGTGTATGGAACCCCCGATGTCGACATCGTCACCGAGGACACCGCGAAGAGCCCGCAGTCGCCGTACGGCGAGTCCAAGCTCATCGGCGAGTGGCTCCTGCGCGACCAGGCGGTCGCCGAGGGGCTGCGGCACACGTCGCTGCGGTACTTCAATGTGGTGGGCTCCGGGGATGAGAGCATCTCCGACACGAGTCCGCACAACCTCTTCCCGCTCGTGTTCGACGCGCTCGTGGCCGGCCGCACGCCGCGCATCAACGGCAACGACTATCCGACCCCGGACGGTACCAACGTGCGCGACTACATCCACGTGGCCGATCTTGCGGTCTCGCACGTCGCTGCAGCGCGGCGCCTGGATGCCGGCGAGCCGCTCGAGCCGGCCTACAACCTCGGCAGCGGGGACGGCGTGTCGGTGGGCGAGATCATGGCGACGGTGGCCGAGGTGACCGGCATTGATTTCACCCCGGAGATCGGCCAGCGACGCCCAGGGGACCCCGCCAGAATCGTGGCGGCCGGGGACCTCGCGGCACGGGATCTGGACTGGAAAATGCGGCATTCGCTGACCCAAATGGTGTCCAGCGCGTGGGCCGCGCGCCAGGCTTACGGCCGCTGACAGGCGATTCTCGGACGGCCCGATATATCGCGCCCCCCAATTGAGGGCCGCGGCGCGTCGCGAACCCTCGACAGCGAATTGAGGCTTTACCATTTGCGACTTGACGGGAGGGAACTACACGAGTGTAATTACTTCTAACGTGGTGCGCATGCCGAGCGCATTATCGAGGGGAGATATGTTATGGCGATCGACGAACAGCGCCGAGGTGTACCTGAGGACTGGTTCGTCGACCCCGTTCGACTGGGAGTTCCCGGCGTCCGTGGGAAACTCGACGACGAGAACCCGCTCTCCTGGCAGACGGATTCGCTGTGTGCGCAGACAGATCCGGAGGCCTTCTTCCCCGAAAAGGGCGGATCCACGCGAGACGCCAAGAAGATCTGCACGTCGTGCGAGGTCAAGGCTCAGTGCCTGGAGTACGCGCTGCAGAACGATGAGCGTTTCGGCATCTGGGGCGGGCTCTCCGAGCGGGAGCGCCGCAAGCTCCGCAAGCGCGCCTAACCACCACGCCATTCCGCATTAGCCCTGCCTGGGGCCAAGGGTGAGAGTGCCGTTGGCTACTTCGACGAGGTCGTCGGCAGAGGTGTTCCGGTCGGTCGGTGTGAGTTCGGTGTGAGAATGGCGACGCGAACCGCTCAATAGTCCTTACAGTGATGTGAGGGGGCAATGATGCAAGGATTCCCGCGGTGGGCGTTGCGTCCGGTGATGAGCGCCTGGGCTACGCAAAAAGAGCGCGAATTCGGAAGCATCCCGCGACCCACCGATGCCCCTCATGTGCACTCCGCCGGGGTCGACAGCGACCGCATCCTCGTCTTCGGGAGCGGTCCGGCGTTCGGATGGGGGGTTGTCAGTCACGACCTCGCCCTGCCAGGCTCGCTCGCCCGAACGCTGTCGGCCCGAACCGGGCGGGGTGTGGACGTCGACGTCGTCGCCAGCCCGCTGACAACCGTCAGCGTGGCGATTGGCGAACTCGACGGGTTGAGACTGTGGCGTTACGACGCCATCGTCGTGATCCTCGGCGTAAGCGAGGCCGCGCGCCTCACCTCCTTGCGTTCGTGGCGGCGGGGGCTGTCGAGGATGCTGCACCTTATCGAACAGGACTCGTCCCGCACCACGCAGATCTTCATGGTAGGTATCTACCCGATTCGGTCAGTTCCGGTGCTCGACACCCCGTTGGGCTCGGTTGCCGATCGCCACGCGAAGGCGCTGAACCGACTGACGGCGAGGGTGTGTGCTGAGTCGCCGCGCACGACCTTTGTTCCCTTTCCGGCCGCTCCGAGTCCCGTTGCGGGTCGCCACCGAAGCGCAGACGGTTACCTCTTCTGGGCCACACTCCTCGCGGATCGGATGACGGCTCCGCTCGATGCTGGGTGGTCTGAGCCCGACAACACTGCCGGTGAGTCCGCCGCGCCTGACAACGGCGCGCTCGAACAGGCCCGTCAGCACGCGGTCGATGGGCTGGGTATCCTCGACACCGAGCCCGAGGAACGGTTCGACCGTATCGTCGGGTTGGCGCAGCGCGTTTTCGGCGCTCACTCTGCGGCGTTCACGGTGATCGACCACGATCGACAGTGGAACAAGGCCGTCGCCGGAATGGCGCCGGGGGAGATTGCGCGCAGCAGCTCTTTCTGCGCGATCGCTATTCGGGAGCCAGGGCCGATGATTGTGCCCGATGCTCTCGCCGACGAGAGGTTTCGCGACAACCCGTTCGTGCACGGCGAACCGTACTTCCGTTTCTACGCGGGGTTCCCGGTCGAATCCCCATCGGGCGAACGCATCGGCGCGCTTTGTGTGTTCGATCCGGAGCCGCGGCCTGCGCGCGACGTCGACCTGGTGCTGCTGCGGGAGCTCGCGCTCATGGTGCAGAGCGAACTGTGGAGCCCCGAGCGTGTCTTCCGTGCGATCCGTGGCTCGCACGCTTAGTCTCGACTAGATGCAAGCGAGAGTCACCGCGATACTCGTTGTCCACTCGGGGGCGGCGTACCTCGAACGAACCATCGCCGGGATCGCTCGACAGACCCGTCTGCCCGAGGATGTGATCGGTGTCGACGCCGGTTCGACGGACGACTCGGCCGAGCTCCTCGCCGAATTCGGGCCCACCCAACTCGTCTCGGTCGGATCGAAGACCACCTTCGGCTCGGCCGTTGCCCGTGCCATGCACGTGGCGGCGCCCGCCGCATTCGCGCCAGCCGGGCCCGGCGCACCGCCGGCCGGCGCGACGGACGACGAGTGGCTGTGGCTGCTCGCCCACGACAACGCCCCGGAGCCGAACGCGCTCGCCCAGCTCCTCGCGGCCGTGGAGATCGCCCCCTCCGTCGCCGTCGCCGGCCCCAAGCTCATGCGCTGGGAACAGCCGGATGTGATCGCCGAGTTCGGCGAGACCATGACGCGATTCGGCGCCTCCTTCGCCCTCGTCGAGGGGGAACTGGACCAGGCCCAGCACGACGTGCAGGACGACGTGCTCGGTGTCGCGGCCGGCGGAATGCTCGTGCGGCGCTCGCTGTGGACCGCGCTCGGCGGATTCGACCCCGGCCTGCCGAGCATCGACGCCGCCCTCGACTTCTCGGTGCGGGCGCGCCTCGCCGGCTACCGCGTGGTGGTCGTGTCAGGAGCCCGGGTCGCGAGCGCCGGCGGCCCCGAGACCTTCGCCCGCCCGTCGGTGTCCGAGATGCGCCGGGCCCGCATCGCGCGCACGGCCCAGCTGCATCGCCGCCTCGTCTATGCGCCGGCCGCCTCGCTCGTGTTCCACTGGGTGTCGCTTGTGCCGCTCGCCGTGCTGCGCGCGATCGGACAGGTGCTCGCCAAGCGACCGGGGCTCGTCGGCGGAGAGTTCGCCGCCGCCTTCTCCGTTGCGTTCGGAACGACGGGGGTCGGCCGGGCCAGGCGCAACTTCGCTCGCAGCCGCACGCTCGGCTGGGCGGCCATCGCCTCGCTGCGCGTGCCTGGGCGCGCGGTGCGCGAACGGCGCGCGCAGGCGAGGGAAGAGGCGGCCTCCTCCACCGCCGTGGTGGTGCACGCCGCCCCGCGCGCCGGGTTCGTCGCCCACGGCGGCCTCTGGGTTGTCGTTCTCGCCGCGGTCGTCGGAATCATCTTCAGCGGCCCGGTGCTCGGCGCCTCCTCGCTCGTCGGCGGCACACTGCTTCCCCTGAGCGACACCGCCGGCCAGCTCTGGTCGCACGTGGGCTACGGCTGGCGCGAGATCGGGGTTGGATTCGTCGGCGCCTCCGACCCCTTCGCCTACGTGCTCGCCGTGCTGGGCTCGATCACGTTCTGGCAGCCCTCCCTCGGCATCCTCGGCGTCTACCTGCTCGCGCTGCCCCTCTCGGCACTCGGCGCCTGGTTCCTCGCGCGACGGCTCACCGAACGGGTGTGGCTGCCGGCGCTCGCCGCCGCCCTCTACGCCCTCGCGCCGCCGCTGCTCGGGTCGCTCTCCGCCGGCCACCTCGGCGCGTCGATCGTGCACCTCGTTCTGCCCTGGCTCGTGCTCGCCAGCCTCTCCGCGTCGCGATCGTGGTCCGCGTCGGCCGGCTCGGCCCTGCTGCTCGCGGTGGCCGCGGCATCCGCGCCGTCGATGGCGCCGGCACTGCTGGTCTGCTGGCTCGCGCTCGTGCTCTCCCGGCCGAAGAGCCTGCACCGGCTGATCTGGATTCCGCTGCCGGCGGCTGCCCTGTTCCTCCCGCTGGTCGTGCAGCAGTTCGTCCGCGGCAACCCGCTCGCCCTGCTCGCCGACCCGGGCGTTCCGGCCGGCGGGGCGGAGACATCCGGCCTGCGTCTCGCCCTCGCCTCGCCGGGCACCGGCCTGCACGGCTGGAGTTCGGCGCTCCACTCGCTCTCCCTGCCCGGCACCGCCCCGGTGGTGCTCGTGGCGGTGCTGCTCGCGCCGATCGGCGCCATCGCGCTGCTCGCGCTCTTTGTGCCCGGCTCCCGGCGGGCCATCCCGTCGATGATCGTGGCGCTGCTCGGTTTCGCCACCGCGGTGATCGGATCGCACATCTCCGTGGCGACGGCCGGCGGGGCGGCGATCGTGATCTGGCCGGGAGCGGCGCTCAGCCTCTACTGGCTCGGACTCATCGGAAGCGTCGTGACCGGGCTCGATTTCCTCGGCCGCGTCTCGGTGCCGCTCGGGGTGCTCGCCGGAGTGGCCTCGACCCTGCTCGTCGTGCCTCTGCTCGGCTCCCTGTACGCAGCGACGGCCACCGTGCATCCCGGCGCCCGCATCCTGCCGGCCGTGGTCACCGCCCAGGCGAACGGGCGCCCCGACGTCGGCACCCTCGTGCTGACTCCCCTCGCCGGCGGCGCCCTCTCCGCCGTCGTCGAGCGCGGCTCAGGCACGACTCTCGACGACCAGTCGACGCTCGCCTCCACGGCGACCAGGCTGGCCGCCGAGCAGAAGCGAGTGGCGACGCTGTCGGGCAACCTCGCGTCACGAAGCGGATTCGACGCCGCGTCGAGTCTGGGCGACCTGTCCATCGGATTCGTGCTGCTCGCCCCGGCCGAGGACAGCGAGCAGGCGGTGCACCGGCGCACGGCCGAGGCGCTCGACGGCAACTCGCTCTTCACCCCCGTCGGCAACACGGCCAACGGGCTGCTCTGGCGCTACGCCCTGCCGGACGGGACCGCGCCGCCGCGGCCAGGCAACACCGGCACCCAGCTCGGCGCCGGGATCCTCGTCGGCCAGGGCATCGTCTTCGGTCTCACCCTGCTTCTCGGCATCCCGACGGTGCGCCGGCGACGCCGCCAGAGCGTGAGCGGATCGGTGTTGGGCGAGCCGGCCGGAACCTTCGACGAGGGGGATCATGACTGACGACCTGGAACCGGAACCCGAACTCGAGGTCGCCCCGGGCCAGTTGCCTGGGCCGCTGCCGGAGCCGCTGCCGGCCTCGAAGACGCCCGGCCGCTCACGCGCCGCGGTGCTCGTCGGCGCGCGTATCGTCGCGGGAACCGTCGGCGTGGCCGTCGCGGCCATAGCGCTGGCCGCGGCCGCCCTGCTGCCGATCCCGAGGCACACCGTGACCCCGCCGTCCGTGCTCGTCACGCCCGTGGCCACGGCCCAGGAGCGGGTCTGTGCCGGGCCGCTTCTGCGTCTCGGCGACGAGAGCGGAGCCGCCGCCGCCGCGGCCAGCTCGGTGGGCAGGCCGGCCGTGCGCTTCGCGCAGTCGGCTGGGAAGGCGCAGACCGCACCGCTCAGTGCCACCGAGAACACGACAGGACTCGCCCCGCAGGTGCTCACGCTGCCGGCCGGCTCGTCGACCGCGGCGCGACCGCTCCTCGCGGGCGGCCAGTCCCAGACGGTGAGCTCCGAGGATCTCGTGGGCTTCGCGGCCGCCGAGTGCACGGAGGCCACGAGTGACAGCTGGCTCGTGGGCGGCGCGACCGACACCGGGCGCACCACCCTCCTTACCCTGAGCAACCCGAGCGCGGTCCCCGCCACGGTGACGCTCACGATCTACTCGGAGACCGGGGCAGTCAGCGCGGCCGGAACCGACGGGATCGTCGTCCCCGCCAGCAGCCAGCGGGTCTTCTCGCTCGCCGGCTTCGCCCCCAACACCGTCTCTCCCGTCGTACGCGTGCAGAGCCGCGGCGGACAGGTGGTCGCCAACCTGCAGCAGTCGACGGTGCGCACCCTCGAACCGGGCGGCGTCGACATCGTGGGCGCGGCATCCGGCCCATCCGTTTCTTCGGTGATCCCCGGCATGGTGGTCGCCAACTCGGATGCGGTCGTCGCGCGCCAGGGGGAGCCGGGCTTCGCCGACCTCGGGTCGGTGATCCGACTGTTCGTGCCGGGCGACAAGGCCGCAAAGGCACGCGTCAGCGTGGTGCCGGAGAACGGAACGGCGGAGATCAAGGCGGTAGCGGTGGATGTGCCGGCCGGACTGGTCACCGACGTTCCCCTCGACACCCTCGCCGACGGCAGCTACACCGTCACGGTCACCTCCGACATCCCTCTCGTCGCCGGCTCCCGGGTGTCCACCGTCGGTTCGACCGGCCAGAGCGACTTCGCCTGGCTCGCGGCCGCCGAAACGCTCGACCGCAAGGCGCTGGTGGAGGTCGCCCCCGGCCCGTCGCCCCAGTTGCACCTGGCTAACTCAGGTCGCACGTCGGCGACTGTGAAGATCGCCACGAAGGGCCAGCCGGATGCGACGGTGACCATCCCGGCGGGCCAGACCGTCACCTATCCGGTCGTCGCCTCATCCGCATACACCGTCAGCGGATTCTCGACCCTGTCGCTCGCGGTCAGCTACACCGGGGACGCGCAGGTCAGCGCATACACGGTGAGCAGTTCGGCGCCCGCGTCGCTTCCGATCCGCATCTACCCGTAGGCGGCGCAGCGAACGGCCGCTACAGGTGCCGGAAGCGCTCGGGGGCGAGGTCCCACGGGTCCTTGCCGAGCAGTTCGGCCACGGCGCGGAACACGCAACTCTCGATGAGCATCCGGCGGTGCAGGTCGTCGTGGTGGTGCAGGTGGGCCAGGCGCTCGATCGGCAGCCGGTAGAGGATCACGCGGCGCTCGGGGGCGATGACATGCCACCGGTCGATGCCGCCGCCCTCCCCGACCGCGCTCGGCAGGCCGGCCACCTCGAAGCTCACACTGGCGAGCTCGTCCGGCCAGATGTCCTTGAGGTACTCCGCGGTGGACGCCACCGTCATGTCGAAGAGGTCCGCGCGGGAGTGCAGCAGCGGCAGCTGCGGCCCGGTCACGGCCGAACGCATGCCCCGACCGTGGCGATCCCGCCAGCCCGGTCTCGCCGAGGCGCCTGCACTTCTGGGGCGAGCCATCCCTCGATTCTATCCGCCGCAGCGGGCTGCCCGACGTGCGCGGCGAGGCTCCCGCGGCGAGGGCCGCCGCGTGGCTAGAGTTGAGGCAAATGGATGGCAGACCCTGTAGCAAAGTGGCGTGCACGAACGACGCCGTCTCCACCCTCACCTACGTCTACGCCGACTCGATGGCGGTGCTCGGCCCGCTCAGCCGCCAGGCCGAGCCGCACAGCTACGACCTGTGCCCGAGGCACGCCGAGCGGCTGTCCGTGCCGCAGGGCTGGCAGGTGGTGCGGCATGTCTCGCTCGGTCGCACGGAGCATTCCGCCCTGTAGCGTTGTCCGCATGAACTCTGCCAGCTCCTCGGGCGCGATCGATCTCGCACCATTCATCAAGGCCTACGACGTGCGAGGCCTTGTCGGCTCGCAGCTGACGGATGAGGTGGTCGAGGCGCTCGGTGCCGCATTCGCCGACGAGGTGGAGGCGGCCGGCACGGATGTCGTGGTCGGCCACGACATGCGCGACTCGTCGCCGGAGTTCGCCGCCGCGTTCGCGCGCGGAGCGCAGGCCCGCGGGGCCAACGTGCTCTCGATCGGCCTCTGCTCGACCGACGAGTCCTACTTCGCCTCCGGCCACTTCAACGCCCCGGCCGCGATGTTCACCGCGAGCCACAACCCGGCCACCTACAACGGCATCAAGTTCTCCCGGGCCGGCGCCCGGGGCATCAGCTTCGACACCGGCCTCCGCTCGATCCGCGACCGCGCGCAGGAGTACCTGTCCACCGGCGTCGGCGCGGTCGCCGAGACCGGAAGCTTCCGCTCTGCCGACGTGCTTGCCGACTACGCCGCGTACTTGCGGTCCCTCGTCGACCTCTCTGGCATCCGGCCCATCCGCATCGTGGTGGACGCCGGCAACGGCATGGGCGGACTCACCGTGCCTGCCGTGCTCGGCGAGGCCGCCGGGCTCGCGAAACTGCCGATCGAGATCATCCCGCTCTATTTTGAACTCGACGGCTCGTTCCCCAACCACGAGGCGAACCCGCTCGAGCCGGCGAACATCGTCGACCTGCAGAAGGCCGTCGTCGAGCACGGCGCCGACCTCGGACTGGCCTTCGACGGTGACGCCGACCGCTGCTTCGTCGTGGACGAGGAGGGCAACGCCTTCACGCCGTCCGCGGTCGCCGCGATCGTCGCGCTGCGTGAGATCACCCGGGTGCGCAGGCTGCAGCCCGATGGTGACATCTTCGTGATCCACAACCTCATCACCTCGCGGATCGTGGAGGAGACCATCGCGGCCGCCGGGGCGATCCCCGTGCGCACGCGGGTCGGGCACTCGCTCATCAAGGACGAGATGGCCAAGACCGGGGCGATCTTCGGTGGGGAACACTCCGCGCACTACTACTTCCGCGACTTCTGGGGAGCGGACAACGGCATGCTCGCCGCCATGCACATCCTGGCCGAGTTCGGCTCGCACGACGGCCCGCTCGCCGCGCTGTCGAAGCAGTACACGCCGTACTCCGCGAGCGGCGAGGTCAACTCCACCGTCACCGACGTGCCGTCGGCGTACAGCCGCATCGTGGACGCGTACAACGGCATCGCCGAGTTCGACGAGCTCGACGGCCTCACCGTGACGGGGATCGTGCCAGCAGACGAGCCGTTCTGGTGGTTTAACGTGCGCCCGTCCAACACCGAGCCGCTGCTGCGTCTCAACGTGGAGGCGGCGACCCCCGAGGAGATGGCGCGCGTGCGGGATGCCGTGCTCGCGCTCATCCGGGAGTAGCGGGGGAGCGCGGCGCAATCCTTCCAGCGCCCTCCCTTCCAGCGCCCTCCCTCCAGCGCCCTCCCAAAACGCAGGACTTTCGCCATAAAAGCAGTGTCGGCAGCGCGTTTCGGGCCGGTCGGCGTTGAAACTCCTGCGTTTTGGGTCGCGGGAGCGGAACGGAGGTCGCGGGAGCGGAACGGAGGCCGCGGGAGCGGAGGTGCACAGAGGGACCTGTCAGAATGGGAGCATGTCGCTCACATCCACCAGCATTGCCGCGCCGTTCAAGGTCCGTGACCTCTCCCTCGCCGAGGCGGGTCGGCATCAGTTCAGGCTCGCCGAAAACGAGATGCCGGGTCTGATGGCCCTGCGCGAGGAGTTCGGCGACTCCAAGCCGCTGACCGGCGCCCGCATCGCCGGCTCGCTGCACATGACCGTGCAGACCGGGGTGCTCATCGAGACCCTCGTCGCGCTCGGCGCGCAGGTGCGCTGGGCAAGCTGCAACATCTTCTCCACCCAGGACGAGGCGGCCGCCGCCGTCGCCGTCGGGCCGAACGGCACGCCGGAGGCGCCGGCCGGGGTTCCCGTGTTCGCCTGGAAGGGCGAGACGCTCGAGGAGTACTGGTGGTGCACGAGCCAGATCTTCGACTGGTCGGCGGAAGCCAGCGCCACAGGTGAACACTGGGCGGGCCCGAACATGATCCTCGACGACGGTGGGGACGCCACGATCCTCGTGCACAAGGGCCGCGAGTTCGAGGCCGCACGCGCGGTGCCGGATGCCGCGGACGGTGACAGCCACGAGTGGCGCGTGATCCTGGACACCCTTCGCGCCTCGCTCGCCGCCTCCCCGGACCGCTGGACCCGCATCGCCGCGGAGATCCAGGGCGTCACGGAGGAGACCACGACCGGCGTGCACCGCCTCTACGAGCTGGCCAAGGCCGGCGAGTTGCAGTTCGCGGCGATCAATGTGAACGACTCGGTCACCAAGAGCAAGTTCGACAACAAGTACGGCATCCGCCACTCCCTGCCCGACGGCCTCAACCGCGCCACCGACGTTCTGATCGGCGGCAAGGTCGTGTTCGTGGCCGGCTACGGGGATGTCGGAAAGGGCGCGGCGGAGGCCCTCAAGGGCCAGGGCGCCCGCGTGATCGTGAGCGAGATCGACCCGATCAACGCGCTGCAGGCCGCGATGGACGGATTCCAGGTGACCACGATCGAGGATGTCGTCGGCGACGTCGACATCTTCGTCACCGGCACCGGCAACGAGAACGTGCTCACCGTGGACCACATGCTCGGCATGAAGCACCTCGCGATCGTCGCCAACGTCGGCCACTTCGACAACGAGATCGACATCGCCGGCCTCGAGAAGCTCCCCGGCACCGAGAAGATCGAGATCAAGCCGCAGGTGCACGAGTGGCGCCTGCCCACCGGGCGCAGCATCCTGGTGCTCTCCGAGGGGCGCCTGATGAACCTCGGAAACGCGACCGGGCATCCGTCCTTCGTCATGAGCAACTCCTTCACCAACCAGGTGCTCGCCCAGATCGAACTCTACGCGCACGGCGAGAACTATGAGAAGAAGGTCTACGTGCTGCCGAAGTACCTCGACGAGAAGGTCGCCCGCCTTCACCTCGACGCGCTCGGCGTGAAGCTCACCGTGCTGTCAGAGAAGCAGGCCGCCTACATCGGCGTGCCGGTCGACGGCCCGTACAAGGTGGACCACTACCGCTACTGATCGCCGCAGTCGC